>CAMEOT010000016.1 GCA_945929965.1 uncultured Lachnospiraceae bacterium
TAAATTGAAAGTTAATTAAATAATCCCGTAGCCCTTGGCAGGGTATAAGAAACGCGACACGCTCGCGCTCTGTCGCAGAGCGTAACGGTACATAAGCGAGGAAAGTACCCTCGCTAAGTACCGACGTCTGCTTACGGTCTGCTTATTCTTATACCCAGCCGGGGCTACTGATTTCTTGAAAAGCTTCATGGGTCTATAGTGAAAAATTTTCCTTCCGGATACTCAATTTCTTCAAAATGAGTATCTCAGAGCCAGTTTTTTTCCTTATAGACCCATATTCAGCTTTTCATGCGTTATTTGCAGCAAATTTAGTATCTCACAACTCAGTTTTTCTGCAGAGACCAAAAACAGAACGCCCACGGTGGACGGAATGTCATGCCGCGATGTCTGTCGGAGGGTGTTGATATTTTCTTGAAAAGTGTTGAAAGACAGGGGGAAAGCGGACACGATGTCCGCGTCAGCCGATCCGCGCCATGGATGGCGCGTGTAGGCGACCCCGTCATGATGAGAACCACTGTATCACTTTTCATTAGAAAATTCACACCTGGAGACGCGACATCAAGGCGTGATGTTCCGTTCGCCGTGGGCGTTCGTGGCTTCTTCACTAACTCTCAAGTTAGTTGAATGTCGCCTGGATGACTTTGCTGTCTTCCCAGGCGATATAAAACGATATATCAAAATAAAAAAGGCATACTCATGTATGCCTTTTCTAATAATCCGTTATAATTAACCGTTGATTTGAGCGGCAACTTCTGCTGCGAAGTCCTCGTTCTTCTTCTCCATGCCTTCGCCAACTTCGAAACGAACAACCTTAGCGATGGTCAAAGCCTTATTAACGCTCTCTAAATACTTAGCTACGGTCTGCTTGCCGTCCTCAGCCTTAACATAGGTCTGATCTAACAGGCAGATCTCCTTCAGCTGCTTGGATACACGGCCGTCTGCCAGGCCCTTGAAGATCTTATCAGATACGATAGCGTCCTTGTCAGCCATAGCCAGCTCAGCCAGAGCAGCAGCTGCTTCCTTGGAGAGGAAGTTGAACAGGTAGTTCATGTTGCTCTTCTTCTCTTCGTAGATAGCCTTATCCTCATCGCTCCATGCGGAACTGTTCATAGCCTTATCGATCAGCTTGTTCAGGATAGGCTTAGGCAGAGATGCAGGATCGTTCAGAGCTGCGTCAACAGTGATCTCCTGTAACTTAGCCAGCTCTTCTGCGGAAATATCATTTCTGCTGATGTAGGTAGGATTCATAGCTGCTACCTGCATAGCGATATTGGTCAGTGCTTCTCTTGCTGCGTCATCAGATGCACCGTTCGCTGCAACGATAACACCGATACGTCCGCCACCATGGATGTAAGATACTGCTACATCTCCGGATACTTTCTCGAAACGACGGATGGACAGCTTCTCACCGATGGTAGCAGTCTTCTCTACCAGAGCATCCTTAACGGTTGCGCCTTCAAAAGAAGTTGCTAACAGTGCTTCGATGTCCTCACCATCCTTGCCACCCTGTAAATCGGATGCCAGAGCTGCTGCATTAACAGCCTCTACGAAAGAAGTAAAGGTCTCGTTCTTAGCAACGAAGTCGGTTTCGGAGTTAACTTCGATAACGCAGGCGGTCTTGCCGTCTGCGGAGATTGCTGCACGTGCAACACCTTCTGCTGCGATACGGCTTGCCTTCTTCTCAGCTTTAGCCTGTCCGTTCTTTCTCAGGAACTCAACAGCTGCGTCCATATCTCCATTTGTCTCGTTCAGAGCCTTCTTACAATCCATCATACCAGCGCCGGTCATTTCACGGAGCTCTTTTACCATAGATGCGGTAATTGCCATTTTTTTATCCTCTCTTCTTAATTAATATATTATCCTCAAGAACCCAGACCGTAATGACAGGCATCGCAATCTGGGTTCCTATGCTTCTCTTATGGAATCGGATTATTCAGCGTCAGCTGCAACCTCTTCGATATCCTCTGCTTCGGTAGCTACATCAGCATCGCTGTATACAGCCTCGCCCTGCTTAGCTTCGATGACAGCGTCAGCCATCTTGGAAACGATCAGCTTAACGGCTCTGATTGCATCATCGTTACCGGGGATGATGTAATCCAGCTCTTCGGGATCACAGTTGGTATCGCCGATACCGATCAGGGTGATGCCCAGTGCATGAGCCTCCTGTACACAAATTCTTTCCTTCTTAGGATCTACAACAAAGATAGCATCGGGAACTCTGGTCATGTTCTTGATACCGCCCAGGTTCTTCTCCAGCTTCTCCCATTCTTTCTTTAACTGAATAACTTCCTTCTTAGGCAGTACATCGAAAGTACCGTCCTGAGACATGGTCTCGATTGCATGCAGTCTTGCGATACGGGACTGGATGGTTCTGAAGTTGGTCAGCATACCACCTAACCATCTCTCGTTTACATAGTACATACCGCAACGCTCAGCCTCAACCTTTACAGCGTCCTGTGCCTGCTTCTTGGTACCAACGAACAGAATAGTACCGCCCTGTGCAGCGATCTCAGATACTGCCTTGTAAGCCTCATCAACCTTAACTACAGACTTCTGCAGATCGATGATGTGGATACCGTTTCTCTCGGTGAAGATGTAAGGAGCCATCTTAGGGTTCCATCTTCTGGTCTGATGTCCAAAATGAACACCTGCTTCAAGTAACTGTTTCATAGAAATAACGCTCATGTCTTTACCTCCGTTTGGTTAAAATCTTCCGCTTTTCTTTTCTGCCGGGACGCGTTAAGAACCCGGTTAGCTCTGACAAAGACTTCTGTAAAAACAGTAAGCACCCTCGTCAAATCGAAAGGCGTGTTTTTTGTCACAACAGTGCGATTATAACATAGGAAAACCCCTGTGACAAGGGGTTTTTAATGTTTTCCTGTGATTATTTTGGCAATTTCTTCTTCCGAAGTCCCGGGAGCTATTTCATAGATGCCGGGATTGATGCTGCGACTGTATCCGTTATTACATAAATAATTGTCAAATGCTTTCGCATTCTCCACCAGACCTGCCTCATAGAACATCCTGCTGACACTTCCGGAATCAGAGCCTTTCTTAATAGTAATGGTTGTCTGTGACTGTTCCGGTGCTGTGATTAATTCTGGCTCTTCCGTTGCCTCAGGCTCTGTTGTCATTTCAAGCTCTGCGGTTGTTTCAAGCTCTGCGGTTGTTTCAGGCTCTGCGGTTGCCTTAGGCTCTGCGGTTGTTTCAGGCTCTGCGGTTGCCTCAAGCTCTGTCGTTGTTTCAGGCTCTGCGGTTGCCTCAGGCTCTGTCGTGGTCTCCGGATCCGCAGTTAACTTTGGCTCTTCTGTCACTTCCGGCTCCATCGTTGGCTGCGGCTGTGCACTGTTTTGTAGTGCCGCCAGGGTCAGTTTGCTGCTGTCCATCATCCCCAGCTCCGAAGCCCTCTCTCTGATCTGCTCATCTGTCAGTGTCTGCGCCTCTTGTCCTTGTCTGCCGGAAAAACTGATCCCTAAAATCAGTGCCGTTACAGCCATTCCGATCCCGAGACCGCGCAGATAATATTTTAACTTCATTATTGTATTTCTCCGTCCTTATCCTTGCTTCGCACGATTCTTATCAAGCCTTGTACAGGTCGATCACAAGCTTTACCTCTCCGACACCCAGTCCCAGTTCTTTGGCAATTGCCACTGTGGATTTGCCCTGTTTGTGCATTTCAAGGATCTTCTCGTTATTGTTCTGTCCCTCCTGCACCGTCTCTCCCATAAATCCGATCTCTGGAGAATTCTCCGGCTGTATAAGAGATTCTGTCTGGGAAGCATCCGCTGTTTTCTCCTCCGCCACCGTCCCGGCGGTCTTATCTGCGGCGGTCTTATCTGCGGCTGCTTTATTTTCCGCCGTTTTATTCTCCAGCGTTTTATTTTCCACCGCTTTGACCGCTTTATCCATTTTGGATACGGTGTCCTTGATATTTGCATGCTTGCTGTTCAGCATATCATATAAGAACATTGCTTCTTCATGATTTTTATGAATCTCCTGTAATACCGTGTCGGAATATTCATTAACTGCCATGATCTTCTCATTGGTCAGACGTTCCAGAGCGCGTTCTGCTTTCTCTATCGTGTCCTCAGAGGTCTCTTCCATTTTGTCCTGCATTTTACTGCGGACGTTATTCATTTCCTCTTCCACCAGACCGTGGATCTCTTCTTTTGCTGCTTTTTGATCGATTCCTGTGTTTTTTTCCCCGCCAAGCGGCAAAAAGAAACTTCCTGTAAATATTATGACTCCCGCAATCAGCAGGACGATCTCCAAAATACCCATGTTACTTGTTTTTCCTTTGCATTGTCAGATCTTAATATCAAATCCCTGATGCTCTTTTTTCACCACAACACCATCTTCCGGCTGCTTTTTGCGGCGTTTGCCGCCGTTGCCCGCATACTCGTTATTTCCCTTTTCTTTGGCGTCGTATTGTCCGGTGTACCAGTCCGCATTGTCACTGCTGTGCACCTCTTTGGTGAGCTGCTCTGTGTGCTTCTGCGTCTGCTGTCCCAAAGTCATCTGTTGGAATGCCCCCTTGTTGTCTTCATTCTGCTTCATCACAGTATAATCCTGTGTCCGGGGGATCGAAGCAATCTCTAAAGAGCCAAATGCCATATCTATGCCTCTTTTCTGTGAACTCTTACAGGGGAGTGGACTTTACATCACCGTCAATACGTTCAAAACGACAGTAATGATAAGTGCTCTTCACCTGCATGGAAGAGTCTCCGATAATGATCGTAGTGCCGGGATATACCTCTCCTTTTACCAATACCATTGCTCTGTCCTGGGGATTGAATTCCAGCTGCAGCTCCTGCATTCGGCAGTTCTTCTCTTCCAGACTCTTTTTCTGTGTCTCCAATATAGCTGCAGAGTTCCGGATATAATTGATCTGATCCGGTGTAAAACGGACCCCTTTGCTCTTTTTTTCCGCAAAGCTGGTCAGAATCGGCTGAATGCCCCGGATGGTTTTAACAATCTCGGAGACTTCCTTCTGAAGTCTCATATATTCTGCCTTTTTCTCGGGATCCACACCTACTTCCACCACCGTAGGTGCACCCAGAGTCGCTCCTAAGGTCTTCACTTCGATCTTCTGTCCGGCACGTACATGTCCGCCGGTGATGAATCCTCTCTTACCGGTTACCTGAATCTCCGTAGATGCCGTCACATTGCTGTGCAGGATGGATTCGGTACTGACATATCCTCCGGCTGTTGCTGTGGAATTCTCCAAAAACTTCGCCACAATATTGCCGCCGGCTTTCAATATTCCCTTGGACATGCCGTTCATGCCTCTTGCAATGATAATGTTGCCGCCGGCCTCGATATGCGCGCCTTCCACGACACCGCTGATGATCACGTTGCCACCCGCCCGGATGACAAAATTGGATGACACATTGCCCCTGACCTGTACACTTCCTTCAAAATCAATATTGCCGGTGGACAGGTCCACATTTTCTACTTCATAGACATCGGATACAAAAACCTTGCCTTCTACCAGGGATACGTGTCCGTCTACCATGGAAGTGATCTTCCTTCGGTCTTCAGAGATCTCGATGTTATGGCCAAATTCCAGATGCGCCTTTTTCACCTGTCTCGGCTTTATCTTAGTGCCCTGTACCGTAGTCCCGTACTCACCATCATCCTCCGGGATGATTTCCGCCAAAAGCTGCCCCTTCTTGCAAGGGTTGATCATATTCAGGTGGAAATAGTCCACCGTTCCGTCATCTTTTAAGGTAGGTCTGGCATGAACATCGGTGTTGAAATAATACTTAATAGATGCATCCGTTCCGTGTCTTGGTTCTTTTCCTTTTGCCACCACCAGATCTGTGCAATAGATTCCATCAGACATAAAGTGATCCTGCAGAACACTCATCTGGATTCCATAGACTATGTTCCGGAACCTCAGATCTTTGATCACACTGTCCATAGTCACTCTTTTCCCGGTCTGTGATGCAGGATAAAAGCGTAAGGTGACCTGCATGTTGTCCTCAGCAACTTCGATACTGTATGTCTCCTCCAGCTCCGGGCAATCTTTTCTCTCTAAAAAGCAAACGGTGTCTTCACCGTCCAAAATTGCTTTTTTGATCATCATGGGATCGTAATGCAGCGATTCTCTGTCAAGGTATAAGAGAACCTCCTGGAGGTTTATGCCACTGCCCCCGTCCTTTGGCTGTACGAGCCGCAGTCCATAGCCTCCAGGGGCTTTTACTATCTGAAAATATCCGTTCTGCATATGCCTTTCCTCTGCCTTTCCTTCCTGCATTCTGTGCAGATCAATAAGGTTCTATAAAAGTCCCATGTAGTTCCCCATTTTGGTCTTCATCTTCTGTAAAGCACGGGTATGCAGCTGTGATACCCTCGATTCCGATACTTCCAGAATATTACTGATCTCTTTCAGCGTAAGATCCTCATAATAATATAAAGTAACTACTTTTTTCTCTTTTTCTGTCAAAAGCTCCAATGCTTCTCCGAGTACTTTGGTCAGTTCTTCTTTTTCTATGCTCTCTTCCGGACTGTCAAATCGTGCCGTCGTATGTCTGCTGTAATCCTGTGAGACATCACTGCCCTGTTCCATGTATTCATTTAAGGATACTAACCCTGTGACTTTCATCTGGGACTGCCAGTCCAGGTATTCCTCGGAGGATATTCCCAATCCCTGTGCTATATCTTCGTCTGTTGCAGTGCGTCCGGTAGTCTGCTCCACTTCCTTGATGACAGCATCGATTTTTTTCTGCCGCTGTCTGATCGTCCGGGGAATCCAGTCCATTTTTCGGATCTGGTCAAGAATCGCGCCCCGGATGCGCAGACTGGCATAGGTCTCGAACTTTACTTCCTTCATACAATCGAACTTGTCGATAGCATCGATCAGTCCAAAGATACCATAACTTACCAGATCTTCATAATCTACGTTGTATCCCAGGTACATACTCAGTCTTCCGGCTACCACTTTCACGAGCGGAGCATATTCCAGTATCAGCTGTTCCCTGGTCTCCGGTCGCTTATTAGCAGCATATTCTTCTAATAACCTTTTCTTACCGGTTTCATCCATTCGATTCGCTTACACCCTTCTGCCCTGCGTCTTCTTCCGTCGCAGCTGCTTCTTCCGCCTTCGCTTCCTGCTCCTGCTTTTCCTTCTCCTCGTTCTGTCTGTCAAATCGGTCCAACAACAGACGAATCGCACTTCCCAGGCAATAGAATAAAAGCATCACCGCAAAAAGCACCACCAGGCTTGACAACACCGAGTATGATCTTACCAATGTAATGATACAGGTGCATGCACCCGCGATCAGCATCAGAAGCAATGGCATTTTCTTTCTGTTCATAATCTTCTTCCCATCTAAACCCTGTCAGATCACCGATTCATCTCTTCCCACAGCACGGATATGAAATTCTCCGGTCTCAGGATAGAAGGTTACGGTTCTTCCGTAGTTTTTACCTGTATCTTCCGCAAGAATGGGGATACTGATCTCTTTCAGCTTTTTCTTGACCGCTTCTACGTTGCGTTCCCCCACCTGCATCATATCGTTACGTCCCTGGAATGTGAACATGGTGGCGCCGCCGGCGATCTTGGCAACCATTCTTGCTTTCCTCGCACCGAGCTTTTCCATCTGCCTGACCAGTTCGTCGATTCCTGTATCTGCAAATTTTGCGATATTCTGGTTACTGTTGCGGATCGTAGTGCTGTCCGGCAGCATAATATGTGCCAGACCGCCTATTTTCGTCACCGGATCGCGGATTGCTATTCCCACGCAGGATCCCAGTCCCAAAGTCGTCACTCCGTCAGGACTTACGCAGGTCTTAAGATCCGCCATTCCTACTTTAATTATCTCGCTCATTCTGCTCCCCTTCTTCTGCTTCTACCTTCCTTATTCCACCGATATTCCCAAAGATGACAGGATCTTGGGATAGGATTCAATATCAGGAACCAGAATGAAATAACCGTCGATTTCTACCTCATCATAGAACTGTGACTGAATGAGTAAAATCTTATCTCCCAATGTTCCGAATTCAATGGCGGGCACACTTAAGATTGCTCCTGCCATATCCAGAGTCAGAGAGGGAGGAGTTGGGATGATCGTCAGATTCGTCAGCATAGACAGGGAATTCAGATAGGCACCTGTAATAATGTTGCCGATCTCCTTCATGGCAGAAAATTCAATCTCCGAAAATCCATCCTGCTGTACCATATCCCCCAGGATCTTATGGAGAAGATGTTTTGCACTGTTCTGTTCTACCAAAAACATCATGCTGCCGGTAATGTCACCTTCCACTCCTAAGAAGACTCCGACCATAACCTGCTCTTCTCCGCCCATCAGGGCTCCTACTTCGTTAAAATCCAAAAGCTTTACCTGCGGTACTTTCATGTCCACCTTGCAGTTAAGCATCTGGGAGAGTGCTGTCATAGCGTTGCCCGCTCCAATGTTGCCGATTTCCTTTAAAACATCCAGATATGTTTCCGAAACTTTTTCTAAACTCAGGTCTCCCATGGATCCATCTCCTTTATGCATTTTCCTCCAGTGTAATGGAATTCAGATCCAGTAAAGAGATCAGCTCCCCATTGTGTTTACCGACACCCGTGATGAAGCTTTTCCTGATTTCGCCGGTATTCTGAGACATTTTTTCAATCTGACTGGTGCCGAGAGTAACAACCTCCTTCACTTCGTCAACAATAATTCCTACGCTTCCCTGCTGTTCCTGCTTCAAAATAATGATTCTGGTAGCACGGGTCATTTCATCTGCCTCCAGTCCCATTTTCAGTCGAAGGCTCATAACGGGCAATACTTCTCCGCGGAGATTGATCACGCCCTTCAGATATGCAGGCACTTTGGGAACTCTGGTGATATGCTGCATTCTTACAATATTATCGATATAGCGGATATCAATGCCGTACTGTTCGTCTCCGAGACGGATCACAATATACTGGAAAAATTCCTCCTCAACCTTACGCTCGTCTCCGGCTTTTAATGTTTCTCTCATGCTAAGTTCTTCCATAACTGTCATCTCCCTCCTTACAGTAATGCATTGGCATCCAGGATCAGTGCTACCTCACCGTCTCCGAGGATCGTTGCGCCACTGATGAATTTGCACTGCTTGATGTATTTTCCAAGAGACTTGATAACGATCTCCTGCTGTCCGATCAGTTCGTCGATGACAAGACCTGCCATCTTGTCGCCCTTCTTGACGATAACAACGATCAGGTTGTCCTCCGGGGATCTGGTACTCTCGACATCCAGCACTTCTATCAGACGGATCAGAGGGATTACAGTTCCTCTTAACTCGATGACCTCTTTATTCTCTACCAACTTGATGTCCTTCGGGGAGATATCTTCAATCGTCTGGATAGATCCCAGAGAGATTGCATACTTTTCTCCGCCTACGACTACCATCAGAGCCTGTATGATCGCAAGGGTTAACGGCAGACGGATCGTCCAGGTACTTCCCTCGCCCCACTTGGATTTCACTTCCACTTCACCGCTTAAGGATTCGATCTTGGACTTCACGACATCCAGTCCCACACCTCTTCCGGACACATCGGTTACCTTCTCGGAAGTAGAGAAGCCTGGCAAGAACAGCAGATTGATAATATCCTTCTCCGGCATGTTGGCTGCCTGCTCTGCGGTTACCAGATTGCGCTCAATTGCTTTATTCTTAACAGCTTCCACGTCAATACCGTTACCATCATCTCTTACTTCGATGACTACGTTATTGCCATCCTGATATGCATCCAGGAAAATAGATCCCTGCTCGGGCTTTCCACGCTGTGCACGCACTTCTGCGGACTCCAGACCATGATCGGCGGAGTTACGGAGCAGATGCATCAGGGGATCTCCGATCTCATCCACCACGGTACGATCCAGTTCAGTCTCTTCACCGGTCATATACAGTTCCATCTTCTTATCCAGCTTCTTGGACAGATCGCGGATCATTCTGGGGAACTTCACAACAACGCTCTCGATAGGTACCATTCGTACCTTCATCACGGATTCGTGGAGATTCGTGGTAACATTCTCCAGATATTCAATCTGCTCATTGAAAGCAGTATTGTTACCCTGGTCGTTGCTGGATGCCGCTACCAGAGAGTTCTTTGCAATGATCAGTTCACTTACCAGATTCATCAGGGAATCCAGTTTTTCAATATCCACACGTACGGTACGGTTCACTACCGGCTTATTTGCAGGCTTCTTCTCCGGAGCCTTGGCTGCAGCCGCGGTTTTTTTCTCTTCCCTCTTAGGCTCTGCCTTAACTTCCGCTACGACTTCCTTTTTCTCCTCTACGGGTTCGGCTGTCTCTTCTTCGGAATGATAATTCTTCGTCTTCTCCAGCTCCAGAACACCACCGGTTACCTGTGCAATCTCGGATACACTCTCGGCTGCCTTGATGATTTCATCCAGAGAATAATCGGATAATACGATCAGAGTGAAATCCTTATCGAATTTCTCATCTTCCACATCCTGTGCGCTGGGCATGGATACGATGATCTCCCCTTTTTCTTCCACTGCCTTGAATACCAGAAAAGCTCTTGCTGCCTTCAGTATGCAGGTCTCCTGTACCACCACATTGATTCCGTATACATTTTTGCTCTGCTTCATAGCTTCTCTGATCACACGGATCTGGCTGTCATCAAAAGCAATGTCATTCCATTTTTCAGTACCTTCTGTGCCGCCTTCCGCTGTGGAAGCTGCAGATGCGGGTGCCTCTTCCTTTGCTGCGGGTGCTTCGGTCTTGCCGTCGTTTAAGATATCGTTCAGTGCTTTGATGAGGTTCTCGTTGTCATTGGTTCCCTCATCAGAGGTCTCCTGAATATTATTCTTGTATTCCTCCAAAGCATCCAGGCACTGGAACAATACATCGATCATCTCCGGCTTTACTTTAATGTTGCCGTTACGTACTTCCGAGAACACATTTTCCATATCATGAGTCAGATTCTGCATGCGCTTGTAACCCATAGTTCCCGCCATTCCTTTCAGGGAATGTGCCGCACGGAATATCTCATTGATATTGTCCATGTTCTCAGGGTCTGACTCCAGTTCCAGAATCTGTGTGTTCAGGTTCTGCAGATGTTCATTTGTTTCGTCCAGAAAAATTTCAAGATATTGGCTTACGTCCATCTCTTCCTCCATTCTGCCTGCCACGGCATCGCCGAAAGCGGCATATATTGCTTACTTGCTTACTCCTACATGAAGTATGATCTCCTGGGCTATCTGGTCTAAGGGTACTACCTGATCGGCAAGCCCTGCCTGGATTATACTTTTAGGCATTCCAAATACTACACTGGTATCCTGATCCTGAGCGATCACATATGTCTTCCCGGAAGATTTTAATTTGCTGATTCCTTCCGTTCCGTCTGCTCCCATGCCCGTCATTACGGCACATACTACCGTATCAAAACGGCTGTTTTGCAATGATTCATACATATAATTGGCACAGGGTCTGACACCCTCTCTGTAAGGTTCCTCCGACAAATGCAGGGTATGTCGTCCTGCCGGAGAAGTGACGACATTCAGGTGTTTACCGCCCATAGCGATATAGACCCATCCCTTTTTCAGTTCTTCTCCCTCTGCTGCTTCCTTTACATGAAGCTGACTTAAATTGTCCAGTCTCTCTGCCAGGGATGCTGTAAATCCCACCGGCATGTGCTGTACGACTAACACCGGTGCATCTAAATTGGCAGGTAGAAGAGGGATCACGGACTGAAGCGATTTTGGACCTCCCGTGGAGCTTGCGATCGCTACGATCTTGCTGCCGGACACACTGACCGGATGATGATTGATGATCTTCATCATCTCTTTTACAGTGCCCTTCTCTTCGGAAAGTTTCTCCTCCGCAGCAAATACCGGCAGTTTACTGTTCGCTACCACATTCAGTGTTCTCAGGAACTCTCTTCGGAAATTCTCACCCCGACAGTCCACTGCACTGTCCGGCTTATGTACAAAATCCAGTGCTCCCAGTTCCAGAGCATCCAGAGTGGTTCTGGCTCCTTCCTTAGTGTCGGTACTCGCCATCATCACCCGTGCCGGAATCTTGTATTTCCGCAGTTCCTGTAACAACTGCAATCCGTTCATTCGCGGCATATTTACATCCAGAACTACTGCATCGTAGCTGTTTCTGCTCAACAGATCAAAGGCTTCCAATCCGTCTTTTGCTCTGTCAACCACCTGGAATCTTATGTCTGAATCTATTATATCACACAGCACTCTTCTCATAAGTGCAGAGTCATCTACAAGCAGTATTTTTTTTGACATTAATTCATTCTCTCCTTTTTACGGCTCTTACGCTCTTCTTCGAATATAAAACGTATGATCTCTTCCCGGGTATTCACATCCAGATTGTAGTACTGGACTCTGTGTTCAAAGGTTCCCCTTCTGTTCTCCAGTTCCCGTACTGCCAGCACCTTGCCTACCACATCGTATTTTTTTCGCTCCCCATCCTTTGTAAGCAAATGGTAACTGCACAGGATCAGGCTGCCCGGTTCATATCTCTGCGTTGACATGAACCGTAACCCTCCGCCGCTGATATCTACGATAACGCTATGCTTTAAAGGAAGTCCCGGCTGTAATTCATAGGGAGAATTCTTCTCCAGTGCCTTGATCTCTTCCTCCTCCAGATTTCTGGCACACATGTCCAGAGCACAGCTGAAACGGTAATATTCTCTTCGCTGATATTTTCTGAGATTGCTGGTCAGCTCCATTACCAGCACGTAGACATTGTTGCTCTTATAGCGGTCCACTATTCTGGCAAAACACTGATACAGGCTGTTCTCCTCAAAAAATACCATATCATATTCGCTCTCCACCGGCAGAAGGATCAGTTTGGTCTGTTCCATTGGCATGGAGATCTCCAGGGTGTCCTCCGAGAGGATCTGCAGTACACGGCTCTGATATGTCTTTGTCGTATTTTCCGCACCTTTTTCACCCAGCTCGCGTTCCAGCGCCCGGAGTTCTACTTTGGATCCTTCTTCCACAAATCTGGACAACATATTTTTGTACCTCACTTATCTGGATTGTTTCGCAGCTCTATTTCTGGTTCCTATAATGTGTGAGAAAAAAGCTGCCATTCCGCGTCTGGGCTGTTCCTCCTGTGTCTTGTCGCACAGTCTTCGCGCGATCCGCTCATATGCCTGACTGGATTTTGCCCCGGGATTCTGTATGGATACCGGTACCTGCTGCATCACCGCCTGCACGACCTGCGGATCCTGCGGCACACATCCCAGGTATTCCATAGGAGTCTTCAGGTATCTGGTGACTACCGCATTCAGTTTATCGAACAATATCTGTCCTTCCTTCACATTATCCACCCGGTTGGCTACCATTTTGACCTTGGTGTAATCTTCCTCGAACCTCGGATGTCTGTACAGAGCCTTCAGTAACGAATAAGAGTCTGTGATAGAAGTCGGTTCCGGTGTGGTCACCAGAAGTACTTCCCCACTGGCCACTAAAAATTCCAGCACACTGTCCGAGATTCCCGCACCGGTATCCACGATGATCACATCTGTCACAGCATCCAGCTCCGCCAGATTCTGTATGATGCAGGTCAGGGCATCCCGCCCCAGGTTCGACATGCCGGCGATTCCCGAGCCACCGGAGATAAAGCCCACCTCCATAGGCCCCCAGGTAATAATATCACTGATGTTCTTGCCCTCATAGACCAGATCACACAGATTGTGCTTCGGTACCGCTCCGAACATGATCTCAATGTTCGCCAGTCCAAAATCCGCATCCAGAATGATCACACGCTTCCCCATTTTACGGAATTGAATTGCCAGATTGATGGACATATTGGATTTCCCTACACCACCCTTGCCGGAGGTGACGGTAATGACTCTTGCAGTAGGTCGTATCTGCTTATTTGCTTTAATGATCCTTAACTGTTCCGCCTGATCCATTTTCCCGCGCCTTTCTGTAAAAGCTTATTTCTTTCCGCCAAGAATCTGCTTCACTGTCTTCTGTGGATTGAATGCTTCCATGTCATCCGGGACATTCTGTCCGCAGGTCACATAAGCGATCGGCGCATCGGTATAAAGCTTCATATTCAGCAGATTCCCCACTGCCTCTGTTTCATCCAACTTGGTAAAAATCAGCTCAAAGTCTGCGATCTTACCGTAACAATCCGCGATCTTCTGGAGATCCCTGTATTTGGTAGTTGCACTTAAAACCAAAAATACCTGATAACTTCCCGGTCTCTTCAGTGCTGCCACCATTTCCTTCATTTTCTCCAGTTGATCCGTATTCTGATGTGATCTCCCCGCTGTATCTATAAAAATATAATCACAGTCCCAATAATCATCCACCGCTGCCTGCAGCTCCTCCGGGGTATAGATGACCCGAAACGGAGTCTCTAAAATATTTGCATAGGTTCTGAGCTGTTCCGTTGCTGCAATACGGTAAGTATCTGCCGTCAAAAGTGCCACTTTCTTTTTCTCTTCCACACAATATCTGCCGGCAAGTTTCGCTATGGTAGTCGTCTTGCCCACTCCCGTAGGTCCGATGAACAGTACGATTCTGGGACCCTCTTCTGAAGGAGTGATTCCTTCGGATTTTCCGAATTTGAGTACCATCTTCTGATAGATATTCGCCAACAGATAATCAAATGGCAGATCTGCTTTCTTTGTCTTCGAAGCATCTTCCAAAATGCTGTTGACATATTTTTCATCCATTTCATTGTCCAGCATCTTATTATACAGAAGTCGGATGAATTTATCCTGTTCGGGATTTTCCTCTTCTTTTTTCTCCGCAGCAGCCATATCGGAGGTCTTTTCCTCTTTTCCTTCGTCATCCGGCACATCCTGCGCCTTTGCGGATTCATCCTTTTCGGGTTGTCTGTTATTTAACTGGCTCTCCAGCAGCGTCTGTAAGCTGTCCAGCTTTTTTTCGATGTTCTCTGTGCTGTTTTTTGCTGACAGGTTCTGTTGCTCCTTCCGGATCTCTTTATCCGCTGCTGTCCGGAGTATGCTGCCATACTGCGGTCTCGTCGGTGCTTCTTCCTCCAGCGCCGCGGTAACCTCTATCTGCTTCGGTGACAGAAAAGCAAACAGCCCTTTCTTTTTCACCTCACGCACATTCATGATTACAAGGTTACTTCCAAGTTCCTTTTTCGCAGCCTCTGTGGCTTCCGCTTCTGTCTTCCCCGTAAATTTTTTGATTATCATACTCTTCCTCGCTCCTGCGGCGGTTCACTGTGCCTGTTTTCAGGCTGTGACCATTCCCACAGACTGTAATTCCACATTGGACTCCACTTCATTGTAGGATACTACGACCAGATCCGGATAGTAATCTTCCGTCAGTCGTTTAAAATACATTCTTACAATGGGAGATGTCATAATAATGGGAGTCTTTCCCATGTTCTCCAGCTTTTTGATTTCCTCGCCCACCGCATTCAGAATGGCCTTGCTTCTGGCAGGATCCAGATTTAAGAAAGCTCCCGTCTCGGTCTGTTTCACGCTACCCATCACTTCCTGCTCGATCTTCGGATCCAGTGTCAGTACGCTGGTAGTCTCATGGGAAGGAAAATATTTCGTGGAAATAGCTCTCTTCAGACTCTGTCTGACATACTCTGTAAGAATGTCCGTATCTCTCGTCGTCGGTGCATAATCCGCCAATGTCTCCAAAATCGTCAGCAGATCTCGTATGGAGATACCCTCTTTTAACAGATTCTGCAGTACTTTCTGAATCTCACCGAGCCCAAGCAGCTTCGGTACCAGTTCGTCCACCAGGGAAGGATTGTTCTCCTTGACATTGTTGATCAGGTTCTGAACATCTTGTCTGGTAAGCAATTCCGCAATGTGCTGGCGGATGATCTCCGTCAGATGCGTAGCAATAATGGAAGGCGGATCCACTACGGTGTACCCCAGGCTCTCCGCACGTTCTCTCTGTCCCTCTGTAATCCAAATCGCCGGCAGATGAAAGGAGGGCTCAAAAGTAGGAATACCCGTGATCTCCTCTTCCACATATCCGGGGTTCATCGCCATATAATGGTCAAACAGAATCTCGCCTTCGCTGACCTGAATTCCCTTAATCTTGATAATATACTGGTTCGGATTCAGCTGAATATTATCACGCAGTCGGATAATCGGCACCACAGTCCCCAGTTCCAGGGCAATCTGTCTTCGTATCATAACAACACGGTCTAACAGGTCGCCACCCTGATTTACGTCCGCTAACGGAATGATACCGTAGCCAAATTCCAGCTCGATAGGATCCACCTGTAACAGGCTGTTGACATTCTCCGGCTGCCGGATTTCCTCCGCCGCAGCCTCTTCGCTGTCTACCTCCTGCTCGATCTTGGCTGTCTCGATGGTTCCCTCGATATTTCTCGCCACAATGATAAATACCAGTCCCAGTCCCACGAACAGGATCGTATTTAACTGTGTCACAAATCCCAGAATCGTCAGCATGGCACCTACCAGATACAGTGCCTTCGGCACACCAAACAGCTGACTGACCAGTGTGGTTCCGAAATCTGCGTCCTTACTTCCTTTGGTCACCAGGATACCGGTGGACAAAGAGATCAGCAGTGAGGGGATCTGGCTCACCAGACCGTCACCGATGGTGAGAATCGCATATTTATTCAGAGCAGAAGTGATATCCATGCCCTGTCTCGTCACTCCCATGACGATACCGCCCACGATATTGATAGTTGTAATCAGAAGCCCCGCTACCGCATCTCCTTTTACGTATTTCACGGCACCATCCATGGAACCGAAAAAGCTTGCTTCCTCCTGAATCTTCTCTCTGCGTCTCTTCGCTTCCGCATCCGTAATAGCTCCGGTATTCAGATCGGCATCGATTGCCATCTGTTTACCGGGCATGGCATCCAGGGTAAATCTCGCCGTTACCTCAGATACACGTTCAGAACCTTTATTGATGACCATGAACTGGATCAGGATCAGAATAATGAAGATAATAACACCGATGACCAGGTCACCGCCGCCTACGAACTCACCGAAAGTCTCCACGACATTACCCGCATTACCGTCTCGTAAGATCAGACGGGTAGAGGATGTGTTCAGCGCAATACGGAAGATCGTGGTGAACAGAAGCATTGTCGGGAAAAAAGACATATCCAGTACTTCCTTGCTGAACATTGTGGCAAATAATACAGTCAGCGCAATGGAAATATTGATAGCCAGCAGAATATCCAGAAGCCAGGAAGGAATCGGCACAATAAACATAATGATAGCCGCCATGATATAGATTGCTACACCCACATCCGCTTTTTTCATTTTCATCTGTGCCTTACCTCCTTTCTGCCTGTGTGTTTTCTAATTTTAACATTTTTCTATACTTTTCCCTGCAGATGATATACAAATGCCAGAACCTCCGCCACCGCCTGATATAATTCCGGCGGCACAGCCTGTCCCACATCCACATTTGCATACAGCATTCTCGCAAGTGGTTTGTTCTCTACTATTTCAATCTTATGATCCCTGGCAATCTCTTTGATCTTAGCTGCCAGATTGTCCGCACCTTTGGCGATTACAATGGGAGCCTCCGCCACCTCGGGATCGTATTTTATAGCTACCGCATAATGGGTAGGGTTGGTGATGACCACATCCGCCTGGGGAAGATTCTGCATCATTCTCCGCTGAGACACTTCCCGCATCTTCTGCCGGATACGTCCTTTGACCTGTGGGTCACCTTCCTGCTGTTTATATTCTTCTTTAATCTCCTGTTTGGTCATCCGCATGTCCTTGCTGAACTTGTACTTCTGGTAGATAAAATCCGCCGCAGCAATGATCATGTAGATTAAGGAGATCCGGATACCCAAGTCCGTCACCGTCTCGCCGATCAGAGCGATCGCCTGGGTCAGATCCAGGTCATATAAAGTGTACAGTATCGGCCATTTATCCTTCAGGTAATTATAGCATATGTATATGATCAGTCCAATCTTCAGCAAAGATTTGATCAGCTCCACCACGGAATTGACGGAAAAAATCCGCTTGAATCCGGAGACCGGACTCAGCTTGGAGAATTTGGGCTGCATCGGTTTAGCAGTGGGCTTCCATCCCACCTGCACCACGTCGCTCAAAAAGGCTACCGCAAAACCTATCAGCAATAACGGCGCCATAATAATCACAGATTCCAGCATCATATCCCGAAATACGATATTCGCATCCGTCTGGGGCATATTTCCGTGCCAGAAAGTTACGACTTCCGGAATCTTTTCATAAATCGTGGAAAACACATTCATGAACTGGTAGCCCATGTGTCCCACCCATAGTTTCAATACCAGGAACACCGCCAGGAGTCCCAGTCCATTGGCAATCTCACGGCTTTTTGCTACCTGACCTTCTTTTCTGGCATCTGTCAGCTTTTTCTCGGTAGCGGGTTCTGTTTTCTCTCCGCCCTGTCCTTCTGCGGCAAAGAATTGCAGATTGTATTCTAAGCTCACATCATACCTCCGATAAAGGACACCACCATTTTCTTCATCTCCTGATAGACGAAATCCGCTGCTCCCGGCAGCATTCCCGCTGTCAGAAACATTGCTGCCAGTCCCGTCAGCACCTTTAACTGAATGCCGACTGCAAACATATTCATCTGCGGCGATACTTTCGCCAGTACGCCCAGGATTGCATTCAGTAATAATGTTGCACAAAAAATCGGCAATACAATGCGAAAGCCGATCATGATATAGTCATTCATAAATTCGATCATGGACTGTAACAGGCTGTCTGCGTGGAACACTACGCCGTTCACCGGGATCAGTACAAAGCTGTCTGCCAGTGCCCCGAACAGATAGCGGTACATTCCGGAAGCGATCAGCATCAGCATAAAAGAATACTGATACAGTACACCGGTAATGCTGGTGCTCTCTCTGGTCGCCGGATCCATCAGTGTTGCCATGGAAAGTCCTGTCTCCATATCCGCGATCGAACCGGCAAAATTAACAATTGCCATACAGATATTGGCACCAAAGCCGATCAGCAGACCGGCGATTGCCTCTTTCATAACAATCACGGCATATTCCATCACCGTGTCAAACACCACCGCATCCACCGGTGTCAGTGTCTCATAGAGCAGAATTGCCGTAAATGCACTGATACCGATCCGGATCCTGGCAGGCGTATCGTTCATTCCGAAATAGGGCGCGATATACACAAAGCAGGATACCCTGACAAAAATCAGCAGAAAATATTCAAGATCGTATATGGAAAACGAAAAATCTATCATGTAGTCATCCCATCACCTGTGTACATACTGGCTGAAACTTGACCAGAGCTGCACGGTGTATTCCACCATAGTATTCATCATCCAGCTTCCCAACAGGACAAGTGTCAGAAATATGGCAATGATCTTGGGTACAAATGTCAGTGTCTGTTCCTGAATGGATGTCACTGTCTGGAAAATACTGATGACCAGACCAACGATCAATGACACTAAAAGCACAGGAATGGATACCTTGATGATCACATATAACGCATTATTTGTCATTTCCGATACTGCATCAATCGTCATAACAAAACCTCATCTCCCGGTTAATAGAATGTCTGCACCAGCTGTCCTATGATCAGTGCCCAGCCGTCAGCGAGAACAAATAACAGTATCTTGAAGGGCATGGAGATCGTCGTAGGCGGCAGCATCATCATACCCATGCTCATCAACGTGGATGCAACTACCATATCGATCACGATAAAAGGAATATAGATCATAAATCCGATCCAGAACGCAGTCCGAAGCTCACTGATCATAAAGCTGGGAACCAACACGGAATTGGGAATGTCATCCAGTGTTCCATCCCACTCCAGTCCTGCAATATCCATGAACAGCTTTACATCTTTCACCTGTGTCTGGGGATACATAAATTCCCGCAAAGGTGCCATACCTTTTTCCAAAGCTTCACTCTGATCTATTGTACCTTCCTCAAAAGGCTGTATCGCTTCTTCATTGATTCTGGTAATGGTAGGTTCCATAATGAAAAAAGTCAGGATCAGCGCCAGCCCGATCAGAATCTGGTTCGGTGGTGCCGTCTGCGTGTTCAGGGCAGATCTGGTAAAATGCAATACAATAATGATCCTCGTAAAAGAGGTCATCATGATGATGATCGTAGGAGCCAGTGCAATCAATGTCAGGGTGATAAGAATTCGCAGTGCTCCGTTGATCTGTCCGTTACCGTTATTGTAAGTAATGCTGACCGTGTTCGCAGTGTTCAGACTTCCCACCTCTTCCGGTGTGGTAGCCGTTCCTGCCGGATTGATCACGGTAGATACCTCGGTATCCCCCGTCAGATGACGTTCTGTCGCATGTACCTTCACCGGGGTGCAAATACACAATATGCCCACCGTGACCAGCAGGCATACCATATAAATAGTCATCTTTAATTTTCTGTCGGAATCAAAATCAATGATCTTTCTCTTCATTCTCTTTCTTCGCCGCACGTTCCAATATCTCCCGGAAGCCGGAAGTATTTTCCAATGTTGACATATCCTTTAGTTGTTCTGCGGGAATCTCTCCCAGAGTCGTCACAGTATCCTTGCAGACCGCAACAGCAAAATAAGTCTCTCCGACCCGGATCAGCTGAATGTATTTATTGTTGGCGATCCGGACGGTCTCTCTTACTTCAATATTGCTTTCCACTCCCTGTTTTTTCTGGTATCCTGCGATCCATTTTGTCACCCATGCGGTTACCGCCAGTACTGCCACGAAGATCAGCAGTACTGTAATAAACTGGGCATAACTGTCTGCTTTTCCGGTGAGTATGATCATTAACCCACTACCTTTTTCACTGCTTCGATAACACGTTCTGCCTGGAAAGGTTTTACGATGAAGTCTTTGGCACCTGCCTGTATGGACTCGATAACCATCGCCTGCTGACCCATTGCAGAACACATGATCACCTTAGCACCTCCGTCGATCTTCTTGATCTCTTTCAGTGCCTGGATGCCGTCCATCTCCGGCATGGTAATATCCATGAGTACCAGGTCGGGATTTACTTCCTTGAACTTCTCCACAGCCTTCAGTCCGTTCTCTGCTTCACCGGCAACATTATATCCGTTTTTGGTCAGGATGTCCTTGATCATCATCCTCATGAATGCTGCATCATCACAGATTAAAATATTTTTAGCCATTAATTTTTCCTCCGTTTATTTGGTCTATTCTCTGCTTATTTTATAATCTCCGTAATTCTTACACCAAAGCTCTCTTCAATCACAACTACTTCGCCCTTGGCTACGAACTTGCCATTCACCAATACATCAATCGGTTCTCCGGCGATACGGTCGAGTTCTATGATCGTTCCCGGCGAGAAGTCCAGAATATCGGATATGGACTTTGTCGTCCTTCCGAGTTCTACGGTTACCTCCAATGGTACATCTTTGATCAGGCCAATGTTCTCCTGCCCCGTCATTCCCATCTGATCATTGGAAAAACTCTGGAACTGTGCGGGCTGTACATTCACATTCTGTCCAGGCATTCCCATCTGATTCATCATGCCCATGCCATTCATGTTACCCATCTGGTTCATGCCATTCATACCCATGGGGCTGTTGCCCATAGGATTCATGCCATTCATGTTGCCCATTTGGTTCATGCCCATCTGGTTCATGCCCATCTGACTCATGTCCATGCCGCCCATTTGACTCATACCGTTCATACCCATGGGGGTGCTGCCCATCTGGTTCATTCCCATGTTACCCATAGGATTCATGCCCATCTGGTTCATACCGTTCATATTCATGGAACCCTGCTGTCCCATGCTGTCCATACCAGGCTGAGTCATATGATCTGTTGTGCCTGCCATAGCAGCACTACCCTGCATATTTTGTTCGGATGCACTGTTCTTCACCTGTGTGGACTGCTCTTCCGCTGTTCCATCCAGGCTGCTCATCTGGGTATTGATAAATGTCTCTACTAACTTTTTTGCAAAGTCAATCGGGTACAGCTGCATAATAGTACTGTCCACTAGATCATCGATCTGCATCCGGAACGCGATTTTTACAAAAGTGCCACCAAGGAACGGAGAGATTTCTTTGCCGTCCTTTACTTCCGTCAGATCGAAAAGAGACGACTCAGGCGGGCTGATATCAATGACTGTCTGCAGCAGTGTGGAAAGTGAAGTTGCCGCAGATCCCATCATCTGATTCATGGCTTCAGAGATCGCACTCAGATGCAGTTCTCCCAGTTCTCCGTCTGTATTGGTGCCGTCACCGCCCATCATCAAATCAGTGATCACCTTGACATCATGTTCCTTCAGCACCAGAATATTGTTACCGTCCAGTCCCTGGGTATATTTGATCTGAATAAATACACAGGGCTTTTCGTAACTATCCAGCAAGGTGTTCCATGTAGCCAGTGTAACCACCGGTGTGGTAATATTTACTTTGCGGTTAACCAGCGAATATAATGTAGTGGCAGAAGAACCCATACTGATATTGGCGACTTCACCGATGGCGTCCTTCTCCACATCAGTCAGTACCTCTCCGTCTCCGATTGTCGGTTTCGTGTCTGTCACATATCCATTATCATTATTGTCAGCCGTGCTGCTCTCCGGTGCAGACGCCGCCGTGTCACTGCCATCCGCAGTGTCCGACAGATCCATGCCTTGCAGCAGGGCATTTATCTCATCCTGAGATAACATCCCATCCATCGTTACTCCTCCTCTCTGATCACCGATGTGATCTGAACAGCATACGAGTCTCTCTCCGTGCCGGGCAATGCCGTGAACTTCCTGATATTACCCACATACACATCCATGTCGGCATCGACTCTGGAATCCAGTCTGATACAGTCGCCCACCTGCAGATTTAGGAAATCATTCACCGAGATCGTGCTCTTACCCAGCACGGCCTTAATGGGAACATCCACTCTGCGGATCATGGACTCAATGTAATCCTCGTAGTGTTCATCATGATTCTCCTGCATTGTGGAGAACCAGTATTTGGTGTTCAGTTTATCCATCACATCTTCCAGCGTAAAGAAAGGAAGACAGATATTTATCATTCCTTCGACATCCCCGATCTTCATATTCAAAGTCACGATGGCGATCATGTCGCTGGGTGCGATCACCTGTGCGAACTGGGGATTCGTCTCCAACCGGCTTAAGACCGGTGAGATCTCAAGAACATTTTTCCAGGGTTCCCGCAGGAGCTGAGTAAACATAACCAGAAGCTTCTGTAAAATCGTCAGCTCTATGTCCGAGAAATCTCTGCTTTTTTCCAAAGGCTGTCCACTGCCTCCCAACATACGGTCCAGCATGGCATAGCACAGGTTTGTTGCGATCTCTATAATAATATTGCCGTTAAGCGGCGCGAAATTAACAATACCAAGTACTGACGGATTTGACAGTGCATTGGAGAATTCACTGAATGTAACTGTTTCCGAACTTGCCACCGTTACCTGCACATTTTTGCGCAAATATACCGGAAGGTTCGTGGAGATCAAACGGCTGTAATGTTCAAATATGATTTCTAACGTCCTTAAATGCTCTTTGGAAAATTTGGTAGGACGGCTGAAGTCGTAATTCTTGACCTGCTTTTCATCCTCGCCCTGGATCTGGTTCATGTCCAGATCCCCTTCCGATAACTGCTTCAGAAGGGCGTCAATTTCGTTTTGCGAAAGTATATCGCTCACAGGTCCTCACCTCCTGTCATCTTATTTCTGTGTCTCATCAGCCGAATTTCACTCCGCTGATTGCGACCTTATAGATGAAGTCGGATTGGAACAGATTCTGAATGGATTTCAGGATTTCTTCTTTCAGACCTTCCATGTCCTCACTGCACTCTTCTTCTGTATGTGCGGAGACAGTAGCCGTAATGGCATCCTTGATCAGATTCTCATAACCGGACAAGGTATCGCTGCTTCCGTAGGTCTTATAATCTTTGCTCTTCTTATTGATGGACAGAGATACATCGAACATGATGTAATCCTGCTTGGCACCTGCCTCACTCTTTAACGGAATCGTCATGGTATCGGAAATGTTATATACTTCCGTATCGGTAAGAGACACATTTGCTGCACTCTCTGCTCCGGGTACCGTCAATTCCAGATTCATGGCTGTAGTAATATTATCCACCAGCTGCGCGGTCCTTTTATTGGTGCCTACAATACTTACCAGCATGACACTGGTCAATACGATATTTACGATCAGTAATGCCAGAATCAGTACTGTCATCAGGTTTTTCTTCATGCGTTTTATGCTTCCTTTCCCTCTCCGTATTAATTTGTTGCGGAAGGATTATATATTCTGATCTCTACACGTCTGTTCTTGCTGCGTCCTTCATCGGTAGAGTTATCGGCTACCGGAGTGCGGTCTCCCATTCCTGCATGCCTTAAGTTGGAAGGATCCAGTGAGGTATTCTCTACCAGATAATAGAATACCGACAGTGCTCTGGCACTGCTCAGTTCCTCGTTATCCGCAAATTTTGAGCTGTGGATGGGCACGTTATCCGTATGTCCCTCGATCTCAATCACAGCCTCACTGCCGTAGCGCTCTAAAATCACACCCACTTTATCCAGTACCGGTTTGGACTGATCCTTCAGTGCGGCACTGCCCGAATCGAATAACAGTGCTCCCTTCATGGACAACTGTACATACTGCGCCGTAAAAGATACACTGACCTGATCTGCCAGACTGTTTTCATCTATTGCTTCCTGCACCGTCTCGGAAAGTTCTTCATTACTTTGCAGGTTCTTCTCATTCAGAGCCTCTTCCAGAGCGGCTGTACTTTCATATTTTTCGTAATTATCGGAATCCGTCTCGCTGTCTGCATTTCTTCCGGCATTACTGATATATTCATCCAGATCGTTCAATTGGCTGACGCCGTTACTGATCAGTATTCCTTCACCGATGGCCGTAGAGCCGGCGTTAAAAATACTGAAAGCACTGTTAGACATTGCCGCAGCCATTTCATTCCATTTGTTGGCATCAATAGATGACATGGAAAACAGCATGACAAAGAAGCACAGCAGCAAATTCATCAGGTCACTGAACGTTGCCATCCATGCCGGTGATCCTGCCGGTGGATCTTCTGGCTTACGCTTTGCCATTAAGCTTCACCCCCTGCTTCCTCTTCACCATCTTCACTTGTTCTGTCCTTCGGAGGAAGGAACGATTTTAACTTTTCTTCAATGACACGGGGATTCTCTCCTGCCTGTATGGACAAAAGGCCCTCGATCATAACTTCCTTCTGCTGCATCTCTACCGCATTATCCGCTTTTAATTTGTTGGATATCGGTGTACAGATCCAGTTAGCAAGCAAAGATCCGTACAAAGTCGTGATCAATGCAACTGCCATTGCAGGTCCCAGTGTGGACGGATCATCCATATGATACAGCATATCTACCAGACCGATCAGGGTACCGATCATACCCCAGGCAGGACCCATGGCCGCCAGTGTATCCCAGAAACCAATCGTATCCTTGTGTCTGCCCTCTACGCTGACAAGTTCCGTCTCCATGATGGCACGTACCAGTTCGGGATCGGTACCGTCTACAATCAGAAGAATTCCTTTTTTAAGAAACGGCTCCTCTAAATCTGCCGCTGCTTCTTCCAGAGACAGCAGACCTTCTTTACGGGCTACGTTGGAAAGTTCAATGATCTTGCCTATCATATTCGAAGTATTCAGTGCGGGTGCTTTGAAGATCAGTGTGAAAGATTTCAATCCAGCTATGTAGTTCTGCAAACTCATGGACATGAGGGTACAGGAAAAGGCTCCGCCAAAGGTGATAATTGCAGAGGCCGGATCCAGATATTCACCGAATCCTCCCACACCTGCGGAACTTATGATACCAAATACCAACATGAATAATGCCAGCAATATACCGGCTAAAGATGCTATATCCACTTAAATCACCTGACATTCTGCATTATCTTGCAAAAATATCCTTTCTGTATAATATTACAAGATTTTTTATTTCTTGTCTACTTTCTTTTACAATAATTTTCTTCCCGGTAGTCAGTGTCAGCACCGTATCCGGGGTCTCTTCCACCAGTTCAATCAGGTCCGGATTCACCAATACCTTGACCCCATTGATCTTCGTAACTTCGATCATATTGTTGCCTCCTTCTCTGCCTTCCGAATCTGGCAGGATTTCTGTTATGGCATAGTACTTTTTTTCCTTGATCTTTTATATACGCAAAAGGGACAGGTTTCTATCCTATCCCTTTATGCAGTCAAATTATTTCAACTTATTGTAACTATTCAGGACCCCATTCGCAAAATCGCCTCTGCCAGGCTTCTTTTTTGCTCATGTGGTTACTTTGCCATATAAATCATGTCAAATGTTCTTACGAATACAAGCATTCGACATGCATATTGACACGATTTGCATGGCTCTGAATAGTTACACACTAACGCTTCAGATTGGTCAGTTCCTCAAGCAGTGTATCGGATACGGTAATGATACGGCTGTTCGCCTGGAAACCTCTCTGTGTAGTGATCATCTCGGTAAACTCGGAAGACAGATCCACGTTACTCATCTCCAGCTGACCGGTGGACATATATCCGCCGCCTGCGGTGATATCTACACCGATACCGTCGAACTCACCGGAGTTCAGGGTTGCGGAGTAGAGGTTGTCTCCTTCTTTTTCAAGACCGGAAGCATTGGCAAATGCTGCGGTAGCGATCTGACCGAGCAGTTTGGTCATACCGTTGTCATAGCTTGCGTAGATCATACCATCCTTCTGGATGGATACACCTATCATATCTCCCAAACGACGTCCGGTTCCCAGTCCGTCCAGATCACCGCTGGTAGCGCCGACAGTGGAGGTACCCTTATTGTCGTAGTTGGTACACTCGGACAGGTCGATGGTGATATTGGAGAAGTTACCCATCGAAGCCGGGAAATTCAATGTTGTGGAAAGATTGGTCGTGCTGTTATTGATACTCTGCAATTTACCACTATCCTTATCGAATACTACCTTCGCACCATCGAATTTTCTGCCGGTCATAGTAAGTTCTTCGTCCTTGGTCTTCGGAAGAATATTGTCACCCGTCATATTCTGTGACATATTTGCCAGCATTTCCTGAACCGTGATCTGACCGTTTGTTCCTGTGGTATACAGTTTCAGGAATTCATCCGTAGAACCTTCATAACCATATGCCTTGGCAATAGCATCCAGATTCTTTTGTACTTCTTCTGCTTTGTCCTTATCGGTTATGAGTGCGCCGTTATTAAATATTTTGTCAAGCTCCGCTACTGTTTCCGGAGGTGTCGACGTTGTCTGTAACGTTTTTGTAGCATCATCCCATTTATAGGAGTCTGTATTTAATGAAAGTTTAGAGCTTAAGGTCTGTTCCAGATTCTGCTCTCCGAATGTAATACCCGAGATATCAATTTCCTTGCCGGTGGAATCCAGAATCTTATTCAATTCCAGGCTGTATTCATTAGTCTTATCCCCGCCGGACTGCTTAAAGGTGAACTTTGCAGTGTAGCTGTAACCTCTTGCGTCGAAGAAGTTCAGGTTCACAGTCTTACCGTTGGCACTGGTAACATCCTTGTCATTCTGATCCAGAATTCCGGAGATATTTGCCTGTGTGGTAGCCTCGGGGGGATAGGTCATATTCGCTGCGCTCATGATACGCAGTGCGGTTACGGTATCCTGCTTGATGTTACCGGTGGTCTCATCCACACCCCAACCCATGACATTGTAACCTGTGCTGGTCATTGCCAGGTTGCCGGCACCATCGACATAGAATGAACCGTCTCTGGTGAAGAAGTTCTCGGAACCGTTGCTGACTACGAAGAAATTGTCGCCGGTGATCATGATATCAAAAGGATTGCCGGTAGACTGTGCGGAACCCTGGGTGGTAATGGCAGTGTTGATAGCGCCTGCCTTAACGCCCAGACCGATCTGCTTGGCGTTGGTACCGCCGACACCGGTGGTGGCGTTGGCGCCGCTGGCCTTCTGTGTGGTCTGGCTCATCAGTTCGCTGAAAGTCATGGAACTGGATTTGTAAGCTGTTGTATTGACGTTGGCAATATTATTACCGATTACGTCCATTCTGGTCTGGTGTGTTTTCAGTCCTGCTACACCAGAATACAATGATCTCATCATAGTGCTTGTTCCTCCTGTGTTCGGAACCGTACTCTTTCTCTGTCATTCAAAAGAGTGTAACCTCCGTTAAGGTCCGGTCTACATAATGACGGCTCCGTTAATATTTGTAAATACATTTTCTTCGGTTTCTCTGCTGTCCATCGCAGTGACTACGGTCTTATTGGGTACATTCACAATAAATGCCAGGTCATCCACGATCACCAGAGAATCCCTGATTCCCTTCTGTCCCGCCTTTTGCGCTCCGTCGTTCAAGCGTTCCAGCTGTGCATCTGTCAGTTCAATGCCTCTGTCTGCCAACCGTACAGTAGCATGTTTGGAAAATTTCAACTG
This sequence comes from uncultured Lachnospiraceae bacterium, assembly GCA_945929965.1. Classification (GTDB taxonomy): domain Bacteria; phylum Bacillota; class Clostridia; order Lachnospirales; family Lachnospiraceae; genus Acetatifactor. The sequence goes on from CAMEOT010000016.1 coordinate 28,315, forward strand.
TTCTTTGCTTTTATTCTGCAGGATCTCCTGAAAGGATACGAGATTTTCCTGTGCTGTTTTTACGGTCTTGCAACTGTTGTTCAAGTACTGATTTGCCAGCTGATCAATGGACAGAAAACTGTTTTTCTGAATATCCATATTCAAACACCCCTCTGCGTCAGCCGCTTACTTTTCTTCCGCCTCACGAATCTCCTTCATTCTCTCGATGTACTTGTTCAGGCTGTTCACGGTATCTTTTGCCAGGAAGGATTTCTCATAATCACTCATGTCGTTGTATTCCTTCTCCAACTCGTCAATGGTCTCACCATCACCGGAATCAATACCATTTACATTAGGAAGTTTGTTCAGCTTTACAGTGAAGTTGTAAGCTTTGTTGTACGCATCCAGATATTCCGCATCCACTACAGAATCCAGATCATCGATGGAGTACTTCTGTTCATTGATGTAGAGGTATGCTTTGTTGTTCTCATAGGACACATAATCTACTCTGCCCTGTACCAGTTTGGTATCTCCGGAGGATGTGGTGGTCTTGATATAGACCTCCTTGCCTACCAGCGAGCTTGCTCTCTGCAAGTCCATGCTGCTGGACATATTCTGCATCTGCTCTACCTGTGAGAACTGTGCGTACTGGGATATGTACTCGGTGTTGGAGGTGGGTTCCAGGGGATCCTGGTACTTCATCTGTGCTACCAGAAGCTGTAAAAATGCTTCTTTGTCCATCCCGTTATTGCTTGATTTTTTAGAATTTTTCACAGAAGTCTGTGATGCGGTTTCTACGATCTTGCCGTTTTCTACGGGTGCAACTAATGCCATTTCTTTTCTCCTTTCGTTTTTTTATTTGTGTCTTATGCGGTGAAATCCACCGTATTGCCGTTTGCTGACATCATGTCTGCTGCGATCCGGTCTTCTTCGGTCTGTGGCTCTTCCTCTGTAAATGCTGCATTCAGGTTGATCCTGCGGGTACGCCTTCTGCCTACACCGGCTTCTGACTCCCGGTTGCTGCCGCCATCTCTGCCCTGCTCCAGGTTCTGTTCGAACTGGTGGGTCTGTACTGTAACTTCGATGGCTTCCACTTTAATGCCCTGCTCTGCGAAGTTTTCCTTCAGCTGAACCATCTGGCTCTCCAGTGCTGCCTTAACCGTCTCATTTTCTGTGATGAAATTTGCCGTGACCACACCGTTCCTGGCTGCCATCTGAATATGCAATGTTCCCAGGCTCTGCGGATGCAGCTGCATTTCCAGATCAGAGCTGTCCGGCTTTACGGATACTTTCATGTAATCCATGATCTGACGCATGATATCCTGTGTGTCTGCCAGTCTTGCTTCCTCAGTCTGTGCTGTCTGCTGTAACTGTGTGAGGAAATTGCCTTCCTTCAGATTCTGTAACATAAGATTGCCATGTTCGCCGTTCGCCGCATGTTCCTGCTTCTCACCGGAATTCTCCGACTTCTGCTGCTGTGCATTCTGTACCCTGTTTTCCGTCTCTGCTGCGGACTCCTGTACTACTGTACCGGTCACATCATCCGTAAGATTCGTATCCAACTCTGCTGCAGGCTCTTCTTCCGTTTCTACGCTGATCACCGGCTCTGCCGCAGTCTCCTGTGCGATCCCGGCAACCGTCTGCTGCCATTCCTCCGGGTTCAGGTGTAATTCTTCCTGTGCCTGTCCCACAAGTTCTTTCTGCAGATCCATGATTCCCTTTACATTGCCGTACAGATTCTCATCTGTGAGCAGTGCGAAAGAATCCTGTGCGCCGCTGATGTTCATGAGAAGTTCATTTAAGCTTGCGGGATCTGTCAGATCCATCTTAGTCATTCCCAGATCATCCATAACTCCCTGCAATTCTTCTTCGCTGATGGAAAAAGTCTCGGTGATCTGTTCAATCAGATTCTGTGCAATAGTTCCCAGCACTTCCTGTGCTTTCTCCAGATCCTTTACATCTTTCTTCCCGGTGTCCATTCCCTTGTCATCAGAAGCATGCACGAGATTGTCCCGCTGTCTGTCGCCGTTTTTTAAGGAATCACCTCTTCTGACATCACTGTGATCTGTACGGTTACGGTTATTCGTGCTCGCGTTTGCTGTCTGGGCACTGCTCTGGGTCTTATTCCATACTGCCTGGAAGCTGGTTCCCGCATTCTGCTTTGCTGCTGTCGTCAGATCCGAAATCTGTACATTGCTGCCGTTACCTACGCCCTTGATTGTCGTTCCTGCCATTTTTCCTCCCTTCCCAAGTCATCCTTTCCCTTTGTCAGGTAATTTGACCTGTAATTATACTACAAATTATTTATCGGAGCTTTCGCTTAATTTCTTAAGATTCCGGATCCATAATTTTTGTGATCTTTGCTGCCACTTCAGAATCCATAGCGCCTAAAATAGCACCTCTGTCATCTGCACTCATTACCTTCAGTATCCGTGCCGCCAGATCCAGATTGTTGGTCATCTTTTCAAAAATGGCCGCTGCCTGCTTCGGCTTCATGGACGAATATGCCGCTGCATAATCCTGCACTTCTTTACTCTCCTGCAGCTGGGTTACTACCTGCTTATAGATATATTCTGCGGTTGCAGGATCCATGGATTCATAATATTTCTTATACTCTTCCGCACCCGGTCCCTTGTCGGAATAGACTACTTCGTCATAGAATTCCTTTTGGATACGCTGGAATTCCACCTGCTGATTCTCAAATTCTTTCAGTCGTAAGACTTCGGCTTTCAGCTGATCCAATTCCTCATCTTTGGCTGCGGATGCTGTCTGTGACTGCTCTAACTGTAACTCCAGACTCTTGATCTGATCCACTGCATCCTGTAAGCTGGTATAGCCACCGTAGGCGCTTCCATCCGTAGTCTCCGTAATGGAATTGCCGGGAAGGATTCTGTTAAGCACCGGAACATCCTTTAAAATAGGTGTCACCACGGAGCTTCCGAATCCGCCGATATCCAGCTTGATGACTGCACAGATCACAGCAATCCACAGAATTACGATCAATATGGTTGCACCGAACGTAAGCAGGCTGCTACCTTCGCTCCCGTCGTCTAAAGCATCTTCCTGCTTTGCGATCTCTTTTGCCCGGCGTTTTGCTTCTTTACGCTGCGCCTGCTGCTCTTTTTTCAGTTTTTTCTTTTCTTCCGCCAGCTGTTTTCTCTCGTTATCCGTTGTCTGTTCTTCCGGAGTCTTTTCTCTTGCCATTTAAATTCTCCTGTTGTCTCGTTTACGCCTGCCTGGTCTTCTGCCCGTAGGTATAACTGGTCAATTCATCGATTGCCTTGCTTTCCGCATGATTCTCTTCCTGTAAAAATGTCTCGAAGGCCTTTTCCCGCAGTGTCTCATGCATTTTTCTCTCTTTCATGGCTTCTGCCATACGTTCTCTGGCAGCCTCCACATTTTCTTTGGCCTTTTCCACCCGGATTGTCTGCGTCGCCACAATACTGTCCATTTTAAGCAGTGCTTCTTTGTTCTCTTCAATGGCACGCAGATCCAGTTTTCCATTTAAGAGACCCGCAGACTGTGCTTCGTACTCTCTTCTGCGTGCTTTCAGCCGTTCCAAATGTTCGATTTCCACATTTAATGCCGCCTGCGCCGTTCCGAATTCCTGCTTTGCCTGAGTTTCCATTTTTTCTTTGATATTCAGAATGTTCTGCAGGGAGTATCTGAACTTTGCCATTTATCTCACCCCTGATCCGCAAATAGGTCTTCTAACATCTGCACCGTCTCTTCAAAGGTAAACTTTTCTTCTGTGCCCTGGCACAGGAAGCCGTTCACGGCATCGATCCGGGAGATTGCATAGTCAATGTTAGGATTGCTGCCCTTTTTATAAGCACCGATGTTAATCAGGTCTTCCGCTTCATTATAGGTTGCCAGTACATTTTTGAGCTTATTGGCTGCCTGCTTATGTTCCCTGGTAGCGATCTGACTCATGCATCTGGAAATACTCTGTAAAATATCAATCGCCGGATAATGGTTTTTATGTCCCAGTTTTCTGTCTAACATAATATGACCATCTAAAATACTTCGCGCCGTATCCGTGATCGGTTCGTTGAAATCATCGCCGTCTACCAAAACGGTATACAGACCGGTGATGGACCCGACCGACGCTCTTCCGGCGCGCTCTAAAAGCTTCGGCATCTCGGAATACACACTGGGGGGATATCCCCTGGTCACCGGCGGTTCTCCGCTGGCCAGTCCGATCTCTCTCTGTGCCATGGAAAATCTGGTCAGTGAGTCCATCATCAGAAGAACATCCTTCCCCTGATCTCTGAAATATTCTGCGATAGCGGTAGCTGTCTTCGCCGCCTTATTACGTTCCAGCGCCGGTCTGTCGGAAGTCGCCACGACTACCACTGATCTGCGCATACCTTCCTCGCCTAAGTCTCTCTCTATGAATTCCCGGACCTCTCTGCCACGCTCGCCGATCAGCGCAATGACATTGATGTCTGCCTTGGTATTTCTGGCAAACATACCCATCAACGTAGACTTTCCAACACCGGAGCCGGCGAAAATACCGATTCTCTGCCCCTTGCCGACAGTGATCATACCATCCACCGCCTTTACCCCCAGGGGGAGCACCTGATCAATGATCTCTCTGGACATAGGATCCGGCGGTGCCGCTTCCACAGGATAAGCAGCTCCGTTAATGTTCTCTCCATCAATGGGAATGCCCAGTCCGTTTACCGTCTTACCAAGCAGCTTGTCGCTTACTGTCACCTTCAGAGGTGCGTCCGTATTCTCCACCACGCAGCCCAGTCCGATACCATCCACGGAATCATAGGGCATGAGCAGGGTCTTTTTGTCACGAAAGCCCACCACTTCTGCCATGATCGGCTTCGTTCCTTCCGCCTCCGGGAGAATCCTGCACAAATCTCCCAGCTTAGAATCCGGCCCTGCGGATTCTATGGTCAGTCCCACCACATTCACTACTTTTCCGAGCTTCCGGTAGAAGGTTTTATCCGCTACTTTATTATATTTTTCAAAATTAATGTTCTTTATGACCATTTATCAGCCTTCGTAAGATAGCAATTTTAATTTCTGACGCAACTCTGCAAGCTGTGTTCCCAGCCCGCAGTCAAAAATACCGCCCTCTGTCTCGATCAGGCATTCTCCCTTGCCCAGCGTCATGTCTTCTATGATCTCCACGGATGCATTCGGTGACGCTGCCTGGGCAGTAATCTGCTTTTTCTGCATGCTGACATAGGGGTAATCTTCCTTGGACACATGTATCAGAAAACTCTTGTTATCCTCTGTATTTCTCATGGTTGTAGAGATCAGATAACACAGAACCTCTCTGTAAGAATGCAGATCTACATGAAAAATATGCTCGTAAATACCGGTGATGGTATCTACGAACTTCGGTTCCAGTTCATCTATCATTTTCTGATATTCCGCATCCAGTCCGGCTGTCTTTTCCCTGTACTCAGCTTCCCTCTGTGTCTGTATGCGGTCTGCCTGTGCCTGTGCTTCGGCCAGTCCCTGTTTCCTTGCCTGTTCTAACACCGCCTGCTTCTCGGACTCCGCCTGTGCCCTTGCGTCCTGTAAAATGCTTTCCGCCTGAGTCTTTGCCTCCTCTACGATCTGCGCAGCCTGTGCTTCAGCATCTTCCCGCAGCTTCTGTAAATCTTCTCCTGCCTTGATCACATTCCCACAGTTCTGCGGTTCCACTTCGGGCTCTTCCGTATCTGCCACCAGGGCATCCACTTTATCTGCCGCAAGACCGGAGACAAAGCCCACCGTTTTTGTCTGCTGCATTTTTGCAGACAGTTCCTGAATCCGCTTTGCCACCAAATCATTGGTATTGATCACTCTGGTATCGTCTTCCGAAAGCTTGGTAAATCCACGTTTTAACAGATTACTAGACAACGATCTCGTCACCTCCGCCTCTGGAAATGATGATCTCACCGGAATCCTCCAGCTTACGGATAATATTGACGATCTTCTGCTGTGCTTCCTCTACATCCTTCATACGGACAGGTCCCATGAATTCCATATCTTCCTTGATCATAACCACCAGACGCTTGGACAGGTTATTGAAGATCGCATTCTGTACCTGTTCGTTGGCACCCTTCAGTGCCACTGCCAGATCGTTATTGTCCACGTCACGCAGCACACGCTGTATCGCTTTGTCGTCTAACAGAAGGATATCCTCGAATACGAACATCTTCTTGCGGATCTCGTCTGCCAACTCCGGTTCCTCGATCTCCAATGTCTCCATGATATGCTTCTCGGTACCGCGGTCTACCGTATTCAGAATATCTACCACTGCATCGACACCACCGATAATGGTGTAGTCCTGATTCACCAGACTTGCCAGCTTGGATTCCAGTACCTTTTCCACTTCTTTGATGACATCGGGACTGGTACGATCCATAACGGCGATACGTCTTGCCACTTCCGCCTGACTGTCGGGAGGAAGTGCAGAGATGATCAGCGCTGCCTGACTGGGAGACAGATAGGACAGGATCAGGGCTATGGTCTGCGGATGCTCATCCTGAATGAAGTTGATCAGCTGGCTGGCATCGGTCTTACGCACAAATTCGAAAGGCTTCACCTGCAAAGACGCAGTCAGCTTACCGATAACATCCATTGCCTTGTCGGTGCCCAGTGCCTTCTCTAACAGTTCCTTCGCATAGTTGATACCACCCTCGGCAATATACTGCTGTGCCAGACAAACTTCATAAAATTCGTTGATCACTTCTTCCTTCACCTGGGGAGTTACGCTTCGGGTATTGGCAATCTCCAGGGTCAGTTCCTCGATTTCTTCCTCTTTTAAGTGTTTAAAAATCCCGGCGGATCTCTCCGGTCCCAATGCGATCAGAAGGATTGCCGCTTTCTGCAATCCTGATATTCCGCCTTCTGCTTTTGTCCTTGCCATAGTTACTCCGTTTCTTAGTTCCAGTCCTCGTTCAGCCAGTTACGCAATAATGCTGCTGCGGATTCCGGATTCTCATCTACGAATTTCTCGATCATCTTACGTGTCTCGGATTTGGATTCCACATCGATATCTTCCAGTTCCGACTCAGGAGTGGATTGCAGCATATTCTCCACAGATACTTCCTCTTCCTGCGGTACTGCCTGTCTGGTGCGCATGCTGTGCAGTACCACAAAGGCTAACAGTCCGAGGATCAGTACTAACATTACTATGCTGAGTATGTTCTGTACACTGACAGGCTTACTCTCCTTGTCATAAAAGATCGGGCTTTCATAAGCAATGATCGTAATTTTATCTTCGCTGATGCCGGTGGCATTTGCTACCAGGCTGTACATATCCTGATCCACATCGATCTTTTTGTCTGCACTGTTCTGGGATTTGTATTCGTCCCATGTTGCGCCATCCAAAAGTCCCTGTCTCTTCACATCCTCGTAATGGACCTCCCGGTAAGTGATGGCCGCAATAGAGATGGAAGAATTCGTATAATTGATTCCCCCTGCCGGAGTTATGGTGTTCGTAATAGACTCGTTGGGCAGGTAATCTCTGCTCGTCTCGGAAGTGGACGAAGAGCTGTTATTGCTGTCCGGTGATACATAGGTGGTATTACCGCTCTCGCCGTTGGAGGTAGTACCGGGTACTCCGCCGCCGTCATTGGTATTCTCACTCTCATAGGTCTCCTCATGAGAAAGCATACCCTCGGTTCTGTCGGAGTTCGCATAATATTCTTTTACGGTCTCTTCGTAATCGGAGAAATCCATGCTCAGATGGCTGGTAACTGCCGCATCGTTATACTGCTTGGTTCCCAGCAGCACTTTTTTTACCTGATTGGCGATCATAGACTCCGCCTGATTCTGCAATTCCTGCATGGAATTGGCAATACCCGCGGAGCTGTAATCATCCCCGCCTGCAAACAGCAGGTTGGAATCTGTATCCATAATCGTAATATTCGCCGTAGTGTCATTTCGCAGCCAGGTAGCCACACATTTTGCCAGTGCTGCCGCATTGGAGGAAGTAAAGGTTCCGTCCAGTTCCAGCTGAATGAACGCAGAAGCCTCTTCCTTCTGTGCTGCCAGCGTTCCGTTATCCTTTGGAAAGCTCAAATGCACTTTAGCGGATTTTACGGCACTCTGTGCCTCTATGGTCTGGGTGATGTATTTTTCCAGATAGGAATTGTAAAGTCTCTCCTTGTCAGTAGCAGTCGTAGACATACTGTTGCCCAGATAATCGCTCAGTTTCAATTCATCCGGCATGTATCCCGCAGATCCGAGTGCCAGATTTGCCGCACTCTGTTTGCTGCTCTCTACATCGATCTTCAGTCCATCATTGGATTCTCTGTGTCCGATCCCCGCGCTATCCAGAGTGGATATGATCTCTGACGCCTGTGCGGTGGTCTCACAGGTGATCAGCCGGACATACTGTGGTTTGGTCATGACGTACATGATGATCGCAAATGCGAAAATCACGACCGCAGCAGCTCCGATAATGATGCTCTTCTGTCTGGTCGTGAACTTGTTCCACCATTCCAGTATTTTTGCAGGTATTTCTTTTAATCTGTCTGCCATTGCAGCTCTCTCCTCTTATGTCAAGATTAACTTCTGCCTGATCAGATCTGGATCTGCATCAGTTCCTTGTATGCCTCCATCACCTTATCGCGGATAGCTACCGTATACTGCAGTGCGGTAGATGCCTTCTCCATGGCAATGGTAAGATCATGAGTGTTGTCCGTCTCACCCAGTGCAAAACGGATCTTCTCATTCTCGGCATCCGAGAGATAGCTGTTGGTTGTCTTTACGTTGTCAATAGCTGTATTCAGAAAAGCTTCGAACATTGTGCCCTCTGCCTTTTTCTCCTTCTCTGCCAGCATTCCGGTCAAAGAGGTGGGAGATACACTGGCGGTACCATTTACACTATTCAAAGCGGTAATTGCGGAAATATCCATTTTAATAAACCATGTCCTTCCTTACATGTATTGCGGCTTTTGTATCCGGCAGCCGCCTAAGGGATCCGTCAGATTACTGACCGATCTCAAGACCCTTAAGTGCCATGGACTTGCTGGCATTAAATGCCGTAGAGTTCGCCTCGTAGGATCTGCTGGCATCGATCAGGTCTGTCATCTCGGTGATAATATTCACGTTGGGATAGGTCACATAACCGTTCTCATCCGCATCCGGATGGGAAGGATCATACACCATATTCATCTCCGTTGTGGTGTCCTCGAAGATCTGGCTCACCTTAACACCGCTGCCGGTATAGCTGCTCTTCACATCATGGAACACCTGGCTGAAAGTCTGCTGCTGATTCTTCTGCTGAAAAGTAACGATCTTGCGGCGGTAAGGGGTACCATCTTCGGTTCTCGTGGTATTGGCATTGGCAACGTTTTCAGAGATCACATCCATACGCAGTCTCTGTGCGGTAAGTCCCGACGCCGTAACATCAAATGCTGAAAACATACTCATACGCTATTCCTCACTTCATCACTGTCTGTAAATTGGTAAATTCCTGATTAATACTACTGATCAATCCCTGATATTTTAACTGATTCTCCGCCAGCATTACATTTTCGTTCTCAATATCCACATTATTGCCGTCCAGGCGGTAGGAATAATTGGCATAATCCACATACGCTCTGCCACGAAGCCTGCTTAAGTTAATATTGCTCACCTTCTCGTCCATGGATTCATACCAGTTGTTCCCAAGTGCCTTCTGCAGTACTGATTCAAATGCCACATCCTGTCTCTTGTAGCCCGGGGTATCCACATTTGCAATATTATTGGAAATCGCTTCGTTGCGCTGCCATGCAGCATCCGCTGCACGATTCAAAACATTGACATAATCAAACGCGTTTGTCTGTATCATACTACCTCACATTCTGCTGTTTCTTAGAAAATCGATAAAATCGCATAGAAACCGCTTCTACCATACCTACTCTACTTTATTATAAAGTATTTCGACAAAAACACAATACTAAAATAAGAGAAGAGACCATTTTTCGCAATAGTCTCTTCTCCCTAATTTGTCGCTATTTTTGTATTTTTTGCTTAATTTCTGCCGTTCTGACGCTTTAATTCTTCGATCTCATCAAACACGGCATCGTTCAATACCTTGATATACGTTCCCTTCATGCCGGAGGACCTGGACTCGATAACGCCGGCACTTTCAAACTTCCTTAAGGCATTGACAATGACGGATCTGGTAATACCGACTCTGTCGGCAATCTTACTGGCTACCAGGATTCCTTCCATACCGTTTAATTCGTCGAAAATATGGGTAATGGCTTCCATTTCCGAGAACGACAGGGTGCTGACTGCGGATTTCACAACTGCTACCTTACGACTCTCTTCCGCACTCTCTTCGTTCACTGCCCGGAGCATTTCCAGTCCCACTACTGTAGTTCCGTACTCGCAGAGAATAATATCATCGATATCATACTGTTCATTACACTTGTAAATGAAAAGCGTTCCCAGTCTCTCTCCTGCGATCTCGATGGGTGTGATAATTGCCTGAAACTTTCTCGTGTCGATATTCTCGAAACCAAGAGTCTCCAGATTAACGTTCTCCTTCGTGGATAATACGCCTAACAGTCTCTCATTCAGCATGGGATCAATGAATCCGCCGATATTATCATCCAAAAGTTCAGTGATGGGTTCGATCCCGTCGGATTTTCCAACGCCTAAGACTTTACCCTTTCTGCTGATTACCAGTACATTGGAATTCAGGATCTCTCGCATTACCTTACAGATATCGCTGAATACCACTTTGCTGGAGTTGTTATTGTGTAACAATTTACCGATCTTACGTGTTTTGTCCAACAATTGTACGCTGCTCATCTATCTTCCTCCGTTTACACATACTACGAAACTACAAGATGTTATGCACATTGTAGCACATGTAATTTCAGATTACAATGGAAATAGCGCTAATTTATGAGAAAATTCTGACAGTATATAAAACTACTTCTCTTCCGTCGGTTTATTTTTCACATAACCGCATTGTTCGTCCATGCAGACCAGTTTGTTACCTTTTTCCAACAGCAGCTTGCCGCAACGGGGACATTTCTCTCCCGAAGGCTTCTGCCATACCATGAAATCGCATTCCGGATTATCGATACAGCCGTAATATCTTCTGCCCTTCTTGGTCTTCTTCATGACAATATCCTTGCCGCACTTGGGGCATGCCACGCCAATCTTCTCGAAATAAGGCTTGGTATTGCGGCACTCCGGGAATCCGGGACATGCCAGGAATCTGCCGTGAGGTCCGTATTTGATCACCATACGTCTGCCGCACAGTTCACAGACTTCGTCGGATTCTTCATCCGCAATCGTCACCTCTGCCAGATCTTTCTCAGCATTTTTCACTGCTGCATCCAGGTCCGGATAGAAGTTCTCCACAATAGTCTTCCACTTCACGGTGCCTTCTTCCACACCATCCAATAAGGTCTCCATATTGGCTGTAAAGTTTACATCCACAATGGCGGGGAAGGCTTCTTTCATCATATTGTTGACCACTTCACCCAACTCTGTCACGTAGATGTTCCGATTCTCCTTGGTAATATATCTTCTTGCAAGGATCGTGGTGATGGTAGGTGCATAGGTACTGGGACGTCCGATGCCCAGTTCTTCCAGGGCACGGACCAGACTTGCCTCTGTATAATGTGCGGGAGGCTGGGTAAAGTGCTGCTTCGGATCAAAATTTAAAAATTCCAGTACACTGTTCTCATCCAGGTTGCCGCCCAGTACATTTTCCTCATCCTTATCTTCCTCCTGGGTATAGACACTCATAAAACCGTCAAAGCGCATTTTTGATGCTGCCAGAGTGAAAATCCGGTCCTTTGCCTGGATCTTTACAGAGGTGGTATCATACTGTGCCGCACTCATACGACTTGCCACAAAACGCTTCCAGATCAGCTGATACAGTCTGAATAAGTCTCTTGGAAGCTGCTCTTTGATGGCTATAGGCATACGGTTTAAATCCGTAGGGCGGATGGCTTCGTGGGCATCCTGGATCTTCTGTCCGTTCTTTTTGTCTGTATTTGCGGCGTTCTTGTACTCTTCACCGTAATGGGCATCGATAAATTCTGCTGCCTGTGCTTCCGCTTCTTCGGATACACGGGTGGAATCAGTACGTAAGTAGGTAATCAGACCTACGGTGCCCTCTCCCTTGATGTCCACGCCTTCGTACAACTGCTGTGCCAGGCGCATGGTCTTCTGTGTGGAGAAATTCAACACCTTGCTGGCTTCCTGCTGTAAGGTGGAGGTGGTAAAGGGAAGGGGCGCCTTCTTCACGCGCTCACCGTGGCGGACCTCCTTCACTTCGTATTTGGCATCTTTCAGGGAATTCATGATCTCATCGGCTTCTTCCTTGCTGCCGATCCCCTGCTTTTTCTCCGTAGTTCCGAAATATTTTGCGCAGATGGGCTTTTTCTCGCCCTTTACTTTCAGATTCACCTCCAGGGACCAGTACTCCTCCGGAATGAATGCATTGATCTCATCCTCTCTGTCACAGATGATTCGCAAAGCCACAGACTGCACGCGGCCGGCACTTAAGCCTCTCTTGATCTTCGCCCACAGAATCGGGGAGATCCGATAGCCTACCACGCGGTCTAACACACGTCTCGCCTGCTGGGCATCTACCAGGTTCATGTCGATCTCTCTGGCATGCTTTAAGGATTCCTTCACCGCACTTTTTGTAATCTCGTTAAAAGTGATACGATATACTTTTTTATCTTCCAGTTTCAAGGCATAGTATAAATGCCAGGAAATGGCTTCTCCCTCACGGTCCGGGTCGGTTGCGAGGTAGATCTTCTCTGCCTTCTTCACTTCCTTACGCAAGGATGCCAGCAGATCTCCCTTACCGCGGATCGTAATGTATTTCGGTTCATAGTCATGCTCGACGTCAATTCCTAACTGACTCTTGGGCAGGTCCCTCACATGCCCCTGGCTCGCCATGACTTCGTAATTCGCTCCCAAAAACTTTTTGATTGTCTTCACCTTCGCCGGTGACTCTACAATTACTAAATATTTTGCCATATATGCTCCCATCCATCCGTTTTCGCGGATATACGGCTTTCGGTTCCCGCCTCTTTGCCGCATTTTCCCCATGATTTGAGTAATCGTGAACCACTATACAACAAAAAAATGGGAATGGCAAGAAGATTTTCTGAAATTTGCAATAAAAAAGAGCCAAAAAGCAATCATTTCTGCTCTTCGACACTTTTCAGGGTTGGACTATTCTATTCAAAGAATAAGCAGCTGATAGGGGAATCGAACCCCTGTTTTCGCCGTGAGAGGGCGACGTCTTAACCGCTTGACCAATCAGCCATAGGTTACTTACGAACCTTGTTCAGTATAATACATTCATTTGAAAATTGCAAGTATTTTTTGAAAAATTTCTACAATTTTCAAAAAGCAGCTGATAGGGGAATCGAACCCCTGTTTTCGCCGTGAGAGGGCGACGTCTTAACCGCTTGACCAATCAGCCACAAAAGCAGTACTTGCATAGTATAATCGAGTTGTCGAAAAAATGCAAGAGGTTTTTTAAAAAATTTTGAGCGGCTCATCTTTTGCTTCATGGATCGGGCGCTCCGCTCATACCATGTCAAATGCACTGCTTTGTACGCAAGCGTCCACGCCGTGCATTCGTCATGGTATGGCTGAACTGTTACACCAGGTCAAAAATACTGATCTGGTTGGACTCCGGCAGGTCTCCCAACAATCCTAACGAATCCATAAGGTCAATTATCGTCTTGGAAACCTTAGTTCTCTGACGAAAATCATCTTTTGAGAGGAAAGGACCGTCTTTTGCCGCCTCAACGATGGCATCCGCCGCCTTCTCTCCCAGTCCGTCAATGCTGTTCAGGGAAGGCATAAGTTTCCCGTCCACGATCTGGAAGGATCTGGACTGTGCCCGGAAGATGTCGATGGGTTCGAACTCGAAACCTCTTGCATACATCTCCTGCACGATACGCATATCACCCATAGCATCTTTTTCCTTATTAGATAAGGTATCTTGCCTCTTTTTGTAATCAGCCATGATACTCTCTAAATGCTTCTGTCCCTGGCACATGATCTCATACGAGAATGCCTTGGCACGGATACTGAAAAACGCTCCGTAATAAGCTAAGGGATAATGAATCTTACAGTAAGCGATACGCCATGCCATCATAACGTACGCCGCCGCATGGGCCTTCGGGAACATATACTCGATTTTCTGACAGGATTCGATATACCACTGGGGGACGTTATGCGCCAGCATATCTTCCTTCCACTCTTCCCACATGGCACATTTTCCCTTTGCCACCATCCCCTTACGTACTGCCTCCATGATCTTGAAGGATTTCTCCGATTCTACCCCCATCTGGATCAGATACAGCATAATATCGTCACGGGTACAGATTGCCGTGGAAATGGTCGCCACACCGCTCATGATCAGGTCCTGTGCGTTGCCCAGCCATACGTTGGTACCGTGGGACAGTCCGGAGATACGTACCAGATCGGAAAATGCCTTTGGCTTGGCATCGATAACCATCTGCATAGCGAAGTCCGTACCAAACTCCGGAATACCTAATGCTCCTAATTTCGTCCCGCCGATCTGTTCCGGAGTGATGCCCAGCGCATCCGTGTTTTGGAACAGACTCATAACATCCTGCCCATCCAAGGGGATCGTCAGAGGATCTCTCCCCGTCAGATCCTGCAGCATACGGATCATGGTAGGATCATCGTGTCCCAGAATATCCAGCTTCAACAGGTTGTGGTCGATGGAATGATAATCAAAGTGTGTCGTTATGGTATCCGTAGTCATATCATTTGCAGGATGCTGCACCGGGGTAAAGGAGTTGATATCCTGCCCCAGGGGCAATACGACAATTCCGCCCGGGTGCTGACCGGTACTACGTCGTACACCGGTACATCCCGAGGCAATACGGTCGATCTCACTGGTCCGTTTATGAATGCCACGCTCTTCAAAATAATTCTTCACATAACCGAAGGCTGTCTTATCCGCCAGGGTTGCAATGGTTCCGGCACGGAAGGTCTGACCCGCGCCGAAGATAACCTCCGTATATTTATGGGCCTTGGACTGGTACTCACCGGAGAAGTTCAGGTCGATATCCGGCTCCTTGTCTCCCTTGAATCCCAGGAATGTCTCGAAAGGAATATCGAATCCGTCCTTATGCAGCTTCTCTCCGCACACCGGACAGACCTTGTCCGGCATATCGATTCCCGCCTTACCGGCGTAGGCCTTGACCTCATCACTGTCGAAATCCACATAATGGCACTTGCTGCAATAATAATGAGGACTTAAGGGATTGACCTCCGTAATTCCCGCCATGGTCGCCACGAAGGAGCTTCCTACGGATCCACGGGAACCTACCAGATAACCGTCCTCCACCGACTTCCATACCAGTTTCTGCGCAATGATATACATTACGGCGAATCCGTTTTTAATAATGGAGTTCAGTTCTTTCTCCAGTCTTGCTTCTACGATTTGGGGCAGATCCGGACCGTAGATCTCATGGGCTCTGTTGTAACAGATCTCCGTCAGGGTCTTATCACTGTCCGGGATGACCGGGGGACATTTGTCCGGACGCACCGGGGCAATGGTCTCGATCATATCGGCGATCATATTCGTATTGGTAATGACAATCTCTTCCGCCTTATCACTGCCCAGGTAGGAGAACTCTTCCAGCATCTCCTCCGTGGTATGTAAATACAGCGGTGCCTGATCGTCCGCATCGTCGAAGCCCCGGCCCGCCATGATAATACGGCGGTAGATCTCATCCTCGGGATCCAGGAAATGCACATCGCAGGTTGCGACTACCGGCTTATGGAACTGCTCTCCCAGCTCCACGATCTTACGGTTGATGTTCTGAATATCCTCGATGGAATTCACATTCCGCACACGCTCCGAAGCGATCATGAACTTATTATTGCCGCAGGGCTGGATCTCTAAGTAATCGTAGAATTTCACCAGTCTTGCAATCTGCGCATCCGACTGCCCGTCAAGCAATGCCCGGTACAGTTCTCCCGCCTCACAGGCACTTCCGAGGATCAGTCCTTCTCTGTACTTCATCACCAGACTCTTGGGAATCCTGGGATGTTTGTTAAAATACGTCAGATGGGACTGGGACACCAGCCGGTAGAGGTTAATGCGCCCCAGATCATTTTTCGCTAAAATAATGGCATGGTAGGAAGGCATCTTCTTCACAGCGTCCACACTGGAGGCTCCCAGTGCATTGACTTCCGTCAGATTATGAATGTCCTGCTCTTCCAGCATTTTAATAAATTTCACAAAAATATGTGCCGTACACTCTGCATCATCCACGGCTCTGTGGTGATTCTCCAGAGATATCCCCAATGTCTTCGCCACCGCATCCAGCGTGTGCTTCGACTGATTTTTTAACAGTACTCTGGAGATGCCCACTGTATCCACATAAGTGAACTCCTGCGGATATCCCAGTCTTCTGCAGTTCTCCATGAGAAAGCTCATATCGAAGCTGGCATTGTGTGCCACCATGATACAGCCCTCACAGAACTGCAAAAATTGCGGCAGGATCACATCGATCTGCGGAGAGTCCATGACATCCTCGTCCCGGATACTGGTCAGCTTCTCGATTTCAAAAGGAATGGGCACATCCGGATTGACAAAGGTGGAGAACCGATCCACGATCTCGCCGCCGGACACCTTCACCGCACCGATCTCGATGATCCGGTTATTCACCGGGGAGAATCCCGTGGTCTCGATATCAAATACCACATAGTCCTCATGCAGACTCTGCCCCTTATCATTGGTCACGATTTCCTTCAGATCATCCACCAGATAGGCCTCCACACCGTAAATGATCTTAAAGAAATCCTGCTTGTCCGGATTTTCATCTCCGGCTTCCTTACGTTTGCCCTTTTCCGCCTTCCACAGATCGTCCCAGACATGATTGGCATCGGTGAAACTCTGTACCACGCCGTGATCTGTGATGGCAATGGCACGATGCCCCCATTTATAGGCACGTTTTACGATATCTTTTGCCTCGGAGACACCGTCCATATCACTCATTTTGGTATGGCAGTGCAGCTCCACACGTTTTCTGGCGGAAGTATCCATTCTCGTATTGGTAAAATCAGGGATCTTCTTGATTCCCGCGATGGAGCCGATGGCAAGTTCATGGTCGAACTTATCCATCATACAGATACCCTTGACTTTTAAGAAAGCTCCCGGTTTGATATCCCCGGTCACTTCCTTCACCTGTTCGGTACGTACGAACATCTTGATGGTCATGGTATCGGTAAAATCAGACATATTGAAGATAATGATGGTCTTCTCGTTCTTAATATCCCTGGTATCCACGGACAGTACTTTTCCGCGGATGGTCACTTCACCCATCTCGCCGATCAGTTCCTCGATCTTCATGGCTTCATCTTCAAAATCTCTGCCGTAGATCACATCGGGATTGTCTGATCTCTTCAGGGCGCCCTTTTCAAAATTGCCCCCCTTACGAAACTCTCCTTTTTTGAACTCTCCACGCTTGAATTCGCCACGACCGCCACCCTGGAAACTCTTGGTTACGCCACCTGTCGGTTCGCTTTTTGCCTTGCCGGAATCGTCTGACTTTTTCGCCTCCGGGCTCTGGGTATTTTCCTGCTCTCCGTTCTGTGCAGGTGCCGTGTTGTCCGCAGTCTCTTCATTTCTGCCTCTGGTGCGGCTGTAGATGGCATCTACCTTCAGGCGGATCTTGGCTTCCTCTTCCTCCTTGAATCTTCCGGTCTCTTTTTCCACATAGGCGGCGTGAATCTTCACGGAAAATCCACAGCGTTCCACCAGGATTTTCTCCAAAATCTGTAATATCTCACCTTCCATGCTGCGGTTCAGCACCGTATCCTCCATCGTTATCAGCATTTCATTTTCCGCAGGGTATTCGATCTTCGCCGTCTTCAGGGCATTGTACTGGATATGGCTGTATTCCCGGAATTCTTCCAGAATGCTTTCCTTGTAAATGTCCATCAGTTTTTCCGGATTGTACTGGGAAGAAAGTTCAAATTTCTCGTATATTTTTACCTTCAGGTTGGCATCCGGGAACAACTGCTTTTTGATCTCCTGTTCCGCGATCCAGATATCTGCTTTTTGAATCAGACGGGTACTTTTTAAATACACCCGAAGAAAGTCTCTGCGCTTTGTCGCCGAGACTCTCTCTACTTCTGTCTGACCCATCAGATCATGAATATCCGTATTCAACTGTAAATTCGGAAATACTTCAAAAAACGGTTTACTCATCTATTTTAACTCCAATGATCCAATTCCTCTTTTAAGGCGGGGAGCAGCTGATCCTCCGGAAGCTTCTTCACGATCTCTCCGTGTTTGATCAGCAATCCTTCTCCGATGCCGCCCGCTACTCCAAGGTCTGCTTCTTTCGCTTCTCCGGGTCCGTTCACCACGCAGCCCATTACGGCTACTTTGATATCCAGCGGATAATCCTCCACCAGTTTTTCTACTTTGGTCGCCAGTCCGATCAGGTCGATTTGGGTTCTGCCGCAGGTAGGGCAGGACACGACTTCGATGCCGCCCTTTCTGAGTCCCAGAGTACGCAGAATCAGCTTCGCGGACTTGATCTCCTCCACCGGGTCTCCTGTCAGGGATACACGGATCGTGTCACCGATGCCCTGGCTTAAGATCAGAGACAGACCGATGGCGGACTTGATGTTGCCGCTGTTCACCGTGCCGGACTCGGTAATACCCACATGCAGAGGGTATACCGTCTTCCCTGCCAGCAATTCATGGGCTTTCACACACATTAATACATCCGAAGACTTGATACTGATAACCAGATTGTCATATCCTAAGTCTTCGATCATGTGGACCTTATCCAGTGCGCTCTCCACGATACCTTCTGCGGTCACGCCGCCGTATTTCTCTATTAACGACTTCTCCAGGGAGCCGCTGTTGACACCGACACGTATGGGGATATTCCGCTCCTTTGCCGCATCCACCACAGCCTTCACCCGCTCTGTGCTTCCGATATTGCCGGGATTGATGCGGATCTTGTCCGCGCCGTTTTCGATGGCTGCCAAAGCCATACGGTAGTCAAAATGGATATCCGCCACCAGTGGAATATGGATCTGCTTTTTGATCTCGCGGATGGCTGCTGCCGCTTCCAATGTGGGCACCGTACAGCGAATGATCTCACAGCCTGCCTTCTCCAGACGTAAGATCTGCTCCACTGTAGCCTTCACATCCTCTGTCTTCGTATTGGTCATGGACTGGATGGCGATTGGATTCCCGCCGCCGATCTTCCGGTCGCCGATCTGTATCACTTTCGTATGCATTCTGTAAGTATCTTTATCGTTCATAAGGGCACCTGACCTTTCTCGTCATTCTCATCATATGACTATTACTATACCCCTTTTTTCAAAGCCTTGTCAATTCGCAGAAGTGCCAAAATGCCCCGGGCTGCTTTGTCTCACATACCCGGAAAGCTCCAGTTCCATCAGGATCCGGTGCAGTGCGGCAATATCAAGATATTCCCCCTTTTCCCACAGTTCTGCAAGAATCGTCTCCGCAGTCTTCGGCACGGGAGTCAGTCTCGCATACACCTTTTTTACCGCCCCCTCCAATTGCGGATTTTTATTTTTCCTGCACTTTCGCTTTTTCTTATAAATGCTGTTCTCTACCGGAAGTTCCTGTTTCTCTTCCCAACTTTGTAAAAATTCCTCCAGAAATTGTTCCGGTGAAAGCACCACTCCCGCGCCCTGGTTTAACAGCCGGTTACAACCATCACTGAGCCTGTCCGTGATTCTGCCCGGCACCACATAGACATCCCGGCCCTGTTCCAGTGCCATATCCACCGTAATTAACGTACCGCTCTTCTGTCTGGCTTCTATGACAATCAGCGCATCCGACAATCCACTGACGATACGGTTTCTAGGCGGAAAATATGCCGGCATGGCGTGGATTCCCGGCGCATAGGTGGAGAGCAGTCCTCCCTCTCCGATCAGTTCCTCATACAGTCTTCTGTTCTGGCTGGGATAGCAGATATCCACGCCGCATCCCAGCACTCCGTAGGAGGTGCCTCCCGCCGACAGCGCCGCCTGCTGGCTGATTCCGTCGATTCCTCTCGCCATTCCGCTGATGACCTGGATCCTGTGGGTGCCGAGATACCTCCCCAGTTCTTCCGCCACATACCTGCCGTACTCCGAGCATTCCCTGGCTCCGATGATCGCCACCGAAGGGATCGTATCCTCCGGGAGCCTTCCTTTATAAAAAATTCCATACGGTGGATCCGGTATAGTTAATAACTTTGAGGGAAATCCCTCCTCCCGGGAAAACACCAGATGGATCTGTTTCTCTGCAAGCTGTGCATAATCCCGTCTCCATGCATCCTCTTTTTTCTGCCGGTTCATGTACTCCGCAATGGATTCACTCACGCATTCTCTCCAGCCCTCCACTCCGGCTTCGTAGATCCCCTGCGGTGAACCGAACCGCTCTTCGAGCTGTCCCGCACGGACACCGCCGATCATGGGAATGCTGCATAGAAAATACGCATACATTCTCTCTGTTTCCGTCATATTCATACTGTCTTTATTCCTTTCCTTAACCCCTTAGTTCCAGTATTCCTCCGAAGGTCTGTAGCAGGCTGCTTCCAACAGGTGCTCCTTCGTAATCTCCTCCCGTCCCTCCAGATCAGCGATGGTGCGTGCCGTTTTTAAGATCCTGTGATATGCCCTCGCGCTTAAGGCGAGCGCATGATACAGCTGTTCCATCACCTTTTTTTCTTCCGTTCCGAGGACGCAATATTTTTCCGCATCTGCGGAAGAAACATCTCCGTTAAACCGGTAGTCGGTGCCTGCGTATCTTTTTTCCTGCATTTTCCGGGCAGCACCTATTTTCTTACGCATCTCTTCGCTGCTCTCTCCGGATCCGTTTTTCTGTAAATGCAGAATATCCACCGGCTGCAGTTCCACGCACAGATCAATGCGGTCCAGCAGCGGTCCCGACACTTTTCCCAAGTATTTCTCGATCTGCGGCTGTGTGCAGCGGCATTTATTCCGGTCCGGGAAGTAGCCGCAGGGGCAGGGATTCATGGCTGCCACCAGCATGAAATCAGAAGGATAGGTGATCAGTCCCGCACTTCTTGCGATCTGTACCCTGCGTTCTTCCAGGGGCTGACGCATGCTGTCGAGCACCACCCTCTGGAACTGTGGCAGTTCATCCAAAAACAGTACACCCCGATGCGCCAGTGACACCATTCCCGGCCGCGGCATAGCTGTCCCTCCTCCGATTAGAGCCGCCAGGGTGACATTGTGATGAGGTGCATAAAAAGGTCTCTCCGTAATCAACGCCCGCTCCGGCGGCAGAAGTCCTGCCACACTGTAGATGCTGGTGACCTCCAGGCTTTCCTCCAGAGTAAGCGGCGGTAAGATTCCGGGAATCCTGCCGGCAATCATGGACTTGCCCACACCGGGCGGTCCCATCATTAACAGATTATGAAAACCTGCTGCCGCAATCAGCGCGCCTCTCCTGGCACTCTCCTGTCCCGCCACTTCCCGAAAATCTCCTCTTTTATCTCCCCCGCCGCATTTCAGCAGATCCTCCGGGCAGACTCTCGGTCGGTAGATTTTCTCTCCATTCTCCTCCGGGTGTAACAGTGCCGCAAGCAATTCTCCCAGATTTTCCGCACCCCATACGGTCACTCCCGGGATCACAGCTGCCTCCAGGGCATTTTCTCCGGGGACAATGACTCTGCTTATCCCCTGCCTGGCCGCCTCTCTTACGATGGGAAGAACTCCTTTTGCTTTTTTGATCTCACCGTTTAATCCCAGTTCCCCTAAAAACAGCGTGTCTTTCACCGCGCCCTCTTTCAGAAGTTCCATATCCTGCAACAGGCCGATGGCTATGGGCAGGTCAAATGCGGTACCGTCCTTTCGTCTATCCGCCGGTGCCAGATTCACGGTAATGTGGCTGGGCGGAATCTGAAAGCCTGAATTTTTCATGGCAACACACACTCTTTCCCTGGATTCTCTCACTTCACTGCCCAGGGAACCCACCATCTGAAAAGACGGCAGTCCTCCCGCCAGATCCACCTCCACGCGGATCAGATACGCCTGCAGACCGCAGACTGCGCCGGAATAAATTGTAGAAAACATAAACTACCTCCTTTATTTTTGTTATATAAATAATAAAAAATGGAAAACGATTGCAGAAATTCTGCGGAATGTCCCGAAGGACAGTTACTTGAAAAACCTTTGATAATACTTAGAAAAAAGAATGAAAACTAATACCTATGCCCCGGCGGCCACGATATCGTAAGCTGCCGGTGGCTTTTATTACCTCTTAATCAGATCTTATTCTCCATGCTGTCAGGATCCTGCGCAAACTGAATCGCATGTTCTCTGTCGATCTTACCTTCAAAATACAGCTGGACAATGGCTTCGTCCATAGTGATCATTCCCAGCTTGCGGTTCGTCTGCATGACACTTGCCAGCTGATGGGATTTGCCCTCACGGATCAGGTTACGAACCGCATGGTTGGCATGCATGACCTCAAACGCTGCTACACGATGTTTGCCGTCCGCGGTGGGGATCAACTGCTGAGAGACTACTGCTTCCAGGGTATTGGACAGCTGTACTCTGATCTGTTGCTGCTGATGAGGCGGGAAGACATCGATGACACGGTCTACGGTACTGGCGGCGCCGATGGTATGCAATGTGGACAATACCAGATGTCCGGTCTCCGCTGCCGTGATTGCCACGCTGATGGTCTCGAAGTCACGCATTTCTCCTACGAGAATGACATCGGGGTCTTCACGAAGGGCTGCTCTTAAGGCATTGGCATAATTGTTAGAGTCAATGCCGATCTCCCTTTGGTTAACCATGGACATCTTATGCTGATGCAGATACTCGATGGGATCTTCCAGGGTGATGACATGAGCATCTCTGTTGTTGTTGATCTTGTCAATAATGGCGGCCAGAGTGGTGGATTTACCGCTTCCGGTAGGTCCCGTAACCAGTACCAGTCCTCTTTTTCTCTGATACAGATCCACTACGGATTCCGGCACACCAAGTTCTTCCGGAGAGGGCACCACGGTACCCACCAGACGGAATGCCAGTGCCACAGAGCCTCTCTGTTTATAGGCATTGACACGGTAACGTCCACAGTTGGGAATGGAGAAAGACATATCGTATTCTCCCCGTTCCTCAAAACGTTCTCGCTGTACTTCCGTCATAATATTGACTAATACCTCCAGGGTATCCGCAGGAAGCATCTTCGGGTAATCCATGGTAATCAGGTTACCGTTTACACGCATCTTCGGCGGAATACCTACCGTAAGATGCACATCACTTGCTCCCGCCTCCTTGGCGGCTCTGAGTATTTCTTCGATCGTTGGCATAATTGCTCCTCGCTATTTCTTGAATATGTATCTGTTATCCATGGTCTTCATTACATCCACAATGTGAATATCTTCGTTCTCCGGAAGTGCCAGATTCAAAATACTGTTATCCCGGAAACTTACCAGAATGGGACGCAGTACATTTTCTTCATTTTCATTTAATACCAGTGCCTTTTCTCCGGTGCTGAGTTCCACGCTGGCCCCGGGCGGCAGAATATTGATGGATCGGATCAGTGCCCGCACCGTCTCCGGATCATAGACCTCGGGGTGTTCTGTGAATTCCTGGATGGCTTTCACTTCCGACTGTGCCGTGCCCTGCAGCGTCATGGCAGTAATCTCATCATAGCGGTTCGCCACCAGCAGGACATTCGCTCCCGCCAGCATCTTGTACCGGCTCTTCTCTCCGTCCGCCAGGAACAGATCCAACTGTTTTCTGGCTACCTGCTGGCAGATTCTGCGGATATTCATTCCATCGGTTGCAAAGGCTTCCTCGATCATCCCATAGGCTTCTTCCTGGGTCTCACAGTTTCTGAGCATGTCTTCCCCTGAGTAGGGTGCTCCGTAATACACAGCATCTTTTTTTCTCAGTTTTCCCATATCGTGGAGAATTGCAGCACATACCGTATGGTACTGTTCTTCCCGTCTTAGATTCATTACATGGGTGATCATGGCACAGAGTATTGCCACATTCAGGGAATGTCTGGAGACATAGTCCTCCAGGCTCCTCAGATTCTGATAGAAATTGATCTTCTCATCCAAATGTCCGTAATTACGGATGACCATGTCTGCAATTGCCTGGGTACGACTCTGCTTCCTGGTCTTCAGGATACGCTCCTGTTCCTCCTCGATGGCGCCAACTGCCTTGATCTGGAACCGTTCAAACTCCAGATCCTCCTGTGTCATGGGAGGAAGCGGTTCTGCCGGTTCCAGCACGTAGACGCCGATCAGTCCGAAATTGCGGATACTTTCTATTGCCTGTACTGACAAAAGGGAATTCCGGTCAAACAAAAGAATACTTTTCTTATTATAAACAGGTCTCGCCAGACGCATTCCTGTCTTTAAGTCTTCCGTTCTCACAAAGTGCATCCCTGTCCCCCCTTTATCCTGTGTAGTAAAACTATTACCAATATATCACAGCGCCGTACTCTTGACAAGCCTGCGTTATTCTTCCTTCAGCTCTGCTGCCAGCTTCTGCAGTGCCCTTTTTTCCATGCGGGAGACATAGCTTCTCGAGATCCCTAAAGTATCTCCCACTTCCTGCTGTGTATGTTCTTTGTATCCTAAAATTCCGTAACGCATCACCAGAATCTGGTACTCTCTCTCTGTCAGGCAGTGGTCTAACGCCACCAGCAGGCGTTTTCTGTTTCTCCCCAGTTCCAGATCCTCTACCACGTCTCTCTGCTTCTCTTCGATCACATCCAGCAGATGAATGGCATTGCCTTCCTTATCCTGACCGATGGGTTCGTACAGAGAGACTTCTCTGGATAATTTTTTGCGACTGCGCAGCATCATCAGAAGTTCATTGTCAATGCAACGGCAGGCATAGGTAGCCAGTCTCCCTTTGCCGGAATCAAAGGAATTCACCGCTTTGATCAGCCCGATACACCCGATGGAGATCAGATCTTCCATATCTTCCTCTACATTTTGATATTTTTTCACAATGTGCGCCACCAGACGCAGGTTTCTCTCTACCAGAATCTCTTTCGCCTGTCTGGCTTCTTCCACGGTACCTTCCCTGAGCATACGGATATAATAAGCTTCTTCTTCCGCGGTTAATGGCTGTTGAAAGGTCTTCAAAGAGCACCTCCGTGGACAGTTGCTTATGATAGTTTATGTGATTTTCTGTCCACAAGTGCCTGTCAGTCTCCTACGGATCTTCAGAATAAAAACTGTGCCATCACATAATTGCTAAGATCCAGTCCTCTCTTGGTCAGTGCCAGGTAACGTCCTCTGTTTTCCTCTTCCCTTACCGTTAACAGTCCGTCCGCCACATTTTTCGCGATCACTTTTCCGTAGACCTCTTCCGGACTTTTTCCGTACTGTTTCTCAAAATCTTCGTAAGACACGCCTCTGACCAGACGCAGCCCCAGGAACATGGTCTCTTCCATCTGTTCCTGTGTGGTAAGGCTCTGTTCTTCTTCCCGACAGGCAAACGAATGTGCCAGATAAGTGTTGAGATCTCTTCCGTTCTGAAATCTCACGTTGTCGATCAGGGAAGCCGCCCCGATGCCAAATCCCAGATAATCTCTCCGGATCCAGTAGCCCACATTATGTCTGCATTCATAGCCGTCTAAAGCATAATTGGAGATCTCATAGCGATGAAAACCGTATTTCGCCAGCACCTCTATGGTCTCCTCATACATGGCGCGTTCCGTATCTTCTTCCGGCAGGGGCAGTTCTCCTCTCTCTGCCATCGCCGCAAAAGGGGTCCCCTCCTCCACGATCAGGCTGTAGGCTGAGATATGCTGTGGCATGGGCTCTAAATGCAGCACCTTTTCCAGTGTGTCCCTGTAACTGGCAAGGGTCTGTCCCGGCAGTCCGCTCATGACATCCACATTGATGTTCGTAAAGCCTGCTTCCACCGCCTCACGATACACCTGAACAAAGCTGCCAAAATCATGGATCCTGCCCAGCATTTTAAGTTCTTTCTCCTGTGCCGACTGCATACCGATGCTGAGACGGTTGATTCCCGCTGCATGAAAGGCTGTGAATTTTTCCGCAGTGGCAGTGCCCGGATTCACCTCCATAGTGATCTCCGCATCCTCCGCCAGGGTAAATCCTTCCCGGATATGTTCCATCAGCTGATTTATGCGGTCTCCGGATAACAGGGATGGGGTTCCTCCGCCGATAAATACGCTGGTTACGATACGGTCTTTATAATCTTTTGCTCTTCCCTCAATCTCTGCAAAAAGTGCAGCCATATAGGCTTCCCGGGTCTGCTCCGTGGCAGGGGCAGACAGGAAATCACAATAGCTGCACTTTTTTACGCAAAAGGGGATATGAATGTATAATTCCAGTTCCTTCGGATTCATATTGCTCCTTTTTTGTATAGAACTTATTATTAATTTTTATCATCCAGCTTCAGGACGCTCATAAATGCCTTCTGGGGGATCTCTACATTACCGAACTGACGCATACGTTTCTTACCCTCTTTCTGCTTCTCCAGCAGCTTCTTCTTACGGGTAATATCACCGCCGTAGCATTTCGCCAGCACATCCTTACGCATGGCCTTTACGGTCTCTCTGGCAATGACTTTGCCGCCGATGGCTGCCTGAATGGGGATCTCGAAAAGATGTCTGGGGATCTCGTCCTTCAGCTTCTCGCACATCTTGCGTCCTCTCTCGTAAGCGGAGTCCGCACAGACGATAAAGGACAGGGCATCCACTTCCTCACGGTTGATGAGGATGTCCAACTTCACCAGATTGGATCTCTCGTAACCCTTTAAGTCATAGTCAAAAGAAGCATAACCGCGAGAACGGGATTTCAACGCATCGAAGAAATCATAAATGATCTCATTTAAGGGCAGTTCGTATTTTAACAGTGCTCTGGTACCCTCGATGTATTCCATACCGAGGTATTTGCCCCGTCGCTCCTGACACAGCTCCATAATGGAACCGATGAATTCGGAAGTAACCATAATCTCCGCATTTACAACCGGTTCTTCCATATATTCAATCTCGGAAGGATCCGGCAGGTTGGAGGGGTTGGTCAGTTCGATCACTTCACCGTTGGTCTTGTGCACCTTATAGACTACGCCGGGAGCGGTAGTCACCAGATCGAGGTTGTACTCTCTCTCCAGACGCTCCTGAATAATCTCTAAGTGTAACAGTCCTAAGAATCCGCATCGGAAACCAAATCCCAGTGCCACGGAAGTCTCCGGTTCATAGAACAGGGAGGCATCGTTTAACTGTAACTTCTCCAGTGCATCCCGCAGATCCGGGTACTTGGAACCGTCTGCGGGGTACAGTCCGCAGTATACCATGGACTGTACTTTTTTATAACCGGGCAGGGGCTCTGCGCAGGGATTGTTGTCATCCGTCACGGTATCGCCCACCGCGGTGTCTTTTACATTTTTAATGGAAGCGGTAATATAGCCTACCATTCCCGCGGAAAGCTCGTCGCAGGGGATGAACTGTCCCGCTCCGAAATAGCCGACCTCTACAACTTCTTCCTTCGCTCCGGTAGCCATCATACGGATCATGGTACCTTTTTTCACTGTACCTTCCATGACACGGCAGAATATGATAACACCCTTATAGGAATCATATACGGAGTCGAAGATCAGCGCCTGCAGCGGCTTGTCGGGGCTGCCCTTGGGTGCGGGGATCTTTTTCACGATCTGCTCTAAGACTTCCTCAATGCCGATACCGTTCTTCGCGGAGATCAACGGTGCATCCTGTGCTTCGATGCCGATGACATCCTCGATCTCCTCGATGACTCTCTGGGGATCTGCGCTGGGCAGGTCGATTTTATTAATCACCGGAAATACATCCAGGTCATGATCCAGTGCCAGATAGACATTTGCCAGGGTCTGCGCCTCAATGCCCTGCGCCGCATCCACGACGAGGATTGCGCCGTCACAGGCTGCCAGGGAACGACTGACCTCGTAATTGAAGTCTACATGTCCCGGTGTGTCGATGAGGTTGAAAATATATTCCTCTCCGTCCTGTGCCTTATATACGGTACGCACGGCCTGCGCCTTGATGGTGATACCACGTTCTCTCTCCAGGTCCATGTTGTCCAGTACCTGTGCCTGCATCTCTCTGCTGGTGAGCAGACCTGTCTTCTCGATAATGCGGTCTGCCAGGGTGGATTTGCCGTGATCTATATGTGCCACAATACAAAAATTGCGGATCTTACTCTGGTCTATTGCTGCCATACTACTGTCCTTTCCTGACATATTCTTACGTCTGACAATTGTAGCATAAATTCCGCATTCTTGTCTATGTTTTTGCTTCGATTCCTTGTCTTATTCTCCCCTTAGCACCATATCCAGGATATGTGCCAGCGGATCACAGGCATTCATGGCTTCCTCCACCGTATTGTTCTGTGCTCCCAGTTCCACCAGAAGCGTCCGGGGGCGTAAGTGCATGTTGTACCGGTACCCCTTTAAGTAGATCCGGCGGGTCAGTCCCGGATAATATTCCGCTGCCTTTAACTGCATCTGAAAGGAAAATGCCAGGTTTGCCTCCTGGTTTTCATTCTGAAGATAGTCGATATCTCCGGTCTTGCGGGTACGGCTGAGCCCGTTAAAAAACATAAAACGCGCAGTGGGTCTGCCCTGAAGATCTGTTACCAGTCTCGTTCCTTCTGCCACCTCATCCCGGTGCAGATCTATGATCACCTGTATGGAAGGATTCTCTGTAAGGATCTGTTCCACCGCCGGAAGGGCTTTGGAATACGCATTGTCTCTGGTCTCCACATCATACTCGCCGGTATGGTGCAATACACGATAGCCGTATTGCTCAGTCAGGATCTGTGTCAGGTGCTCTCCCACCCCTACGATACCGGTATTCACATCTCCCGGCACAGAATCCGCAAAAGATTCCTGGGAATGGGTGTGATAGATCAAAATCTGCGGTTCCTCACCCTCTTTTGCCAGTGTCATATCCATCCCCAGGAGTTTTTCCGCGGACAGTTGATCACTACCCGCCATGGTATTGGCATCGATGGCATAGAAATTCTGCACCAGGGTTTCATAATCGGACAGCTGCGTTCTGTCGATCTGCACCTGTCTGGATGCCGGATGAAATCCTCCTGCCACCGCCCCGATTGTCTGCTCTACGTGCTCCGGATTCTGCGCTGCCTGTGTCTGTTCTTCCGGGGACTGCGGAAACAGAAGTTCCTCACTGATCAGATCCTCCGTGGTCAGTGTCCTGCAGGTAGTCTCATCCTCCGCGATCTGCGTTTTTTGCTCCGGCAGGCTTCCGTAGCCCAATAGCGGAACCACCTCTTCCATACTCTGCTGAAGCGACCATCCAAAGCCGCCTGTCTCTCCCGGGAAAGCGCCTGCTCCGGTAAACACCGGGAATTCATTTGTTCCGCCATCCACCAGCAGCAGTCCGCAGACAACCGCCAGAAAAAGCAGTTTCGGCCGTCCGGCGGCATTCTCAGTTTTTTTCACTGTCCACGCTTTCCTTCCGCACATTCTCCCTTATATATATGCGTCTATACCCAGTTTTTTTCCATGGCAATATTGATTCCTTCGGATACGGTATAGCTGACACGTTTGATTACGGAATCAATATCTTTTCCGGTCATATACATATTATTCAGTTCTGCGAATGCCATCCGGTGCTGTCCCATGTATTTCACGGCATCGAACTCCTTCTCCCCGTTCATCAGTTTCTCCAGGGCATCTCCCACGATGGTGGCCGCATCCACCACTGTGGGGATCCCGATGGCGATCACCGGCACTCCCAGGGTCTCTTCCGTCAGGGCATTTCTGTGATTCCCCACTCCGGATCCCGGCTGGATGCCGGTATTGGTGATCTGGATCGTACGGTTTAGCCTTCTGGTACTGCGGGCTGCCAGGGCATCCACAACGATCAATACATCCGGTTCCGTCTCCTTCACTACACCGCCTATGATCTCCGCTGTCTCCATACCGGTCTTCGCCATCACCCCCGGTTCAATGCTGCTGACCAGATTCATGCGGGTACAGTTATAGGCTGCCTTCCCATAGGCTCTGACTACATGCCTGGTGATCAGCAGATTGTCCACCACCTGAGGCCCCAGGGCATCCGCAGTCACTTCCCGGTTCCCAAGTCCTACGATCAATACCGCCAGTTCTTCCTGCTCCTGCGGCAACATTTTTAACAGTTCTTCCGCCAGTGCCTCCGAGATCTCTCTGTGATAATCATCATCCGGTTCCACCATGGCGGGGGCTTCCATGGTCACATAGACTCCCATGGGTTTCCCCAGTGTCTTTTCCGCATTTTTGGTGTCGATGGTCACCTTAGTGGTCCGGATATCCGTCTCTTCTTCATAGTGTTCTTCCACCGACACTCCCCGCAATTTGCTCTCTTCCTCATTGACACTTTCCCGCGCCTCCAGCGCCAGGTCTGTTCTGATCTGAAAAGTCTCCATTTTCTAACCTCTGTCCGCCTTTCATAGATACCATATTTGTGTAATATTTTTTGCAAAAATGCGCAAAATATGTATTGACAAAAGCTGGCAGATTGTCTAAACTACAATAGTATGTTTACGTTAGTCTTCCGTGTCTGGCTAAAGTGAAACATTTCTTGTAAATTATAATTTTATTGTATACATTATGGAGGTGTACGACTTGGCTAACATTAAATCTGCAAAAAAGAGAATTTTAGTATCCCGCACAAGAGCTGACAGAAACAAAGCTATCCGTTCCGGCGTTAAGACCGCTATCAAGAAGGTATACGCTGTAATCGAGACCGGTGACAAGGAAGCTGCTAAGACTGAACTGGCTGCTGCTACCAAGACCATCGAGATGGCTACTTCTAAGGGTGTTTACCACAAGAACAACGCTGCAAGAAAGGTTTCCCGTCTGAGCAAAGCTGTTAACGGAATGGCTTAATTTTTCTTGAACCGATACAGAATTTAAGACATACTAAAAGCACCTATACCGTCATGTAGGTGCTTTTATTGTGCAATTTAATATGCGCAGGTGATAAGCCCGCGCATATTTATTTTCTTATTCTTTATCTTCTGTGTCCACCGCCGCCGTGGCTTACGCCGCTGCTGCTTCGATGGCTTCCGCCATGACCTCCGCTGTGGTGACTGCTTCCGCCGCTGCTACTGCTGGTCTCGATTCTTCTGGTAACCACATTCTTACGCAGGTACTGATCTCTGGTATCGTTGATCCTGGGCTTTTTACCATCGACATACTGGTTCGTTGTGGTGGTATCTTTCGCTTTGTTCTGATGCAGATTCACCGCTGCATAGATCAGCGCAACAACAAGTCCCGTCAGGATCCAGGGTGCAAAGGTCATAGGCATGCTTTCCCGGCTCTCTTCCATGGTCCTGGTCACATAACTAATGCAATTCTTATACGCTTTGTAGGGACTTTCGTCTATGTAGTCATCTACTGCATATAATGCCTGGTCGATCTCATAATTTCCGAAATAGTCATAGACATTTCCACAGGTGGACAGCCAGCTTCCCTTCTGTCCCTCATAAGAATTGTCCAGCAACAGGACACCGTTACCGTGTACCTTGTTATAGCCGTAATTGTTATAGTCGTAGAAATTATCCGCCAGATCTCTCATGGCTGTCTCCCAGTCGGTACTTCCCACCTCTTTTGCGTGGAACGCTTCCGGCAGATTGGGATTCTGTAAATCATATTCTACCGATTCGGAGATCGTTACAATGACGATATCCGCCTGAATCTTCTCCTCACACTCTGCAATATATTCCCGCAGGCTCTGCTCCTCTTCGTCTGTCAGCATATCCGCATAGTCATACACACGCTCTGCGGGCTCCTGATTGTTCCCCCGGACGGTCTTGGGTGTGAGCAGGTGAACAACTGCCGCCCCGATGGTAATTACCGCCAGTATCCCGGCAATGATGAACCATATTTTAAAATATTTGAAGTACTGTCTCAGCGCTTCTCTTTTAATATCTTTTTCCATTGTCCCGTTATCCTTCCCTCATAATCTCTACAGCAGACTGGCAATCGCATTCACCATGCACAGGATTGCCGTCAGTGTTACTCCCAGGGTTCCCGCGTAAGCCCACACCTTTGCTTTGGAAATCGGTGCGATACCTACCAGTTTACCGGTCTGTCCGTTCACATAGAAAGGATACTCTTTCCCTTTATAGGTATAATCATACTTCCATACCGGCAGAAGTCCGTAATTTACAGCACTGTCTGTTACGCTGATATTTTCTCCCAGTTTGCGTACACTGGAATAGCCGGAATAACTATCATGCAGCATCTTCTGCGCATCTTCCTGCATCTTCGCCTTCGCACGGCTCTCCACCAGGTCGGAGGTCATATTGTAGCGCTCACTGTAAAATCCGGACAAATACTCCGGCTTGAACTCCTGCAACTCCTTATAATCAAAAGGCTCCATCAGATCCATGACATCATCCGGCATTCCTATGGATGCATCCACCGGAATCTTATCAAAATTAATATCCATATCCCTGACAACATCATAATAAGAAGTCTCCGTATACTGCGTATTGCCGGTAGTCCAGCTGCGCACCTTGGTACCTTCGCCGTGGAATGTACAATTGGTATCATAATCATAAAACCAGAACGGTACATAATCACCATGGATGCCATTCAGTCTTACCTCAGACAGAAAATCCGTCGGTGCGAAAATACATTTTTCAAATTTGTCACGGATCAGCTTCTTGCAGCCTTCCTTCCCCATACGGAACGGGATCAGCATATGCGGTGTGTAAGCACCGGCAATCTGTTCATCCACGATCACGTAATTGTCACAGTACGGACACTGTGTAGCAGAAGTACTGGCTGTCATAGAAATCTCACCGCCACAGTTGGGACATACCTTCGTCACCTTTTTCTGAGATTCTCCTTCCGCCGCTGCCATTCTGCTTACCGGCTGACCTGCTCCCACCTGTGTCGTTCCCTCCGCAGCACCGTTCTCCTCACCGCTTGTCTCGATCACGCCGTCCTGACGTTCTTCACTGTCCTCACTTTCACAGAAAGGACAGAACATTTTCTTTCTCTCCGGGCTGTAGACTACATTACCGCCGCAGTTTTTACACTTAAAGATCATCTTACCCCTCGCCTTCTGCCTTTTACGACATTTTTCTTGGTTGAACCTTATTTATCTTACCATACATTTTCTCGTATTTCCATAGATTAAAATGCACATAAACTTTCTTATCGTTCGAATTATCGCGCTCTTAAGCCCTCTTAAGCTCTCATCAGATCCTCATAATCTTCCGACAGAAACCGGTGATAGATTACATGACACCCCTCGTCACGGAAACAGTAACAATAAGGATCTCCTATCTCCTCCGGGAAGCGGATCATGACATCAAAGTCCTCTCCTTGCATCTCTTCTATATAGATATTCTCACTGTACCGCAAAAATAATTGCCGGATATCCTCGATCTTACAGCCGTGCTGTCCGATCAACCGGATCAGTTCGCAGATAAATCCCGTCTCCGCAAAATGTTCATGCACATAGGCACTTCCCTCCTCCGGAATACAGAGGCAGAACCGGTCCCCTCTGCGGGTAACGGTGAGTTTTCCAAGCTTCTCTGTCATGCTCTCCGGCTGTCCGGTCAGAGTGACTTCCATTTCCTCTGCCGTGTCCGCTGTATCCAACAGATGGTTCAGCGTGGATAACGGATAATACAGTCGGATCTTCTCCCGACGGAATCCCAGTTTCGCCTGTTCCTCCAGGATCACATCCATGAGATTTTTTTCTAATTTTTCAAATGTCATGACTTATTTCCTTATAAAAATTTATCCAGTTCCGTCTCTACGATCTGCTTTTTCTTAATCTTAGGATTGCGAATCACTCTGCCCTGTGCAACGACCATATCCACATTCCGAAGCACGCGCAGATCCTCTAACGGATTCTTCTCCACCACGATCATATCCGCGCTTTTTCCGGGCTCCAACGTACCGGTGATATCTCCGATGCCTGCCATCTCGGCGCCCCTGCAGGTAGCGGTGTACAGCGCAAAAGCATTGGAGACTCCCACATACTTGTGGAAATAATATAACTCTCTCCAGAAATCATACTGGGTGATCCAGGGGCATCCCACATCGTTGCCCAGTACCACCGGAATGTCGTTGGCAATCGCTGCCTTCGCACAATCAATGATACCTTCAAATACCACATTGCCGTTAAACTGTTCCACTTCGGAAGCATTGGTAACGGAACGGTCGAACAATGCATAAGGAAGTGCCGGAGACAATGTAGTGCACAGGAATGCATTGTGTTCCTTGAAAAGGTCAATCATCTCCTCATCCGCTTTTGCACCGTGTTCGATGGAGTCTACCCCGTTTTTCAAAGCCACTTTTACACCTTCCGGAGACTCCACGTGGGCTGCCACCTTATATCCCATGGAATGTGCCTTGTCGCAGACTGCCTTCACCATCTCAGGTGCCATCTTCAGTTCTCCGGGCACGCCCTTTTCCTTTGCATCCAGCACACCGCCGGTGATCATGAGTTTCACCAGATCCACCTTCTGGGCTTTTGAGGTCTCCAGATGCTGTAATGCTTCGTCTATGCTGCCGGCTGCGATAGCTACGGATCCTGCCATATGACCTCCGGGGACAGAGATGCCTTCGTTCGCTGCCAGGATTCTGGGACCGGGCTTTTTGCCTGCGGCAATGTCATCCCGCAGTCTGGTATCAAAATCCCCCAATCCTCCTACGGTACGGATCGTGGTCACGCCACTGTAAAGTTCGTCCTTTGCAAAACCGCAGACCATACTGTAGGCAACAGCCTTCGTCAGTCCGTTGCTCATGATCTTTTTCACCAGGGCTTCATTATCCCGCTGCTTCTTCTGCGGCTTTCCATTGCCTGCCAGATGTACATGCATATTGATCAGTCCGGGCAGGATGTATTTTCCCTGCAAATTGATCTCCTCATATCCGGAAGCCTTCAAATCACTTATTTTGGCTTCCTCAAAGGGTAAAATCCCGGTGATCTTCCCATCTTCCACCAGGATGACCTGCCCCTCCTGCACCTGCATATCTTCCGTGCCGTCTAAAATTTTCCCATTGGTAAATACGTACTTCATATC
This sequence comes from uncultured Lachnospiraceae bacterium, assembly GCA_945929965.1. Classification (GTDB taxonomy): domain Bacteria; phylum Bacillota; class Clostridia; order Lachnospirales; family Lachnospiraceae; genus Acetatifactor. The sequence goes on from CAMEOT010000016.1 coordinate 63,315, forward strand.
ACTGCCTCTCCTTCTCTTAAATGTCTTCTCTAATCTCCTGTACCAGTTCCTCACTGCATTCCGCAATGGCACAGATATCCTCATCCGAATATCCTCTGGTGATCATGTTCCGGACGATCTGCACCGTCTTCCCGGTAGCTCCGATCTGCTCGCCGATTTGTTCTCCGATCTGTTGTCCAATATGCTGACCGATTTGTTCTCCAATACTCCGTTCCTCTGCCCGCAGATCCATCAATGCCTTACACATATCATATCTCTCCTCTCCGTTTTCCTCGATTGTCACATAATACTCCATATTCTCTGTCAGTTCCCAAAAGCCCATAAGCACTGCCATAACTGCCGCCGTATCCGCAGGCAGTCTGCGGTATTCGGGATCGGAAGCTATCAGCTGCTCCAGCTTGCGTCTGTCACCCCGGCATGCAAGTGCCTGAAATACTTCCCGCAGATCCGTGCGAAACCGGTCAAAATTATTCTCTTCATTAATACAATATAACTTCATGGGATAATCTGCAAAGGGAAGTCTCATCCTGACCGTCTCTTCCTCCAAATTCATCATATCCGCCAGACACAGCGGTCCGTCCCAGGTATCCTCCCCGTGGTATAAACATAATGTATACACCGGAACCAGCCTGTCTTCCTTGCGGATTCCGCTGAGGCGCTCAGCATTTCTTAGTTCCCGGGTCCCCGCATATCTGCTCCGCAGTTCCCGAAGCTGCTTTAAATACTCCTGTACATCATATTCCATGCAGCGAAGAGGCATTGTATAATCCACATAGCTTTGCGCCTCCACCGCCAGTATCCGGAACATGGTACCGTCTTCCATTCTCTTTTTCACATCCCGGTATTCTTCCCTATGCTTTCCATTCTTCGGCCTTTTTCGTCGGTCGCCCCTCCGTCCTCCGGGATGCCCCTGCGGTTCCGGCGGATGTACCGTATAACGCTCCGACTGTTCACTTAACATCTGCGGTTCTATCACCTGTTCCCCCTGAAAAAATACAACATTGAACAGATCCGCGAACCGGTACGCATCCCCTAGGTACTCTTGCATGACCACTGCTGTTTCTCCCATTTGTTACCTCCTTGGTAGTATGATAGGAGATTCCGACAAAAATGTCTGTAACAGTATACACGGCATTTACGTACAAACGCATTTAACACTATGCAAAAATCACATTGGGAATACGTCAGGTCAGAATCTCCTGCTTTTAGAATGTTGGAACTTATTGAAAAGCACGATTTTCCGACTTGTCAGATGTACCAGATTTGCCAAAAAAGAAAACTACTATGCTTTGTATTAAACATAGCATAGTAGTCTCTTCGTTGCAAGTATTATTCCTATTTTCTAAAAACTATTTGTTATAACGCACAATCTGTCCGAAATCAGCCTTCAGGGAAGCGCCGCCTACCAGACCACCGTCGATGTCTGCCTGTGCAAACAGTTCGGGAGCGCTGGAAGCAGATACGGATCCGCCATACTGGATACGGATAGCTGCTGCGGTTGCATCATCATAGATCTCAGCGATGCACTCACGGATTGCCTTACATACTTCCTGTGCCTGCTCGGTAGTAGCTACCTTGCCGGTACCGATGGCCCAGATGGGCTCGTATGCGATAACAGCGTTTGCAGCCTGTGCAGCAGTTACATTCAGAAATGCGATCTTGATCTGCTGACGGATGAAATCAATGGTAACCCCCTGCTCTCTCTGAGTCAGAGTCTCACCACAGCAGATGATGGGAGTAATGCCATGCTCGAAAGCCTTGAGGACTTTCTTGTTCACGGTCTCGTCGGTCTCTGCAAAGTACTCTCTTCTCTCGGAGTGGCCGATGATTACATACTTCACACCTGCATCATCCAGCATAGCGGGAGAGATCTCGCCGGTGAAAGCACCCTTCTCCTCGAAGTACATATTCTCGGCACCAATCATGATATTGGAACCTTTTGCTGCCTCCATAGCGGGAATGATGTCAATTGCGGGAACGCACAGAAGTACGTCTACTTCATCATTTGCTACGAGGGGCTTTAAAGTATTGATCAGTTCTACTGCCTGGCTGGGAGTCATGTTCATCTTCCAGTTGCCGGCAATGATCTTCTTTCTTGCCATAACCATACACCTCTTATTTTTATAAATTTATTTTACTTGTCATCTGCTGCGGCAACACACGGCGTTGCCTTCACAACAACTACTTATTTATCATCTGCTGCGGCAACACACGGCGTTGCCTTCACAACAACTACTTATTTATCAT
>CAMEOT010000017.1 GCA_945929965.1 uncultured Lachnospiraceae bacterium
TTTGACTATATAGAGGCTTTTTTCAAAAGTCAGTAGTCCCAACTGCAGGCGTTCGCCCGGTTTACGGCAACCCTACGTTACGAGCCATGTACCCAATTCATAAATGTGTCGCATAGGGCTCTCCACATTTATTGGCAGTTCTCCGCAATGAGCCACGCTATTCATAAGATTGTCAGCAAGAGGCGCTGCCAATCTTATTTCATATCGCGGCGTTCGCCGCATCACGGCATAAGTAAAGACAGCGATTTGTGCGCAAGCGCCCATCGCTGTCTTCACTATGCCTATGCGCGGCTCATTGCCCGCGTAACTTTCAATTTATATAGCAAAGGTGTAAAGAAAAAATACTTGACACCTATGACTTTCTATAGTATGATAGCCAAGGTGCATATCGCATGACCTATAGAAAGGCACTGGATAAGATGGACAGGATTTTGGAACAGAATCTGTTGTATGATTTCTACGGTGAGCTTCTCACCGAGCATCAGCAGCGAGTGTATGAGGATGCAGTATATAATGATATGTCTCTCAGTGAGATCGCTGGAGAACAGGGCATCAGCAGGCAGGGCGTCCATGATCTGATCAAGCGTTGCGATAAGATCCTGCAGGATTATGAAAGCAAGCTTCATCTGGTAGAACGCTTCATGGCAGCCAAGGAGAAGATTGGTGAGATCGAACAGCTGACTGCGGAGGATACCACAGATCCCGAAGAACGGATGAGACGCATCCGTGAATTGTCCAGATCCCTTTTAAAGGAATGGTAAGGAGCAGCAAATGGCATTTGAAAGTTTAACAGACAAACTCCAAAATGTTTTTAAAAACTTAAGAAGCAAAGGTCGTCTGACGGAAGAGGATGTCAAGTCCGCACTGAAGGAAGTCAAGATGGCGCTCCTGGAGGCAGATGTTAACTTCAAGGTAGTCAAGCAGTTCGTGAAGGCAGTGGAAGAACGTGCCATTGGCCAGGATGTCATGAACGGTCTGAATCCCGGACAAATGGTGATCAAGATCGTAAATGAAGAAATGGTAAGCCTCATGGGCAGTGAGACCACAGAGATCGCCATGCAGCCAGGTAAGGCCATTACCGTCATCATGATGGCAGGTCTTCAGGGTGCAGGTAAGACCACAGCAACTGCGAAAATTGCCGGCAAACTGAAACTCAAGGGCAAAAAGCCGCTGCTGGTAGCCTGCGATATTTACCGTCCCGCAGCCATTGAACAGTTACAGATCAATGGTAAGAAACAGGAAGTCGATGTGTTCTCTATGGGAACGGATCACAAGCCTGCAGAGATTGCACAGAATGCGATCACATATGCGGAGAAGAATGGCCATAATGTAGTAATTCTCGATACTGCTGGACGACTTCATGTGGATGAAGACATGATGGCGGAACTTCAGGAGATCAAAGAGACCGTGACAGTGCATCAGACACTGTTGGTAGTCGATGCCATGACTGGTCAGGATGCTGTAAATGTAGCAAAGGAATTCGATGAAAAGGTGGGCGTCGACGGTGTGATCCTGTCCAAGATGGACGGCGATACCAGAGGTGGTGCAGCACTTTCCATCAAAGCAGTCACAGGTAAGCCGATCCTTTTTGTAAGTATGGGAGAGAAGCTGTCTGACTTAGAGCAGTTCTACCCCGACCGTATGGCAAGCCGTATTTTGGGAATGGGCGATGTGTTATCACTCATTGATAAGGCTCAGGCAAACATTGACATCGATGAGGAGAAGAGCCGTGATATGGCCGGTCGCATGAAGAAAGGTAAATTCGATTTTGAAGATTACCTGGAGAGCATGAAGCAGATGCGCAACATGGGTGGCTTATCCAGTATCTTAGGGATGCTTCCCGGAATGGGTATCAAGGCATCGGATTTAGAGGGTGCCATTGATGAGACCCAGATGAAGCGAACGGAAGCTATCGTATTATCCATGACGAAGGAAGAACGCAGGAATCCCAAGATCCTGACCCCTCAGAGAAAGCACCGCATTGCAAAGGGCGCTGGCGTAGATATCGCAACAGTGAACCGGTTTATCAAACAGTTCGAGCAGACCCAGAAGATGATGAAGCAGTTTGGTGGCGGCAAAAAAGGCCGCGGCGGCATGGGCGGTATGTTCGGCGGTGGTAAATTTCCCGGCATGGGTGGCAGATTTTTCTAGCATTTTTATTTACTAAACTTAAGTCCGATATGAACAATCAGTTCTTATCATATAAATTATTTTATTTTTATTAATGGAGGAAAAAGAAATGGCAGTAAAGATCAGATTAAGAAGAATGGGACAGAAGAAGGCTCCTTTTTACAGAATCATCGTAGCAGATTCCCGTTCTCCCAGAGACGGTAGATTCATCGAGGAGATCGGTACTTACGATCCTTCCACCGATCCTTCCACTTTCAAGATCAACGAAGAACTTGCTAAGAAGTGGTTACAGAACGGTGCTCAGCCTACCGAGCAGGTTGCTAAGCTTTTCAAGGTTGCAGGAATCGAGAAATAAGTTCTAAATATCTATTCATCGGAGGTGGATTATGAAGGAACTAGTAGAAGTAGTTGCAAAGGCACTCGTTGATAATCCGGATGAAGTAGTTGTAACTGAGAAGACAGAAGGAAAAAATATCGTCCTTGAACTTCATGTAGCTGCGTCCGATATGGGTAAGGTGATCGGTAAGCAGGGACGTATTGCAAAAGCAATCCGCTCCGTTGTGAAGGCAGCATCATCCAAAGACAACACAAGAGTGGACGTTGAGATCGTTTAATTCAAGTTAGAAGATCACAGACGTTGAGCGGAGAAACATACAGTCGTGTGTTTCTCCGTTTTTGGCTATCAGCCGGAATGGAGTAAGACTATATGGAAGATCTGTTACAGGTCGGCATTATCACTTCCACCCATGGGGTAAGAGGAGAAGTAAAGGTATATCCTACCACGGATGATCCCAGAAGATTCCGCAGATTAAAGGAAGTTGTTCTGGATACCGGCAGGGAAAAATTAAATCTGGAAATCGAAGGCGTCAAGTTCTTTAAACAGTTTGTGATCCTGAAGTTCAAAGGGCTGGACAATATTAATGATATAGAAAAATACCGTCAGAAAAGCCTGTACGTGACCCGTAAAAATGCAGTGCGCCTGCAAAGAGACGAGTATTTCATTGCAGACCTGATTGGACTTAAGGTACAGGATGAGGATGGTGCGGAATTAGGTACGGTAAAGGATGTCATTGAGACCGGTGCCAATGATGTTTACGAAGTGGAGATGGCAGACGGCAGAAGCCTGCTTTTGCCCGCTATCAAACAGTGTATACTGAACGTGGACGTGGAAAACGGCATGATGCAGGTACATGTATTGGAAGGATTGCTTGACTTATGATGAAGTTTCACATTCTGACCCTGTTCCCGGAGATGGTGCAGCAGGGACTGGCGACCAGCATACTGGGACGGGCCGCGGAGAAAGATCTGATCTCTATTGATGCGGTGAATATTCGGGATTACACACAGGACAAGCATGGAAAAGTAGATGATTACACTTATGGAGGCGGCGCCGGAATGCTGATGCAGGCACAGCCGGTCTATGATGCTTACCGGGCGGTAGCAGGAGAAAAAAAGATCCGCTGTGTCTATCTGACTCCCCAGGGAGAGCCTTTTACACAGAAAAAGGCAAAGGAATTGTCCGGGGAAGAGGAACTGGTATTACTTTGTGGACATTACGAAGGAATTGATGAGCGAGTATTGGAGGAAGTGGTAACCGATTATATCTCTATCGGAGATTATGTTCTTACCGGCGGAGAACTGGCTTCCATGGTCGTGGTGGACGCTGTGGCACGACTGGTACCCGGAGTGCTTAATAACGACGAATCCGCCAAGACAGAGAGCTTTCATAACGATCTGCTGGAATATCCCCAGTATTCCCGCCCGGAGGACTGGCATGGAAAGAAGGTACCGGAGGTGCTTTTATCCGGCAATCATAAGAAAATAAACGCCTGGCGCCGGGAACAGTCCGAGCGACGCACTGAAGAACGTCGTCCGGATCTCTATGCAAAGTATCAGGAAAAACAGCGGGTCATTCAAAAACTTTCCGCGAAGAAACGTATTTTTATTCATATGATGGAGACGCTTTCCAGAGGACAGGGAGAAATTCTCTATGCGGAAGGGAAAAATATACTGATCTATCTGCCGGAGATCGGCAATGCCATGCTGAATGCGGAGGATGAGGAGCATTTGGAGAAAATGCTGCCGCTGATTCCGAAAGATGTGTCGGAGCATAGTATTGTGACTGTGACAGACCGTTGGAATGAACGCGTCAGTGAAATCTTGGGGTATCATGGCAGTATGCTATGTTCCCAGGCGTGCTATACCAGAGGGGAACCACTTCCGGTGAGGCACAAGGATATCCGGCAGCTGACAGTGGAAGCTGTCCCTTATGTGTCGGAGCATTATCATTTAGGAGACGAGACTTATGTCCGGGAAAGGATTGTGGCCGGAGATGTCTTCGGTATCTATATCGAAGGAAAACTCTGTGGTTTCATTGGATGTCACAATGACGGCAGCATGGGAATGCTGTATGTGGAGGATGCATACCGCAGACAAGGACTTGCAGCATCCCTGGAAGGCTATCTGATCAACAAACAGAGAGAACAGGGGATGATACCCTATGCCCATATTGTGAATGGAAATGAAGCGTCCATACAACTGCAGGAACGGTTGGGGCTGAATCTGTCGGATCCCGTGATCTGGTGGTTGTATAAATAAAAAAAGCTTGCTTTTTATGCAGGCTTATGATAAAATCTGAATGTTGTGAAAACGAGATGGTCCTCTGTTACCAATAAGCGTATTAAGAACATCCATTTTATGAAGGAGGCTCATTATGAGTAACATTATCAAAGAGATCGAAGCAGAACAGTTAAAAGAGACCGTTGACCAGTTTGAGGTTGGCGATACCGTTAAGGTATACGGCAAGATCAAAGAGGGTAACCGTGAGAGAATCCAGGTGTTTGAGGGCGTTGTACTGAAGAGACAGGGCGGCAGCAACAGAGAGACTTTCACTGTTAGAAAGACTTCTAACGGAATCGGCGTAGAGAAGACCTGGCCTTTACACTCTCCCAATGTAGAGAAGATCGAAGTTGTAAGAAAGGGTAAAGTAAGACGCGCTAAGCTGAATTACTTAAGAGATCGTGTTGGTAAGAAGGCAAAGGTTAAGGAATTAGTAAAATAATTGTATTGACCGGTGAGGGCAGCTGTTTTAGGACAGCTGCCTTTTATATTTGAAAAAACACCCCGGATATGATACACTGTGACATGTAAACTTGGATAGTGAGATAGGACATAACATTGAGAAATAAAGGACTAAGTTTTTATAAAAAAAAGAAAAGGATCAGTCAGGCACTTTTGCGGGAGATATTCAGTTGGATCTTCGGTATAGCGTTGTCTGTGTTTCTTGCCGGAGTCATGGTGATCTTCCTCGGAAGATCGGCAAGAGTGGTGGGTATGTCCATGGAACCGACACTGGAGAACGGACAGCAGATCTACATTGACCGTTTCACCTATATCCTGTCGTCCCCCAAGGCAGGAGATATTGTGGCATTTCTGCCCAATGGCAATGAGAATTCCCATTATTATATCAAGAGAGTTGTGGCAGGACCGGGGGATAAAGTCCGGATTGCAGACGGAACATTATATGTGAACGGTCAGCAGAGTATCTGGGTCACAGAGCGGATACTGGATGTCGGTATTGCAGAAAATGAACTGGTTCTTGGAAGCGGAGAATATTTCTGCATCGGAGATAATCCCAATAACAGTGAAGACAGCAGATCAGCAAATATCGGTCCGGTGGATGAGGATGATATCGTTGGCAAGGCATGGTTTCATCTAAAATCTTCTACGGAAGGTATGGGATTTATCAAATAAAGGAATGCAGCAATAAAGGAAAGAGGAAACGAATGAATTATCAGTGGTATCCCGGTCATATGACCAAAGCACGTCGTATGATGCAGGAAAATATAAAACTTATCGATCTGGTCATTGAACTGGTAGATGCCAGAATTCCCATCAGCAGCAGAAATCCCGACATTGATGAACTTGGAAAGGGAAAGTCCAGGATTATTTTATTGAACAAATCTGACCTGGCGGATCCTGTCTGGAATAAAAAGTGGGTGGAATATTTTGCCGCAAAGGGAATGGGAGTGCTGGAGATTAATTCCCGTACCGGAATGGGGATCAAATCCATTCAGGGACTGGTACAGGAAGTCTGTAAGGAAAAAATCGAGCGTGACAGGAAGCGTGGAATTGTAAATCGTCCGGTCCGTGCAATGGTCGTAGGAATTCCCAATGTAGGGAAATCCACTTTTATTAATTCCTTTGCAGGCAAAGCCTGTGCAAAGACCGGCAATAAGCCCGGTGTGACAAAAGGAAAACAGTGGATCCGCCTGAACAAGGGGCTGGAACTTTTGGATACCCCCGGTATCCTGTGGCCGAAGTTTGAGGACCAGCAGGTGGGAATGCGGCTGGCGTTTATCGGATCCATGAATGATGAGATCCTGATTCCCGATGAACTGGCATGCGATCTCATCGGAGCCATCAAAGAGCTGTATCCGAAAGCACTGCAGGAACGCTACGCAGCAGATCCTGCGGGCAAACCCATAGAAATACTGGAAGCGGTGGCAGAGAGCCGCAAATGTTATTCGAAGGGAGAACAGCTGGACCTGGTAAAGGCATCCGGACTTCTGATTGATGATTTCCGCAGTGGTAAGCTGGGAAGAATGACACTGGAGAGGATAGATTCAGACAATGAATAAAGTAATGAAAGAATTTTTGAATACGGCCATTTATCTGCTCTGTGTTCTGGGAGCGGTATGGCTTGTAATCACATTTGTGGGACAACGTACCGAAGTGGAGGGAGCCTCTATGGAGAATACCCTTCACAACGGGGATAACCTGATCGTGGATAAGCTGAGTTATCGTTTTCATGATCCGGAGCGTTTTGACATTATTGTATTTCCATTTCAGTATCAGTCAAATACCTACTATATCAAACGAATCATCGGTCTGCCCGGGGAGACGGTACAGATCATGGAGGACGGCAGTATTTACATAAACGGTGAAAAACTGGAAGAGTCTTACGGACGGGAAGTGATCAAACCGGAGACCATCGGCAGAGCGGCAGATCCCATTGTACTGGAAGAGGACGAATATTTTGTCATGGGTGATAATCGTAACAACTCCAGTGACAGCCGGACCGATATGGTGGGCAACATTAAGAGAGAGGATATTATCGGAAAAGCGTGGCTGCGCATCTGGCCGCTTTCCGATTTTGGAGTATTGAAGCATCAGTGACCGGACGTCAGATGAGGGAAAACAAATGGAAAGTGCAGCAAAGATTAAAGAAACATTACAGGCAGCTTCTACGGAAAAGCTGCCTGAATTTATAGCAGAGTATGAGACGGATTCAAGAAGTGGCGTACAGAAGCTGGTGGCAAGTGCCCGGAAAAAGCTGGATGCCTTGGAAAAAGAAAAACAACGTATCGAAAATCTGAAAAAATACGAGAGAGAATATGCACAGTATTCTTATATCTGCGGGATCGACGAAGTGGGAAGAGGACCTTTGGCGGGACCGGTGGTGGCAGGTGCGGTGATATTGCCCAAGGACTGCCATATTTTGTATATTAATGATTCCAAGCAATTATCCGAAAAAAAGAGAGAAGAGCTGTATGATGTGATCACACGGGAAGCTGTTGCCTGGGCAGTGGGTTATGCTTCTCCAAAACGAATTGATGAGATCAATATTTTACAGGCAACCTATGAGGCTATGCGGGAGGCAATCGGTAAATTAACTCCTGCACCGGATCTTTTGTTAAATGATGCCGTAACGATCCCGGGGGTGAACATCAGACAGGTCCCCATTATTAAGGGAGATGCCAAGAGTATTTCCATTGGAGCGGCAAGCATTGTTGCGAAAGTGACCAGGGACCGGCTCATGGAACAGTACGCAGACGTATTTCCGGAATATGATTTTGCTTCCAACAAGGGCTACGGCAGTGTAGCGCACATTGCGGCGTTGAAGGAATACGGACCGACACCGATTCACAGACACAGTTTTATTAAGAATTTCGGCTTTTAAGGGAAATGCCGGAGGAGACAAAAAATGAAGCTGACAGGGTGGTTTACGCAGGATAAAATTGCGGATAACAACAGAATACAGATACCGGACAGTGAAAATGCGGAGCAGGCGAATCGTCAGATCCGTTCGCTGGTGCCGGGACAGACCCTGCGAGGAGAGATTGTCTCCAGGGAGGGCAGCAACGCACAGATTCGCCTGTTGCAGGATGTGCTGATCGATGCAAAGGTGGATGCGGATATTCGTCTGGATCTGGGGCAGAATATCACCTTTCAGGTAAAAAGCAATGGGCAGATTCTGAACTTAATCCCGCTGTTTACGAATATGGCAACAGAAGGAACGGTACGGAAGGCTTTGGATATGGCATCGCTTCCGGCAAATGAAAATACGGTGGCAATGACAAAGCAGCTGATGGATGCAGGGCTTCCCATTGATAAAAATACGTTGCAGCAGATCTGGCATGAGAGCAATACTTTTCCGGATGCTGAGATTATGGATATTGTAAATCTTCACAGACTGGAACTGCCGGTGACGGAAGAAAATATTTCGCAGATGGCATCCTACCGGAATCTGACGCATCAGCTGACAGAAGGAATTGCGGATGCTTCCGAAGCACTGACGGCTACATTACAGGAGATGGTAGCAGGCGGGGATGTGGAGCAGGCTGCCGGGTTATATCAGGCAATTACAGACCTGTTGCTGGCAGAAGGAGAAGTGCCCGGAGCAACGGATACGGTGCAGGCAGAGAACACACAGCCGTTACAGACCATTGTGGAGGAAAAACCGGAAATACTGCAGCCGGAAGAGATATCCGAAGAGAATATGGGCAGGCTGTCAGATACCACAGTAAAAGAAGTGGATTCGGATGAGTCAGTGACGGCACAGCTTAAGAACATACAGAAATTACTGAAGCAGGGACTGGACACAAAGGATGTGCATCTGTTACACAGGGTATTACAGGACTCTAAAGTGACGGAACTGCCGGGAAAGCTGTTACTGGACAGCTGGAGCTTACGCCCGGAGGATGTGGAGTCTCCGGAGAAGGTGGAACAGCTGTACCAGAGGCTGGGGCGGCAGCTGAAGGGATTTGCCGATGCTTTGGGAGAGAACGGACAGAGTGGCTCCCAGGTATATCAGGCGGTGTCAAACTTAAGCCGTAATGTGGATTTCTTACAGCAGATCAATCAGACCTATGCATATATTCAGCTGCCGCTTCACCTGAGGCAGGGAGAACATAAGACAGGAGAGCTTTTTGTCTACACGAACAAGAAAAATCTCGCCAAAAGAGATGGACAGGTCAGCGCACTTCTGCACCTGGACATGGAGCATCTGGGACCGTTGGATGTCTATGTGGCAATGCAGGATGTGAAAGTAACCACCAAATTCTATGTACAGAATGATGCGGTTCTGGATTATCTGGAATCCAATATGGACGTGCTGACACAGAGACTGAAAAAGAGAGGTTACGACTGTAATTGCGAGACCACACTGCGAACAGAGTTACAGCAGACCGCCCAGGCTATGGCACCGCTTGTTAAGACAGAGAGAAGTGTTCCGATAGCGAGATACGCTTTTGACGTGAGAACATAACTTCTCCATAGAAAGCAGACGTGACTGCTTGCAGGCAACGGATGCTTTCTATGAGAGAAGTAAACATACATGAGTATGTAGGACGATAGTCCGGAATACGAATGTATGTTGCGATTTCGAGAGTGCGAAGCACGAAGAAATCGTGTATGTAGGGCATAGTCCGGAATACGAATGTATGTTGCGATTTCGAGAGTGCGAAGCACGGAGAGATCGTGTATGTAGGACAATAGTCCGGAATACGAATGTATGTTGCAATTTCGAGAGTGCGCAGCACGCAGAAATCGTGTATGTTGGAAAACATAGAGGACAGCAGAATGGACGACGAAAAAAAGAAGGTAAAACAGGCGATAGCACTGGAATACGACCCTTCCGATGATGCACCGCGAGTCGTAGCCAGCGGTAAGGGAATACTGGCAGAGAAGATTATAGAAAAGGCACAGGAAAGCAGTGTCCCGATCCATCGGGATGATAAACTGGCAGACACACTGTCCCGCCTGGATATCGGAGAAATGATCCCACCGGAATTATACGAGGTGGTGGCGGAGATCCTGGTATTCGTAGATGCGGTAGACCACCGCATGGTGAAGGAGAGCGTAGCAAACGGGGGAAAACAGAAAACTTGAATACCAGACAGACGGGGAATGTGTATGAGCAGATAGCGGCAGACTATCTGGAAAAGCAGGGAGTGCGGATTTTAGAGAGAAATTTTCGCAGAGGGAGAAATGGAGAGATCGACATTATCGGCAGAGACGGGAAATATCTTGTTTTCGTGGAAGTGAAATACCGTGCCGGAACAGAAAAAGGATCGGCACTGGAGGCTGTAACGCCGACAAAACAGAAAATGATCTGTGAAGTAGCGGATTATTATAGAATCCTGCATAAATATGATGAGAACACATGGGTGCGTTATGATGTAGTGGCGATACAGGGAGAACAGATCATCTGGGTTCCCAATGCTTTTTTACATCATTATCGCACAAGGAGATAGAGAATGTATCAGTTAATAAGAAATAGCGGCGGGAATCCGGACGGTATACAGCAGAGAAAACAAGGAGAACTGGAATATCTGGTATTCCCGAAGTTAGAGAAGACCGGAGTTGTGGAGCATTTATTTACCACCAGAACCGGTGGTGTCAGTAGCGGAATCTACTCCACGATGAACTTAAGCTTTTCCAGAGGGGATGATCCGGAATGTGTCCGGGAAAATTACAGACGCATCGGCGAGGTGTTAGGAACCGATCCGGAACATATGGTGGCATCAAAACAGACTCATACCACCAATATCCGTCTGGTGACGGAAGCGGATCTTGGGAACGGTATTACCGAACCTTCCGCTTATGATGACGTGGATGGACTGGCGACGAATATTCCGGGAATGGCTTTGGTGACTTTTTATGCGGACTGCGTACCTTTATATTTTGTGGATCCAGTGAAGAAAGCTATCGGACTGGCACATTCCGGATGGAGGGGAACTGTAGCGGGAATGGGTGCCTGTATGGTACAATTTATGCGGGAACATTTTCACAGTGATCCGAAGGATCTGATTGCGGCCATCGGACCGTCCATCTGTGTAGACTGCTATGAAGTGAGTGAGGAAGTGGCGGAACAATTCAGAGAGGGCTTTCCGGAGGAGGTCTTACAGCCGGGGAAGGCGGATGGAAAATATCAGCTGGATCTGTGGAAGGCAAATGAAAGTATTCTGCTAAAGGCAGGGATACTGCCGGAGCATCTGACAGTGACGGATGTCTGTACCTGTCATAATCCGGAATATTTATTTTCACACCGTGCCAGCCACGGACAAAGAGGGAATCTTGCAGCATTTTTAATGCTGAAAAACAACAGTTGATAACGTTAGGTGGGAGCAAGCGTGCAGACGCAGAAACGAGGGAAGTATGGCAAACATTTTAGTGTGTGACGATGACAGAGAGATCGTAGATGCGATAGAAATTTATTTGAGTCAGGACGGTTATAAGATCTACAAAGCCTATGATGGGGAGCAGGCGCTTCAGATTCTGGACAAGGAGGATATCCACCTGCTGATCATGGATATTATGATGCCGAAGTTAGACGGAATCCGGGCAACATTAAAGATTCGGGAATACAGCAGTATCCCCATCATTATTTTATCCGCCAAATCAGAGGACACGGACAAGATCCTGGGATTGAATATTGGTGCAGATGATTATATCTGCAAACCCTTCAATCCTCTGGAGCTGGTGGCAAGAGTGAAGTCCAATCTGCGCAGATATACTTCACTGGGAAGCCTCACCGGGGAGAATAAGGCAATCTATCAGGTGGGAGGACTTATATTAAACGATGACACCAAGCAGGTGACAGTGGACGACGAACCGGTGAAAATGACTCCCATTGAGTACAATATTTTATTGCTTTTGATGAAGAATCAGGGACGGGTATTTTCTATCAATCAGATCTACGAAAGCATCTGGAATGAGGATGCTATCGGAGCGGACAATACGGTAGCCGTACATATACGGCATATCCGTGAAAAAATAGAAATCAATCCCAAGGAACCGAGATATCTGAAGGTGGTATGGGGTGTCGGTTATAAGATTGATAAGGAGCAGACATGAGAAAACAGACATTAAAGCGGCTGGTACTGGGACTGGTACAGCAGACGGCGGCATTGTTTCTGTTAGTTGCCATTGCTGCAGTCTTATTCAATTCTTATCTTGCAGTGGATACCGCGGACGGAACCAAAGTATATGAATTATCACCATTGGATGCAGAGACGGAATTTGAGGATTCCGTGATTTTTCATGATCTTTTTCGGAGTGCGGTATCGGACATCATACAGCTTATGGTGATCAAGGGGGAAATCGAGACCAATGACCAGTTTGATCCCTATAAGAAGATCGATATTACAAAATTCGCATCTGCAAAAAGCGGTGGTGTGGACTGCACGGTAACGGCGGTCTATGAACTGGAAGATCTGATCAAGTGGGGGAGATACGGCGTGGAGTATACGGACCGTATCATGAGTATGTCTGATTTCGTCAATTATTTCGGTCCCGTGACCTCTCCGGAGCATTTTAAATTGGATGGAGACGGACAACTGGAATTTGTGACGGAAGCAGAACAGACTATGGAGGAACAGGATGCGGTGCTACGGGCGATAGAAGCCATTCCGGAGAGTCAGAGAACAGATCGATTGGAGGATCTGGCATTTACTTATTTCGTGAAGGAGAGCGCACAGGATATCCGGGTATCCAGGGAGGATGACGGAACAATTACAGTATATTTTCCCATGATCGTGAACCGGTACGCCACCGTGGACGGAGAGAAACAGCTGACTGCCCATGCAAGCAACTGGGTTGACTATATAGCGTTGCAGAACAATTTGGAACTGACGGTAAAAACCCTGGCTGCCAGTTACGAACAATATCAGAACTGTAACGATCTGTACAGGGAAAATGCAGGAAATCTGAAATACGCGGTCCGTATGGTGACCCCGGACGGTATTGCCAGGACTTATACCAACGTATCGGAGATTGAGAACAGTTCGGATAATGAGATCACGGACTATTTTTCCGAATACAGACGTTATCTGATCTATTATCCCGACAGTCTGGAATTTACCGGTAATACCGGTATGACGGAGAGTGAGATCTATCATTATCTCAAGGAATATGATTATGCCTATCCGGATATGACACATATCTGGATCGCCGTGGATACGAATTATCCGGTGGCGGGAGACTCCTTCTATAATGCAAATGTGGTATTTCAGAGGATCGTACCGAATATATGGTATCTCATTGGTGGCGGGATCCTGTTAGTGGTTCTGTGGCTGCTTATCGGTATATATCTGACAGTGACGGCAGGTGTTGCATATGATGAAGAGGATGAACCGGTACTGTATTTGAACGGTATTGACCATGTGTGGATCGAATTTATGCTGCTTGCTTTTGTGGCATGCATCTATGCGGGAAGAATAGGCTATGATTACCTGATGGATACGGCAAACAGGGTTTACTTAAGCCATGCTGAGATTCAGGGCAGAGAATATACGAGACTGGCGGCATACGGCGTATTTGCCATCTATGGATTTACAGTCAGCATGGGATTTAACGTATTCTGGTACAGCTTCATGCGCAGGATCAAATCCCACAATATGTGGAGTGACAGTTTCCTACATTGGCTTACGAGCAGCTTCGGAAAAGCGGTACATTTTGTGGTATCCCACAGAAATTCCGCCATCAGCTCCCTGATTCCGTATAATCTGTTCCTGCTTGCCAATCTGGCGGGAATATTTGCAGCCTATCTGCTGCGGGACAGGGGAGCCTTATGGCTGCTTCCGGCACTGGCAGCCATTGTACTGGACGGTATCGTGGGTGTGCTGCGATTTAAACAGAAAGCGGAACAGATCGATATTGTGGAAGGAATACGCAGGATCCGTGACGGCGAGGTGGATTATAAGCTGGATACGGAGGCGCTTCACGGAGACAATAGGGAGATGGCGGATGCGGTAAATAACATCGGTGAAGGTATCCGTAAGGCGGTAAGTACCAGCATGAAGGACGAACAGATGAAGTCTGACCTGATCACTAATGTCTCCCATGATATCAAGACGCCGCTGACCTCCATTATCAATTATGTGGATCTGCTGAAACGCCTGAAAATCACGGAGGAACCGGCACAGAGCTATATCGCCGTACTGGACAGCAAGTCCCAGAGGCTGAAACAGCTGACGGATGACCTTGTGGAAGCTTCTAAAATTTCTTCCGGTAATATTGTGCTGAATTTAGAACCGTTAAATCTGACGGAACTGTTGAACCAGGCAGTGGGAGAATTCTCTGACAGACTTGAGGAGAAAAAGCTGCAGATTATTTTCGACGGCAGTGACCAGCCGGGTATGATCTATGCAGACAGCCGCAGAATGTGGAGAATTATAGAGAATCTTTTTCAGAATATCTGTAAATATGCGCTGGAGGGAACCAGAGTCTACCTGGAGATGCAGGTAGAAGGCGGCAGAGTTATCGCTTCTCTTAAAAATATTTCTGACAGACCTATGAATTTAAAGGGAGAGGAATTGTCGGAGCGTTTTATCCGCGGAGACGCTTCCCGTACCACGGAAGGCAGTGGGCTTGGGCTGTATATCGCGAAGAATCTTACGCAGGCACAGCATGGAGAATTTCAGATCCGGCTAGACGGAGATCTGTTCAAGATCCTGCTTGATTTTCCGGAGTATATCCGACCGATGGCAGAAGAGACGATAAAAGTGAACGAGGCAGATTCCGATAAGGCGGAAGAATAAGTTAAGTATAAGTTAACAGAAAAAACGCAGAAGCAAATCAGGGCTTCTGCGTTTTTATGTTAACGGTAGCTAATTTAGAAATGGAACTCGTTCATGTCCTTGTGGTTGTTGTAGGCGTCCACAATACCGTGGATCTTCTCAGTGGTAGCCATGACATTGGACAGAGAAGCATCATGGTTCATGAAGTCGATCAGGGAAGCAATGAACTTACTCATGTCTGCTTCAACGAAGTAAGGTCTTGTATAGATTTCGGGAGGCAGATAGGTAAGATTCGTAGTGATGACCTTATCAAAATCGCCATGCTCGTAAGCAGCATCGAAATTCTTCAGACCATCGGTGAACAGACCAAAGGTACAGCAGATATATACGCGTCTGGCATTCATTGCCTTTAACTGCTTCGCGGTATCCAACATACTTCCACCGGAGGAGATCATATCATCGATAATAATGATGTCTTTGCCATCGATATTGTCACCTAAGAATTCATGGGCAACAATAGGGTTTTTACCATTGACGATGGTGGAGTAGTCACGTCTCTTGTAGAACATACCTGTATCAACACCAAGGACGCTTGCAAAGTAAATAGCACGGTCCAAAGCACCCTCATCCGGGCTGATGACTAACAGATGATCTTTATCCACGATCATATCGTCTTCGGAATTCAACAGTGATTTTATGAATTCATAAGGGGTAGTGAAGTTATCAAAGCCGTTCAGGGGGGTGGAATTCTGAACGCGGGGATCGTGGGCATCAAAGGTGATAAAGTTGTCGATTCCCATGTCTCTTAATTCTTCCAATGCATAAGCGCAGTCCAAAGACTCTCTGCCGCTGCGGCGGTGCTGTCTGCCTTCGTAGAGGAAGGGCATAATGACATTGATGCGTCGTGCCTTACCGTTACATGCGGCGATAACACGCTTCAGATCCTGATAGTGGTCATCGGGAGACATGTGGTTGGTATAGCCGTTCATGTTGTAAGTAATACTATGATTGCACACATCGGTTAAAATGAAAAGGTCTTTACCGCGGATCGTTTCACTGATCTGTGCCTTGGCTTCACCGCTGCCGAAACGGGGTACATCCACATCTACGAGATAATTACTCTCGATATAGCCGTGGAAAGCAGGATCATTTTTAACTTTGTCATTGTGGATACTCTTACGGAATTCAACCATGTAATCGTTGATACGGCGTCCCATTTTTTCTGCGGAAGGCAGAGCTATGATCTTCAAAGGAGCCACGGGCATGGCATTTTCCAGTTCGTGTAAATTAGGCATGATGTCCCTCCTGGACGAGCTTTTATTGTTCGTAAAAATATTTCGTAAATATTATTCAGAGCTTCATTCGCAAAGCTGCATCTTCGATGCTTACCTTTTGCTCAGAATATAACAATTAATTTATATCATTATGCTAGTGACACGTCAAGGAATTTCTTGTACAATGGATAGAAGAAAGCTGGTTAGGTGGATTAAAATGAAGAAAAAAGAACATATTGTAAAAACGGTAAAACCCGGCAGTATCGCTGAGGAACTGGAGATCGCTCCGGGAGATAAGGTACTGGCGATAGATAATACGGAGATCGAGGACATTTTTGATTATCAGTTTCTGACCCAGGATACTTATATTGAAATGCTGGTGGAGAAGCCGGACGGAGAGCAGTGGCTCTTAGAGATCGACAAGGAATTCGATGAGGATCTGGGAATCGAATTTGAGAACGGTCTGATGGATGAATACAGGCATTGTCATAACAAATGCATTTTCTGCTTTATCGATCAGATGCCGAAGGGCATGCGGGATACTTTGTATTTCAAAGATGACGATTCCCGCCTGTCTTTTTTACAGGGCAATTATGTGACATTGACCAACATGTCGGACCATGATATCGACCGGATCTGCAGATATCATCTGTCCCCCATCAATATCTCATTCCAGACCATGAATCCCGAGCTTCGGTGTAAAATGCTGAACAATCGTTTCGCGGGAGATGCTCTGAAAAAGGTGGATACTTTAAATGCTGCGGGGATTCGGATGAACGGACAGATCGTACTGTGTAAGGGCGTGAATGACGGTAAGGAACTGGAATACAGCATTCAGAAGCTGATGGAATATCTGCCGAATGTGGAGAGCGTTTCCGTGGTACCGGTTGGATTGTCCAAATACCGTGAGGGGCTGTATCCGTTAGAACCATTCAATGCGCAGGATGCGGGCGAGGTCATTGACCTGATCGAGAAATACCAGAAGATCTGCATGGAGAAATATGACACCCATTTTATCCAGGCGAGTGACGAGTGGTATATCTTAGCGGGCAGAGAGGTGCCGGAGGAGGAACGTTACGATGGTTATCTGCAGCTGGAGAACGGCGTAGGCATGATCCGGCTGTTATTGGATGAGTTCCACGATGCGCTAAAGAGACGTATCATAGAAAAAGCTTCTGGGGCAAAGCTTCCCTGGGAAGGGACAAGGGAGATCTCCCTGGCGACGGGCAGACTGGCGTTTCCTTATTTAAAGAGAATGTCGGAAGAACTGATGCAGGAATATCCCGGGCTTCGGATCCATGTCTATGAGATCATCAATGAATTTTTCGGAGAGATGATCACCGTATCCGGGCTTCTGACCGGGCAGGATATCGTGAAGCAGTTAAAGGATAGGAACCTGGGAGAAGCGTTGTATCTTCCTCGGAATGTCCTCAGAAGCGGAGCAGATCTGTTTCTGGACGATTATACGCTGGCAAACGTGGAGGGGGCTTTACAAGTTCCTGTGAATATTGTAAAATCAAGCGGATATGATCTTGTGGACGCTTTGCTTGGAATCGATGGTTCCGGGCAGAACTAAGATATCAGAAGTAAGAATGGAGGAAATTATGGCAAAGAGAAAATCCAAGCCCATCGTTGCGGTGGTGGGACGCCCAAATGTAGGTAAATCCACCCTGTTCAATGCATTGGCTGGCGAAAATATATCTATCGTAAAAGATACGCCCGGTATTACCAGAGACCGTATTTATGCGGATATCCATTGGCTGGATATGACATTTACGCTGATCGACACCGGCGGTATCGAGCCGGACAGCAAGGATGTGATCCTGTCCCAGATGAGAGAGCAGGCGGAGATCGCCATGGAGACGGCGGATGTGATCATTTTCCTGGTAGATGTAAAGCAAGGGCTGGTGGACGCTGACTCTAAGGTGGCGGACATGCTGCGCCGTTCCCACAAGCCGGTGGTACTGGTAGTCAACAAGGTAGACAGTTTCCAGAAGTATATGGCGGATGTTTACGAATTCTACAATCTCGGCATCGGCGATCCTCATCCGATCTCTGCGGTGAACCGTCTGGGAATTGGTGACATGTTAGAGGCTGTAACCGAATATTTTGATAAGGAGCAGGCAGAGGAAGAGGAGGATGATCGCACCCGTGTGGCTATCGTCGGTAAACCTAACGTAGGTAAGTCTTCCCTGATCAACAAGCTGCTGGGTGAGAACCGTCTGATCGTATCTGATATCGCAGGTACTACCAGAGACGCGGTGGACACCGAGATCACTTATAATGGCAAGGAATATGTATTCATTGATACTGCGGGACTCCGTCGTAAGAATAAGATCAAGGAAGAACTGGAGCGTTACATGATCGTCCGTACCGTCAGTGCCGTGGAGCGTGCGGAGGTCGTGGTACTGATGATCGATGCGGAAGAAGGCGTTACGGAGCAGGATGCGAAGATCGCCGGAATCGCACATGAGAGAGGCAAAGCGACGATCATTGTAGTGAATAAGTGGGACGCCATCGAAAAAGACGACAAGACCATTTACAAATTCACGGAAAAGGTGCGTAATACCTTATCCTTCATGCCTTATGCGGAGCTTCTGTTTGTCTCTGCGAAGACGGGTCAGAGACTGCCCAAGCTGTTCGAGACCATCGATATTGTCAGCGAGAACCACGCCATGCGTGTGGCTACCGGTGTGCTGAATGAGATCATGGCAGAGGCTGTGGCAATGCAGCAGCCCCCTTCCGATAAGGGTAAGAGACTGAGACTGTACTATATTACCCAGGTAGCGGTAAAACCGCCTACCTTCGTGATCTTTGTAAACGATAAGGAGCTGATGCATTTCTCCTATACCAGATATATTGAAAATCAGATCCGAGAGACCTTTGGGTTCAAGGGGACTCCCCTCAGATTTATCATCAGAGAACGAAAGGAAAAAGATCAATAATGGAACGTGTTATCTGTTTACTCATCGGCTATGTATTTGGACTGTTTCAGACTGCATATTTTTATGGCAAGACAAAGGGAATCGATATCCGTAAGTACGGGAGCGGCAATGCCGGTACCACCAACGCCTTAAGAGTATTGGGAACGAAGGCGGGACTGATCGTGTTTGCGGGAGACTGTTTAAAATGTATCATCGCCGTATGTATCACCAGAGCCTTATTCAGTACCGGACATCCGGAGAATATTTATCTGCTGTGTCTGTACACCGGCGCAGGAGCCATTATCGGACACAACTTTCCGTTCTATATGGGATTTAAGGGCGGAAAGGGTATCGCTGCCACCGCAGGACTGATTCTGTCTTTCCACCCCTATTTTATCGTGATGGGTGTGGTACTGTTTTTTGGCGCTTTTCTGACCACACATTACGTGTCTCTGGGATCACTGCTGGTATATGCTGGATTTATGATCCAGATGGTAGTCTGCGGACAGATGGGACTGTTCGGTGCCATGCCGCAGTCACAGCTGTATGAGATGTATGCAATTACTGCACTTCTCACGGTTATGGCATATTGGAAGCACAGACAGAACATTGTCCGTCTGCTTCACGGGAACGAGAGGAAGACTTATCTGTTCAAGAAAAAGGCAACAGAAGCGCAGACAGAAATATCCGGGGAGGACAAATAAATCTATGGCAAAAGTATGTATATTGGGCGGCGGAAGCTGGGGCATCGGTCTGTCAGTGGTATTACATAAGAACGGACACGAAGTGACGGTATGGTCTGCGGTTCCGGCAGAGATTCAGATGCTGCAGGAGAACCATGAGCATAAGATGTTGCCGGGAGTAAAGCTGCCGGAAGATATGATCTTTACCACGGATGATAAACAGGCGCTGGAAGGAAAGGACCTGTTGGTTATGGCTGTGGCAAGTTCCTATACCAGAAGCACAGCACACCGCATCAGTCCGCTGGTGGCGAAGGGACAGAGAATCGTCAGTGTCTCCAAGGGAATCGAGGAGCACACCCTGATGACCCAGGCACAGATCATCGAAGATGAGATCCCCCAGGCACAGGTAGCGGTACTGTCCGGACCTACCCATGCAGAGGAAGTCAGCCGTGGTATCCCCACGACGATCGTAGCGGGTTCTAAGAGCAAAAGCTGTGCGGAATATGTGCAGAATCTGTTCATGAACGAGGTGTTCCGTGTCTATACCAGCCCGGACGTACTGGGCATTGAACTGGGCGGTGCTTTGAAAAACGTGGTAGCGCTGGCTGCCGGTATCGCCGACGGACTGGGCTACGGAGACAATACGAAGGCAGCTCTGATCACCAGAGGTATTACTGAGATCGCAAGACTGGGTACTGCCATGGGCGGTAATTTCGAGACCTTCTGTGGTCTGACCGGTATCGGAGATCTGATCGTGACCTGCGCCAGCATGCATTCCCGTAACCGTCGTGCCGGTATCCTCATCGGACAGGGCAAGACTTACGAGGAAGCCATGAAGGAAGTACAGATGGTGGTAGAGGGCGTGTATTCTGCCAAAGCTGCCATGGAATTGTCGAAAAAATATGATATTCAGCTGCCTATTATCGAGCAGGTAAATGAAGTGCTCTTTGACGGTAAGCCCGCAGATCAGGCGGTAAAGGAACTGATGCTTCGTGACAAGAAGCTGGAAGTATCCCATCTGCCCTGGCCGGAAGCGTAAGTTTATTTTTGGTGTTGACAGAAAAAAGCAAACTGGCTATAATAAGCTCATGTTTAGCGTAAACATAACATAAGAAGAATGCGATGAAGGGAAGAAGTACTGTTCCTCCACTTCTGACAGAGAGCAGCCGGCTGGTGAGAGGCGCACAGAAGCAGAGCAGGAATACATCCCGGAGCAGCCGGTGGAAAGAGACGGATCATAAGATTTTCATCAGAAGATCCCGAACGAGTAGATCAGGACGGCAGGCACCGATATCGGCCGAAAGTATTGATAGATACTTACTGAGCTGTCAGATGTGAGTCTGGCGGGAACATTAGGTGGTAACACGAGTGATCAAGCTCGTCCTTTTGAAAAGGGGCGAGCTTTTTTAGTGCCTTTGGAGCCGATTCCCGAAAAAAGCAAAAAGGTATACAGAGTAAAAGAACCCAAAAAGGAGAAGAAAAAATGACAGTATTTGATGAATTAAAAGCAAGAGGACTGCTGGCACAGCTGACAGATGAAGAGGAGATCAAGGAACTGATCAATAACGGAAAGGCTACCTTCTATATCGGTTTTGATCCTACTGCAGACAGTCTTCACGTGGGACATTTCATGGCCCTGTGCCTGATGAAGAGAATGCAGATGGCAGGCAACAAGCCCATCGCTCTGATCGGTGGAGGAACTGCAATGATCGGTGATCCCTCCGGCAGAAGCGATATGCGTACCATGATGACCAAGGAGACCATTCAGCATAACGTAGACTGCTTCAAGAAGCAGATGAGCCGTTTTATTGATTTCAGCGACGGTAAGGCACTGATGGTCAATAATGCGGACTGGCTGCTGAATCTGAATTATGTGGAATTGCTTCGAGATGTGGGAGCACACTTCAGTGTTAACCGTATGCTGACCGCAGAGTGCTACAAGCAGAGAATGGAGAAGGGCTTAAGCTTCTTAGAGTTCAACTACATGATCATGCAGAGCTTTGACTTCCTGACCTTATACCAGAAATACGGTTGTAATATGCAGTTTGGTGGTGATGATCAGTGGAGCAACATGTTAGGAGGCACCGAGCTGATCCGCAGAAAGCTGGGCAAGGATGCTTATGCTATGACCATCACCCTGCTGTTAAATTCCGAGGGTAAGAAGATGGGTAAGACCCAGAAGGGTGCTGTATGGTTAGATCCCAACAAGACCACTCCTTTCGAGTTCTACCAGTACTGGAGAAATGTATCAGACGCTGATGTCCTGAAGTGCCTGCGTATGTTGACCTTCCTGCCTCTGGAGCAGATCGATGAGATGAACAAATGGGAAGGAAGCCAGTTAAATCAGGCGAAGGAAATTCTGGCATATGAACTGACCAATCTGGTACACGGCGAGGAAGAGGCTAAAAAGGCACAGGAGAGCGCAAGAGCACTGTTTACCGGCGGCAATGCCGCAGAAATGCCCACCAGTGAGCTGACGGAGGCAGACTTTACCGATGGTAAGATTGATATTCTCGGTGTTCTGGTGAAATCCGGACTGTCCGCAACCCGCAGTGAAGCAAGACGTGCCGTAGAACAGGGCGGTGTTGTCGTAGCGGATGAGAAGGTTACCGATGTGAAGACCGCTTACGCTCCCGAACAGTTCGACGGAGAGGGAATGGTAGTCCGCAGAGGTAAGAAGAACTTCAAGAGAGTTGTTATGAAGTAAAAACAATAAAAAATTCACAGATGGGATCTTTCACGAAAAACAGTGAAGGATCCTATTTTTATTGTGATTTTTCTTGCATTTACATGTGCGGTATGGTTTAATATGGTTAGTATGTTAAAAAAATATCAAAAGGCGGTAATATGATATGAGCAGTATGAGAGGGATCGATACTCCGGTAAGACAACGGAGAAGAAGAGTATTCAAGGAAGTAGCCAACCTGGCATACAATTCCACGAATCTGAAAGATGATATGGAGGCACTGCCTTATAAGATCGTAGACTACGAAGAGTCCGAGTTTTGGGAGAGCGTCTATCGTGACAGAGCCATCATCCGCGAGCGCATCCGCTTGGCGATGGGGATGAGTTTACGCCCGGAGAATCGTGAACGCCCCGGCCATCTGACAGAAGGATTGGAAGAGAGTAATATCGACGAAAAATATTATGAGCCCCCTCTGATGCAGGTCATTCCTTCGGCATGTAATGCCTGCCCAGAGAATCGTTATGAAGTGACCAGTTCCTGTATGGGCTGTCTGGCGCATCCTTGCCAGAGTGTCTGTCCCAAGGGCGCTATTTCCATGAAAAACGGAAAATCTGTCATTGATCAGGACAAATGTATCAAGTGCGGAAAATGTCGTGAGATTTGCCCTTATGATGCAATCTGTCATAAAGAACGTCCCTGTAAAGCCGCCTGTGGAATCGGTGCCATCAAGTCCGATCATGTAGGAAGAGCTGTTATTGATAACGAGAAATGTGTATCCTGTGGCCAGTGTATGGTAAGCTGTCCTTTTGGAGCAATTGCAGACAAGTCACAGATATTTCAGCTGATCCGTGCCATGCAGTCGGGACGTAAGATCATTGCGCAGGTGGCTCCGGCGTTCGCAGGACAGTTTGGACCGAAGGTGACACCGGAGATGTTTAAGACAGCGCTGAAGGAACTGGGATTTGCAGATGTCTATGAGACTGCACTGGGTGCAGATATGGGATGCATGGCGGAAGCGGAACACTATGTGAAAGAAGTGGCTACCGGCAAGCAGCAGTTTGCACTGACCTCCTGTTGTCCTTCCTGGTCGGTGATGGCGAAAAATCTGTTCCCTGAGACCATTGATAAGATCAGCAATGAATTAACCCCTATGGTTGCAACAGCCCGTCTGATCAAGCAGGAACATCCGGATGCGTCCGTAGTATTTATCGGACCCTGCGCTTCCAAAAAACTGGAAGCCAGCAGACGTACCGTCCGTTCCGATGTGGACTTTGTTATTACCTTTGAGGAACTGACCGGTATGTTTGAAGCTAAGGGAATTCTGTTGGATGAGATCAAAGCCATGGATGAGATGAAGGATGCCACCGCCGCCGGAAGAGGTTATGGCGTGGCAGGCGGTGTTGCCAACGCTATCAAGGACTGCATCGAGAAATACTATCCCGGTACCCCGGTGAATATCCAGCATGCGGAGAGTCTGGCAGAATGTAAGAAAGCCCTGCTCCTTGCCAAGGCAGGCAAAATGAACGGCTGCCTGATCGAGGGTATGGCATGCCCCGGAGGCTGTATTGCCGGAGCCGGCACCAACATTGCTATTCCTGTAGCAGCCAAAGCCGTGGACAAGTTCAAGAACGAGGCAGAGAAGAAAGTACCTGATGAAAGTGTGGATCAGGAAATGGTGGAACTGGAAAAAGAATAAACATGGGATAGAAATTTTGTCGGGAAAGGGAATCATCACAGAAGCGTGACGGTTCCTTTTTTATGGTCTGTAAATTAGCTATTGTTATTTTAACAAAGATACTATAAAATATCGTGGAGAACTTTTAGGAGAAACAGATTATGAATATTCAGGACAGTATTATTTTTTTCATGGAAATCTCAGGAACCATCGCTTTTGCTGCGTCAGGTGCCATGGTGGGGATCCGGAAGCGGATGGATATCTTCGGTATCTGCGTGCTGGGCGTAGTGACGGCTGTGGGAGGAGGTATGACCAGAGATGTGATCCTGGGGAAATTGCCTTCGGCACTGGAAAAGCCGGTGTATGTTGTGGTATCAGTGATTACGTCACTGGCGATTTTTATACTGCTGTATATCAAACATGATCTTTTAAGTGGCAGACTGGGAACTTTTTATGACAAGGCCATGCTGATCATGGATTCCGTAGGCCTGGGAATCTTTACATCCCTGGGTGTGATGTCGGGAATTGATAATGGATATCCTGATAATTCCTTCTTGCTGGTGTTTATAGGAATGCTTACCGGTGTAGGCGGCGGTCTGATGCGCGACATGATGGCAGGGGAGGAACCCTACATCTTCGTAAAGCATATTTATGCCTGCGCATCCCTCGTGGGAGCACTGGGCTGCGTGTGGACATACAGAGAATGGGGAAGACTGCCGGCGGTATTTATCGGAGCTTTCATTGTCATGGCGATCCGTTTCCTGGCAGCACATTACAGATGGAATCTTCCCCATCCGAAATCCTTGTCATAACTGTTGCAGTTTTTGAAAAAAGGCGGTAGAATAAGTAAGAGGTCTGCCCGGGAGATGGTGGACAGGAATATATAAGCAGGAAAGCGTATACCGGAAGACAGTAGCCCGGATATGGATGGATTCCCTGCGGAAATGAGGAGAAAATGACAAAGATCAGAACAAGATACGCACCCAGCCCTACCGGTAAAATGCATGTAGGTAATCTGCGGTCCGCATTATATGA
Organism: uncultured Lachnospiraceae bacterium; assembly: GCA_945929965.1. Classification (GTDB taxonomy): domain Bacteria; phylum Bacillota; class Clostridia; order Lachnospirales; family Lachnospiraceae; genus Acetatifactor. Next base: position 25,211 of record CAMEOT010000017.1, read on the forward strand.
ATTTTTGATTGCAAAGCATGCCGGCGGAGATTTCATGCTCCGTATCGAGGATACCGACCAGGAGCGCTATGTGGAAGGCGCTACCGAGATCATTTATCGTACCCTGGAGAAGACTGGACTGGTACATGATGAGGGACCCGATAAGGACGGCGGCTACGGTCCTTACGTACAGAGTGAGCGTATGAAGACCGGTATCTATATGAAATATGCCAAGGAGCTGATCGATAAGGGCGAGGCATACTATTGCTTCTGTGATAAGGAGAGACTGGCTTCCCTGAAGACCGAGGTGGTGGACGGTAAGGAGATCACCGTATACGACAAGCACTGTCTGTCTCTGTCCAAGGAAGAAATCGAGGCAAATCTCGCTGCTGGCAAGCCTTTTGTCATCCGTCAGAACAACCCCAAGGAAGGAACTACAACATTCCATGATGAGTTATACGGAGACATTACCGTAGATAATTCCCAGCTGGATGATATGATTCTGATCAAATCCGACTGCTATCCTACTTACAATTTTGCTAACGTAGTAGATGACCATACCATGAATATCACGCATGTGGTACGAGGCAACGAATATCTGTCCTCCTCCCCGAAGTATGTGCGTCTGTATGATGCTTTCGGCTGGCAGGTGCCGGTATATATCCATCTGCCCCTGATCACCGATGAGAACCACAAGAAGCTGTCTAAGAGAAGTGGACATGCTTCCTTCGAGGACCTGATCGATCAGGGATTCATTACCGAGGCAATTGTCAACTATGTGGCACTGCTGGGATGGAGCCCGGAGGATAATCGTGAGATCTTTTCTCTGGACGAACTGATCAAGGAGTTTGACTATCATCGTATCAGCAAGTCTCCCGCAGTCTTCGATATTGTAAAGTTGCGCTGGATGAACGGCGAGTACCTGAAGGCTATGGACTTCGATAAATTCTACGAGATGGCAGAACCTTATCTGAAGAAAGCGATCAGTAAGCCCTTAGATCTTAAGAAGATTGCAGCCATGGTAAAGACCCGAATTGAAGTATTCCCGGATATCGCCGGACTGGTAGATTTCTTCGAGGAGCTTCCGGAGTACGATGTGGCAATGTATACACATAAGAAGATGAAGACTACCGCAGAAAGTTCTCTGGAGGTATTAAAAGACCTGCTTCCGATCCTGGAGGCGCAGGAGGATTACAGCAATGACGGGCTGTATCAGGCTCTTGTAAAATATGTGGAGGAAAAGGGCTGCAAGAACGGTTATGTGATGTGGCCGATTCGTACCGCTGTATCCGGCAAGCAGATGACACCTGCCGGTGCTACGGAGATCATGGAAGTCCTGGGCAAGGAGGAATCTCTTGCAAGAATCCGCAAAGGAATCGAATTATTACAGGCAAATGTCTGATCTTACAAATTATAATCCCTCCCAGCGGGAGGCTGTGACGTTCGGAGAGGGTCCGCTTTTGGTACTGGCGGGCCCGGGCTCCGGCAAGACATTTACCATTACACAGAGAATCCTCTATCTGATCCATGAGAAACAGATCCCGCCACAGAAGCTTTTGGTAATCACTTTTACCAGAGAAGCGGCGGTCTCCATGAGACAGCGCTTTTTACAGATTTCTCCACAACATACCACCGTCAACTTTGGAACATTTCATTCTTGTTTTTATCAGATACTGCTCAGATCGGGCAGAGTTTCACCAGGTAATATTTTAAATGAAAAACAGAAAAAGGAACTGATTTATCCGGTTCTGAAAAAAATAAAAGCACACAACGCATTGTCCGCCACAGACTTGCCGGAGCTGGCGAAAAACCTTCTCACAGCAATCGGTTATTATAAAAATACCGGTGATCTGCAAAGCAGTATGGACAGACTTCCGGAAGAATGGAAGAATGACTTTGCACAGGTTTATTCCGGGTATGAGGAAGCGAGAAAAAGAATCCGGGGACTGGATTTTGATGACATGCTGAAGGAATGCGAGGAACTCCTGCAAAAAGATGACGCATTGCGGATATACTGGCAGAATCTTTTTTCTTATATTTTAATTGATGAATTTCAGGATATTAATTACAGACAGTATTGCATTGTGCGGCTACTGGCCCAGAAGCATAAAAATGTATTCGCAGTGGGAGATGATGATCAGGCGATTTACGGGTTCCGTGGAGCGAAACCTGCCTGTATGAAGCAGTTTGTACAGGAATTCGGGGCAAAACAGATCATACTTTCGACGAATTACCGCAGCCATCAGGATATTGTGGAAGCATCCCTGGCGGTGATAGCGGAGAACAGTGATCGATTCCCAAAGAATCTGGAACCTTGTGAAGCCAACAGGCGGCACTCAGGCAAGATGGATAAAAAGAATTATCACGTTAGAATTCGGGAGTTTAGTGGTGCTAAGGAACAACTGCAGTTTCTGATGCGACAATTAAAGGATCGGACAGAGGGAGAAACTTATGGGATCTTGTTTCGTACCAACCTGGCAATGCAGAGCGTGGCAGCCAGTCTGACCAGGGAAGGAATTCCGTTTTCCATAAAAGAACATGGGAAAAATATTTATGACCATTTTATTGTACAGGATATTCTTGCATATCTTCGGATAGCGCAGGGGACGGCGGCGAGAGCGGATTATCTGCGAGTGGTCAATAAGCCGTTTCGGAATATTTCGCGAGAGGCATTTGGAGGTGAGATAACCCTGCAGGCACTGGAACACTACTATGCGGATCTGATGAGACAAACAGGGGCTGGCTATCTGAGAAGTGCTTACGATGCCGTACGACTATTAAGGCGACAGATGGAATTCGTGAAAAATACAGATCTGAAGCTGGCAGTATGGTTCCTGCGAAAAGCCTGTGGATACGAGAATTATCTGCAACAGAGACAGAGGATGGAACAGACGGAAGAATGGATGGAGATTTTAGATTTTATCACGGAGGAAGCAGGGCAGTATAAAACGCTGCGGGAATGGCAAGAAGCACAGGAAGTTTACAGAGAACAGCTGCAAAAGGAAAATGAGTATCATCCTAAGAAGGGCAGGGAAGAAAGCGCAGATAGCCAGATCCGCTTACTTACCGTGCATGCATCCAAAGGACTGGAATTCGATCATGTGTGGATCCCGGACTGTAATGAGAAGACATTTCCTCATGGCAATGTACAGAATACGGAACACCTTGAAGAAGAGCGACGCATCTTCTATGTGGCAATGACCAGAGCAAAAAAAAACCTGGAACTTCTCTGCCTTACAGGTACAGCAGAGCGTCCCAGGTTCCCATCCAGATTCCTTATTCCTCTGAATCGTTATCGTCGATGATCTCATCGAATTCACAACTGTCCAGATACTCATCAAAAGCATCGGCAACTCTTTCGTAGACATCATCATCTTCAATGTATTCGAGAACAGGCTCTTCATTCGGGTCATCCGGATTCTCGGCATATCCGTAGAACCATACTTCTCCGTCTTCGTTTTCGCCGTCTTCATCCAGAGGCAGAAGCACGATATAATCCTTAGCCTCCACGGTGAGAATGGTGATGATCGCACAGTTTACGACAGTGCCATCTTCCAGTTCCAGCTCAACGGTCATCTCTTCATCTTCATAACTTTCTTTTTTACCCATGGGAATCCTCCTGTGATGTTTTTTGGGTGTAACAGTACTTTGTTCCTTTATTATAATCGTTTACGGATATTCTTGCAATGCTTGTTTTTCTTAAGGTTACCGACTATAATAAAATAGTGAGAAAAGACAAATCAGCCAGAAGATGGAGTGTAGCAATGACAGAAAGAAAGCATGCAATAAAGCCGTATCCGCTGGGAGCACACCCGGAGGACGGAGCGATACGTTTCGCTTACGCGTCCGGGAAAAAGGATTGCGGCATTATCCTATATGACAGAGAGAGCGGTAAAAAATTACACAAAATCCCATTCTGCCGAGAAGAGCGGATGGGAAATGTCTACTGCAAATACCTGGAACTGGATCCTAAACAGATCGGATATCAGTTCTATGAAGAGGAACGGATCGTGCCGGATCTGCATGCACGGGGCTTCTTAAGTAAGCCTGCTTACGGAAAAACACGAAAAAATGGCAATCGCATTGCGGTATTTCCCGGAGAGGATTTCGACTGGGAGCAGGATGAACACCCGATGCTTTCCTATTGTGAGAGCGTATGTTATTGCATGCATGTCCGTGGATTTACCATGCATGCTTCCTCCAAGGTGGCACACAGAGGCACCTTTGCAGGAATTGCGGAGAAACTGGATTATCTGCAGGAAATCGGCATCACGACGGTGGAAATGCAGCCTGTTTATGAATTTGATGAGACTCCGGAAGAGGTGCTCCCGAAGACATCCGCAGATATGGCAGCCACAGCAGGAGAAAATGGTGGAGAATTCCCCGGTTACCTTGTACTGAACTACTGGGGTTACCGGGAGGGCTTTTATTATGCACCGAAAGCCTCCTATGCGGCAGGAGAAGATGCGGCGACGGAATTCAGACAACTGGTGAAGGAATTTCATAAGCGCAGAATGGAAGTGATCTTACAGTTTTATTTCCCTAAAGGGATGGATGTGACAGAGATCGGGAATATTTTACGGTTCTGGGTATTAACTTATCATGTGGATGGGTTCCATCTGATGGGAGAGATACCGGCACAGGCATTGGCAGGAGACCCTGCACTGCGAGATACCAAACTGTGGTATTACGATTTTGATGCAGCGAAGCTCTACGATCCGCCACAGAAGCCGGAGTATCGGAATCTTGCCGAATACCGGGACGATTATCTGTACACCATGCGCAGATTTTTAAAAGGCGATGATAACATGCTTTCGGGCGTCTTGTATGAGATGCGCCATATTCCTGCCAATATGGGACGGATCCATTATTTGTCCAATTATTACGGATTTACCCTGATGGATATGGTGTCTTATGACCATAAGCATAACGAAGCCAACGGCGAGGGCAATCGGGATGGTAACGATTATAATTGCAGCTGGAACTGTGGTGAGGAAGGTACCTCCCGACGCAAAAAAGTGCTGGCTCTCCGGCAAAAACAGTTACAGAATGCATTTTGTATGCTGTTATTGACCCAGTCCACGCCGCTGATCTTCATGGGAGACGAATTCGGTAATTCCCAACAGGGAAATAACAATCCCTACTGTCAGGATAATAAAATTACCTGGCTGAACTGGCAGGATAAGGAGAAAAATGCCGGTCTGCTGGCTTTCTGGAAACAGATGATCGCTTTCCGTAAGGCACATCCGATCCTGCATCCGGAGGAAGAGCTTCGGATCCTGGATACGTTATCCTGTGGTTATCCGGATCTGTCCTACCACGGACAAAATGCATGGAGACCTCAGACAGAGAGTTATAACAGGCACGTGGGCATGATGTATTGCGGAAAATATGCAAAGACCAAGGCAGGTGCAGATGATTCTTTTCTCTATGTTGCCATGAATATGCATTGGGAACCTCAGAAGCTGGCATTTCCAAAGCTTCCGAAGGGTATGGAATGGAAATTGGTTTTAGCGACGGAAGAAGCAGGGAATATCTTGACAGTGCAGGAGAGAGAAGAACAGATGGCTGATCAGACGAGGACCATAGCCCCCAGGAGCATTGCCGTCTACGAAGGCGTGATGGGAATATCACAGGACAAGGGAAAAAGTACCGGTAAGAGCCGGAAAAAGAAATCGGAATCTTCTGAAGAAAGATGATAGAACGAAATGAATATCTGGAAACATTTTAAAACGATCACACACCATAAGGTTCTGGTGGCAAAGGGCTGCTTTAAGGTAGGTCTGTATAAACAGGGACTGTTACACGATATGTCGAAATACAGCCCCACAGAGTTCTGGGTAGGAGCAAAGTATTACCAGGGTGACCGCAGCCCCAACAACGCGGAGAGAGAGGATATCGGTTATTCCAGTGCTTGGCTGCACCACAAGGGCAGGAACAAGCATCATTACGAATACTGGATCGATTACAGTATGCAGGCATTGCCGGGCGGAATGGCACCGGTACCCATGCCGGATCGTTATATTGCGGAGATGATCATGGACCGGATCGCCGCCAGTAAGGTTTACATGGGAGACAAATATACGGACAGATCACCGTTAGATTACTATTATCGGGGCACAGATAAGGCACCTATCCATCCTAAGACAAAGGCAAAGCTTCTGTATGTGCTGGAAATGCTGGCAGAACAGGGCGAAGAGAAAACCTTTCAATTTATCAAAGAGGAACTGGTACAGCATAAACGATGTATGGACTGGCACCAGCTGGAAAAAGCGGAATAGAATAGTAAATAAACAGTGGTAAGTAGAGGATCCTATGAACTGTATCATTCTGTTATTATTACTATTTTGTGGGGGAAATTCCTGTGGCAACAACAATTCCTGTGGCAGTTCGAATGCCTGCGGCGCCCGCCGCCTGGAAGATGCGGGGTGCTGTGGAGACAGAGACTGCAGACCGCTAAGGCCGGATTTCCCGAATTTTACACCGGTGGATGATCCGGCATTTTCCAGAAGAAATGATGGGAAATGTGAGACCTGCGGATGTGAACAGAATTCCTGAAATATGGGAAGATCAAAAGCCCTCAGGCTGTACCTTCAGCTTGAGGGCTTTTCTTTGCTTTATATAGAATTAATTGGACATAACTTCTTTCCAGTATTTGTTGAAAAGCTCTTCGCCATCCTCACCGAGGTACAGGAAGGTCTCCAGATTGTTATACTGTGTCAGATCCGGGAAAGCGATGGGAGAGTTCTTCAGGTCCTCATCCTCGATCAGCTCTCTTGCAGCGGTATTGGGGGTACCGTAGGTAATGTACTCGAAATTCTTCAGAGCTACATCCGGACGGCACATGAAATCAATGAATTTCTCTGCATTTTCCTTGTTAGGAGCATTCTTGGGAATAACCCAGCCGTCAATCCATACATTTGTACCTTCCTCAGGAATGACATAATCGAGATCCGGATTTTCCCCGATCACATAAATGGCATCACCGGAGAACATTACACCGATCGCAGCCTCGCCGCCGATCATTTTATCACGTACCTGATCTACAACATATGCCTGTACCAGAGGCTTCTGGGCGATGAGATCATTGGTAGCTATCTGGAGCTCGGATTCGTCCAGACTGTTAGAAGAGAAGCCGTTTTTCTTCAGAGCAACCATAAAGCTGTCTTTAATAGAATCCATCATCAGAATATTATCAGCATATTTTTCATCCCACAGGTCTGCCCATTTGGTGGGAGGAGTATCTACCATGGTTTTATTGTAGATGATTCCAACAGTTCCCCAACAATAAGGAACACAATATTTGTTACCGGGATCGTAAGCAGCAGCCTGCTCGTAGTACTGGGCACCGATGTTTTCTTTGGCATTGGGAATCTTATCGTAATCCAGTTCCTGAATCAGATCATTCTCGATCATTTTCTGTACCATGTAATCGGAAGGACATACCACATCATAAGCGGATGAACCGGCTTCCACCTTTGGATACATGATCTCGTTGGTCTCAAATTCGTCATAGACCACTTTGATGCCGGTCTCTTCCTCAAACATAGTGAGAGTCTCCGGATCGATATATTCTCCCCAGTTGTAGACGATGACTTCACCGTTTTCACCGGCAGAGGAAGAGGATCCGCAGCCGGTCAGAGCAGTTGCGGTAAAGATGCCGCACAGAAGCAGTGCAATAAATTTTTTCATTTATTTTCCTCCTAAAATATATGTAGAAAAAGTTATTTCTTTTTCTTTCCTTTGGGTGTGTAGTTTACTAACAAAAGTAAAATCAATACAGTTACGAATATAATGGTGGACAGTGCATACATTTCCGGTTTAATCCCCTTTTTCACTTCCGTATAGATCTTAGTGGAAAGGGTGTCAACACCGGGTCCCTTGGTAAAGTGCGTAATGATAAAGTCATCCAGTGACATGGTAAATGCCATCAGAAAACCGGATAAAATACCCGGCAGGATATCCGGAAATACTACTTTGAAAAAGGCATACGTATGAGAAGAGCCCAGGTCGAGGGCTGCCTCGTAGGTGCTTGGGTTCAGCTGCTTCATACGTGGCATTACACTTAATATCACATAAGGAATATTAAAGGTAATGTGTGCAAGCAGAATAGTTCCGAAGCCAAACTTTATACCAAAGCTGAGGAACAGAAGCATCAGGGAGATACCGGTAACGATTTCCGCATTCAGCATGGGGATATTCGTGATTCCCATGAGGACAGCACGACTGGTACGCTTCATGGATTGCATGGCGATGCAGGCGATCGTACCTATGAGGGTGGCAATCAGCGCAGATAATATTGCCAGCGTCAGTGTATTCCACAAAGCTTGCATAATCTGCTCGTTCCGGAACAAAGCCGCATACCACTTGGTCGTAAACCCACCCCATTTTGCACGTGTCTTACTGGCATTGAAGGAGAGCACGATCAAAGTAATAATGGGGGCGTATAAAAAGATAAAAATCAGTCCCAGATATATTTTTTGTGCAGTTGTTTTGATCATAATGTGTTCGCCTCCCCTTCTTTATCCGTGATCACAGAGATCACCATATTGAAGATGATGAACAGCATCAATACGATGGAGAGACCGCTTCCCAGATTCCAGTTGCCGGTCTGGGTGAATTCCTGCTCGATGACATTACCGATGAGCAGGATCTTGCTGCCCCCCAGGATCTTGCTGATGACGAAAGTAGTCAGGGCAGGGACAAACACCATGGTGATACCGCTGAACATGCCGGGCAGACTTAAGGGGAAAATGATACGAAAGAAAGTCTGTGCACCATTGGCACCCAGGTCATAGGCGGCGTTGATTACATTTTTGTCGATTTTGACCAGCACGTTATACAGAGGCAGTACCATAAAAGGCAAAAAGTTATATACCATACCCAGTACAATAGCGTAGGGGGTATTGATGATATTTAACGACGGCAGATGCAGGGCGGAGAGGATGCTGTTGATCACACCGGTCTTCTCAAGCAGAGTCTGCCATGCCAGGGTACGAAGCAGAAAATTCATCCACATGGGCAAAATGAAAATCAGTACCAGGAATGAATTCTGATTCACATTCATGTTACACAGGATCATAGCAAGAGGATATGCTAAAAGCAGGCAGATCACAGTACTGATCACAGATAACTTCAAAGCCTCCCACAGAGCCTTGGAATGCTCGACGGTAGCAATCGCCAGAATATTATCAAATGTAAATGCGCCGCTCTTATCGGTCAGACCATAGTAGAAGACCATGCACAGAGGCACGATGACAAACATGGCTGACCAAAAGATAAAAGGGAGCGATAACAATTTTCTATTCATTGACTCCAATGGCCTCCTCGTCCTCAGATTCCGGCTTCTTCATGATCTGGATGTTAAAAGGATCAACCTTGATGCCGACTTTGGTTCCAACGGGAACCATTTTCGTGGACTGAACCAGCCATTCAAAGCCATTTGCCATAACTTCCATCTCATAATGAACACCCTTGAAGATAGAGTGGATCAGGGTACCCTGGAGGATGCCTTCCTCCGGTGCTACCAGCTCCACATCCTCGGGACGGATGACAACATCTACGGGCTTATTCTCACCGAAACCGGTATCTACACAGTCAAAACGGGCACCCAGGATTTCTACCAGACGATCTCTGATCATGGTGGCACCGATGATATTACTGTCACCGATAAAATCGGCAACGAAAGCATTTTCCGGTTCATTATAGATGCTCTCAGGAGTACCGATCTGCTGGATATAACCCTGGTTCATGACTACGATGGTATCGGACATGGTCAGAGCCTCTTCCTGGTCATGGGTGACATAGATGAAAGTAATGCCAAGTTCGTTCTTCAGGCGGATCAGCTCATACTGCATGTCCTGGCGAAGCTTCAGATCCAGGGCGCCCAAAGGCTCGTCTAAGAGCAGGAGCTTGGGCTCGTTCACGATCGCACGGGCGATGGCGATACGCTGTTGTTGGCCGCCACTTAAGGAATCCGGCATACGGTTCTCAAAACCATCCAGATTGACTAACTTCAGAGCGTATTTAATTTTATCGTTAATATAAGATTTACTTTTACCACTGATCTTTAATCCGAAAGCGATGTTTTCCGCAATGGTCATGTGAGGGAACAGGGCATACTTTTGGAATACGGTATTCAAATTGCGCTTATTGGGTGGAAGGTTAGTGATATCCCGGCCTTCGAAAATAACCTGACCTTTGTCGGGTGTTTCGAAACCGCCCAGAATACGGAGGGTTGTAGTCTTTCCGCAGCCACTGGGTCCCAACAGTGTCAGGAACTCATTCTCGCGGATGTACAGATTGAGATCATCCAGAACCATCTGATTGTCAAATGATTTTGAAATGTTCACTAAATTGACTAAAGCATTTTTCATCAATTTTTTCCTTCCTGATGTAAAAAATCCTGCAAAAATTATCGAAAAACCTAAACGAAAATTTTTTGCAAGTCGAATTAATATTATACGTAAATACATGGAAAGTCAATGTGAAGTTTTGCATTTTCCGGGCTAATTTACATAAACTTTACCAGTGGGAAAAAACGGGAGTATTTTTCGGGAATTTTACAGAAAAAATGTTTCACAATTTTCAGAATTGTGCTATATTTATAAACATAAAAAGACATAGAATGCTAAGGAGGATCCGGTCATGAGCAAGGGAAAATATGTTGCCTATGTTTCCAGTTATACACAGGGGGACAGTCACGGTATCAGAATATATGATGTGGATATGAAAAACGGTCGTTTTAAGGAAAAAGATAAAGTAGAGATCACCAACTCTTCTTACCTGACCATTTCCCATAACGGAAAGTTTCTTTATTCTATAACGGATTTTGGTGTAGAGGCTTATACGATCATGCCGGACGGAGATCTGGAACTGATCAACTTCGCACCGATCAACGGTATGAGAGGATGTTATGTATCTACGGATTACACAGATCAGTATCTGTTTGTGGCAGGTTATCATGACGGTAAGCTGACTGTACTCCGACTGAAGGAGGATGGTTCCATCGGAGAGATCACCGACGAGATCTATCATAAAGGACTGGGCAGTATGGCGGAGCGCAACTTCCGCCCTCACATCAACTGTGCCCGTATGACGCATGACAACAAATATCTGTTGGTAGCGGATCAGGGAATGGATCATGTCAATGTGTATCGTTTTGATATGGAGAAGGGTAAGGTGAAGCTGGAGGATATCATCCGCAGTGAGATGGAATCCGCACCCCGTCATATCAAGATCTCGGAGGATGGCAGATATATTTATATCCTGCATGAACTGAAGTGTTACATTGATGTCTATGAATACGCGGATCATAATAATGATCCAACTTTCGAGAAGATTCAGACGGTAGAGCTGATCAAGCTGACCAGAGGCAATACGAACAGTGCCAGCGCATTCAGTTTTTCCCTGGATTATAATTATCTGCTCAGCTCCATCGCAGGAGATAATTCGGTCATTGTATTTGATGTGGATAAAAAGACGGGATTACTTAAGAAGAATTTCCTGCTGCCGGTCAGCGGTGAGTACCCGAAGGATGCGGAGTTCTTCCCGGATAATAAGTTTCTGGTGTCTTTGAATCATGAAAGTAATACGATGACTTTCTTCCATATTGATCTGGAGCATGGAACGATGATCATGAATGGACCGGCGATGAAGGTCAATATGCCCAACTGTATTGTGTTCCATAAGTTGGGGTAGGAAAATGATATAAAAAACCCGCAACCCCGGATGGGGTAAGAATAATCCCCCTGCAGCCCCGGATGGGGTAAGAAACGCGGCACGCTTTCGCTCTGTCGCAGAGCGTAACGGCACATAAGCGGTCAGAATACGCCCGCTAAGTGCCGACGTCTGCTTACGGCCTGCTTATTCTTACACCCATCCGGGGTTGTTTGCTTATTTATATACCCTTGTGATATGAGATGGGATTTGGTAAAATAAGATTATATAGAAATTGGGAGGTAGGAGTATGGCACAGATCAGACCATTTAAGGCATATCGGCCCTGCAAGGGGATGGAGGAGAGGATTGCGGCGCTTCCTTATGATGTATATAACAGGATGGAAGCGTGTGAAGTGGTGAAGAAGAATCCGGAATCTTTTCTGGCGGTTGACCGGGCGGAGACGCAGTTTGGCGAGGAAGTAGACACGTATGCGGACTGCGTGTATGAGAAAGCGGATCAGATGCTTCGGGAGAAAATTCAGGAAGGAAAATTCGTACAGGATCCGACGCCATGTTTCTATCTGTATGAACTGACGATGGATGGAAACAGTCAGACCGGGGTGGTAGGCTGTGCATCGATTGATGATTATCGGAACAATGTGATCAAAAAGCATGAGAATACCAGGGCGGACAAGGAGGAAGACCGTATTCGTCATGTGGATACGTGCAGTATGCAGACGGGACCGATTTTCCTGGCGTATCGGGCGAAGGAGGAGCTGAAGGAGAAAATCGTAGAGATGAAAAAGCAGGCGCCGGTCTATGATTTTGTCAGTGAGGATGGAATCGGGCATCGTGTGTGGGTGATTGATAACGATGTGGATGTGGCGATGATCGAGAAGGCTTTTGGGAAGATCCCGGCAATCTATATTGCGGATGGGCATCATCGATGTGCTTCTGCGGTGAAGGTGGGGCTGAAGAGGAGAGAGCAGTATCCGGATTATACAGGAGAAGAGGAATTTAATTATTTTCTTTCCGTGATTTTCCCGGATGAAGAGTTACGGATCCTGGATTACAATCGTGTAGTGAAGGATCTGAACGGACTGGATGCAGCAGCTTTCCTTACGCGTATTAAAGAGCATTTCACAGTGGAGAAAATGGGACAGACTCCTTACAGACCCACAAAGAAGGGCATGTTTGGCATGTATCTGGAGGATGAATGGTACAGTCTTGCCGCAAAAGAGGAAATAAAAAGTGAGGATGCCGTAGAGGGACTGGATGTATCGCTTTTGCAGAATTATCTGTTAGATCCCATTTTGGGAATTAAGGATCCGAAGACAGATAAGAGAATTGATTTCGTCGGAGGTATCCGGGGACTGGGAGAACTGGAACGGAGAGTACATGAGGACATGAAAGTGGCGTTTGCAATGTATCCCACATCTATTGCAGAGCTTTTTGCAGTGGCGGATGCGGAGAGGCTGATGCCTCCGAAGTCTACCTGGTTTGAGCCGAAGCTTCGAAGCGGGCTGTTCCTGCATGAGATTGAACGGTGATCCGCAGGGTTTCTAAAGGCAAAATGACAGAATAGAATGCAGCAATCGCGCCGCAGAAAAGAGGGAATATGACAAATAAACTTTATAAATTGATGAACTGGCCCCAAATAGAAGAAATCACGTATTCCGAATGCGATAATCCCCATGAGCTGTTGGGACCCCATAAGCAGGGAAGCAAAATGCTGGTACAGGCATACTTCCCGGGAGCAGAGAAAGTAACGATCCACTGGAAGAAGACCGGACAGGTGGGAGAAGCATTTCTTATGGATGTTCCCATGGAACTGGCAGATGAAGAGGGATATTTTGCAGCACTGGTAAATGCAGGGAAAATGGCACCTTATGAATATGTAGTGGAATACAGTAAGACCGAAAACCGTGAGGCACACAGATGGATCTGTGGGGATGCGTACCGGCATGTTCCGCAGATCACGAGGGAAGACATGGATCGTTTTGCCGCCGGCATTCATTATACAATCTATGAAAAGCTGGGAGCACATCCCATGGAACTGGATGGGGACGAGGGAACCTATTTTGCTGTCTGGGCGCCGAATGCCATGCGTGTCAGCGTAGTCGGTGATTTTAATGAATGGGACGGGCGGATCCATCAGATGAGACGGCTGGGGGATTCCGGTATCTTTGAATTGTTTATTCCAGGAGCGGAAGTCGGAGACTGTTACAAATACGAGCTGAAGATCAAGGGCGGACTTACTTATCTGAAGGCGGACCCCTACGGCAATGCAGCGCAGAAGAGACCGGAGACGGCTTCTGTAATTGCGGATATCCGTAATTATCAATGGGAGGACGACGAATTTCTGAAAAGTCGTGAAAAATATCAGTGCGGTAATGCTCCGGTGAGCGTCTATGAAATGTATCTGGGAAGCTTTGTGACACCGGGGGAAGGACAGGATTATGTCAATTACCGGGAAATTGCTCCGAAGGTTATAGAATATGTAAAGAAAATGGGATACACCCATGTGGAACTGCTGCCGGTGATGGAGCATCCCTTAGATGCTTCCTGGGGATATCAGGTCATCGGTTATTATGCACCGACTGCCAGATACGGTACACCGGAGGACTTTATGTTCTTCGTGAATGCACTGCATAAGGCGGGAATCGGTGTGATCCTTGACTGGGTGCCTGCACATTTTCCGAGAGATTCTTATGGATTAGCTGCATTTGACGGCACCTGTCTTTATGAGCATCTGGATCCCAGACAGGGCAGTCATCCTCACTGGGGAACCCTGATCTACAATTACGGTCGTCCACAGGTATCGAATTATCTGATCGCTAACGCACTGTTTTGGGTGGAGAAATATCATGCGGATGGTATCCGTATGGATGCAGTAGCCAGCATGCTTTATCTGGATTACGGCAGACAGGACGGGGAATGGATTCCCAATATGTACGGTGGTAACGAGAATTTGGAAGCCATTGAAATGATCAAACACTTAAATTCCATCCTGAAAAAGAGAGATCCCGGAGTATTATCCATCGCAGAGGAGAGTACGGCATTCCCCCTGATCACCGGTTCCCTGGAAGAAGGGGGACTTGGCTTTGATCTGAAGTGGAATATGGGCTTCATGAACGATTATCTGGATTATATCAAATACGATCCGTACTTTAGGAGCCACCATCACGGAGAGCTTACCTTCAGCATGATCTATGCCTACAGCGAGAAATTCATGCTGGTATTTTCCCATGATGAAGTGGTACACGGCAAAGGAACCTTACTTGGCAAGATGCCCGGAGACAGAGCACAGAAGCTTGCCAACTTACGTCTGACCTACGGCTATATGATGACTCATCCCGGGAAAAAGCTCCTTTTCATGGGACAGGATCTGGCGGAAGAAAAAGAATGGAACGAAATGCGTCAGGTGGAATGGGCACTGGAAGAGCAGAAGGAAAATGCCGGAGTCCAGAGGCTGGTGAAGGATCTGAATGCATTATACAGGGAGAATAAGGCACTGTATGAATGTGACGATCAGGCGAAGGGATTCCAGTGGATGAACGAGATCTCTGCCAATGAATGTTATGTAAGCTTTGTGCGTAAAGGCGAAGAAGCAGAGGAGATGCTTTTGGTCGTAGCAAACTTCTCCGGTGTGCCCAGAGAGATCACTACAGGAGTTCCTTACGAGGGAAAATATAAGGAGATCCTGAATACGGATGCTGTCTGCTACGGTGGTACCGGTGTGGTCAATGACCGCATGAAACGGGCAGAGGACGTGGAATGGGATGATAAAAAGCAGTCCGTCACCGTGAAACTTGCACCGTTGTCCTTAAGTATTCTGCAATTTATCCCTTACACAGAGGCAGAGCTGGAAAAAGTGATCGAGAAGCGGATCCGTAAAAATACGCCCATTCGTAAGACGACGAACAAGACCGCAAAAAAGAAACAGGAGAAATAAGATAACATGGATCTGACAGATAACGTAATCGAAGAGGTACAGCAAAAGGAAGGAATGATAGCGTCTTTTCTGGATACCCTTCCGGAGAAAGCATTGAACTTAGGCGTCCGTATCGGACTGGCACTGTTATTTTTCTTCATCGGTGTACAACTGATCAAGCTGATCCGCAAGATCATCCGCAAGTCCATGAACCGCGCGGGAGCGGAAACGGGAGTGATCCAGTTCGTGGATTCTTTTGTGAAAGCTTCTTTATATATCATCCTGATCCTGACCCTGGCATCCTCCTTTGGCGTTGATGCTGCCAGTATCGTGGCACTTCTTGGCTCAGCCGGAGTGGCAGTGGGACTGGCAGTGCAGGGAAGTCTGTCTAATCTGGCGGGCGGTGTGCTGATTTTATTATTGAAGCCGTTTAAGGTGGGAGATTACATTGTGGAAGGCTCCTCCGGTAAGGAAGGTACAGTAAAAGAGATCCAGATCTTCTATACAAAGCTGTTAACCTATGATAATCAGACGATTATTCTTCCAAACGGCAATCTGGCAAATAACACCATTGTGAATGTCACTGCTGCCGAATCCAGACGATGTGATGTGAAGGTATCGGTTGCTTACAGCGCAGATATTAGGAAGGCAAAGGAAGTCCTGACAAAGGTTCTCTCTGAAGATCCTGATACTATAAAGGAAAGAGAGCATTTTGTATTTGTAGATGAACTGGCAGACTCCGGAATCAACCTATGTGTACGTTGCTGGTTCAAAAATGAGGATTTCTGGCAGGGAAAATGGCGTATTACCGAACAGTGTAAGTATGCACTTGATAAAGCAGAAATTGAAATTCCGTTCCCACAAATGGATGTGCATATGCGTTAATTAAAAATAGATATTGAATTTTACAGACTATGATGATAATATTACCGTTGTGATTCAATGTTTTAATATTTACATTTTAGGAGGAAAAAATTATGAAAAAGTTTCTGGCACTTGCACTTGCATCTGTCATGGCTGTTTCTCTGGTAGCATGCGGCAGCACCAATGCTGACACCAATGCAGAATCCAGCGTGGCAGCTACCACCACTGCAGCAGCAACAGAGAGCGGCAGTGAAGAACCCGGTCTGAAGATCGCTATCGTATCCAGCCCCTCCGGCGTGGATGACGGTTCCTTCAACCAGGACAACTACAACGGTGTTCTGAAGTTCATCGAGGAGAATCCTAATGCAACCGTAACCCCCATCCGTGAGGAAACCGGTGACAGCGCAGCAGCTGTTCAGGCAGTAGCTGATGTTGTAGCGGATTATGATGTTATTGTATGCTGTGGTTTCCAGTTCGCCGGCATCGGCAATCTGGCACAGGAGAATCCGGATACCAAGTTCATCCTGATCGATTCCTGGCCTACCATTGACGGTACCGAAGTAACTGCTGATCAGGTGATCGACAATGTATACGCTGCTTACTATGCTGAGCAGGAGAGCGGTTTCTATGCAGGTATGGCTGCAGCTCTGTCTACCACCACAGGTAAGGTAGCAGTAGTAAACGGTATTGCATATCCTTCCAACGTTAACTATCAGTATGGTTTCGAGTGCGGTGTTAAGTATGTGAACGGTACCGAAGGCATGAATGTAGAAGTAGTAGAGCTTCCTTCTTACGCAGGTACCGATGTTACCGGCGCTAATGTAGGTGGTAACTATGTTGGTAACTTCTCTGATGAAGCTACCGGTAAAGTACTGGGCAATGCTCTGATCGCTGAAGGCGTAGATATCCTGTTCGTAGCAGCAGGAGGTTCCGGTAACGGCGTATTTACCGCTGCCAAGGAAGCTGACGGCGTTAAGGTTATCGGTTGTGATGTTGACCAGTATGATGACGGTGCAAACGGTGACAGCAATATCGTTCTGACCAGTGGTCTGAAGGTAATGCATGATACTGTTTACAACGTACTGAACGAAGTAAAAGATGGTTCCTTCAAGGGCGCTAATGTGACTCTGACCGCAGCAGATGATGCTACCGGTTTTGTAAGTGAGGAAGGCAGATGTCAGCTCACCGCAGAGGCTATTGAGAAGATCAATGCAGCACAGGCTCTGTTAAAGGAAGGCAAGATCGTTCCTGCGGCAAACTTTAACGGTGTAACTCCGGAGACCTTTACCTGGTAGGAAGAATGAATTCACAAGAAGGTGATGGTGAGGAACTGTCACCTTCTTATTTATTTACATGAGTAGAAATGAGGATGAACATGTCGGAATATATTGTTGAGATGAAACACATCACCAAACGCTTCCCCGGGATCGTAGCCAACGACGATGTGACGATCCAGATCAAAAAGGGTGAGATTTTTGCTCTGTTGGGAGAGAATGGTGCCGGAAAATCCACCTTAATGAGTATGCTGTTTGGAATGTACGAGCCGGATGAAGGAGAGATCTATATCCGGGGAGAAAAGGTGAAACTGGAATCCCCCAACCATGCCACCAAATTAAACATCGGTATGGTACACCAGCATTTTAAACTGGTATCCAACTATACCATTGCAGAGAATATTGTGATGGGTATGGAACCGGTGAAGAAGGTATTGGGATGTATTCCGGTAGTGGATATGAAGAAAGCCAATCAGGATATCCGCGAACTTTCGGAGAAATACGGACTGGCAGTGAATCCTACCGACGTGATCAGTGATATTAATGTTTCTACACAGCAGAGAGTAGAGATATTAAAAATGCTTTACAGAGAAGCAGAGATCCTTATTTTCGATGAACCCACAGCGGTTCTGACTCCTCAGGAGATCGACTTTTTATTAGACATTATCAAATCTCTGCGGGATGACGGCAAGACCATCATCTTAATCACACATAAACTGGAAGAGATCAAACGTATTGCAGACAGATGCGCGATCCTGAACCGCGGACGTCTGATGGATGTTATGGATGTGGCAACCACATCCACCAAAGTCATGGCAAACAAAATGGTAGGCCGTGAAGTGAATTTTGAGACAGAAAAGGAACCCGCAAAACCGGGTAAGACAATCCTTGATATCCAGCATCTGAATGTCTATAACAAGCAGGATTTTCAGGTGGTAAAGGATGTATCCCTCGAGGTACATTCCGGTGAGATCGTAGCCATAGCAGGCGTAGCCGGCAACGGTCAGGTAGAGATTGCCGATGCCATTGCAGGATTGATCCCGGCACGCTCCGGTAAGATTCTGTTAAACGGCAGAGATATTACGAATTTGTCCATAAGGGAACGTACCACAGAAGGAATTTCCTATATTCCTGAGGACAGACAGAATTATGGACTGGTCATGGATTTCACGCTTTCGGAGAATCTGGCACTGCGTAACTACTACAAAGAGCCTTTCTGCCATAAGGGAGTGCTGGACCAGAAGATTTTTGAAGACAACAGTGAAAAACTGATAGAAAAATATGATATCCGAAGCGGACAGGGCAGCAAGACAGTGGTACGCTCCATGAGCGGCGGTAATCAGCAGAAAGCCATCATCGCCAGAGAAGTGGAGCAGGATTCCTCTCTGATGATCTTCGTACAGCCCACCCGTGGACTGGATATCGGTGCCATAGAGAATATTCACAAACAGATCATTGCGGAGAGAGACAAGGGCAAGGCAATCCTTTTAATCTCTCTGGAACTGGATGAGATCATGAACTGTGCGGATACCATCGCCGTTATTTATAATGGAAGCATACAGAAGATTGCCAAAGCCAGTGAACTGACCACCAATGAAGTGGGTGAGTTCATGATGGGCGTTAAGAACAAGGAGAAGGAGGCATAAGACCATGAAAAAGATGACAAAATTCTGGAATGCAGTAAAGATCCCTCTTCTTGCAATCCTTTGCAGCCTGGTAGTGGGCGGTGTGATCATCGCCGTGACCGGTTCGAATCCTTTCAAGGCTTACTACGCATTGCTGCAGGGCAGCGGACTGGCACCCAAGTCTTCTTATGCAAGCTATAAGAGCATGCTGACAGACTTTATGAGTTATGTGAACTATTTTACCCCTATGATCTTCGCAGCATTGGCAGTAGCGGTAGCACTGCGTGCGGGTCTGTTCAATATCGGTGTCTCCGGACAGATGCTGGCAGCCGGGTTCACCGCGAGTATCATTGTGGGATACAGTAGTTTAAATGCTGTACTGGCAAAGCCGCTGGTAGTGATCATCGGGCTGATCGTCGGCGGACTTGCGGGGGCACTGATCGGCTTTTTGAAGTATCGTTTTAATATTAATGAAGTTGTTTCATCCATTATGTTAAACTACACGTTCCAATACGTGATCAGCTTCTTTATCAATACCTTTTTCGTGGATCCGGTTTCCAGACAGTCAAAGGAAATCTCTGCGGCTTCCAGACTGACACTGATGGATACCATGGTGGGCAATCTGAAAATGGATATTCCGCTGGGAATTATTCTGGCTCTGCTTACCGTAGTGGCAGTGTGGTTCTTATTAGAGAAGACGAAATTAGGATACGAACTAAAGGCTGTGGGCTATTCCCGCAGTGCTGCAAAATATGCGGGTATTAAAGTCGGCAGAAGCATGGTGCTGTCCATGACGATCTCCGGTGCTCTGGCAGGACTTGCCGGTGTGACCTATTATCTGGGCTATGTGGGTTCCATTCAGCCCAAGGTACTGATCAGCACGGGATTTGATGCTATTGCAGTGTCACTGCTTGGTAACAACAATCCCTTCGGAATCGTATTTTCCACCATGCTGATTACCCTGATCAGTAAAGGCAGTACTTACATGAAATCTGCTGCTGGAGTGGATGCGGAGATCGCATCGGTTATTACCGGAATTATTTTGTTGTTTAGTGCATGTAATGCATACATCAAATGGAAGATGGAACGAGGCAGAAGAGAAAAAACGAACAAGACAAAGGAGGACAAATAAATGGATATTGTGATCATTGACGGGTTATCCTTTGCATTACCTTTATTTATTATGGCAATCGGTGGTATCTACTGCGAGAAGTCCGGTGTGACTATGTTAGCTGTGGAAGGACTGCAGGGTTTCGGTGCCTTTATCGGAGCGTTTGTGGCAGTTGCAGTTGCAGGGAATTTCTCCGGAGATTCTCCGGTACCGTTCTACATTGCCATGATCATGGCGGCAGTAGGAGGAAGTATCTTTGCACTGATCCATGCGTTGTTGTGCCTGAAGTTTAAAGCCAATCAGGTGATCAGTGGTGTGGTAGTCAATATTCTGGCTATGGCACTGACAGCATATTTGACCAAACTACTCAACAGAGTGGTATTCGGTGCCACCTCCGACAAGTTTGTACTGACCGTATCTTCCAGAATTACTATCCCGGGAATTTCTAAGATTCCGGTGCTGGGAGCTATATTTACCAATCTGTATCCTTTTGAACTGGTGATCGTGGCCGTGGCGTTTATTGCATGGTTTGTAATGTACAAGACACGCTTCGGTATGCATCTGCGTGCCTGCGGTGACAATCCTCATGCGGTGGATGCAGCCGGAAGACAGGTGGGACAGATTCGCCTGGCAGCTATCATGATTTGCGGAGTACTGTCGGGACTTGGCGGTATCTGCTTTGCATATTCTATTTCTGCGAACTTTTCTTCCAGTATCTATGTAGGTTACGGATATCTGGCAATCGCAGCATTGATCTTCGGTAACTGGCGTATCCTTCCGACTCTGGGAGCATGTCTGCTATTCGGATTTGCCAGATCCGGCGGCTACCGACTGGTACAGGTATTACAGATGCCCAGTAGTTATCAGGATCTGGTTATGATCCTGCCTTACGTACTGACCCTGCTGTTGCTGGTATTCTTCTCCAAACAGAATGGTGCACCGAGAGCTTTGGGTGTGATCTATGACAAGGGTGCAAGATAAATATGCCGGAATGCAGATATTTGCAGAACGCGGTTTTACGTAACTTTGAATAATTACTACAAAAAAGAGAAAGCAGAAAGCTTTCTCTTTTTTAGGTAAAATATATAAGCTGAAAATGGGACTCGAACCCACGACCCCTTCATTACGAGTGAAGTGCTCTACCAACTGAGCTATTTCAGCGGACTAGGTTATTATATATGTTCTTGGGAATTTTTGCAACTGTAAAATTTATTATTTTAAAAGTTCGTTTCGCAGGACCGTAGATTATGTAGGAGACTGTAAGACGAAGATACTATCCTGCAGATCTCCGAAGAAAACATTATAATCAGTTGCGATGCTTTTTGCTGTAATGTTCCAGAGACTGGGTTAGCAGATAGAGCAGCATGGCAATGACACATAACAGTAAGATAGAACTGATCACCATATCCAGCTGGAACACCTGGGAACCGTAGATGATCAGATAGCCCAGGCCCCGTTTCGCCGCCAGGAATTCTCCGATGATGACACCGACTAAAGATAGACCGATATTGACCTTGGTGGTGCAAAGCAGGGTGGGAACAGATCCCGGAAGGACGACTTTGAAAAAGATATCTCTGCGGTCTCCGCCCAGAGTGCGGATCAGAATCTCCTTTTCCGGATCCACCTGATGAAAGGCAGTGTAAAAGCTGATAATGGAGCCGAAGACTGCCACAGAGATCCCGGCGATGATAATGGTATTGATGCCGGTGCCCAGCCAGACGATGAACAGGGGAGCCAGGGCTGATTTCGGAAGACTGTTGAGCAGTACCAGGTAGGGCTCTAAAATCTCCGACAACTTGTCAGAGAACCACAACAAGGTGGCAAACAGAAGACTGATCACGAATACTAACAGGAAACTTAAAATGGTTTCTAATAAAGTAATGCCAATATGCATCGGAAGAGAGCGCTCTGTCCACAGCTGTATCAGACACAGGACGACTCTGTGTGGGCTGGAGAAAAAGAAACTGTCGATCCATCGATAGTCTGCGCTGACTTCCCAGAGAAGCAGAAACACTCCCAGAAGAAAGATACGCAGAAAAGCAACCTGTCGATGGTGATTTTTGTGCTTGCGAAGATATTGTTCCTGGACCGTCAACAGTTGGTTATTTTGCACATTTTTAGGTTTCATCGGTTAATTCCTCCCAAAGTTGTTTGAAATAATATGGAAATTCCGGGGCGTTTCTGGCGGCGAGGGGAGAACTGTCCTGCAGGGTGAGCTGAATGGGAAGTGCCGCTTTGATCGTTGCAGGACGTGCGGACAGCACGTAAACCTTATCCGCCAGGCTGATGGCCTCCGACAGATCGTGAGTGACGATAATCATGGTTTTGCCCGCCTTACGGATCAGCTGACAGATATCCGAAGATACCATGAGGCGTGTCTGGTAGTCCAGGGCACTGAAGGGCTCATCCAATAAAAGCAGTTGGGGATCCAGGGCAAGGGTACGGATCAGGGCAGCGCGCTGCTTCATGCCACCGGATAATTCGCTGGGCCGCTTGCTCTTAAATTTTTCCAGTCCGTAATCGGATAAAAGTTGTTCCACATGGGCGATGCGCTCCGGAGTGAGGGCGTGGTGGATCTCCAAACCCAACGTAACATTCTGATAGATGGTGCGCCATTCGAAGAGATGGTCATGCTGCAGCATATAGCCGATACGGGGATAGTGAAGGGAACCGTCGGGGTTATTCACGACGATGGTTCCGGCCTCGGGGGCGAGAAGCCCGGCGATAATGGACAGTAGAGTGGATTTACCACAGCCGCTGGGACCAACGAGTGCCACGAATTCCCCTTCCTCCACGGAGAAGGAGATATCTTTTATGGCACCGGTCTCCCCGGACAGCGAGTGATAGGAGTAACCTATATTTTTAAGTTCGATAAGAGCTCCCATAAAAAGGCATACTTCCTTAACATGAATATTTATAGTTATTGTATGAATTCCGATGGAAAAAGTGTTTTCTGTACCGGAAAGTGATGAAATTCACTGTATTGCATTAAAGTGTCGTTTGTGATATGATTAATTGCAATCAATGTCTGTGAGAAAATTATCTGATAGACTACCAACGTAAAAAGATGGGAGAATGACCATGGCACAGTTATGGGGAGGACGTTTTACAAAACAGACCGATCAACTGGTATTTGATTTCAACGCGTCCATAACATTTGATAAAAGACTGTTTTACGAAGATGTCACCGGCAGTATCGTACATGCCACCATGCTGGCAAAGCAGGGGATCCTTACAGAAGAGGAGAGAAAGAGTATTGTCGAAGGACTGACCGGAATTTTAGAGGATGTGGATGACGGAACCCTGGCAATCGATGAATCTCAGGAGGATATCCACAGCTTCGTGGAGGCTACCCTGATCGACCGAATTGGAGATGCGGGGAAAAAGCTTCACACGGGAAGGAGCCGTAACGACCAGGTAGCACTGGACATGCGTCTCTATACCAGGACAAGAGTGGCAGAGACCGACGGACTCCTGAAAAAGCTTTTGGAAGTCATTCTGGATACCATGGAGAACAACTTAGATACCTACATGCCGGGCTTCACCCATTTACAGAAGGCGCAACCCATTACCCTGGCGCATCATTACGGTGCCTATTTTGAAATGTTCAAGAGAGACAGACAGCGCCTGGCAGATATCTACAAGCGCATGAATTACTGTCCGCTGGGAGCAGGAGCACTGGCAGGTACCACCTATCCCTTGGATCGTGAATATACCGCGAGACTTCTTCGCTTTGAAGGACCGACATTAAACAGCATTGATTCCGTGGCAGACAGAGATTACCTGATTGAGTTCCTCTCTGCACTTTCCACGATCATGATGCATTTAAGCCGTTTCAGTGAAGAGATCATTATCTGGAACTCCAATGAATATCAGTTTGTAGAGCTGGACGATGCCTATTCCACCGGAAGCAGCATCATGCCTCAGAAGAAGAATCCGGATATCGCAGAACTGGTAAGAGGTAAGACCGGAAGAGTCTACGGTGCACTGATGGCGTTACTTACCACTATGAAGGGACTGCCACTGGCTTACAATAAAGACATGCAGGAAGACAAAGAGATGGCATTTGATGCCATGGATACTGCGGCAGACTGCATCACTTTATTTACAGGCATGATTAAGACCATGAAGTTTTGCAAGGACCGCATGGCAAAGAGTGCCATGAACGGATTTACCAACGCTACCGATGCAGCAGATTATCTGGTAGGTAAGGGTGTGCCTTTCCGGGATGCCCACGGTATTATCGGCAGACTGGTATTGTATTGCATTGAGAAGAACACTTCTATTGATGCTTTAAGCTTAGAGGAACTACGTTCCATCAGCGATAAGTTCGACGAAGATATCTATGATGCCATCTCGCTGAAGACCTGTGTGGAGAAGCGTCTGACCATCGGCGCACCGGGTGAGAAAATGATGAAACAGGTCATTGAGAAAAATAAAGAATACTTAAAAAACGATGCCATAGAAGAATATCAGCAGTCTTTGGAAGACAGACTTTCGTAAAATCAGGAAGGCATGTCTTTTCAGATAAAAAGGAAATGCATAGAGCTGAGGAGGAAATGAAAAATGAGTGAAAAATTACGTGTAGGTATCCTGGGCGGAACCGGTATGGTAGGTCAGAGATTCATCTCTCTGTTAGAGAACCATCCCTGGTTCGAGGTAACGACTATCGCAGCCAGCCCCCGATCCGCAGGAAAGACGTATGAAGACGCAGTGGGTGATCGTTGGAAGATGACGACTCCCATGCCCGAAGCTGTGAAAAAGCTGATCGTCATGAATGTCAACGAAGTGGAAAAAGTAGCTGCACAGGTAGACTTCGTATTCAGCGCCGTAGATATGTCTAAGGACGAGATTAAGGCAATCGAAGAAGCTTATGCAAGGACAGAGACCCCTGTGGTATCCAATAACAGTGCTCACAGATGGACTCCCGATGTTCCCATGGTAGTACCCGAGATCAATCCCGAGCATTTTCAGATCATCGAAGCGCAGAAAAAGAGACTGGGAACCACCAGAGGATTTATCGCTGTAAAGCCCAATTGCTCCATTCAGAGCTATGCACCGGTTCTGACCGCATGGAAGGAGTTCGAGCCCTATGAGGTAGTGGCTACTACTTATCAGGCAATCTCCGGTGCCGGCAAAACATTTAAAGACTGGCCTGAGATGGTAGGCAATATCATCCCTTACATTGGCGGCGAGGAAGAAAAGAGTGAAAAGGAGCCTTTACGTATCTGGGGTAAGATCGAAGGCGACCAGATCGTTCCCGCAACTTCTCCCGTGATCACCTGCCAGTGTATCCGTGTTCCGGTACTGAACGGACATACTGCAGCCGTATTCGTAAAATTCCGTAAGAAGCCCACCAAGGAACAGCTGATCGAGAAGTTAACTTCTTTCAGCGGAGAGCCTCAGAG
Source organism: uncultured Lachnospiraceae bacterium (assembly GCA_945929965.1). Classification (GTDB taxonomy): domain Bacteria; phylum Bacillota; class Clostridia; order Lachnospirales; family Lachnospiraceae; genus Acetatifactor. Next base: position 51,066 of record CAMEOT010000017.1, read on the forward strand.
ACTGGGACTTCCCAGCGCACCGAAGCAGTTCATCCAGTATCTGGAGGAAGATAACCGACCTCAGGTAACGCTGGATGTGGATTTCGAGAATGGTATGGGTATCAGCGTAGGCCGTCTGAGAGAAGATACCGTATATGATTATAAGTTCGTAGGTCTGTCACATAACACCTTACGTGGAGCGGCCGGGGGAGCATTGCTTTGCGCAGAACTTTTGAAAGCACAGGGATATATCACCAAAAAATAAAGGGTGAGTGGGGTTATGAACGAGTTACGCTATCAGCTGGATCTGATGCGCGCAATGAATCAGAAATTGAGCGCCAGGGAGAAAATGTACCGCCTTTTGTGCGATACCATGGATTATGCTTATATCTACTATTCTTTTGAGAAGAATACCGTCACGACGCTTGGAAAATGGGATGACTTTTTCGATTTCCAGATCCGGGACAGACGGGATTTTACCCAACTTTTAGAGATGGTAGATGAGCCATATGTGCTGCCTCTTAGGGATATGCTATTTTTGGAAAAGGGCGGTCAGGAGACTTCTTCTGTGGAATGCATGCAGAAAGGGAAGAAGACCTGGCTGCAGTTCTCCTGCAGGATATTCTATGAGGACAGCAGACCTACAGATCAGATCATTGTGGTACAGAATATCACAAAACAGAAGACGCAGAATGAAGAACTTCTCTATATGGCGTATTATGACGGACTTACAGGACTGTACAACCGTAACTATTTTGTACGTCTCCTGACGGAGTACCTGCGGCGCGCGAAGGAAGATAACCGGCTGGTCAGTGTGCTGGTCATCGATATTGATGATTTCCGTAAGGTCAACGACGGACTGGGAATCGTGGAAGGAGACGAACTGGTACAGCAGTTCGGATCTTTCTTAAAGGAATTCAACAGTGACAATGTGATCGTCTGTCATCTGACCAGCGATGTCTACTGTATGGCAATCTATGATTCCTGCGGTGAAAGAAGCGTGGAACACATTCATAAGAAGATCGTGAAGCGTACCAGAGAACCTTTTTATCTGGTGGGCGGACAGGTATTGAACATTACCGTAAGTGTAGGCGTTGCGGAATATCCGGAAGCAGCGACATCCGCACTGGAACTGATCAACTGTGCCGAGATCGTCATGTTCAAGGGTAAGTCTATGGGCAAGAACCGGATCCAGTATTTCGACACCCCGATCCTGAATGATTTCCTGAAAAATGTGGAACTGGACAGCAAATTAAAAGAAGCGGTATTTGATCATAACTTTATTCTGTATTATCAGCCCCAGTACTATGCGGGGAATCGGAAACTGCGCGGTATGGAAGCGCTGATCCGCTGGAAGGACGGCGACGGGAAAATGATCAGCCCGGCGAAGTTCATTCCGATCGCAGAGAAAAACGGCACTATTATCCCTATTGGCAACTGGGTACTGGAGCAGAGCATAAGGACATTTTCCGAATGGAGGAACCGGTACGGCGTTCCGTTCGTATTGTCGGTCAATATCTCCGCATTGCAGTACCAGAAGGAAGACTTCGTGGATTCACTGCTGAATATTATCCACAAATATGATGTGGCTCCGGAGGAGGTCGAACTGGAGATCACGGAGAGCATACTGATCGATGATTTCCGGGCTGTGACCGAGAAAATGCAGCTGTTAAAAGAATATGGCATCCGCATTTCCTTAGATGATTTCGGAACAGGATTTTCCTCCCTGTCTTATTTGAAAAAGCTTCCGATCAATACGCTGAAGATTGACAAATCCTTTACGGATACGCTGCTTACGGATTCCGCTACCAGAATCATTACGGAATCCATTGTTAGTATGGTGAAATCCTTAGGATTTGAATCCATTGCCGAAGGCGTGGAGGAAGAACAGCAGTATAAATATCTGCGTGCCATCGGCTGTGATGTCATTCAGGGATATCTGTTCGGAAAGCCGCTGTCCCAGGAGGAGATCGAACAACTATTACAGAAGATATACTGATCAGATGTAGCAGAAAGAATGAGGCTGCCATGTTAACTGGAAGGGAACAGGAAACAGCTTTTTTGGAGAATCATTATAAGAGACCGGGAAGCCAGATCCTGGTGGTATATGGACAGAGAGGCGTTGGTAAGACGGCTCTCTTAACCGCTTTTACGGAAGAAAAACAGACCATACGTTATACCGCTCCTAACTGTTCTTCCAGGGAACTGTGCTATCAGTGGGGACAGGAGCTTAGAGAACAGGGGAAAGACATTTCATCGAACCCTTCCTGGGAAGAAGTATTACAGTGTGTATCCGGAGAAAAAAGCGATCGCAAAAAAGTTCTGATCATAGAGAATTTTCATTATCTGCTAAAGGGGGATACCCTTTTTTTACAGGAACTGATCCGTTATCTGAAGGAACACAGGGAGGTTTCCCTTCTTGTGATTCTTACGACCTACGCATCCGGATGGGTGGAGAACAGCATGATCTCTAAAATAGGGAACCTGGCATTTTCCGTTAGTGGTTTTCTAAAGGTCAAAGAGCTGCCTTTTTCCATAATGCGCCGGATTTTCCCTGTCGGAACGCTTCAGGAGCGCATAGAACTCTATGCGGTGTTAGGCGGAATGCCGGGATTATGGAAACTGTTGGATCTGTCAGTATCTGTGGAGGAAAATCTGACGAACCTTTTTTTAGAGAAAAACAGCTTTCTTCCGGAACTGATGATCAAATGGCTGGCGGAGGAATTGCGGGAGACCGCAGTCTATAATACCATCCTTGCCACCATAGCGGATGAGAAGAACGGCAAACTGAATGCTATGTATGCCCGTACCGGATTCTCCCGGGCGAAGATCAGTGTCTATCTGAAGAATCTGATGGAGCTGGAGCTGGTGGAAAAGGTCTTGCCCGGAATCTATGAGATCAGCAATTCTTTTATGCGGTTTTATTTCCGCTTTCTATTCCCTCACCAGACCGCCTGGAGAAGAGATAGCGGCAGAACATTTTATGAAACATATATCCGGGAGGATTACAGTAACTTTGTGAGATCTGCATACCGGAGAATCTGTCAGGAGATATTGCAGACAGATTTTGGTACGGTGGAACTGAAGAAGGCGGCGCAGGGGAGAACATACTTTTTATGCAAGGATACTGCGGGGAAAAAGATCGCAGTGGATTATTCCGGTACGGTATGTTATACTTCGGAAGATTATGACGCGCTGCAGACAGCGCTGAAAAGCATCCGGACGGAACCGGATGAGATAATAATATTTTGTGAGAATGGTTATGAAAATGCACTGGCAAAGAAAGTATCCGGGAAGGTACGGTTTCGCAGCGTAGGTGCGTGATTTATGACAGGAAGACGGTAATACGTGGGTAAAAATTTATTTATTGCAGAGAAACCCAGCGTGGCAAGAGAATTTGCCAACGCTTTAAAATATAATATGCGTTCCAAAGACGGATATCTGGAGTCGGAAGAAGCCATTGTTACCTGGTGCGTAGGACATCTGGTGACCATGAGCTATCCGGAGGTGTACGACGAGAAGTTTAAGAGATGGAGCTTTGAGACACTTCCTTTTCTCCCGGCAAAATTCAAATACGAAGTCATTGAAAATGCCAGGAAACAATATACCATCGTGAGTTCCCTGCTAAACAGAGAGGATGTCTCTACAATCTATGTCTGCACCGACTCCGGGCGGGAGGGAGAATATATCTATCGTCTCGTGGAGCAGATGGCTGGCGTACAGGGCAAAGAGCGGAAGCGTGTATGGATCGATTCCCAGACGGAGGAGGAGATCTTACGTGGGATCCGGGAAGCCAAGGACCTCTCAGCGTATGATAATCTGGGAAATGCCGCATATCTGCGTGCCAAGGAGGATTACCTGATGGGTATCAACTTCTCCAGGGCACTGACTTTAAAATACGGTAAGACTGTAAAGGATTATCTGAAGAGAGATCGTGCAGTGATCTCCGTTGGTCGAGTCATGACCTGCGTCCTGGGCATGATCGTGAACAGAGAGAGGGAGATCCGGTCGTTTACCAAGACTCCTTTTTACCGGGTGGTCGGCAATTTTAAGCTGCAGGAAAAGCCTTTTACCGCAGAGTGGAGAGCAGTGGAGGGCTCGAAATACTATAATTCTCCTGTATTGTATAAGGAGAACGGTTTTAAGAAAAAAGAGGATGCCGAGCACTTGATCGGGGAACTTTCTGAAAAACCGGCAGGACCGGTGACCGTCACCGGCATCGATAAGAAAAAAGAAAACAAAAATGCGCCGCTTTTATATAATCTGGCGGAGCTGCAGAATGACTGTTCCAAATACTTTAAGATCAGTCCGGACGAGACACTTAGGATCGTACAGGAATTATATGAAAAAAAGATGACCACTTATCCCAGAACGGATGCCAGAGTTCTGTCTACGGCAGTGGCAAAGGAAATCCATAAAAATATCGGAGGACTTCGTAATTATGCCCTGGCAGCACCTTTCGCCAAAGAAGTGTTAGAGCAGGGCACCTATAAAAATATAGCAAAGACCCGATATGTGAACGACAAGCAGATCACGGACCACTATGCCATTATCCCTACGGGACAGGGGCTGAACAATCTGGCGGGGCTGGCCCCTACGGCGGCGAAAGTATACGAGGTCATTGTACGTCGGTTTTTAAGTATTTTCTATCCGCCGGCAGTCTATCAGAAGTTCTCTCTTACATTGCAAGTAAAGGAAGAAAGCTTTTTTGCCAGCTTCAAGGTGTTGATACAGGAAGGGTATCTGAAGGTGACTAATTTCTCTTTCAAAAAGGAGAATACGGCGCTGAAGGAGGACAAAGAGAACGAGAACGAAAGTGCCGATGAAAAATGTGATGCTGAGCTTACCAATCTTCTGATGCATCTGAAAAAGGGAGATACCTTATCCGCGGATACCTACGAGATCAAAGAAGGCGAGACTTCTCCACCCAAGCGATATACCTCGGGCAGCATCATTCTGACCATGGAAAACGCCGGACAGTTCATAGAAGATGAGGAACTGCGGGCACAGATCAAGGGAAGCGGTATCGGCACCAGCGCTACAAGAGCGGAGATTCTGAAGAAACTGGTGAACATCGAGTATCTGGCACTGAATAAAAAGACCCAGGTACTGACTCCTACCCAGATGGGAGAGATGATCTACGATGTGGTATCGGATTCCATAAGACCGCTTTTGAATCCGGCACTGACAGCCAGCTGGGAAAAAGGACTTACCATGGTGGCAGACGGTGTGATCACACCGGATGAGTACATGGGGAAGCTTACGGATTTCGTGGGAAGGAGAACCATTGCCGTGCGGGGGCTGAACAATCAGGGCGTGCTCTGGAGACAGTTCCAGGCTACGGAAGAATTTTACCAGAAGAAACATAAGCAATCCAATGCGAAAAATAAAGAATAAAGATGAGGAGAAACTATCATGGAAAATATTACGATTGAAAATTTGTATGATCTGACAGAGACCATTGCGGCAGAACTGTTTACCGAGGCAGAGTATCCATGGGAGGTGCTTCCCAGAATCCACGATTTTATTTTGGAACTGGGCAAGAGACTGCCGGAGGAAATCTATGAAAAAAGAGGCGAGGATATCTGGGTGGCTAAAAACGCAAAAGTTGCTCCTACCGCCTGCCTGAACGGGCCGCTGATCATTGATGAGGAAGCGGAGATCCGTCACTGCGCATTTGTCCGTGGCAATGCCATCGTGGGAAAGGGTGCGGTAGTTGGCAATTCCACCGAACTGAAGAACGTGGTTCTGTTCAATAAAGTACAGGTGCCCCATTATAATTATGTGGGAGACAGCGTGCTGGGCTTTAAGTCTCATATGGGAGCCGGTTCCATTACTTCCAATGTAAAAAGCGATAAGACGCTGGTGGTTGTGAAGAACGGCGAGGAGAAGATTGAGACCGGACTGAAGAAAATGGGAGCCATGTTAGGCGACCACGTGGAAGTGGGCTGCAACAGCGTACTGAACCCGGGAACTGTCATCGGACGTAATTCCAATGTGTATCCTACCTCCTGCGTCAGAGGCGTGATTCCTGCCGGACATATCTTCAAGAGACCTGGTGAGGTTGTGAAAAAATCTGATATTTAAAAATTTGATTGATATTATCTAATGCATCGATGAAATCAGTTTGACGAATGTCCTTTTATGGTTTATGATATTTATCAGTGCAACGCTTTGACGGGTTAAAGCGTCTATGCATTACAGTAAGCGGATCGAAAGATCTGCAGAAAAGAGGGCATTTATTATGAAAAAGAAATTATTATCTGTAGTACTTACCGCAGTAATGGCAGCGACTGTTCTGACAGGCTGTGGCAGCACCGATAACGGAACTGCTTCTACCACAGCAGGCAGCGCAGCACAGACCGAAGCAGCAGCTTCCACAGACGGCAAGGTATATAACATCGGTATCTGCCAGCTGGTAGAGCATGAGGCTCTGGATGCAGCTACCCAGGGATTCCAGGATGCATTAAAAGAAAAGCTTGGTGATAATGTAAAATTCGATCTGCAGAATGCACAGGGTGAGCAGACCACCGCAGCTACCATCTGTAATGGTTTTGTATCTGATGGTGTGGATCTGATCCTTGCAAATGCTACGTCTCCTTTACAGAGTGCAGCAGCAGCTACGACCTCGATCCCTATCTTAGGTACTTCCGTAACCGACTATGCTACTGCGTTGGAGATCTCCGACTGGTCCGGTGCTACCGGCAGAAATATTTCCGGTACTTCCGATCTGGCTCCTATTGAAGAGCAGGAAGCTATGTTAAAGGAACTGTTCCCGGATGTAAAGCAGGTTGGCCTGCTATACTGTTCCGCAGAAGCAAACTCGTTGTATCAGATCCAGCTGTTTGAGGCTGCTCTGGACAAAGACGGTATTGCTTATAAAGAGTATGCAATCGCTGATACCAATGAAGTACAGTCTGTAACTACTGCAGCGGCAGGAGAGTGCGATGTTCTGTATATTCCTACCGACAATACGCTGGCATCTGTAACCGAGACCGTATACAACGTAGTAGCTCCCGCTAAGGTTCCTGTCATCGCAGGCGAAGAGGGTATCTGCAACGGTTGTGGCGTAGCTACCTTATCTATCAGTTACTATGATCTTGGATATGCTACCGGTGAAATGGCATACGAGATTCTGGCTGAGGGTGCAGACATCACTACCATGGATGTTCGGTACGCTCCCAACGTTACCAAGAAGTACAACGCGAAGATCTGTGAGGAACTTGGCATCACTGTTCCCGATGATTATGTAGCAATTCAGTAATTATGATACCAGGGTCAAAAGGTCTAAGCCCACATGAGCTTGCTCATAAGTGGGTGAAAGACCTTATGACCCGCCCCGATATGAGCATAAAAGTGGGATGATAATCCCACGATATGCGAATATTGGGTAGGGTGCTATGTGCCAGTGGCACATGTTTAGCACGGACCGAAGCGGAGCGGAGACGTGTGAGTGCGTAGCACGAATCAATCCGTAGGTATCAAAGTCGGGGGCTTTTGACCCCGACATCGTAATTATTCAGTCAATTAAGTACGGAAACAAAATATACTTCGATAGGGATAGCGCCAGATAAGCGGTATCCCTATCGGAAGTTTTAGGAGGAAAAAGAAATGTCTTACTTTATGTCACTGAATCCCCTTTCCCTGTTCAGGGCAATGCCGGGATCAATAGCGCAGGGAATGATCTGGGGAGTCATGGCACTGGGAGTGTATATTACGTTCCGCCTGCTGGATTTTGCTGATCTGACTGTGGATGGTTCCATTGCAACCGGTGCGGCGGTATCCGTTATGTTGATTCGTGCGGGAGTTTCTCCTTTAGTTACGTTGCCGATTGCTTTCCTGGCCGGAGCATTGGCAGGCATGGTAACAGGACTGCTGAACACCGCACTGGGAATCCCCGGAATTCTGGCAAGTATTCTGACGCAGATATCCCTGTATTCCATTAATCTGAATATCATGGGCAAAGCGAACCAGCCGGTCAGCGTAGATAATTATCCGCTGGTGGTATCTCTGCGTTATGTGACGGACGGTTCGGTGAGCAGACTTCTCTTTTTCCTGGGAATGATCGTATTTTTACTGGCGCTGATCGCTGTGATGTACTGGTATTTTGGAACGGAACAGGGACATGCCATCCGTGCTACGGGCTGTAACAGCAATATGGCGAGAGCACAGGGCATCAATACCAACTTTATCAAGGTGCTGGCGCTGATGATCTCCAACGGTCTGGTAGGTCTGTGTGGTGCGCTGTACGGACAGTTCCAGGGGGCATCGGATGTCAATATGGGACGTGGAGCCATTGTCATCGGTCTGGCAGCTGTTATTATCGGTGAGGTACTGTTTGGTAAGTTCGCCAGCAAGAGAAAACTTGCTTTCGCATTTACTTTGGCATCCGTAATTCTGGGTGCAGTGATCTACTACATGGTATATCAGTTTGTTCTGTGGCTGAAGATGCCTTCAGAGGATATGAAATTGTTCTCCGCTATCGTAGTTGCCATTTTCCTGGCAATTCCTTATTTGAAGGAGAAGAGAACACGTCGGAAAGGAGCGTCAAAATAATGGCTTACGCATTGGAGATACAGGATATACATAAAGTATTTAACAGAGGAACCATCAATGAAAAGGTGGCATTAAACGGGGTAAACTTAAACTTAAATCCCGGAGATTTTGTGACCATCATCGGAGGCAACGGTGCCGGTAAATCCACCACGCTGAATGCCATTGCCGGCGTATGGCCCATCGATTCCGGTAAGATTATTATTGACGGCACGGATATTACGAGCCTGCCGGAACATAAGAGAGCAAAGTACCTGGGAAGAGTATTCCAGGATCCCATGACGGGAACCGCCGCCACCATGGATATCGAAGAGAACATGGCAATTGCCTTAAGACGCGGCGAGAAGAGAACTCTTCGCTGGGGCGTTTCCAGAGAGGATAGAGAGCTGTTCCGTGAAAAATTACAGACGCTTGGACTGGGACTGGAGGATCGTATGACCAGTAAGGTAGGTCTTCTGTCCGGTGGTCAGCGTCAGGCTATCACACTTTTGATGGCAGCCTTAAAGCAGCCGAAGCTTCTGCTGTTAGATGAGCATACCGCAGCATTGGATCCCAAAACAGCAGCAAAAGTACTGGAGATCAGTGACAAGATCATCGCTGAGAATCAGCTGACTGCCATGATGGTAACCCATAACATGAAGGATGCTATTGTACACGGCAACCGTTTGATCATGATGCACGAAGGTAAAGTCATCTACGATGTGGCGGGAGAAGAGAAGAAGAATCTTCAGGTAAAAGATCTGCTTGCTAAGTTCGAAGAAGTCAGCGGCGGAGAATTCGCCAATGACAGAATGATGCTTGCATAAAAATTTAGGACACGTTGCCAATTTCGGCAACGTGTTTTTACGTTAACTTGAGAGTTAGTTAAGCAAATCCACGAACGCCCACGGCGAACGGAACATCACGCCTTGAT
>CAMEOT010000018.1 GCA_945929965.1 uncultured Lachnospiraceae bacterium
TTAAGACATCGCCCTTTCACGGCGGTAACACGGGTTCGATTCCCGTTGGAGTCATTTAATTAAATATGGCGCAGTAGCCAAGTGGTAAGGCAATGGTCTGCAACACCAGTATCCACCGGTTCAAATCCGGTCTGCGCCTCTCCTGAAGGGCCTCAGAAATTGTTTATTTCTGAGGTCTTTTCTTATCTGAAAAAGCTTACGTATAACAGAAAAGAGATGCTTGTATGCACGTAAAACAAATCCATAGTACAGAGAAAAGGAACTGTGACAGGCAGATTATACTTACGGTATATTTACAAAGATTCCGTAAGAACAACCAGGAACATATTCAGGCAGCAGAGTTCCTTAATTCGCTAGGGAGGGAAAAAGCGCAATACATTGTAAAAGCCATAAGAGCATATCAATTCATGGATGCAAGAACAGAGAAACAACAAGACGGGATAGTGTCAAGATTTTTTCGCAAATTCAATTTTTGCCGTCAGGTAGCCGGTAGTTAGCCGGCTATGTTATCAGCTTCGTTCTGGATATCCAGCTCAGCTAGATGATCCATGTTCATGTAACGCTTGGCTCCCCATTGGGTGCCTGCCACATGGCGAAGTCTGGCACATACAAGCATCAAAGCACTTTGACCATCAGGAAAAGCACCGATTGCTCTGGTTCGGCGTTTTATTTCTCGGTTGAGTCGTTCAATGGTATTGTTAGTACGGATTCGACTCCAATGCTGAGTTGGGAAGTCCATGTATGTAAGAGTTTCTTCGATTCCCTCCTCGACCTTCTTGGCAGCGGAAGCAAGTTTCATTTCACGAAGCTTCTGGGCTACCTGCTCGGCTTTTTCGCGAGCCGCTTCCTTGCTCTCTTGCGCATGGATAGCTTTAAGCATCATAGCTACAGTTTTCATCCTATTACGAGGTGTTACTGAAAAAATGTTTCTATAAAAATGAACTGTGCAGCGCTGATATTTAGCATCTGGAAAGACTTCTGGAATGGATTCAAGCATTCCGAGGCATTTGTCTCCTACGATAAGACGTACACCTTTAAGACCGCGCTCTTTGAGCCATACAAAGAATTCCTGCCAGCTCTCACGATCTTCTTTCATGCCTTCGGCGGCACCAATGATTTCACGGCAACCATCCTGATTAACGCCAATAGCAACCAGGATAGAGACATTTTGAACTTCGCCGCCCCAGCTACGCTTTAAGTAAACACCATCAACGTAGACGTAGGGATATTCGCCTTCCAACTTTCTGGTGCGCCATGTTTCGATGTGTTCATAAGCTTTTTTATTGAGATTACTGATAGTACCAGGAGAAACTTTGGTTCCCCAGAGGGCTTCTGTGATGTCCTCTACACGACGTACAGAGACACCTGCCAGATACATTTCAATAAGCGCTTCCTCGACGGAGCATTCGCGACGGCGATAACGCTCAATGATGGCGGTTTCAAACTGAACACCTTTGAGTTTAGGAACTTTTAAAGTAACATCACCGGATGTAGTCTGGAAATTTCGATTATAATGACCGGAACGATAGCCCTTGCGTTCGCCGGAACGCTCATACTTTTCGGCATTTACAAGCTGTTCAGCCTCATGGTCAAGCAGAGCATTGAGGGTTTCCTCAACGCTATTACGTACTAAATCCTTTAATTCGTTATGGATAAGTTCCTGATTTAACTGTATAATGTTATCAGACATGGTTTTTAGCCTCCTTTGTAGGTTTTGTGTGGTAACTTAATTCTACCAAACGGCTATAGACCATGCTTATTTTTTATGAAATTGAATTTGCGAAACTAATTATACGTCATCCAAGACGGTGATCGGGTAGTATATGAGTATCAAACAATAAAACAAATCGTACTACAGATAATGTCAGAACATGAGAATGTTGGTGGCATCCCGGCGGATATGCCGGAATATCAAACATCGTGTATTGAAGATAATATGAACGCTGAGAGTAATATATTAGATGGGTTGGATGAGAGCGCAGTGGACGGAATAATGAATTCACTGCTTGCTTTTCAGAATAATAAATAGGGCTACCTATTTAATCTATAAAGTCTTATTTCTGCCCCTAGAGGGTCGGAAATGATCTTGTTAAAGTACTGTGGAATCCTTGAATGCAGGACGTAATACTTTACTTTTTGCCAATGCAATGTCATTTGCATTCATACCAATTTGAGATAGTACGTCTTCAAGATTATCTGATATATGAATAGAGCCCTCCGTTGAATAATGTAGTATCATTGTAACCTCCTTTGCTTTAGGTGAACTATACATATAGAAATAGTGAGTTTCTCAAACATAGTACTTCGTCGGATGTAATATTTTTATAAATAATAAAAATCATTGTGGTGTTGTGTTGTTTAGAAACCAGTCAGGTGTATTAGTATTTACCAAATTTTGGTAATAAGCTTGTGGCGATGCACCAGTATATTTTTTGAATACACGGCTGAAGTAAAGCGGATCATCAAAACCTACCAAACGCGAAATATTGGAAATGGTCATGGAATTAGACAAAAGAAAATCTTTGGCTTTCTCAATGCGCTGGTAATTTAGATAATGCATTGGGGACATCCCCATACGATCCTTAAACATATGTGAAAAACTACTTTGACTTAGTTTGCAGTAATCAGCCATGGAAGCCACAGACCATTTGTTTGCATATTTAGAGTTTAATTCAAGTAGTAGCCTGTCAAAGGAAAAATCATTATCCAAAGGTCTGGAGATACTATAAAAGGAACGATGAATAAAGCATAGGAGAATATAAAAATTATGCAATACAATGTCTTCATAAGATATTTTTTTTAGTTGTAGTTCGGTGATAATATCCTGAAAGAGTAATTTCAAATATAGCCTTTCACCAATATAACAATTCTTTATATCGTATTGTTTTAATATATTTTCACATTCATTACCAGTAAAATGTATCCAGTAGATCTCAGGTTTTTCCTTTGCATAATAGGAATAATACTGTGGTATGCCTGGACGATATAAAACAATATTTCCTGCCGATAAGGTAATCCATTCATTATTCAAATAAAAATGCCCACTTCCGCGGTGAATGTATATTATTTGGTAATCCAGTCTGCCATTTTTACGATTGCAGAAGTAATCCTGTGTCTGAAAGACCTGCTTCCCACAACAATTCACTATCAGAGGAACATCTTGATTGTAATAACCTGTAATTTTTCTTTCTTCTCTTAAATGACCGCTAATATTTATCATATGACTACATCAACTCCATCCTTTATAAACAACGTAATCATAACATACAAATGCAGAAAAATCCATATTAAAAGCATTTATGTTAATAGTATGTAAATAAATATATGCTAATATATCTATATAAAACAGCGCAAATCCAGAAAAGGAGAGTGACCTTTTGAAAAAACAGATAATTCTATTAATGACAGATACCACAAGAAAAGACATGGTGGGATGTTATGGTAATAAAAAAATGTTTACGCCAAATTTAGATGCACTGGCGCAAGAGGGAATTCGGTATGAGAATGCATACACTTGTCAACCGGTTTGTGGTCCGGCAAGAAGTGCAATTTTTACAGGCACGTTTCCTCATTCAAATGGAATGGTAACGAACGGAGTTCCATTGGGGGCAAATGTAAAGACTATTGGACAAAGACTGACGGACAATGGTATTAAATGTGGATATATAGGAAAATGGCATTTGGATGGTGGGGATTATTTTGGATTAGGTTGTTGTCCCGAAGGCTGGGATGCAGATTACTGGTATGATATGAAATGCTATCTGAATGAGCTGAGTGAAAATGAACGTGTATGTTCGAGACAACCAAATGAGTCATTTCAACCGGATTTTTCAGAAGAATTTACATATGCTCATAGATGTTCGGATCGCGCAATCAGATTTTTGGATCAATACAAAGAAGAAGATTTTTTCCTTACGGTATCATATGACGAACCTCATGGACCGTCGTTATGTCCTGCACCTTATAATACCATGTACAGAGGTTTTAAATTTGAGCCTTCTGCTAAATTTACAGATGACTTGAAAAATAAACCTTTAATGCAACAACTGTGGGCCGGGGATAAGCTGACAGCAGATGAAAAACAGATCAACCAAAGTTCCGAAGGATTAGCATTATTCCTGGGATGTAACAGCTTTGTTGATTATGAAATGGGAAGAGTTCTGGATGTGATTAAAGAAAAGATGCCCAATGCTATGGTTATCTATACCTCTGATCATGGAGACATGTTGGGGGCACATAGGCTGTTTTCTAAAAACGCAGCTATCTATGATGAGGTGACTAATATTCCGCTGATCATTAAAGGTGGTGAAAAGGGAAAAGTAATTACAACACCGGCATCTCATATTGATATTACTCCGACAGTGATGGACTATTTTGGATTACATATTCCGAAGTTACTGGAAGGAAAGAGCATGCTTCCACAGATATACGATACGACAATTAAGATAAACAGTGAAGTTTATACAGAGTTTACCAGATATGAGATAGATCATGATGGATTTGGTGGGCTTCAAATTATGAGAGGTGTCATTTCGGAGAACTATAAATTGGCAATTAATCTGCTTGACAAAGATGAGTTTTACGACTTAAAAAAGGATCCAGATGAAATGGTAAATGAAATAGATAATCCGGAATACTTGGAGATAATTCTGGAATATCATAGAAAACTTGTCACCCATATGAATGCAACTCGAGATCTTTATCGTGGTTATCAATGGTCTCTTAGACCCTGGAATAAAAATTTTACTCCAAGTTGGGATAACGAAGGGTTTACAAGACAACGAGAAAATGAGGAATATGAGCCTCGTCAGTTGGACTACGATACAGGGTTACCTATAAAAGAAGCTGTCAGAAGCAAGTATTTATATGAAATGGGGGGAGAACAATGACAAAGACAAAATATGCGGTCGATGCAGCAACAAGAAGAATTCGATTTAAAAGAAAATTAAAGTTAAATCTATGGTGTTGGATGTTTATGTCGCTGGCAGTTGGATTTTATATCTTATTCCAAGGGTATCCGATTATATGCAGTATTCAGTATTCACTGTTGGATTGGTCGGGAATGACATCTAATGCAACGTTTATCGGCTTACAAAACTATAAAGAGCTGATGCATGATGAATTGTTTTGGAATGCTTTTATAAATAGTTTTAAGTACATGGTAATGATAGTTCCGTTAGAACTTGCGGTGTCTTTGTTCCTTGCATATCTGCTAAATGATGAAAAAATGAAAGGACGTGGATTATACCGTACAATGTATTTTGTTCCTGTAGTTACGACTGCTTCTGTAGTGGGAATTATCATGATATTCATTTTGGGAGTTCAGGGACCGGTCAATCATCTTTTGGTCACACTACATATTCTGAAAAACCCGATTAATTTTCTGGGAAACGCAAAGTATGCGCTGCCTACATTGGTAATCATTTCGCTTTGGAAGGATTGCGGAACATATATGATTTACTGGCTGGCAGGACTGCAGGGAGTTTCGAAAGATGTATATGAAGCGGCAACCATTGATGGTGCAAACAGAAGACAAACTTTCTTCCATATTGTGTTGCCTCTGATTGCACCCACAGGAGGAATTATTGCAATATTATGTGCCATAAATTCTTTGAAGGTATTTGATATTGTGAAAACAATGACGGAAGGTGGTCCTTATTATGCAACAGATGTAATCGCAACGTATGTATATAGAACCGCATTTTCAAGTGAGATTGGAATGCCAAGGCTTGGCTATGCGAGTGCAGCAGCTCTGTTCTTTGGAGGAGCCGTTATAATAATAGGAATACTTCTGAATGCAATGAAAGACCGTCTACAGAAGAATGTACAATAGGGGGTGGAACAGATGAGCAAAGAAAAAAAGATTCATATCGTTAAATCTGTGATTAAACATGGTTTGCTGCTTTGCGTTGGATTTTTCTGGATATATCCTTTTTTATGGATGATTTCCGCCTCGTTTAAGGGCCAGAATGAGTTCTTCCAAAACCGTATGGGATTGATTCCGGTACAGCCGACAATCGACAATTTTATTCGTATCTGGCAGAAAGCGGATTTTGGCACTTATTTTATCAATACAATTATTGTAACAGCATTTTCGGTTATCATTGTGCTGATTATGACGATGATGGCGGGATATGCTATGGGACGTTATAAATTTCTTGGCAGAAACCTATGCATGGCAGTTTTTTTGGCCAGTATTGCTATTCCGCTGGTGAGTACAATTATACCGACCTATGAAGTAGTCAAAGGAATGAATCTGGTAGGTACCAAGCTTGGATTGATCTTATCACAGGCAGGAGGAGCGCATGTTATCTTTTTGCTTCTGTTTACCAGTTTCTTTCAATCTGTACCAAATGAGTTGGAAGAGGCATCTAAGATAGATGGATGCAATTATTTTCAGACATTTTTCTATATTATGATGAAACTGTGTAAGCCTGTCGCAACGACAGTAGTCATTATGGAAACCATTTGGGCTTGGAATGCATTCATGCTTCCTTTGGTATTAACTTTGAATAATCCGTCATCTAGGACACTTGCGGTTGGGCTATATGCATTCAAAGGAGAAAATACTGTTGATTGGACAGGCATTGCTGCCGGAGGTTCTATAGCTGTAATCCCGGTTATTATATTATTTGTTTTAATGCAGAAGCATTTTGTGGAAGGAATTGCCGGAGCTGTTAAAAGTTAATTGAAAACAATAATTTATATCAAAGAGAGGAGAAAAAGAAATGAAATTAAAACGACTTGGTACACTGTTATTGACTGCTATAATTGCAGCAACAACCCTGGCAGGATGTGGTGCAATGCCCTCAACAGGTAATGGAAATGAAACAGGCGAAAATGCAAGTGTCATAGCAGCAACAGAAGAGAACACCGATGGGCAAATAACACTTCGGGTTGTTGACTGGAGCGATGGATCTGCTACACAAAGAGAGGAGTTTCATAAGAAGTTCGAAGAAGCACACCCTGATATTAAAATTGAATATACTATGCTTACAGTAGATCAATTCAAAAATACTATTGTTACTATGATTAAATCTGGTGAGGGACCTGATTTGTTTCCGATTCCGGTGGGACTTACTTTAAATACAGCGGTAGAAGAAGGGTGGTTCCAGCCGATTAACGATTATGTAACCGATGAATTCCGAAATAAATTTGATCCGGAAGCCTTTGCAGAGGGAGTTACTGATATTGGGGATGAATGGTATACAGTTACAGAACAGATGCCAATCATTCAGTGCTTATTCTTCTATAATAAGGATATTTTGAACCAGGCAGGTGTTACGGAGGTTCCCACAACATATTCAGAGTTTAGAGAAGCCTGTAAAAAAGTTACAGAGATGGGGAATGGCAATGTTTATGGTCTGATTGATGGCGGAAAACAGATGAACCGTATGGACGTTATGGCAAGATCCCTGGCTGCAGCAGCTGGTGGTAAGGTAGCTGCAACGCAGAAAGTGCTGACGGATAATGGAGTGGCGCCTTACGACAGCAAGGAAATGAATGATGCGCTTGGATTTATTAAAGGTCTGGTAGATGATGGAAGTATTCATCCGGATACTATCAATATAAGTGCTCCGGAGGCAAGAGAATTATTTGCACAGGGACAGGCGGCATTCCTCTGCCAGGGAATGTGGTGTGTATCCCAGTGGGATGCAAATTATCCGGATTTGAATTATGGAGTTATGGCAGTTCCTGTTCCTGACGGAGTAACAAACACTTATGTTCAGGCAGGTGAATTATCTCCGTGGATGGGTATCTATAAGCAGTCCAAACATCCCAAGGAAGCAGCTGAATATTTAATGGCACTGTATGATGAACAATATGGATATCAGCAAAGCAATGTGGAAAGTGGAAGTTTTGTGTCCTGTATTCCGGAAATCAATGAAAAATACATGACCAATGAGCATATGAAACAATACTACACAATTGCAGAGGAAACATCCAGAGTAGTTCCTACTTTAGTAAAGAGAGATGAGAAAGCAAATGATTTTTATGCAGAAGTAAAGGATGTACAGCCTAGCTTAGGAGCAATTGTGCAGGGCATTATTTCCCAGAGTATTACTGATTATGACAGTGCATTAAAGACACTGGCAAATGATACAACTACAGAGTGGAAGCGTGCTTCGGAGGCAGTTGGAATGGATTATAGTTCATTGGAATTTCCTAACTGGGATGCGACGAAAGACTACACGGATGCGGATTACGAGACATTGAAGTAAGTGCATAAATTAAGAGAGTACAGAAAATGATGCGATGACTTAGTTATAAAGGAAATCGCATCGTTTTCTGCATATAGGTAATGTAGTATTTTAAAATATATTGAGAGACTAGCCATGAAAGAACAAAACAAGAAAAAAATACTATTGAGACTGTTTCTATCGACGCTATATTTAAGTGCGTTCACCTTTGGTGGAGGCTATGTTATTGTAACCTTGATGAAGAAAAAGTTTGTGGATGAATGTCACTGGATAGAAGAAAACGAAATGTTGGATTTGGTGGCTATTGCACAATCCTCTCCGGGAGCCATTGCTGTCAATGGAGCCATTGTTGTAGGCTACAAGCTGGCAGGTATAGCGGGGACTGTCACGGCTATTTTTGGAACGGTGCTACCGCCTTTTGCTATTATTACGGTGATCTCCGTGTTTTATCAAGCCTTTCAGAGTAACTGGCTGATCAGCCAGTTGCTGGAAGGAATGCAGGCAGGAGTTGGTGCGGTAATTGCGTCTGTAACGTTAGACATGGGGACACCTGTTATAAAGGAAAAGGATACACTGTCTATTGCCATTATGGCAGGAGCATTTATTGCTGCATGCTTTTTTGAGGTGAATGTCATTTATATTATCATCACCTGTGGATTGATCGGAGTGATCAGAACGCTTACTTCCGGATGGAGGACTAAAAATTGATTTATTTACAATTGTTTTGGAGCTTTATTCAGATAGGAATGTTCAGCTTTGGAGGCGGGTATGCAGCCATGCCACTGATCCAGGGACAGGTGGTCTATACCCATGAGTGGCTGACTATGACAGAGTTTACGGATCTGATCACCATCTCACAGATGACACCGGGACCGATAGCTGTTAATTCTGCAACTTTTGTAGGGATGAAAATCGCAGGGATTCCCGGAGCGGTTGTGGCTACACTCGGCTGCATCCTGCCGTCATGCATTATAGTTACAATTCTGGCAAAACTGTATTTAAAATATCGGAATTTGGACACGCTGCAGGGAATATTGTATTCCCTGCGACCGGCAGTGGTTTCTATGATCGCTTCTGCAGGTGTGCTGATACTTGTCACGGCTTTTTGGGGAAGTGGTATTATCAACATTGATGGAATTAAATGGGACATGGTGCTGATTTTTGCAATCAGTGTGGTACTGCTTAGGAAAACAAAATGGAATCCTATTTTTGTGATGATATTGGCTGGGGTATTAAAAGTATTAGTAGCACTTATATAAGAAAAATATAGGGAGGATGATATGCCAACAATCAGCGTACTGATAAAACCTGCATCAGGGATGTGCAACATGCAATGTGATTACTGTTTCTATTGTGATGAAATGAAAAAAAGGTCACAGGATTCGTATGGGTTTATGTCAGAACAAACACTAAAAAATGTTGTTAGAAAGACTATGATTCATGCTGAAGGGTTAATAAGCTATGTATATCAAGGTGGTGAGCCTACTTTGCGTGGACTTGCTTTTTTTGAAAAAGCTGTGGAATACCAGAGGCATTATAACAAGCATGGAATACGGGTGAATAATGCTTTGCAGACGAATGGATATCTGCTAGATGATGCATGGTGTAAATTTTTCAAAGAAAATCAATTTTTAATTGGGTTATCAATAGATGGTACAAAACAGCTTCATGATATGTACCGTCATGACAAAAATGGAAATCCTACATTTGATCGGATTAAGTCTGCGGCAGATCTTATGGATCAATATGGAGTGGATTACAATATTCTGACGGTAGTAACACAGAATGCTGCTTATCATGCGACGGAAATATATAATTATTATAAGAGGCAGGGGTGGAAATATCAACAGTATATTGCATGTTTGGATCCGTTGGGGGAAATTAGGGGGAAAAGTTCATTTGCCTTAAAACCTGAACAATATGGACGGTTTTTAGTAGAGTTGTTTAACTTATGGTACGAGGATTGGAAAAATGGAGAACATCCTTATATAAGACAATTTGAAAACTATATAGGAATTCTGCTTGGATATCAGCCGGAATCCTGCGAACAACGAGGAATCTGTGGTATACAGAATGTGGTGGAAGCCGATGGTAGTGTGTATCCGTGCGATTTTTATATGTTAGATGAATACAGACTAGGCAATTTTAATAGTGACCGTTTGGTAGAGATTGATGAAAAGCGAAAATCAATTGCATTTGTGGAGCAGTCGCAAAAGTCTGCAAAAGACTGCATAGAATGTAAGTTCCATACACTATGCAGAGGGGGCTGTCGAAGAAATAGGGAATTTGATGTTGCTAAAGGAGAATATGCAAATTATTATTGCGAAAGCTATCGTTTCTTTTTTGAACAATGCTTAGAGAAAATGATTCATATTGTTGAGACAATAAAAAGGTAGAAGGTAGAACTTATGAGAGGGGCAACATTTTTCTTCTGTATCGGGAGAGGGTGCCGAGGCCCCTCTCTTTTCTTTGTTTGCGCGCCATGGGCGCGCTCTAACGGGTGTAAGTCCCGAACACGCCCAGATAGTGGGAAGTGTATAGCCGAACAGCAAGGGTGTCCATCGTGAGGTGGAATCTGAAGGAAGCTGTAAGCAAATCTCTGGTCCGACGGACAGAAATCACATATAAGGCTAGGCTACGAGAGATAAGTTGGCAAAGAACAACGAAATCTAATAACTATCACTTTTGTAGTAGCAGAGTAAATGTGGCGGATAAGTAACTTTCATAGACGGACTCCTTTCACAAATAATAAGAAGCCATTGACTGAACTGCCACACAATTAAACCAAGGTGCTTAAACAATTCTTAGTGTACGGATTCATAATACCACTTATTTGTGCTTGAAAAGGCAGAACTTACACTGATTAGTATGCTGTCTAAAACGAAGAAAGTTGTTACAACTTATCCTCCCGTGCTTTGTAGTGTAGCTTCTTACAAACTATTTTAAAGCACAACGTAAAGAGTTAAAACACTTTCATTACTATTTGTGCCGCCGGCTGAAGGCGGCGGAATGGAGATTAGTATGAAAACACTTTGTAAAGAGATGGACGCAAGAATTCGTTGCAGACTGCGCATGTGCATTTGGAAACAATGGAAAACCCCGCAGAACCGCATAAATAACTTGATAAAACTCGGAGTAGATAAGGATACAGCAAGGATTACAGCCTATACGGGTAATCGAATAGCATATGTTTGTCAGCGAAGAGTTATGAATTTTGCAATAAATAAAGAAAGACTAACCCGTTTTGGATTAGTTTCTATGTTAGATTACTATACTGAAAGGTGTGTTACTTGTTAAGTTGATTGAACCGCCGTGTAAATAACTGTCCTTATCCGGCTTGTGTATTACAATATCGGCACGTTTCTTTGTGTTCAGTCCATAATGGGAAAGGTGTTGTTCTACAACGATCATATCGGAAGTCACCTTCAGGGTATCTGTTAGATATGAGATTACTTTTTGCCGGACGGCTCCTCCGGCGTGATATAGATTAACTTCTGCCTGATCGGATCCAGATAACAGTCTTTTCCATTTCTGTGATAGATCGGTGGTAATTTTAATTCTACGCTCATGTTAATTCATCCTTTATTAAATAATAAATTCTCCGGTATAGAGGTTCATAAAGTGATCCAGACAGAACAGGACAGTCGAAGCCCTGCCAGTCCACTTTTCCAGTTCAAATGGGATATTGTCGAGTCGCCCATAAACTGTCTCAGGGATCAGACCGTTTAGGATCAGGTATCGTAAAACTTTCTCCTGCGCGGCAAGATCTGTTCCGTTTAAGTAAAAACAGCACTGTCCCGCGTCTGCATCCGTGTACTTGCTTTCGGGTATGATGTGTTCCGCCACAGCATCCTGACAGATCTGGGCAATCCTTGATCTGTCAGTAAAGGTACATACCCACTTCCCATAGGTGTCTGAATCTGTGGGAGAAGAATCCGAATCCCGATATGTGATCCAGAAAGAGGTCTTTTTACTTTCCATGTGTATTCCTCCTCATTATACAGCAAAGCCATTACACTGTCATTTGTGTCTGCTCCTGTCTGCACTCTGTGAAATTTCTTATTTTTTCTTGAATTACACTGAGGATAGCACTTTATGTGTACAGAATATGGGACACAAAAAACGCTAGTTTTATAGCATCAGAAGACTTAACAAAACAAACAAAGCTTTAAATTTAAGGAAGGATGGGATTTATGAATAACGGATATGATTTCAACGCTCACCATGACAGCCATTGTGAAGGAGCTTATTGTAACTGTGATAACAGAAATTATGGACACAGTTTTGATTGTTCCGGAGTTGTTGCAGCAATCTGCGTGATCCTTGCCATTTTAGTATCGCTGATATTCCCCCCGCTTGGATTTATCATCTTCTGGGGATGGGTGCTCTGCTCAAAGTAAGATCAGACAGATTGTGCTATAATTTCCTATAATAGTTGTGGATGGAAGTGTATTATGGTATGGTTTACCTATATCGGGAGGCAGACTAAAAGGGATCAGACTGAAGGGGTACAAGCATCGAAAAATATGTAAGTGAAAAATGTCACTGTAGCAATTGTGGAGGCAAATAATACAGGTGGTAACATATAATGGATAAGATTGTTTACACACAAGAAAAAATGGATGCCGTTAAAACGCAAGTGCAGAAACTTGTAGAAATCGTGGCAGAGCTGGAAGCAGAGTTCCCTGGAAGACACTTTACCCTGGACGGACATCTGGTAGGAAGTATCGGCGAAGTGATGGCTGCATATTATTATGGAATTGAACTGTACAAGGCATCTGCAGAAATTCATGATGGGGAAATCGAAGGACGAAAGGTACAGATTAAGATTTCGCAGCAGGATGATATTGTAATCAACCACGAACCGGACTATCTAATTGTATTGTATATGAAGAAGAACGGTAACATATACGAGGTGTATAATGGACCGGGAAAGCTGCCGTGGGAAAATGCCAGCAAAAAAGACAGTCACAATAACCGGCACATGAGGGTAAACAAGCTGATGGAGTTGGATAAGGATGTCGTGGAAGCGGAGCAAATTAAGAGAATCAATCCCATCGAAAAAATGAAGGCAGAATATAAGAACCGGAAATAGAGGCAGGGCATGACTAAGGACGAATGGTATCATCAACTGTTTGAAAAGCTTGAAAATTCTAAATTCCGGAGCAGCTTTCATCTAAAGCAGAAGGACATAGATTATATCAATGAAAAAGGTCTGGACACGATCAGAGAACACGCAAGAGATTTTATAGCGAAAAGAGAAGCACCGGCAGTTATTCCAAATGACGGAAAGCAGACACCGACCAAGGGGCATCCTGTGTTTATAGCACAGCACGCAACGGCAACGTGTTGCAGAGAGTGTATACGGAAATGGCATAAGATGCAGCCAGGGCGGGAACTGAGCCAGGTGCAACAGGAGTATCTGGTAGATGTGATTATGACCTGGATCCAGAATGAAATGGATTTACACAAGGGAGAATGAGTACATGAAAGCAGCAATTATCTATGCATCGGTGCACCATGAAAATACCAAAAAATTGGTGGAAGCAATCGCCGGGGAAAATGTGGTAGATCTGATCGATGCCACGAAGGAAAAAGAAAGAGATTTGTCAGGATACGACTTGATTGGTTTTGCTTCCGGGGTATATTATGGAAAATTTCATCAGACAGTACTAAATTTCGCTTTAGCCAATTTACCGGCAAATAAAAATGTATTTCTGCTCTGCACCTGTGGTGGCAGTGCGGCATTCCAGTCAATAGAAGAAGTTGTAAAAAGCAAGCAGGGGAAGGTTGTCGGGAAATTTTCCTGTAAGGGGTACGATACCTTCGGACCATTCAAGCTGATTGGAGGGATTGCAAAAGGACACCCCGATGATAAAGATCTGGCAGATGCGGTAACATTTTATAAAGGAATCATTCAGAAGTAGCAACTTGAGGTGATAAGCTATGAAGTATGAGGTTGGGATACAGTATTCTTCCTAGAGAGTAACCGATTTGTGAGAAAGGCAACCGTAACCAAGAAAAGTGGAGAGTTCTATACGCTACGGTTTGAGGACGGTGGTGGCATCAGGTTGCGGGAAAACAGGTTGTATGCGACGCAGGAAGCGGCGGAAGGTAATATCCCACAAAGAGAATCCGAAAAGCAGGAGAAAGGAAACAGATCTCCTTATAGCTGGTTGCACTGATATATGGTGAACAAGGAGTGAGTTTGTAAAATAAGAATTGCAAAAGTGAGAAGAGGATACCACAAATCATTGTTTTGATGATTCGATGGTATCCTCTTTGTGGATTTCAGAATTTGTTTCTCAGCTTTCGGTATTCTCTCGGTGAATATCCTTTCAGCTTGTGAAAAAGCCGACTGAAATATAGCTGGTTATCATATCCGACGATTTTAGAGATTTCATTGATGGAATAGGTTGTTGCATCAAGTAGCATCTGAGCATTGTTGATCCGGGTTCCTACGATGAATTGCATTGGTGTGGAACCGGTGTATTTTTTGAAATTCCGGATAAACCAGCTGACACTCATTCCTCGTGAGGCTGCGTAATCCTCTATGTTGATGTCCTGATTATAATTTTCGCTGAAATAGGTAACTGCAGTGTTCATTTCCTGATCCAGGTATTCGCTTTTCAGAATATGTTCCCGTGTCAGTTCTCGGTGGAAATTGATTAGCAGATGACGAAGCAGAAGAACAAGCATTTCCTCATAGTCGTTTTGACAGTGTTGAAGCTCTATGATAATACTCTTGAAAATCCGTTCATATTCCATAGATGTGCCGATTTGGAAAACTCGTTCTTTATCCGGAAATCCATACTGACGCAAGATATTTTTTACATTGTTACCTGTAAAATGAATCCAGTATACTTCTGTCTTATCTTCTCCATAATATTCATATTTCTGAAGTTCCTTCGGTCTGTACAGCACAATATTACCGGCGGGAACAATCGTTTCGTTATCTACATTGTCAAAATGAAAATGCCCACAACCAGCAGTGATATAGATGATCTGATAATCCAGGCGTCCCTTTGGACGGTAGGTTGGCAATTTTGGATAGCTGGAAAGGCGATAAGTGCCACAGCTTCCTACAATCAGTGGACGACTTTTGTCTTTGAAATCCATGTGGGAGTGATTCAGATAACCAGTATTCATATACATAGAGCAGCACCTCTTTTCACACTTTTTATTATTGTATCATATAGTGCATATTTTATCCAATCCAATTTATAGACATATTTTGCAGAATAAGATAAGCTATGTATAACATAACAAAGGAATGCAAGCATATAAGTAAAGTATTAAGGTTTATTTTAGAAAAGTAAAAAACAAAAAAGTATATGTATTGAAGGAGAGCTATTTATGATTGTACCACGTTATTATGAAAACTTAAACGTACTGCACGAAAACACAATGCCAGCCAGAGCCTATTATATTCCAGCATCCAAAAGAATGGATAATTTGGTGGAACACAGGGAAGAATCAGACCGTATGCAGTTATTAAACGGAACTTGGAAATTCCAGTATTTTACCAGCATCTATAATATTAAGGATTCTTTCTTTGAGAAGAATTATGATACAGAAAATTTTGATGAGATTCAGGTTCCAAGTGTATGGCAGATGGCAGGATATGATACACATCAGTATACAAACATCCGGTATCCGTTTCCATTTGATCCACCATATGTGCCGCAGGATATTCCGTGTGGAGCCTATGTACATAATTTTGAGTACAGTAGAGATGAGAAAGCATCAAAAGCTTTTTTGAACTTTGAAGGAGTAGACAGTTGCTTTTATGTATGGATCAATGGTTCTTATGTAGGATACAGCCAGGTTTCCCATATGACCAGTGAGTTTGATGTTACAGATGTACTTCAGGATGGAACAAATACGGTGGCAGTGTTGGTAATGAAGTGGTGTGATGGTTCTTATTTGGAAGATCAGGACAAATTCCGTATGAGTGGTATTTTCCGGGATGTGTACATTTTGAAACGTCCAGAGCAGGCAATCAGCGATTATCATATAAAATCAAAGATTGAGGATATACTTGCAAAGGTAGAACTTGATGTGAAATTCTACTCTCCAACAAATGTAAAAATTTCGATTGAAGATAAAAATGGAGCAGTTGTAGCACTAGGAAGTATTGACGAAGAAGGAACAGCTGTATTAGAAATCGCAAGTCCGGAACTTTGGAATACAGAAAATCCATATCTGTATAAACTGATTCTTGAAACAGAAAATGAAGTAATTGTGGATCACATTGCATTAAGAAAGGTAGAGATTAAAGACCGGGTCATTTATCTAAATGGACAGAAGATTAAATTCCGTGGAGTCAATCGACATGATTCCGATCCGGTTACGGGATTTACAATCAGTCTGGAACAGATTACAACCGATCTTACGTTAATGAAGCAGCATAATTTTAATGCGATCCGTTCCAGCCACTATCCGAACGCACCATTTTTCTATGAAATGTGTGACAAGTATGGATTCATGGTGATAGATGAAGCAGATATTGAAGCTCATGGCCCATTTATGATTTACAGAAAAGAAGACACCGATTACAATCGGTTCAAGCGATGGAATGAGAAGATTGCAGATGATCCGGTATGGGAAGAGGCAATCGTTGATCGTGTAAAACTCATGGTGGAACGTGACAAAAACCGTTTCTGTATTGTTATGTGGTCAATGGGAAATGAGAGCGCTTATGGCTGCAACTTTGAAAAAGCACTGGAATGGACAAAGAATTTTGATCCAGACCGCATCACACAATATGAGAGTGCAAGATACCGTAATTATGATGAAACATATGATTACAGCAATCTGGATGTGTACAGCCGGATGTACCCGGCACTTTCCGAAATTCAGGAATATCTGGACAAGGACGGAAGCAAGCCATTCCTTCTAGTCGAGTACTGCCACAGCATGGGAAATGGACCTGGAGATTTTGAAGATTATTTCCAAATGATTCAGGACAACGATAAAATGTGTGGTGGTTTTGTCTGGGAATGGTGTGACCATGCGATTGCTCATGGTACTGCCGAGAATGGAAAGACAATCTATGCTTATGGAGGAGATCATGGAGAAGAGATCCATGACGGCAATTTCTGTATGGATGGATTGGTATATCCGGACAGAACTGTACACACAGGACTGTTGGAATACAAGAATGTATACCGCCCTGTAAGAGTTGTTTCCTATGATAAAGAAAGTGGAGAGCTGGTGCTTCACAACTACATGGATTTTGATGACTTGAAAGATTATGTGAAGATCAGTTATGAACTGACACAGGATGGTCTTGTGATCAGCAAAGACATACTTTCGGAATTTTCTGTGGCGCCACACGGGGAAGGAAAAACAAACCTGAAGATCAGTGTGCCAGAGAATGGGAAATGTTATTTAAAACTTATTTACCATCTGAAAAAAGAATTGCCACTGTTGGATGAAGACCATATTCTTGGATTTGATGAAATTGAGGTAAGTAAAGATGATGCAAAATGTAAACTTGCAGAGAAATGGATGCAAAAGACAGCAGTGGACTCTGAGTTACAGGTAAATGAAAATGATACACAGATTCACATCAAAGGTCGTGAATTTGCGTATACCATCGACCGACGTACTGCACTCTTTACAGAGATGAAATTTGCAGGAAGGGAATATTTGAACCATCCGATGGAATTAAATATCTGGAGAGCACCAACAGATAACGATATGTATATCAAAGCTGAATGGAAAAAAGCCCACTATGACAAGGCTTATACAAGAGCTTATACGACAGAGGTTGTGCAGGGAAAACATGGTGTGAAGATTGTAAGCCATGCTTCTGTTGTGGCAGAGACAGTGCAGAAGATTCTTGATGTGATGATTACATGGAAAATAGATGCTTCAGGAAAGATTGATGCAGACATAGAAGCAACAAAAGATGGAGAATTCCCAGATCTTCCGAGATTTGGTGTGAGAATGTTTCTGGATAAAAAACTTTCAGATGCCAGATACTTTGGAATGGGACCACAGGAGAGCTATCGTGACAAGCATCAGGCAGCAAGCCATGGTTTGTACCGAGCAAATGTAAGAGATTTGCATGAGGATTATATCCGTCCACAGGAAAATGGAAGCCATTATGATTGTGGATATGTAGAACTTAACAACAGCCGATATGGAATTGTGGCATCCGCAGAAAAGGCATTTTCATTCAATGCTTCTTATTATACACAGGAAGAACTTGAAAAGAAAACGCATAATTATGAATTAATAGAATCAGATAGTGTGGTATTTTGTGTTGACTACGCATTAAATGGCATTGGTTCTAATAGTTGTGGACCGGTTGTATTGGAGCAGTACCGATTTGATGATGTATTATTCCGGTTCCAGTTTACACTGATACCGTATGTAAAGGGATAATAAAGTTTCATGTAACCCGTAAACAAGGAAAGAGAGTCTGATTGTAATGTAAAGTCCGGATATACAGAGCAATCAGACAAAACAGAGAAAAAATAGAATTAGATATCATACGGTTAGACATATTGAGATTCTAAGTGTGATGAAGATGAGGAGCAAAGAAATTCGATGGAAGAAAAAAAGTATTTGAAATGGTATAACAAAATCGGATATGGTTCGGGTGATATCGCAGGAAATGTGGTCTATGCGTTCCTGACATCCTTCATGATGCCCTATCTGACAGACTCAGTAGGACTTGCTGCAGGTGTAGTAGGTACCCTGATTGCCGTATCAAAACTATTTGATGGTTTCACGGATATATTTTTTGGATCAATGATTGACAAAACACACAGTAAAATGGGAAAAGCGAAGCCATGGATGCTATACGGATATATTGGTTGTGCCATTACGCTGGTCTGCTGCTTTACAGTACCGGTCAGTTTGGGAACAACGGCTAAATATGCATGGTTCTTTATTTCTTATACACTGTTAAATGGTGTGTTTTATACAGCAAACAATATTGCTTATTCAGCACTTACGTCACTGATTACAAAGAACAGCAAAGAGCGTGTACAGATGGGATCTTACCGTTTTATTTTTGCATTTTCAACAAGTCTTCTGATTCAGGCGATTACAGTTGGATTTGTAGATAAATGCGGTGGAGATGCTGCGGCATGGAGAACGGTTGCTATTATCTATGCAATCATTGGTCTGGTCGTAAATACGATTTCAGCACTTTCTGTTAAGGAACTTCCGGAGGAGGAACTTAATGAAGGAGAAGTAAAGAATGATAATGAAAAGTATGGAATGGTACAGGCATTCAAGCTTCTTGTCAAAAACAAATATTACATGATGATTTGTGGAACATATATTTTACAGCAGTTATATGGTGCCATGATTGGAGCTGGCATTTATTACATGACATGGGTACTGAAAAATAAGAATTTGTTTGGACAATTTGCATGGGCAGTAAATATTCCACTGATTATTGCCCTGATTTTTACACCGACATTAGTTGGTAAGTGGAAAGGCATGTATAAACTGAACTTAAGAGGTTATGTCTTAGCAGTCATCGGTAGAGCACTTGTTGTTGTTGCCGGATATATGGGTAGTGTTCCGCTGATGATGGCGTTTACAGCTCTTGCAGCCTTAGGTCAGGGACCATGGCAGGGAGATATGAATGCTGTTATTGCATCCTGCTCTGAATACACTTATCTTACACAGGGAAAGAGAATTGATGGAACGATGTACTCTTGTACTTCTCTTGGTGTAAAAATCGGTGGAGGTATTGGAACCGCTGTTGTTGGATGGATGCTTGAGCTCAGTGGATATGTCGGAAAAAATGCAACTCAGCCACAGTCTGCACTTGATATGATGCAGTTCATGTATCTTTGGCTTCCGTTAATCTTTGATGTATTGATTATGTTTGTACTTTCAAGAATGAATGTTGAAGATGCAAATAAAAAACTGAAAGCAGAAAAAGGAATTGCTGCAGATGAAGTAACAGATAAATCGGACATAAATTAGAATTGACAGGAAAAAGCGTTGTCTGGTAGCTGCTCGATGAGACAGTGGTTTTTCTATATATAAAGTGATAGAACTGTATTTTGAAAATAAAAAAGGACCACCTCGTTTTTTGTGAAATGGTCTCAGAAAAAATATTCAGTTTTCACAAAATAGTCCTTTTAGTATTTATACATGGTATGGATGCTCAAAATATTCAGCGTAGAATACTAAAAGGTTATTCAGATATTTTTTAAGATTGCTCATTTGTAATTCCTCCTTTCCTTATTTACAAGTTGATTATAAGATAGGTGTAAAAGAATTGCTTGCCAAATCGAAAGAAGATATAGACAAATGTTGCAAAGGGGAGTATTTCATGCAATTAAAATATGTTGACACAAAAGAGGAGATCATAGCAATAAATAGGAAGTCAAAACATATTGAACCACATCTTCATAATGCACTGGAGATTGTTTGTGTAACGAGTGGGACATTAGAGCTTGGTGTCGGACAGAAACTTTACCATATGGAAAAAGGAGATATAGGCTTTGTATTTCCAAATGTTATTCATCACTATCAGGTACTGACACCAGGGGTAAATACAGTGACTTATCTGATTGCATCGCCATTTGCGATTGCCAAATTTGCAGATATCATGCAATCCATGGCTCCTGAATACCCAATCATCACAGCGGAAAAGGTTGAATCAGAGGTATATAGGGTTATAAATGCAATTTTAGAGACAGAACAGTCGGATATTACTGTTGCACAGGCATATCTTCAAATTGTGTTTGCGCGCTGCATAGGAAAACTGAATCTAGTAGAGAAGAGTCATGTAGGGAGCAAAGACCTTATTTACCAGACGGTTTCCTATATATCAGCAAATTTCAAGAAAAAGTTATCATTGGAAGAAATGGCAAAAGACCTGGGTGTGAGTAAATATGTCTTATCCAGACTCTTTTCCAAAATCTTTCATAGAAATTTCAATCAGTATCTTAATGATGCAAGGTTGAACTATGCATGTCATCGCTTGGAAAATACGAGCGATTCTATTACAAATATTTGCCTGGATAGTGGATTTGAAAGCCAGAGGACATTTAACCGGGTATTCAAGGAAAGATATAAAATTTCGCCAAGTGACTATCGAAGTACATGTGTGAAGGATATGCAGTCATAAAATGTTCTGCAGATAGAAAAATTTACTTTGATTTCACACCGCTATGCATTTGATTTTATGCATGGATGATACAATGTTAAAATGGTCGTAGAAAACAGATTTTTCTGAAGTGAAAGAACAAGGCATACTCTAAAGAGAAAGAAAGGCAGGACATATATGAATATGGGAAAATCAGTAATTGATTTTAATGAGAAAAAAGGCTTTATCTGTGATATGGATGGTGTAATTTATCATGGCAATCAGATATTGCCAGGTGTTCCAGAATTCATTCAGTGGCTACATGATGAAAAGAAAGAATATTTATTTTTGACAAATAACAGTGGATATACACCACGAGAATTAAATCAGAAACTGGCTAGGATGGGACTTGATGTGCCAGAAGAACATTTTTATACCAGTGCATTGGCAACAGCCGCATTTTTAAAGGAACAGGCGGCAGGATGTTCGGCATTTGTGATAGGAGAAGCCGGCCTGTTAAATGCACTTTATGATGTAGGTATCACAATGAATGATGTAAATCCGGATTATGTTGTTGTGGGAGAGGGACGCTCCTATTCATTGGATACATTAACAAAAGCAACGAATTTAGTTCTGAAAGGTGCAAAGCTGATCGGAGCAAACTCAGATGTTTCCGGACCGATTGAGAACGGCATTGCTCCTGCTTGTCGTGCATTGGTTGCACCGATAGAAATGGCAACAGGAACACAGGCATATTTCTGTGGAAAACCCAATCCACTGATGATGAGAACAGGATTAAATATGCTTGGATGTCATTCAGCAGAAGCAGTAATGGTTGGGGACCGTATGGATACAGATGTGATTTCAGGAATGGAAAGTGGTATGTCTACTGTATTGGTTCTCTCTGGATGTTCAACGAAGGACACACTCAAAACTTATGCTTATCTTCCGACAATGGTATTGAATGGAGTGGGAGATATCGCCAGTATAGCAAAAGCAAAAGAGAAATAGTGTTCGATAACTGGAAAACGTCATGCATCTCCACATCTTTTCCTTATCATGGAAATAGAACAGGGAATTTTACTTTCTTCTTATGAAATTCCAAAAGGAGAAGATAAAAATACATTTTCATATGATTCTATGAAGAATGTTGATTACTCTAAACTAGAAAAATCTGAAAAATTTACTCCAGCACTTTATCATGAAAAGGACGGAATCTGGGAAGGTGGCAGCACAAGCCAGTTCTCTCCGGTAATGACATTCAAACTTGGGGAGCAGAGTGTCATTGGCTGATGTTCGGGTTGATATAAAAACAACGATTGATGTATAATATTTATAGATTACAACAATGTTAAGGAGGGAACGAATGAATTTAGAAATATATCAACAATTGTGTGCTGAATCAAAAATTCTCTGGACACAGCATTGTTTACAGCGAATGCAGGAAAGAGATATCAGTCGTGCCGACGTAAAAAATGGAATTGCAACCGGCGAAATCATAGAAGATTATCCAGATGATTTTCCTAATCCAAGCTGTCTGATTTTTGGATATAATGTAAATGGACGGATTTTGCATATTGTTGCAGGTTGTGATAATATAAATATATATATCATAACAGCGTACTATCCAGATACAAAGAAATTTGAAGATGATTTAAAGACACGAAGAAAGAGGTGATGGATATGTGTATGTATTGCAAAAATAGTACAACCGTAAATAGTACAACAACACACGTCGTAAATTATAAAAATTGCATTATTGTAATTAAGAATGTTCCATGCCTTGAATGTGAGCAGTGTGGTGAAAAATATTATACGGATGAAGTTGCTGAGAGACTTGAAACAATTGTAAATATGGCAAAGAAATTGATGCAGGAAATTGCAGTTATTGACTATCCACAGGTAGCATAATCTTCTATATCGGGAGAGGGTGCCGAGGCCCCTCTCTTTTCTTCTTTTTATCTTTTCTCTGTACTATTCAATCCATCGCATTTGGAGACTTTCTCCGAAAAAGTTCCGGAATAGACGTTCTAAAGTAATAATCTGCCAACCTTTGCCCAAAAAATCAGGACTCTTTACCCCATTATAAATCACAGTTCCATATTTTATTTCTTCAAGATCATAACAAACAAATTCATTTTCTGCCAGTGATGATTTTTTTAACAGATGGGATATCATGTATTCGACCAGACCTTCGTATCCGGTATAATCAGCTTTATACCATATACCTTCGTTTTCCCATTTTAACTGATTTCCTTTTGAAGACTGGCGGTCATTTGTCCGGATATTCTGTTCAAATTTCATTGAATTGGTATTTTTAGCATGATAAGATAAAGTCAGAAAGATAGTTTATAATGGTCGAAAAAACATGGCACAAAGAAAAGGAACTGCGACAGGCGGCAGGGGACGGTTATTTATAGTAAAATTAAACCATTGCTAGAACATGAAATAGCATGATAAACAGAGAAAATTATCAGGGAGAATGAGTACATGAAAGTAGCAATTATTTATGCATCGGTTCATCATGAAAATACCAAAAAGGTGGTGGAAGCAATCGCCGGTGAAAACGTGGTAGATCTGATCGATGCCACGAAGGAAAAAGAAAGAGATTTGTCTGGATATGACCTGATCGGCTTTGCTTCCGGGGTGTATTATGGAAAATTTCATCAGACAGTACTCAAATTTGCTTCTGTCAATTTACCGGCAAATAAAGATGCTTTTCTGATCTGCACCTGTGGCGGCAATGCGGCATTCCGGTCAATAGAAGAAGTTGTAAAAAGCAAGCAGGGGAAGGTTGTCGGGAAATTTTCCTGTAAGGGGTACGATACCTTCGGACCATTCAAGCTGATTGGAGGGATTGCAAAAGGACACCCCGATGATAAAGATCTGGCAGATGCGGTAACATTTTATAAAGGAATCATTCGGAGGTAGACAGAAATGGCAAAGGATCAAAGATTCGAGATCGTAAAATGAAAACTGAGGAAACCATAAAACTTATCAAATATGTTACCGGTTCCGTAGCGGCCGTACTGCTTGCAGCAGCCCTGCAGCTTCAATTTGCGTATGCCGCAGGAATTATCACTCTCCTGACGATCCAGGATACGAAGAAAGAAACTGTGCGGATAACAGCGAAGCGCATGATCATATTTGTGATCATGACGATCTTGTCAGCAGTGATCTTTCCACTTGCCGGATATCACGTGTGGGCGTTCGGTATTGTACTGATCCCATATCTGTTTAGCTGCATGGCATTAGACATGAAGGAAGCGATTGCTCCCATTGCAGTGCTTTGTACACATTATGTTTCAGCAAAGAGCTGCAGTCCGTCCATGATCCTGAACGAATTCCTGATCCTGGTGATCGGAGCGGGGATAGGCACACTGTGGAATCTCTATATGCCGGATGGCAGAAGACAACTGTTGGATTATCAGAAAACAGTGGATGACAAAATCGTGTACATCTTACGCAGAATGGCGATCTATATAGAACTGGAGGACAAGACGGATTATACAGGAAGCTGTTTTGATGAACTGGATGCAATGCTCGTGAATCTGAAAAAAGAGGCATTACGATATATGAATAATCATCTGATCACAGAGGATGATTACTATTACGAATATATGCAGATGAGAGCGAGACAGTGCGTGATACTGAAAAGAATATATGCAGATATCATCCGTCTGACCACTACGCCGGAGCAGGGGAAAACGCTGGCAGATTTTATACGCCAGACTGCAGATGAGTTCGCAGAACAAAATAATGTGGAAACCCTGCTATCGGAGTTAGAGAGACTGCACCGCTATTATGAACAGCAGCGGCTCCCGGTCACGCGACAGGAATTTGAAAACCGGTCCATGCTGTATCATATCCTGGAAGACATGAAAGCGTTTCTTGACATCAAAAAAGACTTTATCACAGCAAGATAATTCGAGACTTTGACCAGAGAACATAACAATATAAAAAACGAGATCAGGAGGCTATCAGAAATGACGGAAAGAGAAAAAATGTTAAGCGGAGAGTTGTATGATTCATCGGATAACGAATTGGAACAATTACGTTTGCATGCACGTAAATTAGCAAGAAGATATAATTTAACAGATGAAGATCAGCAAGAAGTGCAGGCACAGATATTGCGGGAATTATTGCCGGCAACAGAGGAGCTTCCGTATTTGCAGGCACCGGTCTATTTTGATTATGGATGTCATACTTACTTCGGAAAATATAGCTCTGCTAATTTTAATTTCACATGCTTAGACGTAGGTGAAATACATATAGGGGATAATGTGATGATCGGTCCTAATGTTACATTGGCAACTCCTATGCATCCATTATTGCCTGAGGAGCGTAATGTCAGGAAAAGAGAAGATGGCAGCCTTTATACTCTTGAGTATGCGAAGCCGATCACTATAAAAGATAATTGCTGGCTGGCATCCAATGTGGTTGTTTGTGGTGGTGTAACCATAGGGGAGGGATGTGTAATAGGAGCAGGAAGTGTTGTGACGAGAGATATTCCTCCGTATAGCCTGGCAGCCGGCAACCCATGCCGTGTTATTCGCAAAATAACCGAAAAAGACCATATGTAAGATAGTTTTTAGTGTTGGTGGCACTGATCTCGACATTAGTGATCCGTTCAAATATGGAGAAGATCACGGAGGTCTGGTCTCCGTCATTGGAATATCTGCAGGATTTAGAGACAATGACTGCGAAATACAGAATCAAACAGTATCAGCATCTGGTAGAATCAGATGCTGCCGTTATGACATCCTGTGAAGAGGAAATTCAGAAGCTGGAGAGTCAGATCCAGGATACCGGTGCGAATCTGGATGCCATAATGTCTGCAGACAGTGATGCTCAAAAAGGACAGGACGATTACGAAGCAGCAAACGCTGCATGGGAAGATTATTTTATGTGGTGATATGTGTGCTGCTTGCGGCATTCCTTTTGGGACAATATATTTACCCAAGTGAACGGGAAACGGTCACGGAGGAAAGCATTACTTTTACGGGAACCTTTTACCGGGTGCTGGCAGACGGAACAGAACAGGAGATTCAGGTCCCGGGCAGATGTGATGTGCCGGCAGGAGAGCTTCTGGAAATACGATCGCCATCAGATACTCTCTGGAGAATGTGCGTATTTACATCGGTGGGGAACTGAGGACGGTGTATGATACGGAGAATACCAGACCTTTTGGAAAAAATTCTGCCAGCCGGTATGTATTCTGCGAGACATCCGATGAGGATGCGGGACAGGAAGTGCGGATAGAGCTGCAATGCTTTACGAAAAAGTATTCAGGTGTTGTCAACAAGGTATATTGCGGGGATAAATCAGATATCTGGGCATATATGTTCCACTGCTATTTTATGGTAACTCTGATCGCCTGCGCCATGCTGTTTGCCGGGCTGGTCGTGCTGATCATCAGTCTGGTGCTTGATATTATATATAAGACGAGATTTGATCTGGAGTATCTGGGATGGTGCATGCTCCTGGGAGCAGTGTGGATGTTGGGAGAATCGAAGCTGCGCCAGCTGTTTGTTTCCAATGCTTCTATTCTGTCGAATATGTGCTTCTTCGCTGTGATGCTCTGCCCGGTTCCAATCCTGTTCTATATTGACAGTGTGCAGCAGGGAAGGTACCGGAAGGTCTATCATGTGGCAGAGTGTATCACCTGTGTGAATTTTGTGATATGCACGGTCTTACAGGTACTGAATATCGCAGATTTTATCTCGACAATGTTTTTGTCCCACATGGTGATCGCAGGAACCTTCCTGACGGTATTTATCACCATTTGCATGGATCTTATCCAGGGAACGGCGAAACATTACAAGCTTCCGCTGATCGGACTGGTGGCTGCCATGATCGCAGTCATGCTGGAGGTGACAGCAGTGTATCGTGTTGTGTCTCTGTCCGGAATCTTTATCGCAACCGGACTGGTGATCCTGCTGGTCGTTACTCTGATCCAGACGATGGACCGCATCCGCGAGCTGGAGCTGGCCAGGCAGAGAGAGGCAAGGGAAAGTCTGGATTATCTGACAGGTCTTCCCATGCGTCATAAGGGTGAGGCACTGATCCTTGAGAAAATGCAGAAGCAGGGCGGCTGTCTGGGATTTGTGGATATGGATAATCTGAAGAAGATCAATGATGTCTATGGACATAAGGCGGGAGATCATGCCCTCAGACTGGTGGGAGCGACGCTTACAGAGTGCATGAAGAACGCAGTAGTCTGCCGGTTGGGAGGAGATGAATTCCTGTTCTATCTGCCGGAGGTATCGGAAGCAGAAATGAATACGCGGATGAGAAGTCTGTTTGACAGCTTTCGTGCGGCAAAAAATGCTGCGGCGGAGACTTCAGCGGCATCCCTGTCCTGCGGTCTGTGCATGTGCAGACAGGGAGACAACTTTGAAGAATATTATATAAAAGCGGATAAGGCATTGTATTATGTCAAACAGAACGGCAAGAATAATTACCGGTTCTATGAGGAGCTGGAGGAACAGCAGCCGGATGCTGACTACAGAAAATAACAAAACCAAAAGAATGATCCAAGAAAGGGTGCCAGATAAGCAGGCATCCTTTTTCTATAAATTTTTTATTAAAAAGTTTACAAAATTTTACGATAATGTTCAAAAATATACAATATATCAAAAACGATGTAGACAAACAATAAAAAAATGGGTAATATGTATATATAATCAGCCAGACGAACGAAAAGTATGTACAATATGCTACATAAATAAAGCAAGAAATATAAAATAAGGAGGAATGTTGCCGATGAAACAGTTCAGCTATATCATTAAGGATGAAATCGGTCTGCATGCACGTCCTGCGGGACTGCTCGCCAAGGAAGCGAAAAAGTATCAGAGTACAGTGACACTTTCCTGTAAGGGGAAATCAGCTGCAGCAAGCAAGCTGATGGCGATCATGGGAATGGGTGTGAAGCACGGAGACAACGTGGAAGTCACGATAGAAGGAGCGGATGAAGATACCGCAGCAGCAGAGCTTCAGAAGTTTTTCCGTGAGAACCTCTAGGAGAAGACCTGCACGGCAGAGTTTGGAAGGTAGAAAATGGAAAAATATATTGGAAAATCCGTATATAAGGGAACAGCGATCGGACCTGTCAGTGTTTTGAAGAAAAAGGACAGTCTCGTTAAGAGAATCCATATCGACAACACAGCGGAAGAACTGAAACGGCTGGATGCGGCTAAGGAACGTACGATGACGCAGCTGGGGCAGTTATACGAGAAGGCTCTGCAGGAGGTCGGAGAAGTCAATGCAGCCATTTTCGAGGTGCATCAGATGATGCTCGAGGATGACGATTATCAGGATGCCATTCACAGCATGATTCAGAACGAAGAAGTGAATGCAGAGTATGCGGTGGCAGTGACCGGTGATAATTTTGCAGAGATGTTCGCCAACATGGATGATGAATATATGCAGGCCCGCTCTGCGGATGTCAGGGATATCTCCAACCGGCTCGTCCGCAATCTGTCCGGGGAGGAGCAGATTGACTGGAGTACCATGGAGCCGTCGATCATTGTGGCAGATGATCTGACTCCCAGTGAGACGGTACAGATGGATAAGAGTAAGATTCTGGCCTTTGTCACAGTACATGGTTCAACGAATTCCCATACTGCGATCCTTGCACGTATGATGAATATTCCGGCACTGATAGGGGTACCGTTGGAACTGGAGAAAATCCATAACGGGACCCGGGCTATTGTGGACGGCAGGGAAGCGGTATTTTACCTGGATCCGGAGGAAGAGCAGATCCGGCAGGCAGAAGCGGCACAGCAGACGGAACAGAGACTAAGAAGCCTGCTGGCAGAATACAAGGGACGTGAATCCGTGACAAAGAGCGGACGCAAGGTCAATGTATATGCAAATATCGGCAGCGTATCGGATGTGGCATATGTACTGGAGAATGATGCGGAGGGAATTGGCCTGTTCCGCAGTGAATTCTTATATCTCGGAAGGGACTCTCTTCCAGATGAGACAGAACAGTTCAATGCTTACCGTCAGGTGCTGCAGATGATGGCAGGGAAAAAGGTCATCATCCGTACCCTTGATATCGGTGCGGATAAAAATGTAGATTACCTCGGACTGGGCAAGGAAGATAATCCTGCCATGGGATACCGTGCGATCCGGATCTGTCTGGAGCAGCCGGAGATCTTCAAGACCCAGCTGAGAGCACTTCTCAGGGCGGCAAAATACGGAACATTGGCTATTATGTATCCGATGGTCATTTCCGTGGAGGAAGTGCTGGATATTCAGAAAATCGTGGCTGAGGTGGCTAAGGAGCTGGAGGAAGAGAAGCTTCCTTACGCAATTCCGGAACAGGGAATTATGATCGAGACTCCTGCGGCTGTCATGATGAGTGAGGAGCTGGCGGAGCATGTTGATTTCTTCAGTATCGGCACGAATGATCTGACACAGTATACGCTGGCTATCGACAGGCAGAACAACAGACTGGACAGATTCTATAATCCACATCATGAGGCAGTCCTGCGTATGATACAGATGACTGTTGACGGAGCGCATAAGCATGGAAAATGGGTCGGCATCTGCGGAGAACTGGGAGCGGATACGACACTGACCACACGATTTGTACAGATGGGAATTGATGAGCTCAGTGTGGCACCGTCCATGGTACTGAATGTCCGTAGTAAAATATGTGAAATGGAGTGAGAGATTCATGAGAATATACAAAGCGAAAGATTATGCAGATATGAGCAGAAAGGCTGCAAATATTGTATCGGCACAGGTTATCATGAAACCGAACTGTGTTCTCGGACTGGCTACGGGATCCACTCCCATCGGCCTGTATAAACAGCTGGTGGAATGGTTCCGCAAGGGAGATCTGGACTTTTCTGAGGTTATGACGGTGAACCTGGACGAATATAAAGGTTTGAGCCGGGAAAACAATCAGAGTTATTACTATTTTATGCACCAGAATCTGTTTGACCATGTGAATATCCCGGTGGAAAATACACATCTGCCAAACGGAATGGAGCCGGATTCGGAGAAAGAATGCCGTAGATATACGGAACTGATCCAGTCACTGGGCGGTGTGGACCTGCAGCTTTTGGGAATTGGACATAACGGGCACATCGGCTTCAACGAACCGGGAGAGAGTTTTG
Source organism: uncultured Lachnospiraceae bacterium (assembly GCA_945929965.1). Lineage (GTDB taxonomy): Bacteria > Bacillota > Clostridia > Lachnospirales > Lachnospiraceae > Acetatifactor. Next base: position 30,402 of record CAMEOT010000018.1, read on the forward strand.
ACAAGCAGGTACATTGTGTGAACCTGACAGAGTCTACGATCGAAGCCAACAAGAGATTCTTCGCATCGGCGGAGGATGTCCCGAAGCAGGCATATACCATGGGGATCAAGACCATTATGCAGGCGAAGAAAATATTGATCGTAGCCAGCGGCGAAGACAAGGCGGAGATCGTACAGAAAGCTTTCTTCGGACCCATCACACCGCAGGTGCCGGCATCGGTATTACAGCTTCATAATGATGTGACACTGGTGGCAGACGAAGCAGCGCTCAGTAAGCTTTCTGAATAAGAAAGGGGAAGCTGATAGGTCATGAGAATCAGAAATGCAAATATATATACAGAGGAGCATCGGTTTGTCAGAGGAGATGCAGCCGTGGAGAACGGCAGGTTCGTAAGCTGTACCGGGGATCCGGCAGATGAGGAAACTGTTGTGGATGCGGAAGGTATGTATCTGATACCGGGACTGGTGGATATTCATTTCCATGGTTGTAAGGGCGCAGATATGTGTGACGGTACGAAGGAAGCACTGGATGTCATCACATCATATGAAGCCTCTGTCGGTGTGACAAGTGTCTGCCCGGCTACCATGACGATCCCTAAGGATGAACTGCTGGAGGTCATGAAAAATGCCGGCAGCTATGAGTATTCCGGTGGATCCCACCTGGTGGGCATTAATATGGAAGGACCTTTTATCAGTCCGGCGAAAAAGGGTGCTCAGGCTGCAGAAAATATCATGCACTGCGATTATGAATATTTCAGTCAGCTGCAGAAAGCGGCGAATGGGCTGATCAAGCTGGTAGATATCGCACCGGAGGAGCCGGGAGCGATGGAATTTATCGACAGAGCTAAAGGAGAAGTGGTCATTTCACTGGCGCATACAGCTTCCGGTTATGATACAGCAAGGAAAGCCATTGAACATGGAGCATCTCATGCAACACATTTGTATAATGCAATGCCGCCGCTGAACCACAGGGAGCCCGGCGTGATCGGAGCAGTGAGAGATTCAGAGAAATGTCATCCGGAGCTGATCTGTGATGGTGTACACATTCATCCGTCAGTGATCCGTGCAACGTTTGCGATGTTTGGCGCTGACCGCATGATCCTGATCAGTGACAGTATGCGTGCAACGGGACTGGAGGATGGTGAATATACTTTGGGGGGACAGCCGGTTACCGTCAGAGGCAATCTGGCTACCCTGCATGACGGCACTATCGCCGGATCGGCGACGAATCTGATGGATTGTATGCGTTTTGTAGTAAAAACAGTCGGTCTGCCGTTAGAGACGGCAGTGATGTGTGCCACGGAGAATCCGGCGAAGGAGATCGGCATTTTCAATGAAGTGGGCAGTATATCCGTTGGTAAGAGGGCCGATTTCGTACTCCTGGATCAGGAACTGAACATTGCAGCGGTATATATCGACGGAAAGGAGTTCACATGTTAGATTTTTTGAAAGGTAAGCGAAAAGGTAATTGTATCGGATCTCCCTGCAAGGGGAAGGCAGTTGCTCTTACAGAGGTGCCGGATCCTACATTTTCCGAGAAGATACTTGGAGACGGATTTGCAGTGATCCCCTCTGAGGGGAAAATATATGCTCCCGCAGACGGAGAGGTGACCGTGGTATTTGATACGCTCCATGCGATCACCATGACAACGGATCAGGGAGCGGAGCTTCTGATCCACATCGGACTGGACACCGTGACACTTAAGGGAGCCCCCTTCACAGCACATGTTGCTGCCGGAGACCATGTCAAAAAGGGTGATCTTCTGCTGGATGCGGATCTGGAGAAGATTCAGGAAGCCGGACTGCATATCATCACTCCGGTACTGGTCTGCAATACTGATGAATATAACAAGATCAGTATTCTGAAAGAGGGAGAGGTATCTCCCGGCGAGGACGTGCTCCAGATCTCTTAAGAGCGGTACGTCCGTATCAACTAACGAAACTGACCGGAACTGTTCCGGTTTAGTATAATGTAAAGGAGGAGAAATGTATGAAGTTTCTTCAAAAACTGGGTAAAGCGTTAATGCTTCCCGTAGCGGTTCTGCCGATCTGCGGTATCCTCATGGGTATTGGTTACTGGTTGTGCCCGGCAACAATGCAGGGTGGTGAGATCCAGGGTGTAGCAAATCTGATCGGTCTGTTCCTCGTAAAAGCAGGTGGTGCTTTGATCGACAACATGGCGATCCTGTTCGCAATTGGTGTAGGTGTCGGTATGTCAGAGAAAAATGACGGTACCGGAGCCATCGCAGCGCTGGCTTCCTGGCTGATGATCACAACACTTCTGTCTACCGGATTTGTTACGACCATTATGCCCTCCATCGCTGAGGATGCTACCAAGACACTGGCATTCAACAAGATTGCGAATCCCTTTATCGGTATTATTGCCGGTATTATCGGTTCCATGTGCTACAACAAGTTCAAGGATACCAAGCTTCCCGACTGGCTGTCCTTCTTCAGTGGTAAGCGCTGCGTAGCTATCGTAGCAGGTGTGGTATCTATTCTGGCGTCTGTTGTACTGCTGTTCGTATGGCCTTTACTGTTCGGCGGTCTGGTAGCTCTCGGTGAAGCCATTGTAGGTCTGGATGTAGTCGGCGCAGGTGTTTATGCTTTCCTGAACCGTCTGCTGATCCCTACCGGATTACATCACGCACTGAACAACGTATTCTGGTTCGATACCATCGGACTTGGAGATCTGCAGCACTTCTGGGCAGGTGAGACAAGCGCTGATGTATCCTGGAGCCTTGGAATGTATATGTCCGGCTTCTTCCCTTGTATGATGTTCGGTATCCCCGGTGCGGCTCTGGCAATGGTAAAATGTGCAAAGCCCGCCAAGAAAAAGGCAGCGATCGGTCTGGTAGCTTCTGCAGCAATCTGTTCCTTCATCTGCGGCGTTACCGAGCCCTTTGAGTTTGCATTCATGTTCTTAGCTCCCGGACTGTATGTGATCTACGCAGCACTGTACGGCATCTTCACCATGATCACTGTTGCCCTCGGCTTCCGTGCAGGCTTCAGCTTCTCCGCAGGTGCGATGGATCTGCTGTTCTCATCCTCCCTGCCTGCAGCACAGAAGATCTGGCTGATCATCCCTCTGGGTATCGCAGCATTTGCTGTATTCTACTTCGTATTCCTCTTCGCTATCAAGAAATGGGATCTGAAGACCCCCGGTAGAGAAGATGATGATGTAGAAGCAGAGAAGAAGATCGAGCTGGTAAATGATGATTTCGCAGCAATCGCAGCAACCATTCTGGAAGGCTGCGGCGGCAAGGACAACATTGCAAGCATTGACAACTGCATCACAAGACTGAGACTGGAAGTAAAAGACATTACCGCAGTGAATGATAAGGTGATCAAATCTGCAGGCGTAGCCGGTGTCATGAAACCCGGCAAGACCTCCGTTCAGGTAATCATCGGACCTAAGGTTCAGTTCGTAGCGGATGCATTTTCCAAGCTTTGCGAATAATAGAGAACTGATAAAACTGAATATATGACCGGAAGAAAGACCTGCCTGGGAAGACCATGCGGGTCTTTCTTATACTCAGGGCAATGTTGGTGGGAGTATTGGCACCACAGTATCTGTCTTATATACATAAGGCAAAGGTCGCTGCAGACCAGGCGAATCTGAAGAACTATTTTACGGAGATCCAGCTGGATTATATTACTACAGGAAAGTATAACCCGGCGATATATAGCATGTCTTCGGATAGACCGGATTCGCTGAAGCAGTGTGAAATTCATTTTCTGAACGGATCGACAGCCAAAATGCAGGCCGGATATTTCTCGGTGACAGAGGACACACGAGGGAAGGGGGGATACAATATCTATTATTATTGTGATGAGTGCCTAAGTGATAATGCTAGTGTGAAAAATAAGCATCTGGATACCTGTGCGACAACATTTCTGTGATGGCGCTTGAGAGGAATATGTTATCTTCCCAGACATAACCCGATATTATCAGAAATATAGCAGATGTACCCATGCTTCCCGGCGTAGGCGGCTGCCTGCCTGCGGATGGTGGAATCCGTTGCGTATTCCAGGGTGTAAGCGGTACAGCCGTGTGACATAGCCAGATCTAGATATTCAGTATAGTATTCACGCGTGCTTTGATCATTTTTAGTATAGATATCCTTTGAAAAATCATACGCAGTAAAAACGTTCTCCTGGTTTACCCCATCGATGAGAACGTTTTTTTCTGCTGTAAGATATTTTTTTACAAAGCAGTCCCCACCGTTGATCATGATCTTTCTGCCGGTATGGTCCATATAGTCCAGAATCGTAAGGATTCCGTCATAGATGGATTCCTGCGGATAGTTATAGTATACATCCGTGTTATCGACAAAAAAGCCGTCCACACCCTTCTGTACCAGGGCGTCTACTCTGGAAGCTGTACATGCCTGCCATTCCGGAGCTGAGACATCGATCCATTTTTCCTCCGGCCAGTTCTCATAGGCACCCAGAGTATATTTCTCAAAGTCTGTATCATAGGACCGGAAGCTTTCGATCGATCCGATATTGATATAGGAGTAGATTTCGCGGATACCATTTTCTCTTAAACGGGCAATGTCATTTTGGGAAAAATATTCCGCATCTATGACAAGCAGATCAATGTCAGAAAGCTTTTCTATGATTTCAGAATCTTCGCCGATCAGGACAACGTATTTTTCTGCTTCATCGGAAGGACCAGCGGAGCAGGCATTGAGCAGGGCGGCAGATAATATCAGAACGAGAACATATATTTTTCTTAAGAATATCTTCGTTTTCTTCAATTAACGGCACCTCCTTTTTCCACGATCAGCACTCATATCTGCATCCAGATAATTATACTATAGATGACATTGCATTGCATCTATTTTACAGCGTTTGGAGGGAAGGAAGCATAGATAGAAAATGTTGTTAAAATATCGGTAAAAATAGTAAAAAGGGCGAAAAATATTGCGGTTTGTGGTATAATTTTTATGTAAATGTAAGATGATGCCGGGATCAAAAATTACCGGCTTTGATGCGTTCGGCGGTTAAGATAACCGGGAAAGTAGGAAGTTATATGAAGATTCAGGATTTTTGTGACATGAACAAATTCGAGCAGATCATGAAGAACTGGGCAAGCAGCACAGGACTGGCAACCGTGGCTGTGGGTGCAGACGGAAAATACATCAGTGACTGTTATAATTTTACGGAGTTCTGTATTGATCTGACGAGAGGAAGCGCAGAGGGGAAAAAGCGCTGCGAGCAGTGTGACAGAGAAGGCCATGGGGTATATCCCTGCCATGCGGGACTTGTAGATTTTGGTATTCCGATCACACTGGAGGATGGAACCGTGCTGGGCAGCATTATCGGAGGACAGGTGCTGCCGGAGAATCCGGATGAGGAGAAGTTCCGTCAGACAGCGAGAGAGCTGGGTATTGATGAGGATAAATATATTAAGGCCCTGAAAAAGGTAAATGTGAAGACTAAGGAGCAGATAGATGCATCTGCAAATCTGCTGGGAGATGTGATCAACATGTTCGTGAGAGCCAGCTACGCCAACTGGAAAAACGAGAATCTGGTAGGTGAGCTGAAGGGTGGCATTGCGAAAGCAGCGGAACAGATCGAGGAAGCAACGGACAAGACCAAGGAAATCGATGGTTATAGTAAGAGACAGCAGATTTTGGCACTGAATGCTTCGATTGAGGCAGCAAGAGCCGGAGATCAGGGCAAGGGATTTGCGGTGGTAGCAACGGAGGTCCAGAAGCTGGCGAGAGATATGGCGACCTCCAGTGCGGACATTAAGAAGCTGTTGGGAGAGCTGCATGTTACGATCAACCATTTGAATCAATAGTAATTTAGAATAAAGTTTACAGGAAAACCGTTTTTCTGATCCACAAAGGGTGCAGAAAGGCGGTTTTTTGCACATTTTGCCGGTTTTCTTTTGATGTGTATCAAAAAGTCGGAGAAACTGTCCGATATTCTCATTAGAGGAACTAGGTAAACAAACGGATTTGGCATCTATTTTCAAGGAGGAGATAAGTATGACAGATATAGGGGTAAGCAGCATCGGTGCATATGCTGCGCAGAGTAATTACAGCAAGAATACAAAGAACAAGACAATGAAGGATACGACGAGTGCTGCAGGCACGACCGGCACTTCTGAAGCGAAACAGACGAAGGAAACGATTGGGAATTACGGCAGGACCATCGGTCAGCCGGAGTTGTCGGAGAAGGCGGCGAAATACTATGAGCAGCTGAAGAAGAAGTACGGAAATTATGATTTTATTCTGGTCAGCAGAGATCAGAAGGAGAATGCAAAAGCCAATGCTGCAAAATATGCCAACGGATATAAGACGGTCGTCCTCATTGATGAAGGCAAGATCGAACAGATGGCGACGGATGAGAAATTCCGCAAACAGTATGAGGGAATCCTGAGCGGTGCCGCTGCACAGATACAGCAGTTAAAGACCAGCCTGCAGAGTTCCGGTGCGAATGTCAAGGGCTTTGGAATGCATGTAAATGATGGAGGAACACTGTCATTTTTCGCTGTATTGAAGAAATCCAGCGCCGAGCAGAAGGCACGGATCGAGAAAAAGGCTGAGCAGAAGAAAACAGAGAAAAAGGCTGCGGAGAAGAAGGCAGCTAAGAAAGAAAAGGAAGAACGGCTAAAAGACAAGAAGTCGGATAAGGTAGCAGACAGCAAGGAGGAAGCCGGCACAGAGGATACGGTAACGATCAGCGCCGGTTCCATAGAAGAACTGTTGTCTAAGATAGAAACCTACAATTTCAACACACGGAGTGACAGTGTGCAGACCGCAGGCGAACGGCAGGTCGGCCAGAACTTTGACTTCAGAGGGTAAGGTGAGGTTGCATGATTTCTATGGGGAAGTCCGGAGGTGTTTACGGGAGCGGCAATACCGGTTTGCCGCAGGCATTTTCCGGAGGAAGAAAGACGCAGAACAATCAGAAGAGTATCTTCGGAGCAAAAAATAAAAGCTCTGTTACCGATATCCGGCGGATGTTGGCGAGAGATGACCGGAACGGCCAGATGCAGGCGGCGAACAGCTGGAGCCAGGATTCCATCGTTACAAGTTCCCTGAGTTACAGTGAAGCGCTGCGCAATCAGAGGCAGCAGACGAAGAACACGACGCTGGCGCTGAAGAAATTGAAGTACCAGTTCAAAAATATCTCGTCCAAGATACTGCGGAGCAAGACGTCCCAGGCGGCAAAGCAGGCAGCCGGGCAGGCGCGGAGAGAAGTCCTGCGCCTGAAACGGCAGAAGCAGAGCGGCAATTATGATGATGACGAGATCGAAGCAGCAATCAACCATGCCAAAGCCATGGAGCGTGTAGCGAAGAAAAAGGCGAAACACTTAGAAGAAGAGGAACTGACGAAGGCAGCCGGCGGAATCTGGCAGGGAGACCGGATCAGCGAAGAAGAAACGAAGGATGCGCAGGACGCAGAAGCGGAAAATGTGCAGAATGCGGAAGAAATGTCAAGGGATCTCTCCGCGTATGAGTATGCAGGCAGTGAGGCGTATGAAGGGGATAGCTATGATATATCCGACTATATTGATCTTGGCATAGATGCATTCTATGCGCAGACAGGAGACTTTATGTCGGAAATGAGCGATTTCACCTCGGAGATGATGCAGGAAATGTCCGATAGCTTACGCGACCTGATGGAAGAGATGGGGCTGGATGGATTATCAGATAATGCGGTCTCTGTGAATAGGGAGATGGATCCCGCAGACCTCAAGATGATGAAGATCAAACACCGCAACAAAGAGATGAAAGACATCGCCAAGGCCGATGCTGAGTACCTCAAGGCAGTGTTTGACCGTCTGGAGAAAATGAAGGACAATCCCGTCATTCCCTCCGGAGGCGGCGTGAGCTTATCTGCCGGATACTCCGGGACATCTTTTTCTGCCGATGCCGCTGGAATCGGTGCTCAGGTCGCACCTGCTCCGGTGATCGATATTTCGTTATAAAGTAGTATTCTGAGGAACTTAGGGTATCCCGATTTTCATACATTAAAAGACATGAAAATCGGGATATTTTTATAAAAATATGCCAACATTTTTGATTTACGTGAAAAACCAGGCAAAAACATTTTTGATTTACGTGAAAATTGACTTATAAGGGAGAAAAAGGAGAGAGCGGATGTATGGTATCCCGGAATGCTGGAAAACAATGCAAAGACCGCGTCCTGTGCGAACTTTTTGCCGGAGGAGATGGTGGAGGGTGTGGGATATTTTCAGTTTGTTTATGCAGACGGTGAGACAAGGACCTTTCGCTACGCGTCGGAAGAACAGGGATTATGGATAGGTGAGGACGAACGCTGCCTGGTGGACGGCCAGGCTTTCTATGACTGGCAGGAGCGTCTGATGGAAGCGGTGCAGAAGTAAGCACGTGACAGACGGGTCGGTAGAATGTAGACTATAATTACAGAGAGTCTATAAAACATCGACTATGCCTTGCCGGGGGTGGATTAAGCTGGCGGATTACACTTATGAGGAAGCTTGGGCGACTTTTAATGACTTGATGCCATATGGTGGGTGATAAAGACGGTCTCCGGAAAACTGGTGTTAGAAAGATGAATTAATACATAACAAAAAGATAATAATATATAAGAAACAAAACGATAAAATATCAATAGTTTCTACTACACTAGAAACTATTGATATTTTTCTACAAAAATACTATAATAAAAGAACTGGAGGTGGAAGTAATGATTATTCGGGAAAGATATATGGACAATATCAGAGATTTTATTGATAAACCGGTCATAAAGGTCATCACCGGTATGCGACGAAGCGGAAAAAGTGCCCTATTGGAATTGACGAGGCAGGAACTGCTTGGTATGGGCAAAGATCCGGATCATATTATTTATATGAATTTTGAATCATTAAGATACGATCATTTAAAAGAATATAAAGCTTTATATCGGAACCTGATAGAACTAGAGGAAAAGATTTCGGGAAAATTGTACATTCTCCTGGATGAGATACAGGAAGTGGACGGCTGGCAGCAGGCAATCAACTCTCTGCGTGTAGATATTGACTGTGATATCTATGTGACCGGGTCGAATGCAAGATTGCTATCCGGAGAACTGGCTACGTTGCTAGCAGGCAGATATGTGGAGATTCGAGTATATCCTTTGGATTTTAAGGAATATTTAGAGTTTTCTGGAACGAATGAAGGAGAAGCAGAATTGTCCATTCAGGAAAATTTTTCCAACTATGTTCGATTTGGGGGGCTGCCGGGCATCCATCAGATGACATGGGAAGAAAGTAGGATTATGCAATATCTTCAGGATATTTATAATTCTGTTTTATTAAAAGATGTGATTGCAAGGAATAATATCAGAGATACTGCATTATTGGAAAGTATTATTAGATATCTTATGGACAATATCGGAAATACGTTTTCAGCAAAAACAATTACTGATTTTTTAAAGAGTCAGGGAAGAAAGCTAAGCATAGAGACAGTTTATAATTATCTAAAGGCTTTGGAGAGCGCATTCCTGATTCATAAGGTTGTAAGATTTGATATTAAGGGGAAGAAAATACTGGAAACGCAGGAAAAGTATTATCTTTCGGATTTGGGAATCCGACATGCGGTTATGGGATATCAAGATAATGATATTGCAGGAGTGTTGGAAAACATTGTATATCAGGAACTGCTTCGCAGAGGATATACAGTGACGATAGGAAAACAGGGTGCTGCAGAAGTGGACTTTGTGGCAGATAGGCTGGATGAAAGATTATATGTTCAGGTATGCTACATTCTGACACCGGAAAATACAAATCGGGAATTCGCTCCCTTAGAGGCAATCACAGATAATTATGAAAAAGTGGTGTTATCTATGGACACTTTATTACACATTAACCGGGGAGGCATCCGACAAAAAAACATTGTAGATTTCCTGTTGGAAAAATAAAGCAAAATAGAAAGAGGACATTATGAAAAAACAATATAAATTAACAGCATTGGCGCTGACTGCCTGTCTGTACTGGAATATCCCACAGACAAATGGTACGTCAACGGCAACAACGCCCGCCTTGAGAACGGAATCTTCTATGGGGCTTCGGTAATGAACGGCTATGCCCAGCCGGACACCTGTTTTATGTTTGCCTATGATCTGGAAAATGAGAAGCTGCTGTGGCGGAGCGCCGACCAGACCTACAACAGCATGAATTTCCTTGTGAAAGGAGAAGTGAGCGACCGCCTGCCCCTGAAAAAGATGCCGGACCTCATGGCAGAGAAGGATGACAAATTGTATGTCCACACCTATAGCTACGATTATGTGATTGAGATATTTTAAATTGACAATATCAAAATAATTAGCATCAGTTAATGAAATTGTGATAAAAATATCGTTTGTGTGAATGCTTGTGGGAGGAGAATTCAGGTAAGGAAAATGAACGAAAAGATGACCCAAAAGCAGAAAGTAGTATTTGCAGTTGCGGCAGCAGTGATTGTGCTGGGGATAATTTTGTCTTACGTATGCTATCATTTTATTTATGGGACAAGAATCACTTCCCGGGAGGGAGAAGCATACCACAAATTAGAGGGAAAGGGAGTCTACAGCCCGTTAGCGGTGTTTCCTTCCGCAGATATGGACACCGTTTCACAAGATTTTTATTATCAGACCCGTGATGAAATATTTGCAGCAACCTGCCAGATCTATTTGGAAAATCAATATACCAGGGAACAGTATGAGGCAGAAACAGAACGTCTGCGGAATTTGAAATTCTCTTATCAGGATCAGACGAATATGCTCTATCAGGATGAAGAAAATTATTGCAGCGTTGCATATGTGGCAATGGCAAATTGGACCGACCGATATGAATATGCCATCACGCTAGACGACAGTAATACCATTATTTATGTCTATTTACAGAACATGGATGCAAAGGACATACATATGCAAGCTGATTACCTTCCGAAATATTTTCAGGATAATAATGCCGGAAAGCATCAGGATACAGACCCTATGATCTCGGATTACAGAAGTTTCTATGCGTTCCGGATAGGAGATCATTATATAGATTGCATGGACTTGGCGGATCAGATTGAAATCGCCGATACCGAGCCGGAGATTCAGGCAGAGGATGTAGCATAGGAAGTTGAATCTAATTAATTTCTACAAAATAATGGGGAGTAGCTAACAGATTGCTGTGCGTAATATTTGACAGTATGTTATTCGTTATAGGATAACGGAGTAATAGGCATACTATATAATATCTCTGTCGGATCCGTGACAGAGATATTTTTCAATAGTGTAAATAAAATTTGACAAAGTAGATATAAATGTTTAATAATATTTACATAAGGAGATGGGATTATGCCGAAAAAAACAATAGTGTTGTTGCCTGAAACAGAAAAAATACTTGAGCAAATGGGACTACAGATAAAGTATGCAAGGCTGCGCAGAAAATTGACGTCGGAATTGGTTGCGGAAAGAGCAGGAATCAGCAGAGCTACTTTAGTATCCATAGAAAAAGGCTCACCTTCTGTGGCAATGGGGTGCTATGCGGCTGTGCTTCATGCATTGAATTATATGGATAAGGATTTACTGCTTGTTGCTAAAGATGATGAATTGGGACGGAAATTACAGGATCTTGATTTGCCTGTAAGAAAGCGCGCACCCAGGAGGGGATAGGGAGTGGATAAAGAAAAAAAGATTTTTGTTTTTGCTGATTTTCAGCCTTATCACGAAGAAATTATAGGTACAATCTATGTTTCGCAGACGAGAGGAAAGGAATTTTACTCTTTTGAGTATGATCAGAAATGGCTGGAAAAGGGAAATATGATATTAGATCCCGATTTACAGATGTATAAGGGAAGGCAATATATTCACGATGATAAGAAGATATTCGGAGTATTTGCCGATTCCTGCCCTGATAGATGGGGACAGCGTCTGATGAAACGCAGAGAGGAATTGCGTGCCAAAAATGCAGGTGAAAAACCTAGAAAGCTTTTAGACAGTGATTATCTTCTGGGAGTGTATGATGAAGCAAGAATGGGCGGATTGCGTTTTAAAACGGAGTTGGAAGGTGAATTCTTGTCCAATGACAGGGAATTTGCAACACCACCGTGGACGTCATTAAGAGAACTCGAACAGGCATCGATTGCGTTTGAAAATGATGAAAAGGGGCTGAATGAGAAATGGTTAAAGCAATTACTTGCTCCCGGATCTTCTTTGGGAGGGGCGAGACCCAAAGCCTCTGTGCTGGCGACGGATGGCTCACTTTGGATTGCCAAATTTCCGTCTAAACATGATGATTTTAATTCCGGGGCATGGGAAATGGTAGTACATGAACTGGCTGTTATGTGTGGACTTAATGTTCCGGAGGCAAAAGCTGAAAAATTTTCCAGATTGGGAACGACATTTCTTGTAAAGCGATTTGACAGAATAGAAAGCCGAAGAATTCACTTTTCTTCAGCAATGACTATGCTTGGTAAAAAGGATGGTGCAAACGCAGCGGACGGAAGTAGTTATCTTGAAATAGTTTCTTTTCTGAAAGCAAACGGAGCAACACCTAAAAAAGATATACAGGAATTGTGGAAGCGTATTGTGTTTAGCATGGCAGTGTCCAATACAGACGATCATTTTAGAAATCATGGATTTATTCTGGAGGAGAAAGGGTGGGTACTTTCTCCGATGTATGATGTGAATCCGGATATTTATGGAGAATTTTTATCACTGAATGTGGACGAAGATAATTCTGCGATAGATTTTGATTTGGCAATAGAGGCAGCGCCATACTATGAGATATCAACAGAACAGGCGAAGAAAAATGTCACAGCCATTAGAAAAACGGTAGCAGATAATTGGCGGTCACTTGCCGGAAAATATGGAATCAGCCGTGGGGAAATCGAAAGAATGTGTCCGGCATTTCAGGGGGATGTATAGATATGTAAACGTCAAGGCTGTTGCGAAATAATTAAGAATCCATGCTGTTAAGTTCATTTGGAGAAAGCTGCACCAGCCTGGTGCAGAAATAGATTACAATCGGCAATGGCAGATCAGCGCATTATGAAATGATTAAATAAACGCACGCGTGCGTTTATAAGATAGCCTTTTGCAATCAAATTAAATAAGTAAAACAGTGTTTCGTTTTTTTGAAAACTCTTTCACCGGTTCAGCCACCACACCCCCAGATTCAGATACCCCGCGAACGCAACCCACACCAGATAAGGCAGTATCAGCCATGCGGCAGGCTTCGAGATGCGGTAAAAGGCAACGGTAGTGGCGAGAATCAGGATCCATAGAGCGACCAGCCACAAAAAGGCGAAAAGATACCATCCCAGGTTGAAGAACCAGATGGACCAGAAAAAATTAAAAATAAGCTGTACGGTATACAGGGTGAGGGCTTTCGTGTCCTCACCTTTTTGCATGACAACGAGATAAGAGGCGATTCCCATGAGGACGAACAGGATGCTCCACACCACCGGGAAGAGCCACATGGGCGGCGTCAGGGGAGGCTGATTCACTGTTTCAAAGGCTTTCATACCGTCTTTGGTGATCCGGGCGGAGAGTCCGCCTACCGCCAGAGGGATGGCAACGGCAGTGATGAGGTTTTTCCAGTGAATATTGTGAAATTTGTCGGAGAATTGCATGGGAGCCTCCTTTGAAAATACGATTTTGCATGTGTCAATATCCGTGTATTTCTGATTAGTATTGTATGAAAATGAGATAAAAATTATGTGTCTAGCTATAAAATGAGGACAAAAATTTGGGACTATCGGCAAACGGAGGTTTTGGTGTATGATTAAGAGTGTAATAAAGCATTATGACTATCAGAAACAGGAAATATCCAAGAAAAGGTAATAGGTAACATAGCTATGAGCACAGAACACACACAGGGTTCCCTGACAAAAGAGGCAATCCGGCTGGCGTGGCCGGCGGTCTGCGAATCCTTTTTTATCGCACTGGCGGGTATGGTGGATACTTTTATGGTGAGTACGCTCGGAGCCAATGCGGTGGCAGCGGTAGGGCTGACCACACAGCCGAAGTTCCTGGGGCTGGCACTGTTCATCGCAGCGAATGTAGCAATCTCCGCCCTGGTGGCGAGACGATTTGGAGAGAAGAGGCAGCAGGCGGCCAACGAGATTCTGGTGATGACGATCTGCTTTTGCATTGTGGCAGCGGTGATCATCAGTGCACTGACGGTGGGATTCGCGGATCAGATTATTGAATTCTGCGGATCGAGTGAGGACACGCATGCCATGGCGGCGAGATACTACCGGATCATCATGGGTGGCATGATCTTCAACGTATTGTCCATGGGAATCAATGCGGCACAGCGCGGCGCGGGCAATACGATGATCGCCCTTAGGACGAATCTGATCTCCAATCTGGTGAATATCTGCGGCAATTACCTGCTGATCAACGGCCATTTCGGATTCCCGGCACTGGGAATCACCGGAGCCGCCATTGCTACGGTATTCGGTACGGTAGTGGCATGCGTGATGAGCATCGTCTCGATCTGTCCGAAAGATGGATTTATCAGCATTCCGTATATGATTAAACATCATATTAGATTGCGGATGGAACCGCTGCTGGAGATCATCAAAGTCGGCTATTCCGTGTTTATTGAGCAGGTATTGATGCGTATCGGATTCATGTCGACTGCTATGATGGCTGCGAAAATGGGTACGGAAGCCATGGCGGCACATCAGGTAGGCATGAATATCCTCGGTCTGACGTTTTCATTCGGTGACGGTATGCAGGTAGCGGCGGTAGCGTTGATTGGACGGAGTCTGGGAGAACGTGATCCGGAGAAAGCGAAAAGCTACGGAGCTATCTGTAGACGTATCGGTATGGGAATCTCTGTTGCACTGGCGGTTATCTATTTCTTCGGAGGGGAGACCATCTACCGGATGTTCTTTAGAGAAGAAAATATTATTACGTACGGTGTGAATATTATTCATTGCATTTGTATCATTGTCCTGTTCCAGGTGTCTCAGGTCATCTACATGGGATGCCTGCGCGGCGCGGGAGATACCGCATACACGGCAGTGGCTTCTACGATCAGCGTTACTCTGATCCGTACGGCGGCATCCTATATTTTCGGGTTTACTCTGGGACTGGGAATGACCGGTATCTGGATGGGCATTCTGGCGGATCAGGTATCCAGATTTCTGTTTGCGTCGATTCGGTTCCGACAGGGAAAATGGGTGACAATTAAGATTTAATGAGCGCAGGTAATGAGCTTATGATAATAACAAAACTCCCGGAGCAATATCGCACCGGGAGTTCTTGCGTTCAAATAATATGCAATGAGTTACTGTGAGTTCTATTTCGTCTTCAATGTCTTTTTCATAGCAGTGAAAGTCTCTGCACTGATCACATGCTCGATCCGGCAGGCATCCTCAGCAGCAACAGTGGGATCCACACCGATGGAAGTCAGCCAGTCCGTAAGAAATGTGTGACGTTCATAGATTTTCTCTGCGATTTCCCGCCCCTTATCCAGCAGGGTGATGTAGCCTTCCTTGTCCATTTCAATATATTCCCCATTACGGAGATTCTTCATAGCGACACTGACACTGGGTTTGGACACACCCAGATCTTTGGCAATATCAATGGAACGGACAATACCGTTCTTTTTCTTCAGCACTAAGATCGTTTCCAGATAATTCTCAGCAGATTCCTGTATTTTCATGTAATGACCATACCCTTCCCATACATAGCATTTTGAACCGAAATACCTGCTCTACATGTGGAAACTTAACCATCCGCAGGCATTACAATAAGAATAGCAGAAAAGGATAGGAAATGCAAGATTTCAACTTAATGACAAAAAATATCAATAAAGAAGAGAAAAAAGTATTATGAATTACTTTGAAGAAGCAACGTTAAAAATCTATAAAAACGATACGTAATGTTTGTTTATTTTATCTAAAAAATATTATTTTAAATAAAAATAATTGACATTCAAAAATAGGAGAATATAATATAGTTAACCGGTTAACAAAACATATTAAAACTGTATGAAAAGAGAAAGCATGAAAAACAGAGTAACCATCAGGGATGTTGCAGCAGCATCAAACGTATCAGTAGCGACAGTGTCCTATGTATTAAACGGAAAGAAAAAAGTATCCGAAGAAACGAAGCAAAAGATTCTGACAGTAATCGATGAGCTAGGATTCGTGCCGGATTTGAATGCACGAGGATTAACTGTAAAAGATACTAAATTGTTGGGAGTAGTCGTTCCACAGACAGAGCCAGGCAGTAAGCTGATGTTTCATAATATTTTTTACAGTGAATTACTGGGGAGCATAGAGTACGCTGCAAGACAGAGAGGATACCATGTAATTATCTCAGCTACCGATGTAACTGAAGATTATCTTCAGCTGATCCAGGAACGAAATTTGGCTGGAGTTATTATTATTGGTACTTATCAGAATCAGTTTTTTAGTGAATTAAAAACATTGGATGTACCGGTAGTGTTAATTGATAGTTATTGTAAATATGACTATTTTCATAAACTAAGAATTGATGATGAGAATTGCTCTAATCTGGCTACAGAATTTGTGATTCAGCAGGGACATAAAAAAATTGCATTGGTGACAGGACATCTTCAGGAAGATGGTGTTATGCAGAAGCGATATAGAGGTTTTCTGAAAGCGATTGAACAAAATGGACTGGAATTTCAAAAAGAAAATCTTTATGAAGCGACGGTTGATTATGAAAGCGGAGTAAATGCTGCAAAATGGTTCGTAGATAATAAGGCAGATATTACAGCAGTGGTAGCGACAGCGGATGTCCTCGCAATTGGGCTGATGAAGGGGTTTTATGAACAGGGTGTTCAGGTGCCTGAAGATATATCCATCATCGGATTTGATGATCTGGATATTTCCAAGTATACGACACCCGGGCTCACTACAGTAAAACAACCTATTTCATCTAAGGGAGAAAGAGCTGTTGAAATATTGATCGAGAACATTGAAAATCCCCAGATGGAAAAAGTGGAAGAAGTATTTCCTGTAAAACTCATTGAAAGGCAAAGTGTAAGAAAAAGAACGGAGATATTATGATTTTAAAAACGATAAAAGATCAGGAATATCATAAAAAAATATTACTGGCAAATGATTCCTATGCAGAGATAGAACGCAAAGAAGGTACACAATTAATCATTAATGTGGATTATAAAGGTGTATATGGTCTGGGCGAGAAATTCGATGCAGTGAATCAGAAAGGAAAGACAGTAGAGACACAGGTTATAGAAAAATTCTGTAATCAGGGAAATATCAGTTACTGCGTGACTCCTTTTTTCGTGACAGATTCGGGACTGGGTATTTACATTGAGACAAAGAAGAAAACGACAATCACGCTTGATCATGCAATTCGATGTCAGATACCGAGCGAATCCAAGGTCTATGTATTTACGGGTACAATAGGTGAGGTTATTCGTGATTATACCGGTTTGTTTAAAAGACCGCAGATACCACCCCGTTATGCATTTGGAATATGGGCATCAGCCAATCATTGGAATTCTGAAGCAGATGTAGACAGATTGCTTGAGGAATTGGAAAAATATCATTTTCCGGCCAGTGTTATTGTTTTGGAAGCATGGAGTGATGAAGCAACTTTCTATATTTGGAACGGAGCTACCTATTCACCGAAGAGGTCGGCAGAAGGTTTTTCCTATGATGATTTTGATTTTAGCAATAGTAAATACTGGAAAAACCCGCAACGCATGATCGAGAGGCTTCATGAAAAAGGGAAAAAGCTAGTGCTTTGGCAAATTCCTGTTTTTAAAGGAATGGAACCGGGAAGAGTATCGGAACAGCTTGACATGGATAAGGAATATGCACTGGAGCATGGACTGCTTGTAATGAATAAAGCAGGAACGCCTTACGAGATACCGACGGGCAATTGGTTTGAAGGCTCTTATCTTCCGGATTTCACAAATGTAGAAACGAAGAAGTTTTGGTTTCAAAAAAGAAAATACCTGTCAGATATTGGCGTGGATGGATTCAAGACGGACGGTGGAGAGTTCATATATTCCGAAGAAGTGAATTTTTCGGATGGAACAAGCGGAGCAGAAGGCAAGAATCAGTATTGTCAGGATTATGTGAATGCATACAGTAATGAAATATCGGAAGAACAAGTGCTGTTTAGCCGGGCAGGATATGCAGGAGCTTCCGGAACTCCTATTTTATGGGCAGGAGACCATCAGTCAACCAATGACGAATTAAAGAATGTCTTGCGGGCAGCCCTTTCCGCAGCCATGAGTGGTATTCTTTTCTGGAGTTTTGATATTGGTGGATTTGCAGGACCGCTTCCGAGTATTGATTTGTACAGAAGATCTACGCAGATGGCAGTATTTTCTCCCATAATGCAATGGCATTCGGAGCCGGATGGAGGTCAGTTCAGGGAACTTATGCCGGGAAGTGATGGAAATAATGAAAGAAGTCCATGGAATGTAGCCTTGGCATACGGACAGCCGGAATTTATTGATGAGATGCGTTACTGGCATACACTTAGGGAAGAACTTCTTCCATACATTTATCAAACGGCGAAAATTGCAGTAAGAGAAAGTAAACCCATGATGCGCCCCCTGGTATATGATTTTCAGGAAGACAGCAATGTAATTAACTTAGAAGATGAATACCTGTTTGGAAATAGTATGTTAGTGGCTCCCCTTATGGAAGAAAATCAAACATCCAGAAAGGTATATCTGCCGAAAGGACAATGGTTTGATTTCTTTACATATAAGTGCTATGAAGGAGAAAAATGGATAGACTCAGATCCTGAGACCAAATTACCGGTTTATGTAAAGTCCGGGACAACAATTCAAATGGAACAGGATGGGAAAAATAAGATTTTCCTCTACGGAAAGGAAGGCAAGGATTCTATTCTTTCCGATCAGATAGATATTACCTGGAAGGGAAAAAATATAACAGTAAAGGGGGAGACAGAACAAAATATTATTTTTGATTTCATACAGTAAAAATATGCGAGGTTAACCGTTTAAATTATGAAAAGGAGAGGATACATTTATGAGAAAAAAATTAATGTCACTTTTATTAACCGGAGTATTGGCAACCTCTTTACTTACAGGCTGCGGAAGCACAGATGATAATACTGCGGAAGGAACTGCAGCTACAACAGAAA
This sequence comes from uncultured Lachnospiraceae bacterium, assembly GCA_945929965.1. Taxonomy (GTDB): domain Bacteria; phylum Bacillota; class Clostridia; order Lachnospirales; family Lachnospiraceae; genus Acetatifactor. The sequence continues at coordinate 49,493 of CAMEOT010000018.1, forward strand.
GTAAGCAGGAAACTGTTGATCTTGCTAACACTGAAGTATCGGAAGAAACAGCAGAAATTACTTATGCTAATTTTAATGCTTCTGGTGGCAATGAAGAAACACTTCAGAAAATGTATGATGCATTCCACGAAGAATATCCCAATATAACAGTTAACATTGAAACGATTGGATATGACGACTATTTTACACAGATGCAGACAAGAGTAGCCGGTGGAACAGCACCTGATTGCTATGAACTGAACATTGAGAATTTTGCAGCATATGCGAATAAAGGAGTTCTGGCTGAGCTTACAGGAATTGATACCAGCGGCTATAATACAACCGCATTAAACGCATTTTCCGTAGATGGTAAGCAGTATGGTGTACCCGGAAATTTCTCTAATGTAGTACTTATTTATAATAAAGATTTATTTGATAAGGCTGGAATTGCTTATCCTACAGATGATTGGACCTGGGATGATGCGATGGAAGCGTGTGAGAAGATCAGTGCATTAGGTGACGATATCTATGGCATTTATCAGCCAATCACCTTTAATGAATTCTTCAAAGTAGCTGCGCAGTATGGCGGTGGAGTCTTGAATGAGGACAAAACAGAGTTCACAATTAATTCTGAGGAAAATCTGAAAGCCGCTACAATGATGATCAGTAAAGTGACTGAGACGAATGTGCAGCCCACAGAAGCACAGATGGGAGGAATGGGTGACTGGGATCTGTTCGAAAGTGGAAGACTTGGAATGATTCCTACCGGTATTTGGGCATTTAATACATTTGCAGATGCGTGTGACTTTAACTGGGATATTTGTGTAGAGCCGGGTGGAACACAGAAAGCAACACATTTCTTTAGTAATGCACTTGTAGTGAATGCGGATAGCGATAAAAAGGAAGCTGCTGCAACCTGGATCAACTGGCTTGCATCCAGTGATACTGCAGCACAGATGAGAATTGATGCAGGTTGGGATCTTCCTGCAATCAATAATGAGGATGTTCTTTCCGGATATTTGAAGCTGACCCCTCCCGAGAATCGTCAGGCAGTATTTGATTCCCTGAATTACCTGACAGTAGCTCCGATTATTGAAGATTATTCATTAATGTCCGATATCATTACCAATAAATTAAGCCTTGCAGCAAGTGGTGAAATCACGGTAAAGGAAGCACTGGATCAGGCCCAGGAAGAGTGTACTGCACAGATTAAGTTACAGTAGAAATGAAATTTTAAATTAGGAAACTGTCGTATGGCGCAAGCCATGCGACAGTGATCCTGAAAATGACAGGAAAAAATATGAGCAAAAAAAGACAGAAAAGAGCTTTGAAAAACGCCATACCATTTATGCTTCCCAGCTTTCTTGGGATGATTGTTTTTAGCTTTTTGCCAATTATAATTTCAATAGCCATCAGTTTTACAAACTGGAATGGACTGGATAAATTATCTTACAAGACACTGGCAAGTAATTTTGTATTTTTGGATAACTATAAGCAGATACTCGGAACATCAGAATTTTGGAAGGTTTTGGGACATACATGTTATTATATTGTACTGTATATTCCGATGGTTTTGATAATGTCCCTTCTGATTGCCTCTATATTGAATAAAAACATGAAAGGAATCACCGTATTCCGGATTATGTATTATATTCCGGTATTGACATCTTGGGTAGCAGCCAGTCTGATCTGGAAATGGGTGTTAAGTCCTCAGTATGGTATATTGAACCAGCTACTGGGATATATTGGGATATCCGGTCCCGGATGGCTTACAGATAAAGTTTGGGCAATGCCGGCAATTGTTCTTGCGTCTGTATGGAAAGATATGGGATTTTATGGATTATTTCTTCTATCAGGCCTGAAAGCAATTGATACCGGGTACTATGAGGCGGCAATTGTTGACGGCGCAGGAAAAATGAAACAGTTTTTCTCAATTACTTTGCCGTTGCTTAGCCCATCGATGTTTTTCTGCATTATTATGGCTTTGATTAATGCGTTTCAGTTATTCCCACAGGTGCAGATTATGACAGAAGGTGGACCGAATGGGGCTACACAGGTTATGGTAGAGAGAATTTACACATACGGATTTAAGTATTTCAAAATGGGGTATGCATCTGCGTATTCCTGGCTGCTGTTCGTAATTATATTCATACTAACTTTAATTCAGATGAAATTACAAAATAAGTGGGTGCATTATGAATCATAGTAAATGGAATGTAAAATTAAAAATAATATGGAATTACTTTTTAGCCTGCCTGATTGCGATTATTGTAATGATCCCTTTTTTATGGATGCTTTCAACCTCTTTGAAAAGCAAAGGTGCATTGATGCAGATTCCCATAGAATGGATTCCCCAAAATCCAACGCTGGACAGCTATCGGATGGTCTTCTCCCGATTTCCCTTTTTGAGGGCAATTTTAAATAGCTTTTTTATTACCTGTAGTTATACGGTAGTTACCATTTTGTCCGCATCAATGGCAGCATTTGCATTTACGAAGATACAATTTCCGTATGGAGATACAGTATTTAAATTATATCTGGCATCCATGATGATTCCTACACAGGTAACGATGATACCGTTGTTTGTGATCATGAATAATCTTGGATTGATCAATACATATCCAAGCGTGATTTTACCATCCTTATTCAGAGCTTTCGCTGTATTTATGCTGGTGCAGCAGATGAGAGGAATCCCCAACGACTATATAGAAGCAGCAGAACTTGATGGTGCAGGGTTATTCAGAATTTATCGGACAGTGGTATTACCGTTATCAGGTTCGGCAATAGCAACGTTGACGATCACCACGTTTATGGAGAGCTGGAATGATTATTTATGGCCGTTGCTTATGTTGAATGATAAAAATAGAATGACTTTGACATTGGCTTTAAACAGTTTAAATGGACAATATGGAACGGAATATAATATACTGATGGCAGGTAGCTTATTATCTATGATTCCTATCGTTGTTATATATGCTCTTGCGCAAAAATACTTTAAGGAAGGATTAATGGCTGGCGGAGTGAAGGGCTAGCCGTAAATAGAAAATATGGTTAAAAAATATGTATTCGGTGATCCCATAGAAACGGATGCCGTTGTCAAAGAAATAAAAGAAACCAGCTGGAAGGATGACATTTTCCAAAAAGAAGGCAATGTGTTTCAGTATTCATTAAAACCGGATGAAATTGTGTATGGTCTGGGAGAAAATGTGCGAGGCATGAACAAGAGAGGATGGCGATATGTAAGTAATTGCTCGGATAATCCTAATCATTGTGAGCATACCAATTCTCTGTATGGGGCGCATAATTTTATCATGATGGGAGACGGTGTAAATGAAACTTACGGGTTATTTGTAGATACACCGGGGACTGTGACTTTTGATGTGGGCTATACAGATATAGACCGGTTAATCATCGCAATGGAAAATGAGAACTATAAAATATATTTGATAGAGGGACAAACTTATCAGGATGTAGTTCGAGAATTCCGTGAGATGATAGGAAGAAGTTATATTGCCCCCAGATGGGCATTCGGTTATGGACAGAGCCGTTGGAGTTATGAGACAGCGGATGAAGTGCGTGAGGTTGTAAGAGAATACAGAAAACGCGATATTCCCATAGATAGTATTTATCTGGATATTGATTATATGGAACGCTATAAGGATTTTACAATCAACAGAGACAGCTTTGCGGATTTTGAAAATCTTGTAGAGGAGATGAAGAAGGAAAATATCCATCTTGTGCCAATAATCGATGGTGGTGTAAAGAAAGAAGATGGCTATGATGTTTACGAGGAAGGAAAAGAAAACGGCTATTTTTGCAGGGATGAAAACGGAGAGGATTTTGTTATAGGTGTATGGCCCGGAAAATGCTGCTTCCCGGATATGTTAAATGATGAAGCAAGAAGATGGTTTGGAGATAAATATCGAATTCTGATAGATAAGGGAATTGATGGATTTTGGAATGACATGAATGAACCGGCTATTTTCTATTCGGAGAAGCGATTGAAAAAAGTATTTGATAAGATGGAAGAGTACAAAACTAAAAATTTGGATGTGAATACTTTTTTTGAGATGACAGATCTTATCGGTACAATATCCAATAATCCGGAGGATTACGCTTCTTTTTATCACAATTATAAAGGAAAACGCTATCGCCATGATCAGGTACATAACTTATTCGGATATTATATGACAAGATCTGCAGCGGAGGCATTTGAACGTTACCAGCCGGAGAAACGTATTTTGCTGTTTTCCAGAGCATCTTATATCGGAATGCACCGGTATGGCGGTATCTGGCAGGGAGACAATATGGCATGGTGGTCCCACCTGAGGATGAATGTGAAAATGATGCCGTCTTTAAATATGTGTGGATTTTTATACACAGGTGCGGATGTTGGTGGATTTGGTGCGGATACAACAGAGGATTTGTTGCTCCGATGGTTAGAATTTGCAGTATTTACACCGCTGCTTCGGAACCATTCAGCCAGAGGAACCAGAAAACAGGAAGTGTATCGCTTTTCTCACATTCCGAAGTTTTCAAGTGTCATTGGAGCCAGGTATCAACTTCTGCCATATATTTATAGTGAGTATATGAAAGCAGCACTCCGTAATACGATGATGTTTAATCCACTGTCATTCATTTATGGAAAAGATAATTTAGCCAGACAGGTGGAGGATCAATTGCTGGTTGGAGAAAATATTATGATCGCACCGGTCTGTGAACAGAATGTAACGGGAAGAGTTGTATATTTCCCGGAACGAATGAAACAACTCATCTTCAAAGACGGAATAATAGAAGAGGGTAATATCTTTGAAAAAGGTTTTTCTTATGTAAATATGCCAATGGGAACCGTGAATGTTTTCCTGAGAGAGGGATATCTGCTACCTGTGGCAAAAGGCGGAAAATGTGTGGAAGATATTAATTTTGAAGATTTAAAGTTGTATTCCTTTGGAGAAAAGATCAAACAGTATGAGTACTATTCAGACGATGGTGAAACAACAGATTTTGATATGGAATCTCATATTCGTATCCTAAAATAGAAATGAAAAAGAGCTTTACCGCTATTCATTTGTGTGGTAAAGCTTTTTTTACGCTTATGTTTTTGAAAAAAGATAGACAGGATAGTAAAAAAACGTAACTATTGAGAAAAAATATCAATAAGCAATTCCTATGAGATTTCTATGAAAAAAATCAAAAAAATATGTTGACAGTAAAAAAAGGTTAGTATATACTAACCACGTGAATTGAGAATGAATCTCATTAAGAGCTAATGAGAAACCACAAGCAGTTCAATACTATTGAAGGGAAGGAAGTGTGTATGATGCCCCTGAGTATGGTAGGTGCCGGTGAAGAGAACACGATCCAGAGGATCGGCGGCAAAGAGGAGACGAAGAAGTTTTTGGAGACCCTCGGATTTGTAGTAGGTGGTAAAGTGACAGTTGTGTCCCGGACCGAAGGCAACCTGATTGTGAATATCAAGGAATCCAGAGTAGCCATCGGCAAGGATATGGCCAATAAAATCATGGTGTAGCGGGCAGCTGTACCAAAAGATGCTAATAGGAGGAGAAAATGAAGACATTGAAGGAAGTTCCCTGCGGACAGACCGTAAAGGTAACCAAACTGAATGGTGAAGGGCCTGTCAAGAGACGTATCATGGACATGGGCATTACCAAAGGTGTTGAGATCTATGTGAGAAAGGTTGCTCCTTTGGGAGATCCCGTGGAAGTAACTGTCAGAGGCTATGAGCTGTCTCTTCGTAAGGCAGACGCTGAGATGATTTGCGTTGAGTAAATGATCTTTTTTTTAGCAGGAAGGTTAGCTGAAACTAATTAGCGAAAGCTAATCACATTCGCAAAAAGGAAGCTCTGAAAGAGCGTTTTGCGAATGGGGTCTGAATAGTTATTAAATGATTTTAGAGGAAAGAGGTAGAAAAATGGCAATTAAGATTGCACTTGCAGGTAACCCTAACTGCGGTAAAACGACACTTTTCAATGCTCTGACCGGTTCCAATCAGTTCGTAGGTAACTGGCCCGGCGTAACCGTTGAGAAAAAGGAAGGTAAATTAAAGAAACAGTACGGCGGTAACGGTGATGACGTGATCATCATGGACTTACCCGGTATTTATTCCCTGTCTCCGTATACTCTGGAGGAAGTGGTAGCGCGTAACTACCTGATCGGTGAGAGACCCGATGCGATCCTGAACCTGGTAGACGGTACCAACATTGAGAGAAACTTATATCTGAGCACACAGCTGATGGAACTGGGTATCCCCGTTGTCATGGCTGTCAACATGATCGATATCGTGAACAAGAACGGTGACAAGATCAACGTAGGCAAGCTTTCTGAGAAGCTGGGCTGCCCCGTTGTTGAAATCTCCGCTCTGAAACTGACCGGTATCGAGAACGCTACCAAAAAGGCGATCGAACTGGCACAGAAGAACAGTGCAGCAGTTGCGGTACATAAATTTGCGCCTGAGGTTGAGAGCGTGATCGAGACCGTAGAGAAGAAGCTGACTGATGTTCCCGAGGAACAGAAGAGATTCTTCGCTATCAAGCTGTTAGAGAAGGATGACAAGATCCAGGCACAGATGAAGAGCGTTCCCGATGTGTCCGCAGAGATCAAGCAGTTGGAAGCTGTTATGGATGATGACACTGAGAGTATCATCACCAACGAGAGATACACATACATTTCCTCTATCATCAAAGAATGCTACACCAAGAAGGAAGGCCAGAAGTTAACGACTTCCGATAAGATCGATAAAATCGTGACCAACAGATGGTTGGCACTGCCGATCTTCGCAGTTGTTATGTTCATCGTATATTATGTATCTGTAACTACCGTCGGTACCTGGGCTACCGACTGGGCAAACGATGGCGTATTCGGTGATGGCTGGCATTTGTTCACCATCGGAACCGGTGCTTATGAAGAAGCAGCCGAGCCGTATGAAGATGCAATGAATGTGATCAACGCATTCGTAGAAGCTGACGGTGATGAAGATCTGGCAGCAGTCATCGACAGTGAGTCTGAAGACTACGATCCCACAGCAGCAGTAGCAGCTGTTCAGGAGTTCGCAGCAGGCATCGATGCATCTGCTACCGCAGATTACACCCTGGAAGATGAAGAGACTCTGGCAACCGAGGATGTTACTTACACCGGTGCTGAGCTGGCAGAGGCAGTTGATGTATACGCAGCAGACGGTGCAGAAGCTCCCGATCCCGCAGACTACGGTATCTGGGTACCCGGCGTACCTGCACTGTTAGAGAGCGGTCTGGATGCGATCGGATGTGCCGACTGGCTGAAAGGTCTGATCCTTGACGGTATTGTAGCCGGTGTCGGTGCAGTGCTTGGTTTCGTACCCCAGATGTTGGTACTGTTTATCTTCCTGGCATTCCTGGAGTCCTGTGGTTACATGGCACGTATCGCATTCATCATGGACCGTATCTTCCGTAAGTTCGGTCTGTCCGGTAAATCCTTCATTCCTATGCTGATCGGTTCCGGATGCGGTGTTCCCGGTATCATGGCTTCCCGTACCATCGAGAACGACAGAGACCGTAAGATGACGATTATGACTACCACATTTATTCCTTGTGGTGCTAAGCTTCCTTTCATCGCCATGGTAGCAGGCGCTATCTTCGGCGGCGCAGCATGGGTTGCTCCTTCCGCATACTTCCTGGGAATCGCAGCAATCATCTGCTCCGGTATTATCCTGAAGAAGACCAAGATCTTCGAGGGCGATCCCGCTCCTTTCGTTATGGAGCTTCCCGCTTACCACTGGCCTACCGTAGGTACGGTACTGCGCAGCATGTGGGAGCGTGGCTGGTCCTTCATCAAGAAGGCAGGTACCATCATCCTTCTGTCCACCATCGTTGTATGGTTTACCACTTATTTCGGATTCACCGAGGACGGCTTCCGTATGCTGGCTGAGGATGAGATCGATATGAGTATCCTGGGCAAGATCGGTCAGTGCCTGGCATGGATCTTCATCCCTCAGGGCTTCGGTAACTGGCAGGCAACTGTTGCATCCATCACCGGTCTGGTAGCTAAGGAGAATATCGTAGGTACGATGGGTATCCTCTACAGCGCAGGCGAAGGTTCCGTATATGCTAACATGGCAGCTCACTTCACCGCAGCAAGCGGTTATGCATTCCTGGCATTCAACCTGCTGTGCGCACCTTGTTTCGCAGCTATGGGTGCGATCAAGCGTGAGATGAACAATACCAGATGGTTCTGGATCGCAGTTGGTTATCAGTGTGGTCTGGCATACGTGGTATCCCTGTGTGTATATCAGATCGGTACGCTGATCACCACCGGTGCTTTCGGTATCGGCACTGTAGTAGCATTCCTTCTGATCATCGGCTTCATTTATCTGCTCTTCCGCCCTTACAAGGAGAGCACCACTTTGAAGGTTGACAGCAGGAAGGTTGCATAAGTAAAATAAATAATTAAGCTCACCCGCAGGTGTCCGCGTGACTGCTTGCAGGCAAAGACCGATACCTGTGAGGGGAGTAAACAGATAGGAACGTAACATTACTTGCGGGTCTTCGACAAGGGGACCAGCAGGATTTCAAAGTAAGAGTAAGGAGGCAGTCTATGGGAACCGTAGTTGTATTGGCGATATTGGCCGGTGTAGTCGCATTGATTGTCCGCAAAATGATAAAAGACAAAAAGAATGGAAAATCCATTCAGTGCGGCGGCGATTGCAGTCACTGCGGAGGTCATTGTGGACACTAAGGAACAGGTAAGCTATCAGACCACGAAAATGCAGAGAGAGATCATATTGACCAAGCTGAAAGAAAAGGGCTGCCGCATTACAAAACAGCGTCTTCGGCTGATTGATATTATCCTCCAGAATGAATGCTCCAGCTGTAAGGAGATCTTCTACCGGGCATTGGAAGAGGATGACAAGCTGGGAGTCGCAACCGTATACCGCATGGTCAACCTGTTAGAAGAGATCGGTGCTATCAGCCGTAAGAACATGTATAAGGTAGCTTACTCTGAAAATTGCATGATGGAAAATGCCTGTACTATTGAACTGGATGATGGTTCGATACATCATCTTTCAGCAAAAAAATGGAATTCCGTGATCCGGGCGGGACTCAAGTCCTGCGGATACCTCGTAGACCAGAGGGTGAGTAACGTGACGATCAGACCCTGCGAGTGTGTGGAGCAGGTATGCTAGAAATTAGAAATATGTTAGAAATTAGAAATAAGTAAAAAACCGGTGTGGGCAGGAGGTCTGGATGGACAGAGCTGTTTCCTACACCGGTTTTGTTTATATGGGTGGCAGGATAATACTAATCTGCATGAAATTTTGACAGATATTGCAGCAAAAAGGAAGCCTCGTAGAGGTGATTTTGCGAATGGGGTTCTGAATAGTTATTTTTTGAAAGAAAACAACAAGGAGAGCGAAACATATGGGAACTTATATGATATGTGGAATATTGATCATAGTGATCGTGGCAGCATTACTGGGATCCAGAAAGCACTTCAAGGGAGAAGGCGGATGCTGCGGTGGAGGCGGCGATGTGAAGATTAAGCCGAAGCACTTAGACACTATCGTTGCGACCAAAAAGCTTCAGATCGAAGGAATGTCCTGCATAAACTGCCAGAACCGCATTGAGAATGCCCTGAATGGCATGGCACAGGTCAATGCCAAGGCAAGCTTTAAGAAGGGCGAAGCAATCGTAAAACTCGGCGTGGATATTCCCGAAGAGGAACTGCGCGAGGCTGTGGAGAAACTGGGATATAAAGTTACTTCCATTGAATTGATGTAAATTGAAAGTTACGAGCCATGCAAAAATAGAACGGAATACCTCGGTGGGAGCTTGCTCACACAAGAGGTTGTTTCGTTCTATTTTTATACGGCGACAGCCGTCAATGAAATAAATGTGGAGCGCCCTTTGCGACACAT
>CAMEOT010000019.1 GCA_945929965.1 uncultured Lachnospiraceae bacterium
TTTTTTCGCGCTGCTTTTCAAGTTTCAACACCTCCTTCGTCAGATTTCGATACCCCTCTGCCACCTTGCCGCCAGGGTCATGGGCGAAAATACTTTTTCCCTCTGCGCTGATTTCCTTTGCACGGACAGAGTGTGGAATCTCCGTTCCAAAGACTTTGATTTTACTTCCATAGGTGTCCCGCAGCAAAGCAGCAATCTCTTTTGCAAAGTTGGTGCGGTTATCCACCATCGTCAGCAGGATACCGTCAATCTGGAGCTTTGGATTGATCTGCCGTTTCACCTTACTGACCGTAGATAGAAGCTGTTCCAGTCCTTTGGCGGGCAGATACTCTGCCTGCACGGGAATTATGATCCTGTTCGCAGCCGCCAGCGCATTGACCGTAAGCATCCCCAACGAGGGCTGACAGTCAATCAGGATATGGGAGTATTGCCCCTTCAGTGTGTCCAGGTATTGCCGTAAAATCGTTTCACGGCTCATGGCGTTTACCAGAGAAACCTCCATACCGGAAAGCTGAATATCCGCAGGCATCAGGTCAACGCCTTCTGCATGATGCAGAATACCTTCTCCGGGGCGTATAGGCTGATCCATCAGAATTTTGCCCATTGCATCCGACAGTGTAACTGGCAGCTTGTCCGGTTGCGGATTTCCCAAGCTGATTGTCAGGCTTCCTTGTGGGTCCCCGTCGATCAGAAGCACTTTCTTTCCGGCCTGTGCCAAACCTATTCCCAAGTTCGCACAGGTTGTTGTTTTGCCAACGCCGCCTTTCTGGTTTGCGATGGCGATGATTTGTGTGTTCATGACTTCACCTCATTTCTGATTGTTGCTGTTGTTTCTGGAAATAGAAAAAGCCGCCACTTCAAAATCATAAAGTGACGGCCCTTTCTAATGCCGGAATCTCTGAAACAAAAAAAGCACCCAGTTATTTGTTACTGAGTGCCTGCATTAGAATCGTATTTAATTGTTCAGATTTGGTCAGATTATGCCAAACCCTCCAGCGAAAAATCCGGTGTCTGAGAGTGCCAAATCACCCTCAAAAATACCCCCGAAATTGCTCTCTGGTTGTCCTATTTTTTAACCACTAAGGCCGTTTTTTGACCCCATTTTTGCCGGTTGTCCTATATTTAACCACTAAAAATTGGGTGAAAACGGCTCTCGTTTGGTCAAATCAAGTCAAACTATATCAGCCCGTTTAGGTATAAGAAAACCCCGGAAAACCTTGATTTTCCGTGGTTTTTGAACCATTTTGATATAGTCTGAGCAGTCGATTATCGCTTGCTGAACTGCGGAGCGCGACGAGCTGCTTTGAGACCGTACTTCTTTCTTTCCTTCATACGAGGGTCTCTGGTAAGGAATCCAGCCTTCTTCAGAACGGGTCTGAAATCACCGTCTACCTGAAGCAGAGCTCTGGAAATACCGTGTCTGATAGCACCAGCCTGGCCGGTGTATCCGCCACCGCGAACGTTAACCAGAACGTCGAACTTCTCAGCAGTCTCAGTAGCTGCCAGAGGCTGACGAACGATAACCTTCAGAGTCTCCAGACCGAAGTACTCATCAATGCTTCTCTTATTGATTGTAATATTACCATTACCGGGTACTAAATATACTCTGGCGATGGATTTCTTTCTTCTACCGGTTCCGTAGTATCTTTCTGTTTTAGCCATGATTTATTTTCCTCCTCTCAGTCCTTTAGAATGTCAGTACTTCAGGCTTCTGAGCTTCATGCTTGTGCTCAGGTCCTGCATATACGTGAAGTTTGGTGAACATCTGTCTTCCTAAAGGTCCCTTGGGAAGCATGCCCTTAACTGCAAGTTCGATAACCTGCTCAGGCTTCTTTGCTAACTTTTCTCTCAGGGTAGCTTCTTTTAAGCCACCAACGTAATCGGAATGATGATAATATACCTTCTGATCCATCTTCTTACCGGTTACTTTGATCTTCTCAGCATTGATAACGATAACGTTGTCACCGCAGTCGATGTGAGGAGTGAAGATAGGCTTATTCTTGCCTCTCAGCACTTTAGCAACCTCAGATGCCAGACGGCCTAAGGTCATGTCAGTAGCGTCTACTACATACCATTTTCTATCGATTGTAGCTGGACTAGCCATAAATGTTTTCATTATGTTCCCTCCATATTACTTTCGCCGATTCGTGATCGACTTTTTCAGTGTTCTGGTCCGATGGTAATCTGCAGATGTCCGGCTACATTTTACTTCTTTCCAAAACGGTTGAATACTATATTTCAATGCTTCGTCGGGGCTTTGACTCAGCATATTGAAACACTGTCACATTCATATATTATATGATACGGTTTCGTTCGTGTCAATACATAAACTAAACTTTTTTTGCGTTCATCTTTTATCGCTCAGCCTCTCTTATGTTTATATCACGTATGGCGAAGCTATTTACAAGAACTCATATTTCACTAAAGTCAGTCCATGGGCCGGTGCGGTAGGTCCCGCTGCACTGCGGTCTTTTGCCTCGAGGATCGTGAAAATATCCATGGGGTCCCGCTTGCCCTGTCCGATATCTAACAGGGTTCCTGCAATGATCCTCACCATATTATATAAGAAGCCATTACCACAGACACGGATCACCAGATCATTTTCTCCCTGCTCTTCCACTTCTACGGAATAGATGGTGCGTACGGTGGATTCCACCTGGGCGCCGGTCTGACAGAAGCTTTTGAAATCATGTTCTCCCTCCAGATAAGCCGCCGCTTCCTGCATCCGGTTCACATCCAGTTCATAATAAGTAAAAAGCGAATACAAACGTTTCACCGGCATGGGAAACTGTGCCCGGTAGATCCGATATTCATAGGTCTTGCGGCTATCACATCTGCGGGGATGCCAGTCCTGTGGCACCTGTTCGGACTTTTGTATCCGGATATCCTCCGGAAGTCTCTGGTTCAGCGCATAAGAAATTTTCTCCGCAGGCATCCGGCTGGTCGTGTCAAACACAGCGATATTCCCCAGTGCATGCACACCGGAATCTGTCCGGCTGGCACCGATGACCTCAACAGGCTCCCGCAGCAAATCGGTCAGACACCGGTTCAGTTCACTTTCGATGGTGATCCCGTTATTCTGGATCTGCCAGCCGTGATAATTCGTACCGTCGTACGCCACGGTAAGGCGCACACGCTTTTTTTCTTTTTCCGGCAACGTTGACAGCCGTTCCATTGTCTTTTCCGCTTCCACTGTATTTCACCCGCTTTCTCTGTTTTGATGCCTATGATTTTTTATGGTAAAAACGGTAGCCTTCCTACCACAATGCTGATCACCATATATGCAGCAATACAGCCGTAAGCAATGTAATCTCTCTTATGATAGATCAGCGGTTTCATCTTCGTCCTGCCCTCTCCGCCGCGATAGCATCTGGCCTCCATTGCCATGGCAAGGTCGTTGGCTCTGCGGAATGCGGAGATAAACAGCGGTACTAAAAGGGGCACCATTGCCTTGGCACGTTTGAATATATTGCCGCTTTCGAAATCTGCACCTCTGGCGATCTGCGCTTTCATGATCTTATCCGTTTCTTCTAATAATATAGGTATAAAACGAAGTGCAATGGACATCATCATGGCCACTTCATGTACGGGCACCTTGAATACTTTTAAGGGGCCCATCATTTTCTCCATACCGTCTGTCAGATTGTTCGGCGTGGTGGTCAACGTCATCACAGAGGATCCAATGATCAGAAGTGTCAGGCGGATAGCCATGGAAATGGCCATCTTCAGACCTTCCTGCGTGATGGTCAGCTTCCAGATCGTAAGTAACGGTGTTCCCGGTGTCAGAAAGAGATTGAACACCACTGTGATCAGCATGAGCATAACAATGGTCTTCATTCCCTTTACCATGAATTTAAAAGGTACCTTCGACAGACGGATCACCATTCCCAGGAAAAGTGCCGCGATCACATACCCTGCATAATTTTTAAAGAAAAACAGAGAAATGATGAACATGATCGTACCTCCCAGCTTTACTCTGGGATCCATCCTGTGGATCATGGATTCCGTCTGATAATATTGTCCTAATGTAATATCTCTAAGCATATTGCTCCTTACTGGGTTTCCGCCCGCTTTCACTTCCCGGGTCGGAACCCGCATCTTACCTCATGCTTCTCTTACGTATTCTTCGATTTCCAGACTCTGGCAATCTCTTCCGCTGCTTCCTCGATCGTCGTAGCATTCACATCCACATCTGCGCCTCTGGCTTGCAGATCATGCATGATGTAGGTGACCTGCGGTGCTGCCAGTCCTACTTCTTCCAATTCTTTGTAGTGTTTGAACACTTCTCTCGGGGTATCATCATACATGACGCTTCCCCTGTTCATCACAATAATACGGTCTACGTATTCCGCCACGTCCTCCATACTGTGGGATACCAACAGAATCGTAAGTCCTGTCTCGGTCTGCAGCTTTTTGATCTGCTGTAAGATCTCATCTCTTCCCTTGGGATCCAGCCCGGCAGTGGGCTCATCCAGGATCAGCACTTCCGGCTTCATTGCCAGTACTCCGGCAATCGCCACACGACGCTTCTGTCCACCGGACAGTTCAAAGGGGGACTGATAGAAAAGCTCATCCGGCAATCCTACTTTTTTCAGAGCATCGTATGCTCGAAGCTCCACTTCTTTTTTATCCAGTCCCAGATTCTTCGGTCCGAAACAGACATCGCTGAATACATCGATCTCAAACAGCTGATGCTCCGGATACTGGAACACCAGTCCTACCTTGCTGCGGAGCTTCTTCATATCATAATCCTTGTCGTAGATATCTTCTCCGTTAAAATAGATATGTCCGTCGGTAGCACGGATCAATCCGTTCATATGCTGCATCAACGTGGACTTACCGGAACCGGTATGCCCAATGATACCGATGAACTGTCCATCCGGTATCTTTAGGCAGACATCGTTCAGGGCATGAACTGCCAGCGGTGTATCTGCACCGTATACATAATTCACATGATCTAATATGATTGACATTTTTTCGATCCTTTCCCGAGTACTTTCATTCGCTGCCATCCCCGCCACTATTTCCTGTCGGTTTTTCCATAGCCCAGTGCACTGACCAGCTCTTCCCTTGTCAATATGCCATCCGGTAGCGGAATTCCGCGTTTCTGCAATTCATACGATAACAGCGTTACCTGCGGCACATCCAGCCGTAGCTTTTTCAGCTGCTCCACCTGTGAAAAGATTTCCCGGGGGGTACCCTGCATGGCAATTTTCCCCTCATCCATGACAAATACCTTGTCCGCATGAATAATTTCTTCCATATAATGGGTGATCAGGATCAGTGTAACGCCTTCCACCTGATTCAATCCGCGGACTGCACGGATGACTTCCTTACGTCCACTGGGATCCAGCATGGCAGTCGGCTCATCCAATACAATGCATTTGGGATGCATAGCCAGTACTCCGGCAATAGACACTCTCTGCTTCTGCCCACCGGACAGCTTATTCGGGGAATACTTTCGATATTCGTACATGCCTACCGCACGTAAGCTCTCTTCCACACGCTGCCAGATCTCCTCCGTGGGGATCCCCATGTTCTCCGGGCCAAATCCCACATCTTCTTCCACTACCTGTCCTATGATCTGGTTATCCGGATTCTGAAACACCATGCCGGCTGTCTGACGGACCTTCCAGATGTTGTCCTCATCCTTCGTGTCCATACCATCGACCCAGAGCGTTCCCTCTGTCGGATTTAAGATGGCATTCATATGCTTTGCCAAAGTAGACTTGCCGGAACCGTTATGTCCGAGGATGGCTATGAACTGTCCCTGCTCTATATCAAGAGAAACATCATTCACCGCTCTTGTGATCCCTTCCACATTTCCCTCTTCATCCCGACGAATATATTCATATACTACATTATTTGCTTTAACGATCTCCATAAATAATCTCCATTCCATATTCACTTAGTGCCGGAGAATCTGCTATCTTCTGCTTTTACAAGATATCGTTCCTATTTTACTAGATTATGCACAGATTTACAACACTTAACAGGGAACTGACCCGACTTTTTCAAAATCTCTTGTACTGCTTTCAAAAAACCTTTATAGTTATGCTTGTATCTTTCTACTGCAGAAAATTTCAGAAAATAAAACGAGGAGGCATTCTATGAATCCGATCGATCGTAATAAAATATGGAAGATGGTGGGGATTCTTGCGTTCATCACTGTCGTTGCCGGAGGACTGCTAAGGATATCCCAACACAGCTCCTACACTCTGGGAGATTATGCAGCGGACAATCCTTCCCTGGCTTATCAGACGGCGGAGCCGTCTCCTACTCCGGAGTCTACACCGGCCGTCGACACCTCCAAAGCAAATACGGCAGAAAACTTGCAGGAAGAATCTTCCATGGCGGAAACTGCTGCTTTGACTGGATATTCACTGAATGGAGAGCTGTTGACTGACCAGCGGACCACGCTGTCCGACGGCTTCTATTATGAGCCGTTATCCGAAAAATTACAGAGATATATAACAGGTGTTTCTTATCCATCCTCTGTGGATAACTCCGACAGGTCTTCGGAAACACTGTTGAAATCTGTCGAAATCGGCTATGATGATCTGCGCTATGTGCATATAAGGCATTATGATTTTGAAGGAAATCCTGCAGAAGGGGAATTAATTTGCAACAAAGCGATCGCGCAGGACCTGACAGAAATCTTCTACGAGCTGTATTGTAATGAATATCAGCTGGAAAAGGTACTTTTGATCGATGAATATGATGGGGATGACCTCGCATCCATGGAGGATAACAATACCTCCTGCTTCAACTACCGCCCGGTGGAAGGAACTTCCTCCCTGTCTAAGCATGCATTAGGGCTGGCGATCGATATCAATCCCTTTTATAATCCTTATATTACTTACAATAAGGATGGCAGCGAAAAGGTATCTCCTGCAAACGCTTCCGCCTATGCAGACAGAACCTCTTCCTTCCCCTACAAAATTGACGAAAACGATCTGTGCTATCAGTTATTTAAGGAACATGGTTTCACCTGGGGAGGTCACTGGAACTCCTGCAAGGATTATCAGCATTTTCAGAAGGTAGTGGAGTAAGCCGCTTGTCAGCAATCATTTTCCTGTAATAATCGAGTAGACTGTCTCCTACTCGATTTGTATACTTCGAATACACAAAAAGCGCCTCCGGAAATAAACCAACTCATTTCCGAAAGCGCTATTTTTATGTCTGCTTATAAGTTATGGATTAAACTAACTCCAGAACAACAGTCATAGCTGCGTCACCCTTACGCTGACCGATCTTAACGATTCTGGTGTAACCACCCTTACGGGTAGCATACTTGGGAGCATACTCATCGAAGAGCTTTGCAACCAGGTCAACTTCCTTGGTGTTCTTTTTCTTGCCTGCTGCATCAGCGGGAACCTCAACTACAGGGTTCAGAACCTTCAGCATCTGACGACGTGCATGAGATCTGGTAGGCAGATCCTTCTTGATCTCCTTCTCAACTTCGTCGTATACAGTAACGGTAACACCGTTCTCGATCTTAACCAGCTTGCCATCCTTATCACGATGGGACTCAGCCAGAACCTTACCGGTCTCCTTGTCAACGATCTGCTTCACGCGCTTGCCGTCCTTGTCCTTGCGGGCAACCTTGGTAGTAACCTTAACAGTTTCGAAGTTATCCTTCTCTTTTACTGCCAGAGCAATCAGTCCGTCAACAATCTTCTGTACTTCCTTAGCCTTAGCTTCGGTGGTAACGATCTTGCCGTTGTTAATTACTGCAGTTACCTGATTTCTTAATAATGCCTTTCTCTGTGCAGATGTTCTGCCGAGTTTTCTGTACTTTGCCATGATAATTTTCCTTTCTCCATTCATGGTACATCCGGCCATGCACTTTGGACTTACTTACCGAATGCGTTGTTTTTTGCCATTTAGAGATAAACCGCATCCGAACACTTTGGGCTTACCGGATACGGAAATCTAACTTTTTATGTTCAGCCGAAATTAGTTCTCATCGCTGGGGTTCAGCTGTAATCCCAGCTCTTTCAGTTTAGCCAGAACTTCTTCCAAAGATTTACGTCCGAGGTTACGAACCTTCATCATATCTTCTGAAGTCTTATTGGTTAACTCTTCTACAGTATTGATACCTGCTCTCTTCAAGCAGTTGTAAGAACGAACGGAAAGCTCCAGTTCGTCAATACTCATCTCCAGAACCTTTTCCTTCTCGTCGTCTTCCTTCTCTACCATAACCTCAGCGGTCTTAGCATTTTCGGACAGGTCGATGAACAGGTTCAGATGCTCGCTGAGCACCTTAGCTGCCAGGCTGACTGCCTCATCGGGAGCCAGGGTTCCGTTGGTGTATACATCCAATGTAAGCTTGTCGAAATCAGTACTCTGACCTACACGGGTATTTTCTACCGTAACGTTAACTCTCTCTACAGGTGTATAGATAGAATCAATGGCAATTACGCCGATTGGTAAATCTTCGTGTTTGTTCTTGTCGGCACTTACGTAGCCGCGGCCTCTTGTAATAGTTAACTCCATGTAAAGCTTGGTGTCTTTACCGCTCAGAGTTGCGATTACAAGGTCGGGGTTCAGAATTTCAATATCCTGATCACACTGGATATCAGAAGCTCTTACAACACCTTCGCCTTCAAACTCGATATATGCAGTCTTAGCCTCGTTGGTCTCGCTGTTATTCTTGATAGCAAGGCTCTTGATGTTCATAATGATCTCAGATACATCTTCCTTTACACCGGGAATAGAACTGAACTCATGAAGAACACCCTCAATTTTGATCTGGCTCACTGCAGCACCGGGCAGGGAAGACAGCATGATTCTTCTCAGGGAGTTACCCAGAGTAATACCATAGCCTCTTTCCAGGGGTTTTACTACGAATTTACCATACTTTTTGTCTTCTGAAATCTCGCTAACCTCAATATTAGGTCTTTCAAAATCAAACACTGCCAATACCCTCCTTTGCGAACTTTATATGTTGACATGTTCTTACGAACAATATCCCATGGAATATTATTCCACAGGAAATGTTCATTGGGGTTAAATAAAACTTACTTGGAGTACAACTCGACGATAAGCATCTCGTCAACAGGAACATCGATCATCTCTCTGGTAGGCAGATTCTTAATGGTTCCCTTAAAGTTCTCAACATCAGCATCGATCCATTCAGGTACTAATCTTCCAGCAGTTACATCAAGAATATCCTTGTATCTCTGCATGGACTTAGCGCTCTCCTTGATCTCAATAACATCGCCAGCCTTGATCAGGTAAGAAGGAATGTTTACACACTTACCGTTTACAAGTACATGCTTGTGGTCAACGATCTGTCTTGCTTCTCTTCTGGTTCTAGCAAAGCCCATTCTGAACACTACGTTGTCCAGTCTGCTCTCTAACAGGGTCATCAGGTTCTCACCGGTCATGCCCTTCATTCTATCAGCCTTCTCATAGTAGTTACGGAAAGGCTTCTCCAGAACGCCATAGATGAACTTAGCCTTCTGCTTCTCTCTTAACTGAAGTCCGTACTCAGATACCTTTTTGCCTGCTCTTGCAGAGATTCTGTTAGACTTCTTGTCATAGCCCAGGTAAGAAGGCTCAAGGCCAAGGGCTCTACATCTTTTCAGTACAGGTACGCGATTTACTGCCATTTTTTTATTTTCCCTTCTTTATACTTCGGAAGTGACTTCCGAGGGTTGTTTACAGTGCCGCAATGCGGCACTTTCATCCAACTTGTTCTAATGTTACTTCATTAAAATTAACTGTTTCGTCTTCTGACGAATTCTCACTAAACGCGACGACGCTTAGGAGGACGGCATCCATTGTGAGGTACAGGAGTTACATCACAAATGCTTAAGACATCCAGTCCACTTGCAGACAGAGCTCTGATTGCTGCTTCACGTCCTGAACCAGGACCCTTTACAAATACGTCAACGGACTTTAATCCGTGAACAAGAGCAGCCTTTGTTGCTGTTTCAGCAGCCATCTGTGCAGCATATGGAGTAGATTTCTTTGAACCTCTAAAACCAAGACCACCGGCACTTGCCCAGCTAAGAGCATTACCTTCAGCATCAGTTAACGTTACGATCGTATTGTTAAAAGAAGACTGAATATGTGCCTGTCCGCGTTCAACGTTTTTTCTTACACGCTTTTTTGTTACTTTCTTTGCAACTTTTTTAGCCATTTTAAACTAACCTACTTTCTCATTTCCTGGGGATGCTTACATTTGCTTCCCTCTCACAGTTACATTACGATATCAATTACTTCTTCTTATTTGCCACCGTGCGCTTAGGTCCCTTACGAGTTCTTGCGTTGGTCTTAGTCTTCTGACCACGAACAGGAAGTCCTTTACGATGACGAATACCACGATAGCAGCCGATTTCCTGAAGTCTCTTGATATTCAGAGCGATTTCTCTTCTCAGATCACCTTCTACCATAACGCCGAGCTTTTCGATAGCTTCACTGATCTTCTTTACCTCATCATCGGTAATATCTCTCACTCTGGTATCAGGATTTACACCTGCTTCTGCCAACAGCTTGTCAGCAGTAGGTCTGCCTATTCCATAGATATAGGTCAAACCGATCTCAATTCGTTTTTCTCTAGGTAAGTCTACACCTGCGATACGAGCCATTTACGTTTCCTCCATTTTCCTGCGTAATCTCTTACGCTTTGCGCAACATTTCTGCGCTCACAACTTTCGTTGCGTGTGCGTACGTTTGGTCTGTTAGTTGTACGCCCAATAGTTACTAATTGATTGGGGCTCTCACCCAATCGGACACGATCCGATCTTTCCATAACAAATATGTCTGCATCCGCAAAAAGAAATCTGCGATTTCTTTTTGGTGACGAAACTTAGATTTTCTTAATTTATGTCTTTTATAAATTTAGAAAATCTTTTCGTCATGGTATCAACAAGTAATCTCCCGTAAGCTCTATCCAAATCTATTATGAAAATTGATAATTTTGATAATGATCAATTCAGCCGCACATAATAACCGGACAAGAACTCACATACCTGATCAAATGACGATCAAGCGGTGATTATCCCTGTCTCTGTTTGTGCTTCGGATTCTCACAGATTACTCTGATGCGTCCTTTTCTCTTGATGATTTTGCACTTTTCGCAAATCGGTTTTACTGATGATCTAACTTTCATGTTAAACCCTCCTTTCAAAAAAGACCGTCTTACATTATAGCATGACGGTCTTTCCTTTGCAAGCGTATTCTTGCGCTTTTTTCAATATTTTTTAGGTTTTTTCAACTTTTTTGTGATCTTTTTGCCTGCTTTACGATCAAAACGATAAAAGTAATGATTGCAGCCACCGCTACGCTTAAAATACGGAAGGTAAATCTCGCGTGCAGCGCGGAATGATGCTGTACCGCAACGATCCATGCAAAGGGAATTGCAGCCACGATCACTAACGGAAGTAGCTGTGCATACTCATCCTTCCATCTGCCCTTGACAAACACCGTCACAAGCAGTATGACTGCCACTGCTGCCAGAACTCCTGCAGCGATTCCCATATATGCGGGATACTCCTGCAGATTCAGTCCAATGACATAGAAACCGCCATTCATACGGGGTCTTCCACCAATGGCTTCCGTACGTCCGATGATGGACCAGATGGCATCCTTGATCGTACCTGTGTGCAGTGTCAGATCTGCGATGACCCATTTGGCTGCCCACATGCCGGCATAGCCGACTGCCCAGCTTATGCCGAAGCCAATCAGCTTCTTAATATTGCTCCACAGCTTATCACTTTCTAATAAGAAGTAACAGCACAGAGGAATTCCTAAAGTGACGATCGGATATGTCAAAAAGTCAAAATAAGAAGTCAGGATACCGACGACCAGGAAAAACTCGGGATAGAGCTGTCTTTCATGCAGCTTATCATGGTGTAACAGCATATATTCCACTGCCAGAAGTGTCAGGATCCAGCATACTGACATAGTCAGAGATACCAGCACCAGCACAGGCTTCATGAACAAAAAGCTCCCCAAAGTAACGATCGCAACTGAAACATTTTTCTTCCGTATCGCAGTAACCAGTACCAAGATCATAAGTGCGATCTGCGCCACCAGTTCCAGCCATACCACATGCTGCCAGGAAAACAACAGCAGCAACGGTTTCAGATACAATAGATATCCATGCCAGTATCTCGCATAGATGTGAAGATACATGTTGTTCACATTCTCGTGGGATTCACAGAATGCCTTCAGGGAATCCTCCGGTGTCCACACATCCTCTTCCAGATCATAGTGATACATCCACATAGCATGCTCATAGGCATTCTTATCCGGTAATCTCTCTATGGCATTCTGCACCATGATCGCATCGGTATAAGTCTCTCTGTTCTTCCACAGATACTGGGAAAAAGCATCCTCCGGGATCTCATCGCCGGTCTTTAGCATATCGCTGACACTTTTCTCCACATTTTTACGCATAGGACCTACCGGAAGCAGGAATACCAATACCAAAAGCATGGTTCCCACTACCGCACTGACCGCCAGAATCGCAGCAAAGCTGCGTATTTTTTTAGCCATAGCTTACTTATCTCTCCAGATGATACGTCCCTTGCTCAGATCGTAGGGAGACAGTTCCAGTGTCACCTTATCTCCGGGAAGGATACGGATAAAGTTCTGACGAAGCTTACCGCTGATGGTAGCCAGTACTCTGTGTCCGTTCTCCAGTTCTACACGAAACATGGTATTGGGAAGCTTCTCCACAACCGTTCCTTCGATTTCGATTACATCACTTTTAGACATAAATTTCCTCCATAGCTTTCTACTTTTTGATTCTAGTTCTTGTTCATGCTTCTCAGAAGCTGCAATAGTTCCACTCTGTCATGATACTCTTTTAAATGACTTCTGATCTGTTCATTGATCTCCTCTTCACGGTCTGCGGCAGGCTGCTGCACTTTCTGCATAAGTCCTGCCTTAGCCGCAAAATGTATGATCTGAATATGTTTTTTCTTTTTCTTTTTGGGATTTGTCACACCGCGAAGCCGTCCATCGCACAAAAATACACTGTCACCCTCTTCTCCAATGATCAGATACAATCTGTCCTTGTCATGACCGGCTTTTGAAGTTGCAAGTTCTCCTATCATACCGTAAGTCTAACCTTTCTTACGCATTATAATCGCAGTGGATTACTCTTAATACAAGGTCAGGATCTCGGGCTCGCCGTCCGTGATCAGGACCGTATTCTCATAATGTGCGGACAGGGATCCATCCTCGGTGACTACTGTCCAGTCGTCATCAAGCCATGCCACATCCGGTCTTCCGATGTTGATCATAGGCTCGATCGCCAGGGTCATACCTGCCTGGAGCTTAATGCCGTGTCTGCGTTGTGCGAAATTGGGGATCTGGGGATCCTCATGCAGGCTGGTGCCGATACCGTGACCTACCAGATCTCTTACGATACCGTAGCCAAAAGGCTTGATATAGGCATCAATTGCATTGGAAATGTCATACAGGTGGTTACCTGCCTTTGCCATCTCAATGCCTGCGAAAAAGCTTCCCTTGGTCCTCTCCATCAAAAGTCTTGCTTCTTCACTGACCTGACCTACCGGGAAAGTACGTGCCATGTCAGAATGATACCCCTTATAGATCAGTCCTGCATCCAGACTTACAATATCACCCTCGTGAAGAATATGATCTTTGTGAGGAATACCATGTACGACTTCATCATTCACAGATACACAGATAGATGCCGGATATCCGTTATAATTCAGGAAGTTGGGAATGCAGCCGTGGGCACGGATCAGCTTCTCACCCAGGTTGTTGATGTCCAGAGTGGATACACCGGGGTGTACTGCCTTCTCCATCTGGCTGAATACATCCGCCAAAATTTTACAAGATTCTCTCATCAGCTCGATCTCACGCTGTGATTTGATAGTTACTGCCATTTTCTTCACCTTTCTGTTCCGAACCTTACTGCTGTTTTTCAGTGATCCGGACTTTTCTTAGCCAAGGATTGCTACGATATCCGCAAATACCTCTTTCATATCCTTGGTGCCGTCTACGGTCTTTAATACATTTTTCTTGGTATAGAAATCGATCAGAGGCTGGGTCTGGTCATGATATACCTTCAGACGGTTCAATACGGTCTCAGGCTTATCATCGTCACGCAGTACCAGTTCCTGTCCGCACTTATCACAGATGCCTTCCTTCTTGGGAGGAATGTGCTCGATATGATAAGTTGCACCGCAGGACAGACATGCGCGTCTGCCGGACATTCTCTTCACGATATTCTCATCGGGAACATTTACGTCGATTGCAAAATCAATCGCATCGCCCAACTCGGTCAGTGCCTTGTCCAGTACCTCTGCCTGGGGAATGGTTCTGGGGAATCCATCCAGTACATAGCCGTTCTTGCAATCATCCTGTGCAACTCTGTCTAAGAGGATCTTGACGGTCAGTTCATCGGGAACCAGCTGACCCTGATCCATGTATTTCTTCGCTTCCATACCAAGCTCAGTTCCGTTCTTGATATTTGCACGGAAAATATCTCCTGTGGATACATGAGGAATTCCATACTTTTCGGCGATCATTTTTGCCTGTGTACCTTTACCTGCGCCGGGTGCGCCTAACATGATAATCTTCATATCTGCTCCTATCTGCCTGCAGCTGCAGGCTCTGCTCTTCTATGGATAAGCTACAAATACAGCCCAACATTTATATTTTAACTTTTATGCGGCTTTTTTGCAATAGATTTTCCCATAATACAAAAATAACCGGATGATCATAAACCATCCGGTTACTGTTATGCTGCTAATCTTCCAGGAATCCCTTGTAGTTACGAACAAGCATCTGAGACTCTACCTGCTTCATGGTCTCCAGTACTACGCTTACGATAATGATCAGGCTGGTACCACCGAAGGATACACTTGCACCGAACACACCGTTGAAGAAGTACGGGATCACAGATACAATGATCAGGCCGATCGCACCGATGAATACGATATAATTCAGAATCTTATTCAGATAATCGCTGGTCGGCTTACCGGGTCTGATACCGGGGATAAAACCGCCCTGCTTCTTCATATTATCGGCAATCATCAAAGGATTGAATGTAATGGATGTATAGAAGTATGCAAAAAATACAATCAATACAATGTAAAGCAAAAGTCCCAGGGAATAAATCGGCTGGCTGGGTTTGCACCAGTAAGCGGAATTCAGACCCTTGAGGATCTCTGCCCACACGCCGGTTCCGTTATATCCGATAAAGGAACAGATAATAATCGGGAACTGCATAATAGACTGTGCAAAAATGATGGGAATAACGCCGGAAGTATTTACCTTCAACGGAATGTTGGAAGTCTGTCCGCCGACCATCTTTCTGCCCTGCATTTTCTTAGCATACTGTACCGGAATCTTGCGGACACCATCATTTAAGATGATAACCATTACCACCATGGCAATAATAATTGCGAAGATGATAACGACTGCAAGGATTGCGGTTGCCGGAGCTTTTCCGAACACAAACTGCTCAAACAGATTGCTCAGATCCTGAGGAAGTCTGGAAATGATGTTGATCACCAATACGATGGAGATACCATTTCCGATACCTTTTTCTGTGATTCGTTCACCCACCCACATCAGGAATGCACTACCGGCGGTAAGTGCCGTGATCGTGGTAATTACATTCAGGGCATTATACTCGATCAGATAGCCCTGTCTGCCAAAACCGATTGCCATTGCTGTGGACTGGATCAATGCGAGCGCTATGGTAACGTATCTGGTGATAGCGACCATTTTCTTACGGCCGTCCTCACCGTCACGCTGCATTTCTTCCAGCTTGGGAATAGCAATTGTAAGCAGCTGCATGATAATGGAAGATGTAATATAAGGGTTGATGTTCAATGCCAGAATAGACATGTTCAGGAAAGAACCGCCTGTAATGGCATCAAAGAAACTGAACGCACCGCCTGTCTGCTGGGCAAACCATTGAGAAAAGAACTTCGTGTCCACTCCGGGTACGGGAAGCTGTGATCCGATACGGATCACAACTAACATTCCCAGTGTAAAAAGAATCTTTTGTCTGATTTCTTTGATTTTAAATGCGTTTTTCAGTGTTGTAAGCATTACATCACCTCAGCAGTTCCACCAAGAGCCTCGATCTTTTCTTTTGCGGATGCACTGAATGCATCTACCTTTACATCAAGCTTTTTGGTAAGTTCTCCGTTTCCAAGGATCTTTACTCCATCTCTGGGGTTCTTAATGATTCCTGCTTCAACTAATGCGTTTACATCAACGGTAGCACCGTTGTCAAAGCACTCCAGAGCACTTACATTGATAGCAACGATTTCCTTAGTGTTTCTGTTAGTGAAACCTCTCTTAGGAATACGTCTGTATAAAGGCATCTGACCACCTTCGAAACCGGGTCTGGGAGCTCCGGAACGAGCCTTCTGTCCCTTATGACCCTTACCTGCGGTCTTGCCATTTCCTGAACCGTGTCCACGGCCTCTTCTAAAATTATCACTGTGTTTGGAACCTTCTGCAGGTCTTAAATTGGATAATTCCATTCCTAACACCTCCTTATCTGATTATGCTTCTTCTACCTTGATCAAATGATTCACCTGACGGATCTGTCCTCTTGTTGCATCATTATCAGGCAGTACTACGGACTTGCCGATCTTACGCAGTCCCATAGACTCCACGATTGCTTTATTCTTCGGCACTGCGCCGATGGTGGACTTTACCAGAGTGATCTTTAACTTCTTGTCTGCCATACTCTACTCCTTTCTGTTGGCCCTGTCAACTTAACGGGAAGATCCGGCTTACGCCAGAACTTCCTCAACAGACTTTCCACGATTCTTTGCTACTTCTTCGGGAGCCTTGATCTGGCTTAAACCGGAGATAGTTGCAAGAACAACGTTCTGCTTATTGTTGGAGCCAAGAGACTTGGTACGGATATTCTTGATACCTGCAAGCTCACATACGACACGAGCGGGACCACCAGCGATGATACCGGTACCGTCGGGAGCCTTCTTCAGTAAAACGTTAGCAGAACCATACTTACCGATGAAATCATGGGTGATGGAATTGTTCTCATCCAGATTGATCTCTACGATGTGCTTAACAGCGTCTTCCTTACCCTTACGGATAGCTTCGGGAATTTCTACAGCCTTTCCCAGACCAGCGCCTACATGGCCGTTGCCGTCGCCGACTACTACCAGAGCGGTGAATCTCATGTTACGACCACCCTTAACGGTCTTGGTTACACGCTTGATGGTAACAACTTTATCATTTAACTCTAACTGGCTTGCATCTATGATTGTGTGTTTCATGGTGTATTCCTCTTTCCTTTCCTAGAATTCCAGGCCAGCTTCTCTGGCTGCATCGGCTAAAGCTGCTACTTTACCCTGATAAATAAAACCGCCACGGTCGAAAACAACTTCCTTGATGCCCTTTTCGATTGCTCTCTTTGCGATAACAGTTCCAAGATATGCTGCTGCATCAACGTTATTGGTCTTCTCCAGCTCTGCCTTGATCTCTTTCTCAAGAGTAGATGCAGATACTAAAGTGTTACCAACTGTATCGTCGATAATTTGAGCATACATATGATTATTGCTTCTGAACACTGCAAGACGAGGTCTTTCAGCAGTGCCGCTGAAGCGGTTACGAATTTTCATGTGCTTTTTTGCACGTACTAACTGTCTGGACTCTTTACTAACCATCTTCATACTCTCCTTATCTATTATTTCTTACCAGTCTTACCAACTTTACGTCTGATGGTCTCATCGGCATACTTAATACCCTTACCCTTGTAAGGCTCAGGTCTTCTCTTGTTGCGGATCTCAGCAGCGTACTGGCCAACTTTTTCTTTGTCGATACCCTTAACGATGATCACGTTCTGGCCTTCTACTACAGCTTCAATGCCTTCAGGATCGATCATCTCTACGGGATGAGAGTAACCAAGGTTCAGGGTCAGCTTATTGCCGGACTTAGCAGCTCTGTAACCAACACCATTTACTTCCAGCTTCTTCTGATAGCCTTCGGTAACACCTACTACCATGTTGTGGATCAGAGTTCTGGTCAGACCGTGAAGAGACTTCATCTTCTTCAGATCGTTGGGTCTGCTTACGAGAACTTCTGCTCCTTCTACTTTAATTTCCATCTCAGAGGGTAATACTCTTTCCAGAGAACCCTTGGGACCTTTCACAGTCACTTTATTATTTTCTGCAACTTCTACAGTTACACCTGCAGGAATTGCGATTGGCATTCTACCTATTCTGGACATGCCCGTACCTCCTAATTTACTAACTCACATCAGTTGCTGTTCCTAAGCGGCATCTTTTGACGCTTTAGAATTATTTTTCGTCTCCGGAGAATTTTACGCTTGCGGAAAATTCTCTTAGGAGCAAAACTTAGATTTTATTAGTCAGCGTATTTTGCTGACTTAGAAAATCTTTTTGCTCTTACCAAACGAATGCTAATACTTCGCCGCCAACCTGAAGCTCACGAGCCTTCTTGTCGGTGATAACACCCTGGTTGGTAGAGATAATAGCAATACCCAGACCGCCAAGAACCTTAGGCAGATCTTCCTTGCCGGCATATACACGTAAACCGGGCTTGGAGATTCTCTTGATACCGGAGATGATCTTCTCGTTCTTGTCTGCGCCGTACTTCAGAGTGATGTGGATGGTCTTGAAACCACCGTCTTCAACGATGTCGTACTTCTTAATATATCCCTCATCCAGCAGAATCTGTGCGATAGCCAGTTTCATCTTGGAAGAAGGTACGTCTACGGTGTCGTGTTTTGCAGTATTTGCATTACGGATTCTTGTAAGCATATCTGCGATAGGATCGCTCATTGTCATGATTTAGTTTCCTCCTTATTATTTGACTTGAATCATGCTCAGTACATACATTTTGTATATACCATCTATATTATAAGATTACTCTTATAAACTAAGTTAAAACTTTTCGCTCCGGAGACATCCGAAGGAATTACTTTTCATTCCGGAGAATTTTGCATGGCAAAATTCTCTTAGGAGCGAAACTTAGATTTTGTTTTCGTCTCGGAGAATTCCGAAGGAATTCTCTTAGGGATGAAATTTAGTAATTCTTAGGTGGCGTCTTTCGACGCCTTAGAATTACTTCTCATCCTTACCAAGAAGCTTTCTTAACTCCAGGAATTTCGCCCTTGTAAGCCAGTTCGCGGAAGCAAACACGGCAAATTCCGTATTTTCTCAGTACAGAGTGGGGACGACCACAAATCTTGCAACGGGTATAAGCCTGAGTAGAGAACTTAGGTTTGCGCTGCTGTTTAATCTTCATTGATGTCTTTGCCATCAGAATTTACCTCCTTGATTACTTTGCGAAAGGCATGTTGAACAGTCTCAGCAGCTCACGTGCCTCTTCGTCGGTCTTAGCAGTTGTTACGAAAATGATATCCATACCTCTGGTCTTGTCGATCTTATCGTACTCGATCTCAGGGAAGATGAACTGCTCTTTGATACCGAGTGCATAGTTACCTCTGCCGTCGAATGCGTTAGGGTTAACGCCTCTGAAGTCACGGACACGAGGAAGAGCGAGGTTAACCAGACGATCCAGGAACTCATACATCTTCTCACCACGCAGAGTGGTCTTACATCCGATGGGCATACCCTCACGGATCTTGAAGTTTGCTACGGAATTCTTAGCCTTGGTCAGAACTGCTTTCTGTCCGGTAATAGCTTCAATATCAGCAACTGCATTCTCAAGGATCTTAGCGTTTTCTTTTGCTTCACCAACACCCATGTTGATAACGATCTTGTCGAGCTTGGGAACTTCCATTACATTAGCGTAACCGAACTTTTTAACCATAGCATCGACGATCTCATTGTTATATAAATCTTTCAGTCTGCTCACTTATATTTCCTCCTTCCTATTGATTAGTCAATCACTTCGCCTGTTGACTTTGCGAAACGTACTTTCTTGCCGTCTTCAACCTTGAAGCCAACTCTTGTGGTCTTGCCTTTTACAACAAGCATAACGTTTGAAATATCAATAGGAGCTTCTTTCTCAACAATACCGCCATTGGGGTTTGCCTGAGAAGGCTTTGCATGCTTTGTGATCTTGTTAACGCCCTCAACCAGGACTTTATGATTTTTTACGTCTACAGAGAGAACCTTGCCCTCTGTACCTAAGTCTTTACCAGCGATAACCTTAACGGTGTCGCCCTTCTTAATTTTCATTGTAGACATGTGGCAACCTCCTTATAATACTTCGGGAGCCAGGGAAACAATTTTCATGAACTGTTTCTCACGAAGCTCTCTTGCAACCGGCCCAAAGATACGGGTTCCTCTGGGAGTCTTGTCATCTTTGATGATAACTGCAGCGTTCTCATCAAACTTGATGTAAGAACCGTCTTTACGACGAGCGCCCTTTACGGAACGAACTACAACTGCCTTTACTACATCACCTTTTTTTACAACGCCACCTGGTGTTGCATCTTTAACGGAAGCAACAATCACGTCGCCGATCTGTGCATATCTTCTGGTAGAACCGCCCATAACACGAATGCAAAGTAACTCTTTTGCGCCGGTGTTATCAGCAACTTTCAGTCTACTTTCCTGCTGAACCATGTTATTCCTCCTTCACCGCTTCCGCGGTTTCTTACAAAATATTCGCGTGCTAAATTATTTAGCTTTTTCTACGATCTCAACAAGTCTCCATCTCTTGTCCTTGGACAGAGGTCTTGTTTCCATAACCTTAACGATATCGCCAATGTTGCACTCGTTATTCTCGTCATGTGCCTTCAGCTTGTAGGTGTCCTTTACGATCTTTTTGTAAAGGGGATGCTTAACATGCTCTTCGATTGCAACTACAATAGTTTTATCCATCTTATTACTGATAACCTTACCAGTACGTGTTTTTCTTAAATTTCTTTCCACGGTTTGATCTCCTTTCTACGCACCCACGCGTTACGCTCTAGCCTTCTCGGTGATAACAGTCTGAATACGTGCAATGTTTCTTCTAACTTCTTTGATTCTTGCAGTATTGTCTAACTGATTGGTTGCGTTCTGGAATCTCAAATTGAAAAGTTCTTTTTTAGCAGCTACCAGCTCCTGTGCCAGTTCTGCATCGGACTTTGTCTTCAATTCTTCTACAAATTTATTTGATTTCATTCTGTCACACCGCCTTCCACATCTGCCTTAGCAATGATCTTACACTTACAAGGGAGCTTGTGCATAGCAAGACGTAATGCTTCACGAGCGTCCTCTTCGGGAACACCAGCGATCTCGAACATTACACGTCCGGGCTTAACAACTGCTACCCAGCAATCTACAGCGCCTTTACCGGAACCCATACGAGTACCGAGAGGCTTTACAGTTACGGGCTTATCGGGGAAAATCTTAATCCATACTTTACCGGTACGCTTGGTATAACGGGTAAGCGCAATACGGGCTGCCTCAATCTGATTAGACTTGATCCAGCAGGGTTCTGTAGCAACCAGACCAAATTCGCCATATGCCAGGGTGTTACCTCTGGAAGCTTTTCCGGCCATGGATCCACGGAACTGTTTACGACGTTTTACTCTCTTCGGCATTAACATTATTTATCGCTCCCTTCCATCTGATTTCCTTTTGTAGGAAGTACCTCGCCTTTATAAATCCAAACTTTAACTCCAACTTTACCATAGGTGGTGTTTGCTTCAGCAAAACCGTAGTCGATATCTGCTCTTAAGGTCTGCAGAGGAATGGTTCCCTCGCTGTAGAACTCAGCACGAGCGATATCAGCACCGCCCAGACGACCGGAACAGCAGGTCTTGATACCCATAGCGCCGGACTTCATGGTTCTGCCCATGCAGGACTTCATTGCACGTCTGAAGGATACACGGTTCTCCAGCTGCTGAGCGATGTTCTCAGCTACCAGCTGTGCATCTCTGTCAGGTCTCTTGATCTCCTTGATGTCAACCATAACCTTCTTATCGGTTAACTTGGAGAGTTCTTTCTTGGTTACTTCGATCTCAGCACCGCCCTTACCGATTACAACGCCGGGCTTAGCAGTATAAATGATAACCTTTACTCTGTCAGATGCTCTCTCGATCTCGATCTTGGAAACACCTGCACTGTATAATTTCTTCTTCAGGAACTTTCTGATGTTGTAGTCTTCTACCAGATAATCGGAAAACTCTGCATCAGCGTACCACTTGGAATCCCAATCTTTAATAACACCGACTCTCAGGCCGTGAGGATTAACTTTCTGTCCCATAAACTTTTAATAGCTCCTTTCCCTACTTCTTCTCATCAAGAACGATGGTAATGTGGCTCATTCTCTTTTCGATTCTATAAGCTCTGCCCTGTGCTCTGGGCTTTACTCTCTTCATGGTAGGTCCTTTGTTTGCAAAGCACTCTGCAACATAAAGGTTCTCGGTATTCATACCGTTGTTGTTCTCAGCGTTAGCGATTGCTGACTCAAGCAGCTTCTTGATCAGGCTGGAAGCATATCTGGGATTGTACTCCAGAATACCAAGTGCAGTCTGTACATCTTTGCCTCTGATGGCATCTAATACGAAACAAGCCTTCTGAACAGATACTCTTGCGTAAGACAGCTTAGCTGAAGGTCTTGTATCTTTCTGAGCGTTTCTTTCTCTCTTAATTTGGGATCTATGTCCTTTAGCCATAGATTTGGTCCTCCTTTCAAACTGAAACTGCGCAACGCACCCGTGTGTTTCCTAAGTGCTGCGCACAAAAATATCCCGTCTTCTTTCCTCTTAATATATAATTTCGAGGGAAGACCCTCGGGAGAGCGCATAGCTCTCCCAGCCATCTATATAAGATAGCATATTTTTAGCTCCAGGTCAATAAAATTATTATTTAACCTTGGATTTCTTCTCGTCCTTACCGTGACCTCTGAAGGTTCTGGTTGCAACGAACTCACCGAGCTTGTGGCCAACCATATCCTCAGTAACGTATACGGGAACATGCTTTCTACCATCATGAACAGCAATCGTATGTCCTACGAAGGAAGGGAAAATTGTAGAACGACGGGACCAGGTCTTAATAACCTGCTTCTGTCCTGATGCATTTAAAGCGTCGACTTTCTTTAACAGGCTTGCGTCTGCGAAAGGTCCTTTTTTCAGTGATCTAGCCATGATCTTTCCTCCTTAACTATTTGATTGCTCTGCCGTCACGTCTTCTTACGATCAGCTTGTTGGAAGCCTTCTTAGATTTACGTGTCTTCAGACCAAGAGCAGGTTTACCCCAAGGTGTGCTGGGGCCGGGACGACCGATACCGGTCTTACCTTCACCACCACCATGAGGATGGTCGTTGGGGTTCATGACGGAACCACGTACGGTGGGGCGGATGCCCATGTGACGCTTACGTCCGGCTTTACCGATCTTAACCAGGCTATGATCAACGTTACCTACAACACCAACAGTTGCACGGCAAACCAGGGGAACCATTCTCATCTCACCGGAGGGAAGACGAAGAGTAGCGTACTTACCTTCTTTTGCCATCAGCTGTGCGCTGTTACCGGCGGAACGAACCAGCTGGCCGCCCTTGCCGGGATATAACTCAACGTTGTGTACCTGAGTACCTACAGGAATCTCGGACAGAGGTAAGCAGTTACCTACTCTGACCTCGGCCTCTGCACCGTTCATAACCTTCATTCCGTCGGTCAGACCTTCGGGAGCGAGGATATAGGACTTGGTACCGTCTTCATAGCAGATCAGCGCGATGTTTGCTGTTCTGTTAGGATCATACTCGATACCGATTACGGTAGCAGGGATGCCATCCTTGTATCTCTTGAAATCAATTACTCTGTATTTTCTTCTGGAACCGCCGCCGCGATGTCTTACAGTGATCTTACCCTGATTGTTACGGCCGGAGTTCTTCTTCAGGGAAACACACAGGCTCTTCTCGGGAGAGGTCTTGGTGATCTCAGCGAAATCAGAACCAGTCATGTTTCTTCTGGAAGGTGTATAGGGGTTGTATGTCTTAATTCCCATTACTGTATCTCCTTTACGATGATTTTTTGCGCGAGCACTTTTGTGCCGCATACCTGAATCTTAAGCAGTAGCTTTACTCTTACAGACCCGCGAAGATCTCGATCTCTTTGCTATCTGCTGTTAACTGAACAATTGCCTTCTTGGTCTTAGCGGTCTTGCCGGTAACCATT
Source organism: uncultured Lachnospiraceae bacterium (assembly GCA_945929965.1). GTDB lineage: Bacteria > Bacillota > Clostridia > Lachnospirales > Lachnospiraceae > Acetatifactor. Next base: position 24,083 of record CAMEOT010000019.1, read on the forward strand.
CCACGTCTCTTGTTCTTGCCATCCATGTTGATGGTGTTAACACTCTTAACCTTGGTACCTTCGAACATCTTCTCAACAGCCTCTTTGATCTGAGACTTGTTAGCTTCGGTGTGAACGAGGAAGGTGTACTTCTTCTCGCCCATGCCGGCCATGCTCTTCTCGGTAATAACGGGTTTGAGGATTACATCATAGTATTTAATATCAGCCATTATGCGTATACCTCCTCAATCTTTGCAACAGCGTCCTTGGTCAGGACAACTGTCTTAGCCTTCATTACGTCGTAAACGTTGATGGTATTTACCAGGGTGGTATCTACATCAGCTACGTTTCTAGCGGACATAACTACGTTAGTATCGTTATCAGCGATCACTACCAGTCCCTTTTCTACCTTTAAGTTATTCATAACATTGGCGAAGTTCTTGGTCTTGATCTCGTCGAATTTCAGCTCATCTACTACGATCAGGCTGCTTCCCTGAACCTTGCTGGTCAGTGCAGACTTCAGAGCTGCTCTCTTCTCTTTCTTGTTAAGCTTGAAAGAGTAATCTCTGGGAACGGGAGCGAATACTACGCCGCCGCCTGCCCACTGAGGAGATCTGGTTGAACCCTGTCTTGCATGACCGGTTCCCTTCTGTCTCCAGGGCTTTCTTCCGCCACCGGATACCTCAGAACGGGTCTTTGCTTTCTGAGTTCCCTGACGATTATTTGCAAGTTGCTGTACAACTGCCATGTGTACCAGGTGCTCGTTCACTTCAACACCAAACACTGCATCGTTTAATTCGATTGTACCAACTTCTTTGCCTTCCATATTGTAAACAGATACGTTTGCCATCTGATTGGTCCTCCTTTCGTCCTAAACTATGCCTCAACCTTAACGGTCTCTTTGATGGTTACTAAAGCTTTCTTAGGTCCGGGAACTGCGCCCTTTACCAGAAGCAGATTCTTCTCAGCATCTACTCTTACGACCTCAAGATTCTGAACAGTTACCTTTACACAACCCATATGTCCAGGCATTCCCTTGCCCTTGAATACACGGCTAGGGGAGGAACATGCACCATTGGAACCCTGATGACGATGGAACTTGGAACCATGAGCCATAGGTCCTCTGTGCTGTCCAAATCTCTTGATTGCGCCCTGGAAGCCCTTACCTTTGGAGATTGCGGAAGCGTCTACCTTATCGCCTGCAGCGAAGATGTCAGCTTTGATCTCTGCACCAAGGGTGTACTCCTCAGCGTTCTCAAACTTAAACTCTCTTACATATCTCTTGGAGCTTACGCCAGCCTTCTTGAAGTGGCCCTGCTCTGCTTTGTTAACACCATGTCTGTGTACGATCTGCTTCTTGCCGCTGGCATCCTTGTTAACAACCTTATCCTTCTTGTCAACGAAGCCTACCTGTACAGCACTGTAGCCGTCATTCTCCACGGTCTTTACCTGAGTAACCACGCAGGGACCAGCCTGAAGCACGGTTACGGGAACGAGCACGCCATCTTCATTGAAGATCTGGGTCATTCCAACTTTTGTTGTCAAAATTGCTTTCTTCATTTTTACCTCCTGTGTTCTACATAGCGGACCAAAGTGTTTCTGCGAAACCCAAAGTGTTTCTGTGAAACACTTAGAAATACGCTGTGCGTATTTCCCCGGCGAATTTATCGCCCTGTGTTCTTACGTCTAAGTAGAGGTTTTTGTTGTTTGGCTTTACTTTGAAAAACTTATTAGTTATTTTTCATCTTGATGTCGATGTAAACACCGGCAGGCATTTCCAGTCTCTGAAGAGCATCAACAGTCTTCTGAGTAGGAGCCATGATGTCGATCAGTCTCTTGTGAGTTCTCTGCTCGAACTGTTCTCTGGAGTCCTTGTCCTTGTGTACTGCTCTCAGAATGGTAACAACTTCCTTCTTGGTAGGAAGAGGCACGGGACCACTCACCTGAGCTCCGGTCTTCTTAACAGTTTCGATGATTTTTTTGGCAGATGCATCAACAAGCTGATGTTCATAAGCTTTCAATGTAATTCTCATTACCTGATTTGCCATAAAAAAAGTCGCCTCCTTTTCGCACTTTTGTAAGTTAATACTTACTTTTTGTACGGACAAGCGGTGACTGTACACTTTCCCGTGTGTGTCTGCGACCTTTGTGCAACGCTTTCTTCTCTCCGGTCATAAACTTACACGTTGTTACTGCTCAAGGCAGATGTTAATTGGTACAGTGACTTGCCGTCAGTTTTCTAACTTGACATTCGCTCCACGGAAAACCCGATCTCCATTACTGGGAACCGGCAACCTCACGCTTCACAGCTATCATGCCACAGCAAGGATTAGTATACATTGAATTTATGGGCATTGCAAGACTTTTTTTCAAAAAATTGTATTTTTTTCAAAACAATTTATTTTTGTTGTTTTGCATAGGTTTGCCACTGTATTTTTGTGAGTTTCTTCTTAATATATAATATAGCCCAGTATAATATCACCCATTATTTTTTAATAAACGAAACCGTCCCCTGGATGCTCTTAGATGCTGCCGGGGCTTATTCCGACAAAATCTCTTTCTGCGCCCCACTGGTCCGAGATCGCCGGGGCTTATTCCGACAAAATCTCTTGCTAAGCCCCACTGGTCCGAAAGCCAAAGGGTATAATCGACTTGGTTTTGCCTCACATACCCTCGCCAACACAAATACATAAAAATACTGACAGGCAGATATCTTCGCTGTCCATCAGTATTTTTGTCTGTCTATGTTTACTTCATCAACGATCTGTTACAGCCGGTTTGCCTTCACGTCCTCGAACTCCTGCAGCATTTCTTCTGAAGGAGCCTTGGTAGCGAGGCTGACTGCAATGATAGCGATAAGTCCCAGCCCGAAGCCGACTACCAGGGAATACAATCCGGTAGCTTTGCCCAGGGTCTGTCCCCCCATGAGCGGAATGTAATCCCAGATGATAACGGCAAGTGCTCCGGTGACAATCCCGGCTACTGCTCCGGTGAAATTGGTTCTCTTCCAATATAAGGACATCACTACCAGCGGACCGAATGCGGCACCTAAACCTGCCCACGCGTTGGACACCAATCCCATAACGGTGTTGTTCGGATTCCATGCGATGATGTAAGCCAGCACAGCTACTACCAGTACTGTGACACGGCTGACATTCATAACGGTCTTATCATCTGCATCTTTTTTGAGCAGTCCTTTGAAGATATCTTCCGCTACGCTGGAGGCGCTGACTAACAGCTGGGAATCCGCCGTGGACATGATTGCTGCCAGGATACCGCAGAGGAACAATCCTGCAATGAACGGAGCCCGCATCTCCACGGTAAATACCTTCTTGATCATCTCGATAAATACCTTCTCATTATTGCCGTTCACCAGTTCCGGCAGATAAGCTCTGCCCAGGATACCGATAAACACTGCAAATCCCAGGGATAATGCTACCCAGCTGATGGCTGTAGCCTTGGACTTGGTCATTTCCTTCTCATCCCGGACTGCCATAAATCTCACCAGGATGTGGGGCATACCAAAATATCCCAGTCCCCAACCGAGACCGGAGATCACGCTGATGATATTGTTGCTGCCATCACCGTTCTTCATCAGGTTCAGGAAGTTGGCACTGTCAGCACCGCTGGCTTCCAGACCGGCTGACAATGTCGTGCCGCCGATTGTCATAAAATGATAAGCAAATAAAGGTACTGCCAGAATACCGACCAGCATCAGCATGCCCTGAATAAAGTCTGTCACACATACCGCAGTAAATCCACCGAGAAAGGTATATACCAGCACTACCAGTGCACCGATGGTCAATGCCACATGATAATCAATACCGAACACAGACTCAAACAGCTGACCGCCGGCAGAAAGTGCGGACGCACAATATACCAGGAAAAATACTACAATAGTAATAGAAGAAACAGTCATCAATACTTTCTTCTCATCATGGAATCTGTTTTCAAAATAAGTAGGCAGTGTCACAGAGTTATTAGCGCGGATCGTATATCTGCGCAGCTTCGTGGCGATGAACAGCCAGTTTAACGTCGTGCCGATGAAAAGTCCGATGGCGATCCAGCCGTCACCTCCGACACCGGTTAAGTAAATAGCTCCCGGCAGTCCCATTAGCAGCCATCCGCTCATGTCCGATGCCTGCGCGGACAGTGCAGCGACGAAGCCGTTCAGCTTTCTGCCTCCTAAAAAGTAATCTTCGGAATTGTTGTTTCCCTTTGCATAGAACGCTCCGATAGCGATCATCATGAGTAAATACAGCACGAATGCTACAATTACCCAGCCCAGCGTATTTCCTGTCATAATAGCCTCCTAGAATTCTTCTTGTACATTTTCTTAATTGTATACAGTGATACGATTTATTATATACAAGAAATGGCTTATCGTCAACAAATTAGTTTGCTATCGCTGTAATGCGTGAAAGTTTGATTTGATAGTTTTCCGTCATTCCACCTTTAAAGTCGTTCAGTTCTTCAACCATCTAACCTCTCTCTGCAAGTATTCCTTGAAAAAGTCTTTCTGGTATTATATTCTATTATTATGTCCTATAAAAGTTAGTTACAAATATACACACAGAAAGGTTTCTATATGTGGATTGCAGATAATTGGAAAGATTACGAAGTGCTGGATACGTCCAGCGGAGAAAAGTTAGAGCGTTGGGGAGATTATATTCTGGTGCGTCCGGATCCCCAGGTCATCTGGAAGACGCCCCACGATCATAAGGGCTGGAAGCAGAAAAACGGTCATTACCACAGAAGTGCCAAGGGCGGCGGAGAATGGGAGTTCTTCCATCTGCCGGATGAATGGGCGATCCATTACGCCCTGCCTTTTCAGAAGGAAGCCTCCGGTAAGGCTGATCCTCTGACCTTCCACCTGAAGCCCTTCAGTTTCAAGCATACCGGTCTGTTCCCGGAGCAGGCTGTGAACTGGGACTGGTTCTCCGGCCTGATCCATGAGGCAGGCAGACCCGTGAAGGTACTGAACCTCTTCGCATACACCGGTGGTGCCACTGTATCCGCTGCAGCTGCGGGAGCTGCTGTGACCCATGTGGATGCGTCCAAGGGTATGGTCGGCTGGGCGAAGGAGAACGCTGCTGCCAGCGGGCTTGCCGATGCTCCTATCCGTTGGCTGGTGGACGACTGTATGAAGTTCGTAGAGCGTGAGATCCGCCGGGGCAACAAATACGACGGCATCATCATGGATCCCCCTTCCTACGGCAGAGGTCCCAAGGGTGAGATCTGGAAAATAGAAGATAATATCTGGGATTTCGTAGGACTGACCGCACAGCTTTTATCCGATGATGCGCTGTTCTTCCTGATCAATTCCTACACCACAGGATTGCAGCCCGCCGTGCTGTCCTATATGATGAATTCCACCCTGACGAAAAAGTTCGGCGGTCATGTGGAAGCCGGAGAGATCGGCCTGCCCGTCACCGAGAGCGGTTTGGTCCTGCCCTGCGGTGCTTCCGGACGCTGGCAGCGAAAGTGATCTGACTAGCATCATAAGCCTAATCAAAAAGGAGCCTCTGGTCGAGGCTCCTTCTTGATTACAGCCAAAGTCAGCAACTATCGCCTGATGATTGAATTCCAAATATGGTGCGTTTTTACTCCTCTGTTTCAATCTCCAATCTCTGAAGAATGTCTCTCACAATACCAGCATCCTCAATCAGAGAAATTCCAAAACACTTTTTTCCTGCATCTTTTAAGGAGGCTCCTATATGATAAACATTTTTCTTATCCAAGATTAAAAAGCGATCATGAAATACTTTCGTGTACCGCACTTCCAGTAAAGGATACTGGCTGTTGAAATTATTAACATCTTCTTGAGATAACTTGGTTCTTTTCAATGTATACATCACAACAGTCACATTTTCATTCTTTTTTGTGAGAAGATTCAGCGTTCCTATATCCACATAGCCATCAATTAAAACGATTTCCTTTTCCGCTTTTTGAATCAGGCTAACAATTATGCTAAAAGCATCATATATCTGTCCATCAAAAAAGACTTTCTGATTTGATTCCTCATGGTCCGATATATATTCAAATATCTGATCCAATTTTTCATCCGTTTGCTTTTGATATTCCAGTTGTTTTAACTCCACATTACTGATACGCTCAAAAAGCAAGGCGTTATTAGCAATAAATCGCCTCATTTCCACGAATGCGCGCATAATACCAATGCTTACCTTAATTGCCACTTCGCTATGTAGAACACTAGCTAACATAGAGATTCCCTGTTCTGTAAATACATAAGGAAGAGTCCTACGACCACCATAATTATTTTCGCCCTGCGCAAAACTTGAAATGCCAGTTTGGCATCTCAAGTTCTGATACTCCTCTTTCGTGAGCTGAAAGCGAAAATCTTCTGGAAATCTACTAATATTTCTTTTTACTGCTCTATTCAATGCCCCTGTCTCTACCTGATAAAGAATGGCAAGATCACTATCCAGCATGACTTGCTTATCTCTAATAACATAAATCATTTTTTCAATCGACGGTTGAGTGATTTCAACTAAATCATTTGTAATACCATCCGTCTTTTTCGCTTCTGGTTTAATTTCTATCATAAATTCTCCCTATGACAACTTGAAGTGCCAGTCTGTGCAGACATTCCATGTTTATGAGATTATAGTAACAAAAACAGACATACCTATGTCCCATACAAAGTACGTATATCGCAGTCAAAACCCCGCTGTTATTTTAGAATGTTGTAAATTTGGAATGAAAGCATGGACTTTCCGACTCGCTATTCAGAACTTCACAAGATATTTGTAGAAATAGAAAACTTCTATGCTTTATGCACATTCTAGCATAGAAGTCTTCTGCTGGCAAGGAGTATGCTATTATCAAATATTTGTAATGTAAAACCAGATTTGCCGCCTATATTTCACATCTAATCACAACACGAATTTTCTTAGCACCGGGATCTTGCGCAGCACCCATGCGGTTGCCGTTGCCAGTGCCAGCACTACCAGACAGAATACAGCCAGCAACAAAATCAACACCGCATGTCCTGCAACAACAGACTGCACACCGCATTGTTCCAACACCGTAAAGGGTGTGATCTTCACGAATTTATACAGCAGGTTCACATACACCGGATGTACCAGGTATACGGCGAAGCTCAAGGCTCCCGCCTCTTGCCAGGGGATCCGGTGTATTCTGTCCTTCTCCCGGGCAGCAGAAGCCGCGCCATCCTGTCCCCTATTCCATCCTGCAGCGAACAGAAGCACTGCAAGCAGTACTGTAAACGGATAATTGTATGCCATCTGAATGGAGAATCCCGCAAGTGTTCTGCTTAGGATCATTCCCAGAGCCAGAACCGCTACTGCAGCTGTCAGCCATACATTCCATGCCCGTCTTTCCACGTTTTGTGTTTCTCCGTCACATTCCGTATTGCCTCCGGCGCTTCTACCACTTCCGGACTCCACCATCTGCCCACCTGTGTTCCTTCCCTTGTCCGCACATACTTCTCTCACCGCGAAGAAATATCCACACAGATAATACAGGAAATACACACCGCCATCCGGCAATACCGGAATACTGTTGACATCCAGTACCTTATTTAGAAACGGTGCCACACTGCTTCCTAAGAAGATCACTGCCATCACTGTTCCAACACTCCACAACGGCAGAATCTGCAGCACTTTTTTCAGAAGCGGTGTGATCAGATACAGAAACAATATCAGATACAGATACCACATATGGGACCAGGTATGTCCCGTCAAGGTCATCTTCAGTGCCTCCGGGATCATCATGATCCGGAAGGTACGCTCCGCCACCACCAGCTCGGAAGCTGCATACGGAACGCCGAATAGGAGGATCGCCAGTGCAATCCTCCTGCAATATTTTTTAATCATGACCGGATAAGTCAATGTGCGTTCCGGATTCAGGAACAAATATCCCGAGATCATTAAAAATATAGGAACACACCAGGTCACCAGATCCATAACTGACAGCAATAATGACCGGTATTCCGGCACTATTGACGCATCTGTCACATCTGTCGCACCCGTCAGTACATGCATCAGCACCACTGCGCAGGTCGCCAGTACCCGGAGTACATCCAGGAACTGCTTTCTTGGCCCGGATAAGCCGTTTGTCATGTCTCTTCCATCTCCTCCATCAGGCGCATGCCTGCAGTATCAGTCACAGGAAGGGAGAATACGATGCTTTTCGCCTTACTCTCCAGTCCTGCTTTTTCCATTATAGCACGCATGATGGAATTTTTCTGCTCTCTTTTTACCACAATAAACAACATTTCTTTTTCCGGCACCAATGTCACGCCCAAAAACTGCTGTGCATTCTCTGTTCCGGTGCCCTTGGCATGGATGACTGTACCGCCCGCCGCATGTACTTCTCTCGCCGCATCCATGATCAGTTCCGTATATCCATGATTGGCTATCACTACCAGAAGCTCATTCTTCGTCTCTTTCAATGTGGACTCCTCTCCTTTTACAAATTCCTGCCCGCAGGTCAGGTAATTCAATGCTTTCTTGCCACCGACACTGCTCACGGGAATGATAAATGCAATTCCCATTCCCGGGAGATCGATCTGCATTTTCTTACGCAAAGCCGCCTTAATCTGCCGCCAGCCAGCATCTGTGACGAGATGGAACAATACGCTCTTCTCCATGCCGTCCAGTCCGAAATAATCTAAGATCTCGTTAGCCGCGGTTCCCAGGCCGACGGTAACACCGCCGACCTGTGCGCCGTTTTCCTTATAGCATTCCACGAATTTCCTCGTCAGCTGACGATTGGTGATGGTGACCATCATATATAATTCACTCATGGGCACACCTCCTACAGTTCAATGATGGCATTCTCATCCAAAGCACCAAATGCATCCGCCGCACCGGCAAATACGCCTGCACCGCTCTTTGGCTGCTTTAACTGATATACCATTCCCAATATTTGGATTGTGATCAGCGGTGTCATGGCTACCATTGCTACCACCCCGAAAGCATCTGCGACTAAATTGCCGCCCATCACCACACAGGCACCCTGTGCTAACGGCAGTAAAAAGGTAGCTGTCATGGGACCGCTCGCCACACCGCCGGAGTCGAAGGCGATCGCTGTGAATATCTTCGGTACAAAAAAGGATAGTCCGATCGCCACACCATAGCCCGGGATCAAAAACCATAGAATCGGGATCCCCGTCAGCACGCGGATCATCGCCAGTGCTACGGATAAGGATACGCCCACGGACAGAGAAACCCCCATGGATCTGGCAGAGATGGCACCGTCCGTCAGCTCCTCTACCTGATGATTCAGTACATAGACCGCTGGCTCCGCTTTTACGATAAAGTAACCGATCAGTGCTCCCACCGGCACCAGTACCCACCTGTAGGATCTGGCTGCCATGACCTGACCGAGATAATTACCGGCAGGCATAAAGCCCACATTTGCGCCGGTCAGAAACAGTACCAGACCAATATAAGTATACACCAGACCGATCAGGATCTTCGCCAGTGTCTTCCCCGACAAACGCAGGGCAAATATCTGGAACAGACCGAAAAACAATACAATGGGAAGTAATGAGAGTGCGATCTCTTTCATATAATCCGGAATCCCATGAGCAAAAAGCTGCGCCAGTTCCACGGAATCAGCGATCTCCGGGATTGCCACCGGCTGGTAATCCGCATTGGTCGGCTTATAGATCAGCCCCAGCACCATGACCGCCAGGATCGGGCCGATGGAGCACAGTGCTACCAGACCGAAGCTGTCGTCTGCCGCATGATGGTCATTACGGATGGACGCAATACCGACACCAAGTGCCATGATAAAAGGAACGGTCATGGGCCCCGTGGTCACACCTCCGGAATCAAACGCCACTGCCCGGAAGTTCTCCGGTACGAGAAATGCAAGAACGAACACTGCTATGTAGAAAAAGGTTAACAACGGCGGCAGTGCCACACCGATCAGCATACGCAGAAGGGCAATGACCAGGAAGATTCCCACGCCCACTGCCACTGCCAGGATCAGCGTCATGTTCGGAACCGAAGGCACCTGTGTCGCCAGCACCTGTAAGTCAGGCTCGGAAATGGTGATCACGACTCCCAACAGGAAAGATAGCACTACGATCAGCAGAATGTTTTTACTCTGGGTCATTCTGGCACCCACTTTTTCTCCCATGGGGGTCATGGACATCTCTGCACCGAGAGTGAAAAACATCATACCGACCATGACCATCACCGCTCCCACCAGGAAGCACAGCAAGATACTGGAGGTAATGGGAGCTATGGTAAAGCTTAATACGATCACGATCCCTACTACCGGCAGGACCGCCTTCAAGGATTCTGCAAATTTTTGCCGGATCTTTGGATTCAATAACTTCAATATTAGTCTTTCCTTTCTCTTAATTTTCTTTATATTTTCTTTATCTTAACATGAACCCAAGGTCCGGTCATACCGTTTTGGGGCAATTTATGAAAATTTCACAGGTTCTTAACTACTTCTTTACACCCTGCATTGCAAAGAAATGGTACTATAAGTTATAATAAATTTGCAAAACGACTAACAATATTTCATGGAGGATCACACCGTGTTCCGATCATTTTCCGATAAAAAATCACCGCGGAAAAGCTTCCGCTTAAAACCACCCTTTACCAGGCACGCCATCAGTATCCTGATCTGTGCTGCCTGCATGTTGTGCGCCACTCTTGCCTCTTTTTTATATCAGCATATAGTACCGGACAACCATGCCAATGTAGCACTGTTCTACATTCTGGCACTGGTGATCATCGCCAGATGGACGGTGGGCTACGGCTACGGCATTGCCTGCACCCTTTTTTCCGTAATAGCGATCAATTATCTGTTCACCTATCCGTATTATAAGCTTAATTTCACACTGACCGGCTACCCTATCACCTTCCTGCTGATGAGTGGGATCACTCTGATCCTGTGTACCATGACCTCCCATATGACCATCCAGTCCGAGATGATCGCAGAGCGGGAAAAGCGGCTGGCAGAGGCCGAAATGGAAAAGATGCGTGCAAATCTACTGCGCGCCATCTCCCACGATCTGCGCACGCCGCTCACCGGCATCATCGGCAACAGCTCCCTGTTTCTGGAAAGTCAGAACGATCTAAGCTCCACCGAGCAGCGTACGATCATGACCAATATCTATGAGGATTCCAACTGGCTGTTGAATATGGTGGAAAATCTGCTGTCCGTCACTCGTATCCAGGGAGACAGCTTAAGCATCAATACCACAGAGGAACCGGTGGAGGAAGTGGTGGGAGAAGCTTTGGAGAAACTGGAAAAACGCTATCCCGATGCCGCCATCCGGGTCAAGATCCCCGAGGAATTTCTGATGATCCCCATGGATGCGGTGCTGATCGAGCAGGTCACCATCAATCTGCTGGAAAACGCCATCGTTCATTCCGGAAGTATCCTGCCCATTGATTTCATCGTGGAGGATCATCCGGAGCATGTATCTTTTATTGTGAGAGACTACGGAAAAGGATTGTCGGAAGAAAAATTACAGAATCTGTTCGAGACGGGTACCTACAACAATTCCCAGAGTTCGGATTCCCGCAAGGGCATGGGTATCGGTCTGTCCATCTGCAAGACCATCATCACCGCCCATCACGGAACGCTGAGTGGCCGGAATCATGCGGATGGCGCGGAATTCTGTTTCACACTGCCCAAGGTGGGAGCTGTCGCTTCAGAAAAATAAGTGTACTCTCAGCCACATAAGACAGAACTCTTGAAAATACCGGAAAGGATATGGATCACAGATATGAATAAGATCAAAGTTCTCTTAATCGAAGACGATAGAAGTATCAGTAATTTCATCACCGCTACCATGGACCGGGAAGGCTACAAGATCATGCATGCCTTAAACGGCAGAGAGGGACTTAGTCTCAGCACTTCTTTCTGCCCCAACGTGATCCTGCTAGACTTAGGGCTGCCGGACATGGACGGATTGGATGTGTTGCAAAAGCTGCGCTCCTGGAGCGATGTTCCCGTGATCATCATATCTGCCCGCACCAAGGAGCAGGAAAAGGTCTCCGCTCTGGATCTGGGTGCGGACGATTATATCACAAAACCCTTCGGCACCGGAGAGCTCATGGCAAGGATCCGCACTTCTCTGCGGCACAGCCACGCCCAGACTCCCGGTCATGTATATAAGACACTGGATCTGGAGATTGATTTCGAGAAACGACTGATCCGCCTGCGGGGCGAAGAGGTGCACCTGACCCAGATCGAATACCAGCTGCTTACACTTTTAGCGGAAAATTCCGGCAGAGTCCTGACCTACAGCTATATCATGAATGCTATCTGGGGTCCCTATATGGACAATAATAATCAGATCCTCCGGGTCAACATGGCGAACATCCGCAGAAAGCTGGAGCAGAATCCCGCACAGCCCCAGTATGTCTTCACTGAGATTGGTGTGGGCTATCGGATGCGTGAGAACGAGAACGGCGCGATCCCCGCGGAGCGTTTTTAATTCATAGGAAGAAATTTCCTATGAATTAAAATTCCCCTCGGCGAGGGGGAGTATACCGAGGGGAATAGAGAGAAAAGTATATTTTTGAAAGAGGCGGGTTCCTTTTTCAATTATTATAATAGCGTAATTTTTTAATATTTACTGCTGTTTTTATAGCTTGTTTATGTTGAAAGCACTGTTTTTTTGTGGTATTCTGACTGTATCAATGTCAGTAGATTTAAAAAGTGAAGGAGCAGCTATGGATATCACAACTAAAAAAGGCAGACGCGGCAGAAAGGATATTGACCGGATCATCGTGGAAAAAGGCCGCAGAGGTGATTTTTCTCCCCTGCAGCCCGATCATTATCACAGCTTTTATGAAATATTCTATCTCTGGTCCGGCAGCTGCCGTTTCCTACTAAAAGATACCGTCTACCAGATGGAATCAGGAGATTTGGTCTTCATTGCCCCGGGAGAATTGCATCATTCTCTGTATTCTGCCGGAGAGGTCTGCGAGATCGTAATGATCTATTTCAAAGAAGAATATCTGCATTTATCGGACTGGTCTGCCGACAGCCTCACTTCCATATCCGGGCAGGGGCTACAGCTACATTCCTTCATGGGCAGCGTTCCTACGGTATACCAGGAATATCTGCGCTCTCTGCTGACCCGTATGCTCACCGAAAATTCCCGCTTCGACCAATACTCCGAGCATTTTGAACGTTGCTATCTGGAAGAGCTCCTGCTCATGCTGATGCGGCATTCCGTCATGAATGAAAAGGAACCGGATCTGCTAAATTCCCGGGATGCGGATATCCTGCTTGCCACAAAATACATTTACAACAATTTCCGCAAGCCACTGACACTGGAAGAGGTCTCCTCCGTGGCTTCCCTAAGCCCCACCTATTTCAGTAAAAAATTCAAGCTGATCACCGGTATGGGCTTCAAGGAATATTTAAATTACGTACGATTAAAGCATGCCCAGACGGCTCTGCTCACCTCCGACAGCTCCATTACGGATATTGCTCTGGAATACGGCTTCAACGACAGCAACTATTTCAAGGATCTGTTTAAAAAAGTTTACGGAAAATCTCCTCGGGAATATCGGAAAAATCCGGACTAAGTGCGGATCCGGATTGATTCTCTTCTTCGATCCGCTCTTCATCCTCCTTTTCGATCTTCTCCTCCAGTGCCGCCCGGATGGCATCCTGCACACTGTCGAATTTCTCTAAAAAGTTATCCCATTCCTTGATGGTAAATTCCTGATTACCGATCTGGAATTTGATCTCCGTGTCACCGTTCTGAAGTTTGTCGTAGATCTCCTGCATCTTCTCTTTGATCTGCTCCATAAGGCTCAAGTCCTCTTCTTCCGGTTCTCCTGCTGTCCCGGAAGCATCCGTTCCCGCTGCCTTGTCCACATCGGCAGTCTCTGACGCCTCCTCACTGTTATCCACGTCGTCTCCATTCTCCATGTCATCCAATTCCTTCTTCATCTGTCGGATCTTGTTATCCCTTGCCAGTGCCTCCAGGATCCGCTTCACATCCTCCGGACTGAACATGCCGATGGCCTTGGACAGGGCATCAATGTTGTCCCGGTTCACCAGCAGACTTCCACCGCCAGACAGCGGGATATTGATACAGTCCTCTTTATTGGTGGTGTCTCCCAGTGTCAGACGATTATGCTCATAATCGCAGACGAAGATCACACCGTTATATTCAATGACGCCGTCCTCTGCCATTTCTCCATAGGGCACCTTGTCCTTTCCCTCAATATGGCGGGCCAGCTGTACGCCGCGGGTCACCGGAGTCTTCACGGTGTTGTCTTCTTTTGCCAATTCCTCAATGCTCTCCGCGAAACGGGATTCTGCTGTCTCCGTCGCACTTCCCTGCGCACTCTGTACATCCCCTACATTTACTCGCTTCTGTGCCTCATACACAAATGTCCTTCCGTAGCCGATTCCTGTTATTGCCATAGTACTCTCCCTCTCTGAGCAGTGATTGCTGCCCTGTCGCAATGCCCGTCAAATCTTCATGCAGGCATGCGATGTTCTCGCTTTACACAAAAACGGATGGTCGCCTCACATGAGGCAGCCATCCGTAGCTATTTATCCATCCATGGTGTCTGTATTTTCCTATATAAGAATATCGGAAATTCTCAGAAAATCCTTAGCTATCATTCGAAAATTTTTAAAGAAGAAAGATCCAACATCATGTCTTTGGTTGTACGATCCCGGCCAAGCTGCAGGAATACATACTCTGCCAAACCGCATTTCACATGATAGGCTGCCCCCACAATGCAGGAAAAAGTGATCGTCACGAATATCACTCCTCCCAGAATCTGCGACCGTTCAAAGGTATAGACCGCCAGAGCAAAATATCCGCCAGTTCTTCGAGTGGGTGGAGGAAGGGCCTTCCACTTATGCGGACCGCAAGGCCATGTTCGAAGCCCGCAAGGCCGCAGTGGAAGAAGAAACGAAACAGCTGGAAAAGACTCTGGATATGCTGAAATTCAAATGCTGGTACTATGAGAAAGCTATGGAAGACGGCAACGAAGACGGGATCCATGCCATGCTTCCCGATAATCTTCCCCCTGAGATCCAGCCCATCTACGACAACAGCCACGACAGATAATGTCTTACAGTTTTCCACCATATACGGGGAATCCACTGTTAGCGCCATAGCTTTCAATATGCTTGATGTTCTTCAAGACTTCCATATCCTCTGCGCTGATCTCAAAGTCTACCTCAGCATTGATCTTCATATGCTCGGGATTGCCGGTCTTGGGCAGAGAGATGGTGCCTAACTGCAAAGTATACCGGATGCACAGCTGCGGTACGGAAACACCGTATTTTTCTGCCATGGCCTGAATCTCGGGCTGATGCAGGATCTCTCCGTGGGCAATAGGGGAATAAGCCTCTACTGCAATGCCGTTCTTCTGGCAGTACTCTACCAGTTCCAACGGAGTGTTGCTGATGTGGCACAGGATCTGGTTAACCATCGGTTTGATCTCAGCGGTCTCCAGCAGGCTCTCAATGTCTCCCACCTGGAAATTGGAAATACCGATTGCTTTCAGCTTTCCGGCCTTATAAGCGTCCTCCAGTGCTCTCCAGGCTGCTCTGTTGCCTTCCACATAACGGTTCTCACTCTGGTTGACTTCCACCCAGGGCTGGGGAGAGTGAATGATCATCATATCCAGATAATCCAGTCCCATTTTTGCCAGGGTCTCGTCGATGCTTGCGGCTGCGGATTCGTAAGTCTTGTGCTCTGCTGCCACCTTGGATACCACGAACAGTTCCTCTCTGGGTACGCCACAGGTTCTCACACCTTCTCCCACACCACGCTCGTTGCCGTAGGCCTGTGCGGTATCGATATGACGGTAGCCCAGTGCCACTGCTGCCTTTACTGCCTCTGCCGCCTGGTCATCGGGAATAAACCAGGTTCCCAGTCCCAGTTGCTGGATCTTCACACCATTATTTAAAGTCAAAGTATTCTGATACATTTTGCTTCTCCTTTCAAAACTTATGCTTCGTTCCTTATTTTCACCTTTTTTTCCGTTAGAAACGTTTCTGAAGGGATGATTTTATCATAATACCTAAAGCTAACTTTAGGTCAATAGGGGTTTTGAGAAAAATTTTCTCTTGCGGCATCTTTTCCTATATGTTATACTGGGAAAAAATCAGAAACGAAATACAGATTAGATAACTATGTCAGCGTGGACATCTTCGGGTGTCTGCGCTTTTTCTTTTACCTGAAAACAAAGGAGGAGAATGTATATGGTAGAACTCATAGCCAATGTGAACAGTGCCGTCAATGGATTCGTATGGGGTGTCCCCATGCTGGTACTGCTGGTAGGTACCGGTATTCTGATGACGATCCTGACGAAATTTTTCCAGTTATCCCATCTGGGACACTGGTTCAAAAACACGGTGGGCGGCATCTTTCACGATGAGCATGTAACGAAACATACGGAGGCCGGAGATCAGTCCATTTCCCAGTTCCAGTCGCTGTGCACCGCACTGGCTGCCACGATCGGTACCGGTAATATCGTCGGGGTGGCAAGTGCACTGGTCGCCGGCGGTCCCGGCGCCATCTTCTGGATGTGGGTCGTGGCTTTCTTCGGCATGATGACCAATTATTCTGAAAATGTACTTGGCATCTATTATCGCCGCAGGAACTCCAAAGGCGAGTGGAGTGGTGGTGCCATGTACTACTTAAAGGACGGTCTCGGTTCCTATAAGGGCTGCAAACAGATCGGTGCCGTACTGGCTGTGTTCTTCTCTGCCTTCTGTCTGTTAGCCTCCTTTGGTATCGGCAACATGAGTCAGGTCAATTCGATTGCGGCGAATATGACCTCCGCCTTTTCTATTCCCGCTACCGCCACCGGCATTGTTCTGGTGATCATCGGTGCGCTGGTCATTGTCGGCGGATTAAAAAGAATCGCAGCTGTCACTGAGAAGCTGGTTCCTTTCATGGCAATTGCTTATGTCATCGGTGCACTGGTGATCTTTTTTGCAAATATCAATCACGTGAGTGTTGTGTTCACCGCTATTTTCAAAGGTGCATTCGGTCTGCGCGCCGTGGGCGGTGGTATCGTGGGCTCCGGAGTGAAGCTGGCTCTGACCTGGGGCATGAAGCGTGGTGTGTTCTCTAACGAAGCCGGTCTTGGTTCTTCTGTTATGGTACATTCCAGTTCCAACGTAAAAGAGCCCGTACGTCAGGGTATGTGGGGCATCTTCGAAGTCTTCGCTGACACCATGGTCGTATGTACACTGACAGCTTTCGCAGTTCTGTCCTCCGGACTGATCGACCTGGATACCGGTGCCGTACTGGTGGATGTGTCCGGTTCCGCTCTGGTGGGTCAGGCTTTTGCTACCGTATTTGGCAGCTTCGGTCCCGCCTTCATCGCCATTGCGATCCTGCTGTTCGCCTTCTCTACTGTACTGGGCTGGAGTCACTACGGATCCAAGGCATGTGAATATTTATTTGGTACGAAATCCACCATTGTCTACAAGATTGCATTCGTACTGATGATCTTCATCGGCTGCACCATGAACTTAGGTCTTGCCTGGGATCTGTCCGATACCTTCAACGGTCTGATGGCGATTCCCAACCTGATCGGTGTCATAGCCCTGTCTCCCGTAGTAATGAAGATCACAAAAAATTACGTGGCACGTATCATTAAAAAAGAAGACGTAAAGCCCATGTTATCTGTCTTCCCCGAGATTCAGGAAGAACAGGAAAAGGCTATGTAATTAAATTCAGGATCATACTTCTTCTCTGGTAATATTCTTCGCCCATTTGCCCTCGCGGTAATGCTTAATGACCCAGGGCCATTTGACGAATTCATCGGTGCATAATAGGAAATAGACCCACAGCACCGGGAGTTTCAGTACAAATGCGGCGAAGAATCCCAGAGGGATCGCATAGCACCACATATCGATCGTATCGCAGATCAATCCAAACTTCGTATCTCCGCCGGCACGGAATACTCCGGCGATCAGCGCCGTATTCACGGCAGCGCCCATAATATAATAAGTATTAATGAGCAGCATATATTTCAGATAATGCATGGCAGTGTCATTCAATGTAGCAAACCGTAACACAAAGGGTGTAATTGCCAGTACGATCAGGCCGCCTATAGCTCCGGCGATTACCGTCATCTTCAACATCCGGGAAGCGTAACTCTTTGACTTCTCCAGATCGCCTTGTCCCATAATATTTCCCAGTAATATGCCACCTGCACTGGCAATGGCAAAGCAGAACACCGTACCGATATTGCGCACTACGACGACCAGTGAATTAGCGGCCACCGCATCTGTTCCCAGATGCCCAAGGATCACGGAATACATGGAAAACGCCACACTCCAGGACACATCGTTGCAAAGTGCGGGCAGAGACAGACGCATGAAATCTTGTGTCAGCACCTTACTGTGAACGAACAGGTACTTCGGATGCAGTTTTACATTTTTGCTCAAGAAAGATACAATGAAACATGCCACCAGTTCCACCAGTCGGGACAGGGCTGTGGCAATGGCGACACCGGTAGCTCCCAGCTTTGGCATGCCGAACAGTCCGAAGATAAATGTGGCATTCAGAATGACATTCAATACGAAAGCCAGCATATTCAACGCCATACTGACCGTCACACGACCTACGCTTCGCAGAATGGCAAGATACACTTCCGTGATGCCCCAGCACAGGTATGTGATGCCCATGATCCGCAGATAAGAGGCGCCGATAGTGATCAGCTCCTGATCAGGTGTAAAGAGAAGCATCATCTTCTGAGGGAGGAAAAATGCAATCAGCGCAACAATACCTGAAATTGCCATAGAGAAACGAAGTGTGATTCCTTCTACAGTATGAATTGCTTCCAGGTTCCCCTTTCCATAATATTGGGCGCACAAGAGAGTGGCTCCCGTCCCCAGTCCGTAATATACCATAAACAGGACATTCGAAAAATTTGACGCCAGGGATACTGCGGATATTGCGGACTGTCCCACATAGTTTAACATAATGACATCCGCGGAATTTACCGCTGCACTGAGCAGATTCTGTATAATGATTGGGATGGTCAGTTTGAACATCTGCCTGTAAAAATCATCTTTTTTCATTGCTGTTATCTGCATGGTATTCCTCACATTTTCTGTTTTATTTTGTTCCTTACATGCCTGATTTCTTTTTTCGCTTTCTACGCATGTGTTTCTTTGACAATTATACATACTCAAATCTTTTTTTCAAGCTTTATGCATGTATTTCATAACATTATTACATTAATAATAAAAAAATCCGGGAAAGGAACTGTCCCGGATTTTTGAAGCTTTGTATTGTCTGCAGTTGCCACGGTACTCATACGGTGCGCAATGATCATAACGGTATTGTTGCGGATCAGCTTGAAATGCTGATATTTCGTACCGTAGGACGCATCCCGCAATAGATGAAAAACCCACTTACGGTCTCTGTCCCATAGCGCCTTCCAGTGTCAGGGTCTCACCGCTCATATACTTGAAGTCGGGAGAAGCCAGCTGTACGCAGACGCGGCCGATCTCCTTCTCCACGTCGCCGTAATGTCCCATAGGAGGCATCTTGACGTTTGCCTTGAAAGCATCGGGATATGCCTGCTCGAATTTCTCCAACTGTGCGGTCCATGCCAGAGGACATACAACGTTGACATTGATGCCATCGGGACCCCACTCGGTAGCTGCGACTCTGGTCAGTCCGCGGCTACCTTCCTTGGCTGCCGCATAAGCGCACTGTCCGAAATTACCGAAGAGACCTGCTCCGGAGGCAAAGTTAATAACAGAACCCTTGGTCTCCTTCAGATAAGGATA
The DNA here is from genome assembly GCA_945929965.1 of uncultured Lachnospiraceae bacterium. Taxonomy (GTDB): domain Bacteria; phylum Bacillota; class Clostridia; order Lachnospirales; family Lachnospiraceae; genus Acetatifactor. The sequence continues at coordinate 43,826 of CAMEOT010000019.1, forward strand.
GCAAGCCTTCATATAGTAGAATGCTGCATACAGACCGGAATATACCGCCAGATCAAACTGCTCGGTGGTATGATCTGCGATGGTTACGCCGGAAGCGGAAGCCTGCGCATTGTTGATCAGTACATCGATCCTTCCGAAAGTGTCAATCGCCTGCTTCACCACGTTCTGTACGATCGCTTCATTGTCTGAACCGGCGCTGACATCTGCCTGTACGGGAAGTACCTTGATACCGTACTTTGCCTCCAGTTCTTCCTTCGCATCCGTCAGCTTCTGTACATTGCGTCCGGTCAGCACCAGATTGGCACCTTCTTTTGCATAAGCGGTTGCGATTCCGTAACCGATGGATCCTCACTCTCCGTTACTCCCCCGGTAGAAGTCTGCCAGCGCTCCGGCTATCAGAATCAATACCGGATAGCCATAACGATCCAAATATGCCAGAATGTACATTACTGTCGTAGAATAACTGCGCTCCGGCTTCTTCTCAACGATCACTTCCGTGCACCCCCAGACGCTCTGCCTCTTGTAAGAATCTGACTTCAATCTCTCCGGGCGTATGCTCCGCCAGATCCGGCACGGAAAAAAGCGGCGGCACTGCTCTGTTCTCTTCGCCGTGAAGCAATGTCTTCAGTTCCAACTCCAGGATCTCATCGTCGATCTGTTTCCAGCGGAGGTTCTCCTCTTCCGTCAGATCATCCAGTCCGAAATGTGTGAGAATTGTTCCCATAATCTTACTTTCGATCTCCAGATAATTGGTCAGATAGATCTTCACCGGGCGAATGATATCCGAAATATATCCCTCGCTGGCATCATGGAGCAGACAGGCGAGCTGCTGCCTCTTAGACCACCCTCTGGCTTTCGCTTCCGCAGCACAGTTGAGCGAATGCTGTCCCACCGAATAAAAATAGGTCAGCTGTCCACCGCCCCGGCACAGTAAGCTCAGCGCATGGGCGATATCTTCGATATAGACATCTCCCGGTGTCATCTGAATGGGATCGAATTTTCTGCCGGAATAGGTCGTCATGGTGTTCATAGCTTTTGCTCCTTATTTCTCCGCACGGATCAGATTCTTGTAAAAACGGACTGCTCCGGGCAGACAGTTATACTCAATATTCTCATTCAGTCCGTGCATGCCCTTCATCTGCTCCGGTCCGAATACTACCGGTGCGAAGCGGATGCAGTTCTTGCAGATGGGCTGGTAAAACTGTGCATCGGTCGCACCCGTCATCACATAAGGACTGGAAGGCAGTCCCGGGAAAGTATCCGCAATGGTCTGCTCCACCAGATGGAATGCTTCTCCGTGAATATCCACAGGCGGCGTATAATCATTGGCATGCAGCACTTCGGTCTCCAGACCGTATTTATCTGCTACTTTTTTGATGATCTCCAGGCTCTCTTTTTCCCCCTGATGAGGAATAAAACGCATGTTAGCGCCCACATAGGCTTCCTGAGGCAGCACATTATAGGCATCGGATCCCTTCTGCACCGTGAAAGCGATCGTCGTCTTCAGCATTGCACCTGCCTGGGCGCTGATCGCAGGCATGACCGCTTTTAATACCGGGCCGAACAGCCACACATTGCCGAATACCAGCTTCATTCCGAATCCGGCATAGGGAGCCAGTTCTGTGAACATCGCCGATACCTCCGGCAACAGCTTTTTCCGGAACGGGGAATGCGTCTCCACCTCATTGACAAAAGCGGATAATCTGGCAATGGGAGTTCCCTTCGACGGTGCGCTGGCATGACCGCCGTTGCTCCGTGCGGTGAACTTCACATCTGCCTTGCCCTTTTCAAACACGCCTACCATTGCAAAATTGCCATGAATGCCGCCGATGGGTTCGGTGATGATTGCACCACCCTCATCGCATACCAGGAACAGCTCGATCCCTCTGCGCTGCAATTCTGCCACAATCTTCGGTGCACCGTCACCGCCCCACTCTTCCGTGCAGGAGCTTGCCAGATAGACATCGGTGGGCGGGACGAACCCTTCCGACAGGAGTTCCTCCACCGCCTGGAAAAATGCCATTACAGAGGCCTTGGTATCGGATGCGCCTCTGCCCCATACTTTTCCTTCTGCGATATCTCCGGAAAATGGTGCATGAATCCATTCACCTTCCGCCGGCACCACATCCTGGTGGCTCATGAGCAGGATCGGTTTTTCACAGCTTTTTCCTTTCCAGTAAAATAACAGATTCCCATCAATCTCTGTCTTCTCCAGCTTCTCATGTACCAGAGGGAACAGTTCCTCCAGCACCTTATGGAAGCCTAAGAATTTCTCCACCTCTGCCACGTTGGCATAGGAGGTGGTGTCATATTGGATCATTTTCGACAGCTTCTCTGCCAGTGCCAGCGCTTCCTCCTCCGGTTCGTCTGCCACATAAGTCGAAGTCTTCGACGGCATCAATAAGGTACGGAGCACTGCGATCAACAGTAACAATACGATCACAGCCAACACTGCAAGAAGTATCAAACCTATGTATTTCATATCTGTCCTCTTTTCTTAATTATTCTTCTGTCGTTTTCTGTGTATTCTTTTTCCGGAACAGCAGATATGCCACACCGATGGCAATCGCGCCGGAAGGAACGATCATAAAGCTGGTGGAGCCGATCAGGGACGGTACCAGAATGAATAACAGGCTCATGAGGATCAGCGGCAATGCAGCGATCTTCATATTTTTCCGGTAATATTTGTACGCCATGGCACCGAACAGCGCCGGAACCACATTTTCAAAAGCCGGCTGCAATACTTCGCTCTGCAGCACGGGCTGCAGCGGCACCATCAATAACACGCCCAGCGCCAGGACGAGGATTGTCACCAGAGAAGATGTGGCAATGGAGATCGTGGAGATGATCTCATTTTCCGGGGTTCCGGTCTTCGCTCCTACCATGTCTCTCGCATTGACCGCGCAGGGGATCTTCATATTGATCAGGTTACCGGTGATAAATGCCAGGTATCCGCCGCCGGCTCCCAGCATCGGTGTGTAGATCAAAAACTCCGCGATGCTGCTGACCAGCCATACGATTCCCACAGAGAGGAACCCCTTGCCGACAGCACCCAGATCCGGATACGCACCTAAAAGCTTACCGATGAGAAACGGTGCTCCCACCAACATCACCAGCGTAATGATACTCACAGTCCGCCCGATGACATGTGTTTTCTTTGTGTAGGCCTGCCAGGTATCCGGAGTCTGCCCGGTCTGTTCCTTTGTTGCTTCTCCACTATTCAGTTCTGTATTATCTATTGTCATGCTATCCGCTTTCATGTTATCTGTTCTCGTACTATCTGCCTTCATACTATCTGCCTTCATGCTATCTGTTCTCATATTGATATTCCTTTCCGTTTCGGAGATACGCTACCCGGTACTATGTAGGTTGTTCTGTCAGTCGTTACAGCAACCCCACCAGCACCGCTGCCGTCATGCCGATGATCATGCTTCCGGCAATGGAAAAGCTGTCCACCCAGGCTTTTCCTTTTTTCTCAATGAGGTATACAAATCCTGCCATCACCAGTGCCGATACCGCCATTACCACTAACGGAATGTAATCTCCGTGAAACGTAAACAATCCGTTCTCCGATATAAAACCGCCAAGATATCTTCCGATGTAGGTGCTGACCAGTCCGATGAACATGGCGGTCATTGCCATATCTCCGAAACCCGGCTTGCCGGATTTTTTATTCGAGGTCAGCTTCTGTGTATATTTTTTATTCAGGAAAATGGACAATGTCATGCCCCAGATAATGCAGATGCTCATGAGCAGTGCGATCGTGGAAAATGCCTGCGGTGTCATTTCCGCAGCAGACAATGTGCTCATTCCCACCTGCTCCGCTGCTGCCTGCGCCACCTGGGTCTCATAATGCAGTGCACCGATCACGGACAATCGAAGCCACGGCCAGGGTGTTCCCAGACTTCCCGACAGGGCGATGACACCCAGCAGGATCCCCACACTGGGCAACAGGGAAAAGGTCGCACTGGAGATGATCGTACGCTTCATTTTCGTGGTATCCATACCGAGTGCCTGCCCGGCGCGGTATGCCCTCACCAGAAAAATCACACAGACTACCGCCACAAAAGCAATGATTCCTCCACAGATCAGGTACATCGGTACACTGTTTAACTGACTTAAGATTGACATGTCTCTTCCTCCTTCAGAATCTCTCTGATTTTATCTTCCTGTAAATGCTCTCCGATGACGATCAGCACCTCCTGCCCCACTGCGACAGACTGCATCGTATGACTGTCCGGTGTAGCATTCAATTCCATCCATTGTCCTGCTCCGTTTTTCACAAAGCCCTTGATACGGAATACTTCTCCGCAGGACTTGTCGGAAAACAGTCTGGGCACCGCCCGTTCCAAAGCCTCCGGCTTAATCTTCTCTTCCATGAAAAATAAAGAGTCGAAGCTCTGTCCATTCTCTAAATCCATCTTGCGGTAACTTTCCAGACGATAACCGCATTCGGATACTTCCTCTAAATCTTCTTTTGTCAGATCCGTGAGCTTTTTCTGTAAGATGTCCTTCTTGGGATCGATTCTCCGGTCGCAACGGATCTGTTCCAGTGCCCGGTTGAGATGTGCCACCGTGTCCTCACACTGTTCCCTGGTGGCTGCATCCGCATGGCTCAGGATCACTTTTCCGGCATTGGCAGCCTCCGATGCCAGCAGATAGTCCGCCTGCTCTGATAGATTATCTTCCAGTCTTGCATCCAGTATGGCGATGACATTGCCGATCTCATACCACTGGTCCAGCGGCTCCTCCCGAAGTACATCAAAAAACTCATCTACATCATAGATTCCCGACGGCTCCACCAGCACCCTGTCATAACCGCACATTCGCATGGAGATCAGCTTCGTACGGAAACGCCTCCTGTGGCTCTCCGCATCGCATCCTCCGGCGATCATCTCCAGTTCGCACTGATCTCCCCTGAGTTCGTGAAGCATCAGCATATCCACGTTGATAGCACCGAAATCATTTTCCAGAATACCGATATGCAGTCCCTGATCCATGAGATATTCCGCATATTTTTTCAGAAAAGTAGTCTTTCCGGATCCCAGGAAGCCTGTGATCAGATCGATCGTTACCATATATCGTCTTTCCTCTCTGTTTCATTGATTTGCATAGTGATCACTTCTATAATTCTTTCTCATAACACCAGTAGGAATGCCCGAAAAGCTCACATTCCCCTGCTGTGGAAAAATGTAATTTTTCATAGGAACGCAAGGCTTTCACATTGTCCTTTGCCACTAAAATGTGTGCCGCCTTATAACCCTGTGATTTCAATTCCGCCATAGCCTCCTGCAACAGGATCCTTGCAATGCCACGATTCTGATATTCTACCGCCACTCCCAGTCTGGACAGTTCTGCCACCGGGGTAAGGTCCTCTGACCAACAGGACAGTGCCTCCACTTCCGGGTCATCGTCTATGGAGATTGTGCCCATCAATCGTCCTCTCGTAACCGGCAGCGGTTCCGCTGTCTGCCCTACCGACAGCCTCGCCCCCTGTTCTCTCTCATCAGGTTCCGGCATTCTCTCATACAGGCAAAACAATGCATTTCTCGACAGGTCAAATTCCACTTCCCGTTCTGTTGGATAATTTTCTGTCCAGACACAATATTCGGTTCCGATCAGGGAACGGTATAATTGCAGGATCTCTTCTGCTTCTTCTCTGCGTGCCCTGCGAAATTCCATGTAACGATCCTTCATGCTGTTCCATTCCTTTACTGACTTATCTTTTACGTTTATTTTTTTGCTTTTTATGCTTTTACGTTTTTATGCTTTTGCGATTTTATGCTTTACGTTTTATGCTTTATATTTTTATACTTTTACGTTTTTATTTGCAGCTTGATTGATTTACTGTTTTATAGTTCTCCGCTTCCGCCGCATACAGTACACTTTTTGTCTCCGTGACACAGAATACAGTCATCAGAGATCACACCCTTGCCATGACAGATACTACAAGACTTACCACCGCTTCCACCGCACTGCTGGCAGGTATTTCCACCACTGCCTCCACAGTGCCTGCAGCTGGTTCCGCTGGTAGCATCCACACCGCTGCCGCCACATCCGGGACAGGTCTGTCTGCCACTGCCTCCACAGGTACCGCAGGTCTCCCACAAGGATCCTCCACAACGCTTACAAGGTGCTGTACCACCCTTGCATTCCTGGCAGATTCCGGTTCCGTCACAGGCACTACATTTTGTCTTCTGTGAAACGTTTGTTGCCGATCCATTACCTGCATCGTTTTCCGGAACCGCATTGTTTGCTCCGCTTTCCGTCACATTTCCAGCCTTATCTGAATTATCTGCATTACCTGTATTATCTGTCTGATCCGAAACAGTATCCCCGGCTCCTGTGTCGGCTCCTTCGATAGCGACCGGCGTACCGGCATCCTGCAGCTCTAAGGCAGCATCCACACCTTGTTCTTTTAATTCCGCAGTAACTGCAGCCGCGATCACCTGTTCCACTGTGTCTGCCTGCCCGGACTCCGTTGATTTTTCCAGATCTATGGTAATATTTTTACCGTCTGCCAGATACTCTTTTGCCACTGCCTGCTGTATGATCACAGGCATAGCCTTTTCCACATCCATCCCCGTGAGGTCCGTCTCTGAGAATAGATCTTCCGCATCCTGGTTCAGACATGTAACCGCCACTACCTTTGACTGCTCATCCAGATATAACCTGAATTCGGGATTGATCGTGATATGTAGCCGGTATGCATAATCCAATGTTTCCGGATCTGTTGTCTCTGCCTGCTCTTCTGCCGCAGCAGTCTGTTCTGTGGCAGTTACAGCGATGTCTGTCTGTACCTGTGATCCTTCCGCTTCCTGTGCTTTATTGCCGCAGCCAGATAACAGCAACAAACTTATTCCCGTTAACAACGCCGCTATTTTGATTCTTTGACCTGATAACACTTCTTCCTTGTTTCTCTTTTTCATATCCTACCTCATAGCTTTCTTGCATCTGTTTTACACCTTTAATGTTTTCAGATACTCTTTCTGCTCCCGGGTGATCCGGTAGCTTTCCCTCGCCTTCTGTATAGTCTTGTTATGAGTCCATTGATCCAAGCATTTTTTCTCGATATAGCCAACGGCGACATCCCACTGTTTTGCCAGTGCCGTGGCATAGAACCAGGCAATCATCATGTTCACATAATATTCCTCGGAATGTACCGCTGCCGGGATTTCCAAATATTCCACCCGAAAATCCTCATCCAGGAAATGTGTCATCAGCATTTCCATTCCGAAGCGGCAGGTATATGGGTGTTCTGAGGCAGTCCATTCCTTTATTTTGTCTATCAGCCGATCTCTGTTTTTGCGAAACACCCTCGGAGAAAAAATATCACACACCGCCCAGTTATCCACATAAGGAAGGAAGCGCTCCACTTCTTTTACACAGACTTCGTAATCTTTGATCTCCGCCACCAGCAGCGCATGCAAAATATTTTCATCATAATAAGTGTGCGGCAGCTGCTTCAGAAACTCTACGCTCTCCGGATCCTTTCCATACTCCTTCGCAAGCTTACGAATTACAGGAATGCGGACGCCGATAATCGTCTCCACAGGAATCGTCGGGATTAATTTGCTCTGAAAATCACGGTAACCTTTATCTTGCAATTGAAATAATAATTCCTGTGCTTTCATACAATTTTCTCCTCAAAATGCCTGCTTTCTGTTTATTGTACCACAAGCATAGAAGATATGCAAAACAGTCATGGATGGAAATTGAGAGTGATGCGGCGAGCTTTCGTAACTTGAAAGTTAGTAAAAAAGCCACGAACGCCCACGACGAACGGAACATCACGCCTTGATGTCGCGTCTCTGGGTGTGAATTTTCTAATGAAAAGTGATACAGTGATTCTCATCATGACGGGGTCGCCTACACGCGCCATCCATGGCGCGGATCGGCTGAC
>CAMEOT010000020.1 GCA_945929965.1 uncultured Lachnospiraceae bacterium
CAGTCCTCTTGAGTGCACCGCCAGGGGCTCGAACCCTGGACACCCTGATTAAGAGTCAGGTGCTCTACCAACTGAGCTAGCGGTGCATTTTCTGTGTCGTTGTTATGTCTCCCGCAACGACAAGACATATATTATCACATGGTTTTCAAGAATGCAAGTATTTTTTGAAAAAAATTTAAATATTTTTTTCGATTTATTTGTACAATAGGTGAAATTACTGTTTTTTACGGGCTTCCTGGCACTTTTTGCAGTAGCCGTACAGCTCTAATTTGTGTCCGGTGACAGTGAAGTCTCCGGTATCCTGCTCTAAATGCACATGTGCAAAGGGGCAGCTGGGCAGCGGAATCCGCTTATGACATTCCAGGCAGACCGCATAATGGGTATGTTCCCCGCGGTTCAATTCGTATACTACGGTACCATCTCCCATGAACGTTGTCTTCTCTACCATTCCGTGTTCTTCAAATGTTGCCAGGATCCGGTAGATCGTGGATACAGCATAATCGCTGCCTTCGTGATCTCTCTCAATACGATTGTAAATCTGTACGGCGCTGAGGGGCTCGGTTGCTTCCTCCAGCACCTGATACACGCATTTTCTCTGTTTGGTCCATTTCAATCCCTTGGGATAAGAAATATCATTGTGTTCACATTTATGTTCTTCCATAGATATCTGTCCTTTTATATCGCGATCCGGGGCATCCGCAGTGCTGCTCAGCTCGGTAACGCCCTGCGTTCCCTCACTGGACGGGCGTCGCCCTATCAAAATTGGATCTGCTTCTTATGCCTGCAAGCAGTCAAAGAGTCAGCTCTCAATTTTGGCACTGCTCGTGCCTACAACCAGTTTATCACAATTCCTATCAAAACACCAATCACATATAAAATTCCCACGATTTTCAGATTTTCCTTTTTATCCGGATTCACACGGAACAACACCAGCAGTCCTACTCCCGCGCCTACCAGCAATCCGGACATCATGGCTCCAAGGCTGATCACACCACTGATATACAATTGTGTTATGGTCACAGATGCTGCACAGTTGGGGATCAGTCCTACCAATCCTGCCAGCACAGGTCCCAGTACGGGACGATTCAGGATCAGACCGGCCAGAACATCTTCTCCCACAAAATGCAGTGCTGTGTTCAGAACAAATCCAATGACTATAATGAAAAAGGTAATGTGAAGCATATGTTTTACCGCAGACAGAAAAATGCCATCCTCTTCACAATGGCAGTTCTCATGCTCACAGATTTCATGAATGTGCTCTTCCTCTTCATGGTCATTTTCCCCATGCCCGTGAACATGGTCATGAGGATGTATCTTCCTCTCCCGGACCAACAGATCGATCACAAACCCGGCTATGGCACCAATGGCTGCTTTCGCTCCCAGCACGCCCAGTACAAAGCGGATATCCATTTTCTCCGAAATCAGGATCGGCAGCATCTCATCAGAAGTGGACAGATAAATGGCTATCAGTGTTCCCAGAGTGATCACCCTGCCTGCATATAAGTTGGATGCTGCTGCCGAGAACCCACACTGAGGCAGCACACCTGCCACGCCACCGATCAACGGTCCCATTTTACCTGCTTTACGCACCATATGTGTGGTCTTCTCGCCAGCCTTATGCTCCAGATATTCCATAGCCAGATAGGTCAGGAACAAAAATGGCACCAGCTTTATACTATCTATTAAAGTATCTAAAATAACTTCCGACATGACTCTTACCTTTCCATACTTTCTTTGTCAAATGAATACTTAATCATATATTTGTTCTAAATGCAAATGAGTTGCATTTGCATTTAGAACTATAACACATTTTTTTATATTGTCAATATTTTAATTATAAAAAATGCGCTATGCTATGATAAGCTGCGAAAAGCAAGAGAATGCCCATCCGGGCAAAAGCCAGCCGGTATACCGTCTTATTATTGCAATTCGATCAATCTTCGATCAATCCTTTTTTCTTCCATGCTCCGCTCCGCCAGCGCAACATCATTCCGACCGCACGGCTGCATTCATCTGCTGTCAGACCGATATAAGCACCCACTACTGCCAGATGCAGCTGTATCCCCAACAGATACGTTCCTCCCGCTGCACACAAAAACATGAAAACAGCTCCGAGGATCACCGGAAATACAGCATCTCCACTGGTTTTCAGTGCATTTCCGTATACCAGATTTGTGACTCGTCCGGCTTCCAGGGCAATGTCAATAACCATCAGCTTCTGCACTAGTTCTACCATACTCTTATCCTGCGTGAAAAAAGAGATCAGGACCGGGGCACTGACTGCAAACAGAAATTCTGTTCCCATCGCCAGTACCGCTCCGATCGCCGCAGATTTTTTAGTCTGCTTATCACATATTTCATATTTTCCCGCACCCATGTACCATCCGGTCATAATGGCATTCGCCTGTGCAAGCGCACTTCCCACACAAAAGGATAAATTCGTGATCTGTGCCGTATAGGAGCGGGCTGCCACATTGATTCCTTCTGTATCCATCTGGTTCAGAAAACGGATCACCAGTGTCATCGCTACATTATAAATAATATTCTCCAAAGCGGAAGGTAATCCGATCCTGATGATCTTCCGCAAAATCTCTCCGGAATTTACCCTCTCCGAATATTTTTTTGCAGGGATCAGCCGCCGTACAAAGATCACGATCAATATCAGATTCACTACTTTGGAGATCACTGTTGCGGATGCGACCCCCTGCACGCCGAGGTGGAAACGAAACAGAAACACGGCATTTAATATAAAGTTCAGAATATTACCTGTCACAGTTGCGATCAGAGGCTGTTTCGTATATCCAAACGCACGCAGATATCCTGCCAGTATGGGAATCATTGCGTTCAATATACTTCCGCCTCCTACGATCCGCAGGTATTGTACGGCAGGCTCCTTCAATGCCGGTGCAATACCTACCACATACAGAATCCCATCGGAACAGAAAAATAAAAACACAGACATCACAACACCCAGGATCCCATTAAACCATAATCCCAGAGTCTTCGCCTGACAGGCGATCCCCGGTCTGCCCGCACCGATATTCTGTGTCATCACAGCCAGCATTCCCATAGAAACTACCGAATACATAATAATAAATACACCGATATAAGTATTTGCTGTTCCGACTGCTCCGACTGCCTGATCTCCCACTGAAGAAAGCATTAAGGTATCCACCATTCCGGACAACATGTAAAAGATCGTCTCCAGACACAGTGGTACAAATAATTGAAATAATGACTTATTCTGTCCTTCCATCGTAGGTTTTATATCCTTTCTGCGGTTCCTAAAAATTTTCATTTTCATTTTACAACTATTCAGAATACTATTCCGAATAGTCTCTTCAATTTTTACATATTACTACTTTATCTTTCCTAAAACTTGCATTTTTACCACAGAAAATTGACTTATTTCTACTTTTATAGTAATCTGACCATAATATCCTCTACTCCACTTCACAGAAAGGCCTGCCTATGTACCCTGAATTAAGAGAAGAACGCATTCACGGAACAAAAGAATTTCCTTTTAGCTGTTATCACCTGCATGATATGCCTGCTTTTTTTCAGATTCCTGTCCACTGGCATCCGGAGGTCGAGATCATATATGTCCGCTCCGGCTCTCTTAAGATCATCATTGAAGGAGAAGAATACGAAGCGGCCGGCGGCTCCGTCTATTTTGTAAATCCCGGTGAGCTTCATTTTATGGGTTCCGCAATTCCGGGCGTAGACTATCATACCCTGCTGTTCCCACTGGAATTTATTTCCTTTCAGACGGATGATCTGTTGGAAACGGAGTTTCTCCTTCCCTTGCGTAACCATGAATTGCTTTTGCATCATAATCTTTCCCACGAAAAAAGCTGTCCTGACATCATTTCTCTCATCCGTGAGATCCTGTCTGTCAGACAGCTTCCAAGTACATTGAGCGGGCATTTCCGATTACGTATTTTATTGTTGTCACTTATCCAAAAAATTGCTTCCTGCGGAACCATTAACCCAATGGGCTCCAAAAGGAACGATCCGATGCAGCGTGAGATACTGACTTATCTGCAGTATAACTACACGGAACCCCTTCGATTGGAAACCCTGGCAGAGCAATTTCATTTATCCGAAAAATATTTGTCCCGCTATTTTAAGCAGCATTTTCATCTGACTCTGACGCAATACCTGATGCATCTGAGGCTGACCCATGCCTGCCATCTGTTAGAGAGCACCTCTCTGCCGGTTACAGAGGTTGCCCTGCAGTCCGGCTTACCCAACGTGAGTCATTTTATCCGCTGCTTTCATAGGACATATCAGATGTCTCCGCTGCAATATCGTAAACAACTGCCCTATCAATGATCGTTTTCAAGAGCTCTTCTTGCAAGCTCCAGACATCCCATGATGCCCTGATCATCGTGAAGAGATGCCGGCACCACATAATGCTCCATGTCTGCAAGTTCATCCGTTACGATATAGCCATTGATATATTCCTTAAGTTTCTTGCGGATGAGCGGGAACAACTGCTCCTGGTGCATAACACCGCCGCCTAAAATGATCATTTCCGGAGATACCGTCATGACATAGCCGGTCAGCGCCTGAGCAATGTAATCTGCCTCCAGCTCCCATACTTCCGGACAATCTGCCAAGTCCACTGCTTTCCTGCCCCAGCGTTCTTCGATAGCAGGGCCTGCCGCCAGACCTTCCAGACAATTCTTATGATAAGGACATCTTCCGGCATAAGTATCTGCGGTCCGCTTCGTGATCAACACATGTCCTGTCTCCGGATGGAGCATTCCGTGATGCAGCTCTCCGTTACTATAAATACCACCGCCGACACCGGTACCGATGGTCAGATACATGACACACTTTTTCCCTTGTGCCTGTCCGAAAGTCACTTCGCCGAGGACAGAACCATTCACATCCGTATCGAATCCCACGGGGCAATGAAGTGCCTCCTGCATCTGCCCAACAATATCGCAGTCCCTCCAGGCCAGCTTTGGCGTGGTTGTGATATAACCGTATTTTTCTGAATCTCTGTCCAGCTCAATAGGCCCGAAACAGGCAATTCCCAATGCATCGATCCCCTTGTCCCTAAAATAAGCAATCATCTTAGGAATCGTCTCCTTAGGCGTAGTTGTAGGAATCGATACCTGTTCATAAATTGTACCATTCTCATCCCCAATAGCGCAGACCATTTTTGTACCGCCGGCTTCCAATGCACCCAGACGTAATTTTGCCATATAAACTCCCTGCCTTTCCAGATTCTGTCTGTCAAATATATCCTGAGCTTTTCCTTCGGATTCTGCTCTCTGTGGTTAGTATAGCAAATCCTTTTCTCCCTGTTAATATCAATTTTTATGGAGTTTCTCTCTCTTTTTAATTTTCTCTTTTCCGGGGAATCTTTCCTATGATATACTTGTTATAGTGTTCTCAGTTACACACAAATTGCAGGAGGTTATATCACAATGAAAAAAATATGGATCGTCGGTTCCCTCGGTCACATGGGGCAGGCGTTGATCAGGTTGTTAGACATGATGGAATATGAATTATACGAAACCGATAAGGACGAGCTGGATATCACGGATGAACATGCAGTTTCCCTGTTCATGCACCGCAATCGTCCCGATGTCGTCATCAACTGTGCAGGATATCATCCTTTTGCCGATGCAGCGCAGTCGGAGACAGATATGGCTTACAAGGTAAACGCCGTAGGTGCGAGGAATCTTGCGCAGTCTGCGGAGAGCATTCAGGCAAAACTCATTCAGATCTCTACGGATGATGTATTTTCCAGCGCATCCGACACACCCTATAATGAGTTCGATGATGTAAATCCTGTGGGACTGTTTGCGAAATCCAAATATGCCGGAGAAAAATTCGTCATCCAGCTGATGACCCGCTATGTCATTATCCGCAGTTCCTGGATCTATGGCATCGGCAAAGACTTTTTGAATGAAGTACTCGAAGCAGCCGCGGACCCTCAGATATCCACTATGGAACTGCTAAATAACGACCGTGCGGTACCTACCTCCGCTGCTGAGCTTGCACGCGTGGTAAAATTTTTCATCGACAACGACCATTACGGTATCTATCACGCCGTATGCAGCGGCGGTTCCTGCACACGCCTGGAATTTGCGAAAGAGATCCTGCGTCTTGCCGGAAAAGAGGACCGGCTTACCGTCACAGTAAAAGACGGCACCCCGGAGAAATATTCCGTACTGGATAATATGATGCTGCGTCTCACCGGCATCGAAGAACCCAGTGGCTGGAGAGAGACACTTGCTTCCTACATGAAAGAAACCGGAGGACTGGAATAGTGGAAAAACACGAAAAAGAAAAGAAAGAACTCGGTCTGTCCACCAAAATCTTTATCGCTCTTTTAACCGGTGCGGTGTGTGGTGTGCTGATCCATTATTATATGCCGGAAGGGTACTTTAGAGATACGATTCTGATCAACGGTATTCTCTATGTACTGGGCAACGGTTTTATCCGCCTGATGCAGATGCTGGTGGTTCCTCTGGTATTCTGCTCCCTGGTCTGCGGCGCCATGGCCATCGGTGATACGAAGACGTTGGGAACTGTGGGTGTGAAAACGATCCTGTTCTATCTGTGCACCACTGCTTTGGCGATCTGCGTGGCACTGGGTATTGCCAGTCTGATCAATCCCGGCGTTGGCTTAAATATTGCATTGCCGGAGGATGCCACCGAAGTCGCGACCACCCGGGTAGATTTTGCGGAAACGTTGTTGAATATTATTCCGAAAAATATTTTTACCTCTCTGTCCACCGGAGATATGCTGCCGATCATCTTCTTTGCTTTATTTGTCGGCATCCTTCTGGCTGCCATGGGCAACCGGGTCTCCACTGTGGCGAACTTTTTCAGTCAGTTCAATGACATTATGATGGAAATGACGATTGCAGTCATGAAAGCAGCCCCTGTCGGTGTCTTCTGCCTGATTGCCAAAACCTTCGCAGGTATCGGCTTCGACGCTTTTGTGCCTATGCTGAAGTATATGGGAAGCGTCATTCTGGCACTGGCAGTACAGTGTTTCGTGGTATATCAGGTCATGCTGTTTGCCTTCACCCGGTTGAATCCTTTTAAGTTTATTAAAAAGTTCTTCCCGGTTATGACCTTTGCTTTCTCCACTTCCACCAGTAATGCGACGATCCCTCTGTCTATCGACACTCTGTATAAAAAAATCGGTGTCTCCAAACAGATTTCGTCCTTTACGATTCCTCTGGGTGCCACCATTAACATGGACGGTACTTCCATTATGCAGGGCGTAGCAGTTGTTTTCATAGCACAGGCTTACGGTATTCCTCTGACCCCGGCTGCCATTGCTACTGTCATTGCCACCGCGACGATCGCCTCCATCGGTACTGCCGGTGTCCCCAGTGTCGGTCTGGTCACCTTGTCCATGGTACTGACCTCCGTGGGACTGCCTACCGAAGGCATTGCACTGATCATGGGTATCGACCGTATTCTGGATATGCTTCGTACCGCTGTCAATATTACCGGTGATGCCGTATGTACCACTATCGTGGCTAAGCAGCAGGGTGCCTTTAATGAGAATACTTTCCGGGCAGATAACTGATCACCCGTTTACAACTTTTCAGACGGCTGCCACCGTATAAAAATAAGTGAAACATTCTGTCTTGTGCTCAAATACACCGTCAGATGTTTCACTTTTTTATAACTCGCAGCTATTCTATTTCAGTTTATTGAGTTTTGCCCGGTTGGCAATAACGATCAGCCGCATATCCTGTGTCAGAGGTTCTTCCGGATCGATATTGGTATTTACATTTTTTCCTTCGATGATCGCCACCACGTTAATGGAATATTTTTTCCGCAGATTCAGTTCAATCAGGTTCTTCCCGATCCACTGCTGTTTCACTTCCAGTTCCACCATAGACACATCCTGAGACAATTCGATAATGTCCATGAAGCCGGAGCTTAACAGATTTTTGGCCAGGTGGATCCCTGACTCACTCTCGGGGAATACTACCCGGTCTGCCCCTACTTTCGTGAGGATCTTGCAGTTTATCTCCGTGGAGCATTTGGCGATAACGGTCTTTACGCCCAGTTCTTTACACAGCATGGTTGCCATAACACTGGCTTCCAGATGATTTGCCATGGTCACAATGACCACATCAATATTGGCAATACCGATCTGTCTCAACGCTTCCGGATCTGTAACATCCGCACATTTACAGTATGGAATCTCTGAAATTGCCGCATTGACAACTGCCTCTCTGTTGTCCACCGCTACCACCTCTGCGCCGTTCTCTGCCAACTCCTTCGCCACACTTCTTCCATATCTTCCAAGTCCAAATACTGCATAGGTCTGATTGATTCCCATAGTCTCTTCCTTCCTGTTGTTTCGATCTGCTTTATCCGACGCTGATCTCTTCTGTCGGGTTCTTCACAATATTTTTGTTCTTTTTCTGCGTGCTGAATGCCACTACCAGCGATATGGGGCCGACTCTTCCCAGATACATGGTCACGATAATAATCAGTTTTCCCCAAAGATTCAGCATGGAAGTCAGGTTCCTGCTTAATCCCACAGTAGCTGTGGCACTCACTGTTTCATACACAATATCTATCACATCCGCATCTGTCACCGCAGATAAAAAAATCGCGGACAGCGATGCAATGATAAAAAACATACCTACAACTGCTACCGATTTATTCACCGCCTGCTTCGGAATATTTCTTCCAAAAAGCTCCGCATCCTCCTTACTACCTATGGTGGCAAACATAGATACCAGCAGCACTGCGATCGTAACTGTCTTCATTCCTCCTGCGGTTCCCACCGGAGAGCCGCCGATCAGCATCAAAAGCACCGAAATGATCGCAGAGGTATTGGTCAGATCCTCTTGTGGAATCGTGGCAAAACCTGCGGTTCGCGTAGTTACTGCCTGGAACAGGGATGCCCAGATCCGTTGCGGCACCGTGTAATCCTGCATCGTCAGGGGATTATTGTATTCAAAAATATAAAATGCCGCCGCTCCCACTACAATAAGTATTCCTGTCACCGTGAGTGCTATTTTACTGTGAAGCGTCAGCAGTCGGAAACATTTCAGCTTCTGGCTCCGGATATTTTTCAAAACCCGCAGTACATCCCACCAGACAATATAGCCTAAGCCCCCCAATATGATCAGCAGCATCGTGACCAGATTGACCATGGGTTGGAATACATAGCCGCACAGACTGTCTTCCGCCATAATATCCATTCCTGCGTTGCAGAAGGCAGATACGGCATTAAAAATCGAAATCCATATGCCTCTGAGTCCGTATTCCGGCACAAATACCGTCATATACAAAAGAGCGCCGCATCCCTCCACCACCAGAGTACCTATGAGGACCTTGCGGAGGAATCTCACGATTCCGGAGATATTATTCAGATTAAACACATCCTGCAGCATCCACCGGTTACCCAGTCCCAGTCGTCTGTGCAGTCCCATCATCACACCGTACATGACCGTAATGACTCCCAGACCTCCCAACTGGATCAGAAACAGGATCACGATCTGTCCCCAGACGCTCCAGGTGGAATATGTGGGAACCGTCACCAGACCGGTCACACAGATGGATGTGGTGGCTGTAAATAAAGCATCTATATAAGGAACCGCTTCTCCGGTGGCTGAACTGATGGGTAATGCCAACAGGAAGCTTCCCACTAATATGGCACACAGAAAACTAAGCATGATCTTCTGTGTCGTAGACAACTGTATTATTTTTTTACTGTTCATAACACACTCCATTCCGCCGACGCTTTATCGATTATAACACACTTTTAGATAAAAAACTCCTATTGGAGACAGTTTGTTGCTGTATCCATCATAGGAGTTTTCTTCTGATCTTATTTTTCTTCCCTTATACCTTAAAGCGATATCCAACACCCCAGATGGTCTCGATATATTGAGGCTTTGCAGTATCTTTTTCAATCTTTTCACGGATCTTCTTGATGTGCACGGTAACAGTGGCAATATCACCGATAGAATCCATATCCCAGATCTCACGGAACAATTCTTCTTTGGTAAATACATGGTTCGGATGCTCCGCCAGGAACGTCAGCAGATCAAACTCTTTGGTCGTAAACGTCTTCTCCACCCCGTCCACATAGACACGTCTGGCAGTCTTATCAATACGGATACCACGGATCTCCACGATATCATTCTGCTGCTTCTGGTTGGTTCCCACCAGTCTCTCATAACGGGCCATGTGCGCCTTCACGCGGGCTACCAGTTCACTGGGGCTGAAAGGTTTGGTCATATAGTCATCCGCACCCAACCCTAAGCCGCGGATCTTATCAATGTCGTCCTTCTTCGCTGATACCATGAGAATGGGAATATTTTTCTCCTCCCGGATCTTCTTACATACTTCGAAGCCGTCCATGCCGGGCAGCATCAGGTCCAAAATGATCAGATCATAATCGCCTGTCAGAGCGGTCTTCAGTCCCTCATCTCCGGTATTGCAGATATCTACCTTGAAATCACTGAGCTCCAAATAATCCTTCTCAAGATCTGCAATTGCTACTTCATCTTCAATAATTAAAATCTTACTCATTATTTACCCTCCATTTACAGAATGTCCTTGCATCATCGGTTATCATGCTATTTCTGTTTCATTCCTTATTGATTCCTTATTCATTACTTGGTTCCACCCGGCTGCAGTTCAATGTATTTTCTCAGGACAAAATGCATACAGGTGCCTTCACCCTCTTTGGCTGTAGCCCATACATAACCGCCGTGATCCTCAATAATCTTTTTCACAATGGAAAGTCCGATGCCGCTGCCACCCTGGGCAGAGTTCCGGGAAGCATCCGTACGGTAGAAACGCTCGAAGATCTTCTGCAGATCCTTCTGCGCAATGCCTTTTCCGTTGTCCTCGATCTCTACCCGGATGGCATCTACTTCGTCAAGAATGCGGATATCAATGTGACCGTTCGGCTTATCCATATATTTTACACTGTTACTGATAATATTATTGATGACCTTCTTCATCTGCTCCGGATCTGCGATAACCACGGTATCGGGAGATACCAGATTCGAGTAATTCAGCTTGATACCACGCTGCTCCAGATCCAGTCCGACCTCTTCCACACAGTCGCCGAAATAATCCGCCACGTTGATCCGGTGGAAGTTGTAAGGAATCCGGTTGTTATCAATTCCGGAATAGGTAGTCAGCTCGTTGATCAGCCGGTCCATATCGATGGCTTTGTTGTAGATGGTCTTGATGTATTTGTCCATTTTCTCCGGTGTGTCTGCTACACCGTCCATGATTCCTTCCACATAACCCTTAATGGCTGTGATAGGGGTCTTCAGGTCATGGGAAATATTGCTGACCAGCTCTTTGTTCTGCTTCTCATGCTGAATGTTCTCTTCTGTAGATTCCTTCAGACGCAGACGCATGTCTTCGTAATTGCGGTAGAGATCTCCGATCTCGCCCTTGGCATCCGTCTCCAGAACATAGTCAAAATTCCCTTCCTTAATCTTACGCATGGCCACATTCAATTCGTTGATGGGTTCAAATACACCCTTGTGAATCCACTGGGTCAACATCAGGCTGGTGAAAATCAGGATCACAATAATGGCAACAAACATATCGATGAGCAGATGCCTGGAGATCAGGGAATTGACCTTCGTGACAATAAATACACTGCCCGGCGTTCCGTCCCGGAAGGTAAAATCGATCTGTTTTACATATTTTTCCAGTTCATTATAGAAGTAACCGCTGTCATCCGACAGTTTATCATCACCATAAGCAGGGAGCTTATCAAAAATATTCTGGGCAGCGCCCTCATTGCCCGCATAGTACAGCTCGTCACCTTTTCTTACTATAATATAAGTAGACTTCCGGGATACATCTGCATTTACATGCTCCAGATATTCCTTATCCTCCAGCTTGCTACTGTCTTCCTCCGCCTGGTTCAGCAACACATAATACGCCTGATCCGTGGTGTTGGTGAATTCCCTGAAATTCTCCGACATCATGGAATAATCAATATCCGTCAGGCTGAGACCCTGAGAGTAATTCATCAGGTAAATGGCAATCATCACAAACGCCATGATCGTCAGCAACAGCGGAAGTAATATAATACTTATAAATGTTACACGAAGTCTGGTTTTAAATTTCATATTACTCTTGCCTTTCAGCAAACTGCAAACTTTCCGTGACTTTAGTGCCGTGTACTTCTGTACACGGTGTAGCACAAGTTTGCGCATGTTAATTTATACTTTACTTTCGCTCATTATAGCATGATTCCCACCTCCTGTGTATAAAGGAAACAAGAATATCATTAAAAAAATATAAACAAAATTTTTTCATTTTTCTGTTGACATTATTCTCGCATCATGTATAATAAGCTTATAAGAAACAGTAATCATTACTATTATTGATAAAGGAGCTTATCATGGCACTGAAACGAAGCAGACAACGGGAAATGATCAAATCCTTTCTCATGGGACGCAAGGATCATCCTACCGCTGATGTGATCTATTCTAATCTGAAGCAGCAGGATCCGAACTTAAGTCTCGGTACCGTCTACCGTAATTTGACACTTTTGTCAGACATGGGAGAAATCTTACGACTCCGGGTCGGTGACGGTGTTGACCATTTTGATGCCGATACTTCCGAACATTATCATTTCGTGTGTACGGAATGCGGAAGCGTTATTGATCTGGGCATGGATAGTATTGATTCCATCATGGAGACAGCCGGAGATAGATTTGACGGCCGGATCCGGGGACATGTCACTTATTTCTACGGCTCTTGTCCCGCCTGCACCAGGGTTGCTACGGAGTCCTAGTTTTCTGAATGAAAACTGGCTTCGTTCCATAATATATTTGTGCTTATAAAGCACACGCAAAAAGAGAAAACTAAAAACAAAACATTTCATTAGAGAAAAGGAGAAAAAATTATGGCAAAGTATGTATGTCAGGTATGTGGTTATGTTTATGAAGGTGATGCGGCTCCCGCAGAGTGCCCCATCTGTCACGCTCCCGCTTCCAAGTTCACCAAGCAGGAGGAAGGCAAGACCTGGGCTGCTGAGCATGTAGTAGGTGTAGCAAAGGGTGCTCCCGAGGATATCATTGCTGATCTGCGTGCGAACTTCCAGGGTGAATGCTCTGAGGTTGGTATGTATCTGGCAATGGCAAGAGTTGCTCACAGAGAAGGTTATCCCGAGATCGGTCTGTACTGGGAGAAGGCTGCTTACGAAGAAGCTGAGCACGCTGCAAAATTCGCTGAGCTGTTAGGTGAAGTCGTAACCGATTCCACCAAGAAGAATCTGGAGATGAGAGTAGATGCCGAGAACGGCGCTACCGCAGGTAAGTTTGATCTGGCTAAGAGAGCTAAGGCTCTGAATCTGGATGCTATCCATGACACCGTACACGAAATGGCTCGTGACGAGGCTCGACATGGCAAGGCATTTGAGGGTCTGCTTAAGAGATACTTTGGCTAAGCTACAAGCCATGCAAGGATAAAATAAAAAGTCACTGGGAGGACATTTATGTACTTCCAGTGACTTTTTATTTTGGACTTATACGGCGACAGCCGTCCATGAGCAAGTCACGCAGTGACTGCGAATGGGTTGCATGGCGCCAGCCTTAGGAGCGCGCCAGCCCTTATACGGTTCCGGAGATCACCAGCGTGCTGACGCCGGGGTTGATCCCCCACGCTCCCGTAACGGGATCCTGGGTGTAAGTTGCTGCGGGTACCGTAATACCTCCTGCAGTTCCGGTAAATAATCCGGTAGTCGTATCATACGTATAGTTTGTTCCCTCTGCCCATGCAGCCCCATTAAAATTCACAGACAGATTCTCCAATACAGGATTAAAGGTATCCGTGATCACGACACCGGTAGCTGCATCTGCTGCCGTATTCCCCAGATTCTGTATCAGGAACGTATACGTCAATGTTCCATTCTCTGTCACGGGTACGGGACTGACGGACTTTGTGATCGTAAGAAGCGGTCCGCTTGCCGCATTTACTGTCTCGTTCACAGTAACAGGAGTGACCCCTGCCCCGGCAATCGTCGCCGTATTCGTAATGGAAGCCTCTGCTGCCAGCGGCGCATAAGAGTTCACCTCAGCCTCATAGGTAAGTGTCACATTACCTCCTGCAGGCACGGTAATTCCTGTGATTGTCAGAGGTGGTCCTGCCGTTACAGCCGGTGTTGCCTGTAAAATTCCATTTGCATAGTATTTTACGGTCCCCGGAATATACGTCAGAGGTGTCAGTTCTCTGGTATTAAACAAATACTCTCCCAGATTATCCGTTACTGTAATTCCGTTAAATGCAGTAGTGCCTGAGTTCACAATGCTGATCACATACGTCACATTTTCATTCTGCCCGTAGGTATCACGCACTGCTGTCTTGGTTGCAGACAATACCTCCGTGATCTCACCCACTGCTATATTGGAGTTTGTAATCTCATTTCCATAGCGAAGCTGTGCCTGATTTGTAAATCTAGCCATATATTTTTGTATCCTTTCATTGTATTTGGATTTACTATAATATATGACTGTTTTTAAGAAAGTTGACGGATTCTGTCACTGCATTTCTTGACTTTCCTCTGCCACATCCGTACTGTCCTCCTCTTCCACCAGATCCTCCAGCGTATAATTGAAGCCGGTCACCACGTTGGTGGCCACGACATACACTTTCATTTCAGAGGGAAATGCAATGTAATACTGGCTGGTCATGGAATTCAGATTACCGACATTAATGATCACGCTGCGATCTGCAGTCTCGTACTGAATGGTACGCTCCGGATCCGCCAGTCCGTACTGTGACATATCCGTCACATTTTCAATCACCTGATCTGCCTTTAACGGTGCCACCTTCAGGATCATAGCCTTGATACGCTCCTGGTTCAGATTAAGGGAATGATCGTCCGTATAGTACCATGTTTCATCCTTTTTTTCAAAGGCATAGGTCTCTCCCTCATATACATAGCTGAAGCTGGTAATATCATCGGAGTTCACATCCAGCACCGTCTCCTGTGTATCCTCGGTGGTGGAAGTCGCAGACGATGCATTTTTATTATACTGTCGGATGCCCAGGAATACTGCCGCCAGAGCCACCAGTGCCAGCAGCATTCCGATCATCTGTCTTTGTTTCTTTTTCATATCTATATCTCACGCCTTTCAATTATTTCTTCCGTCTGCGGAACCAGATCACGAATCCGGCGATCACACAGCCGACAGGCAGTATCACGGTAACCAGCAGCCCCAGCAGCAGAATCTGTGCGGAATCCACTATCAGATTAGAGACCTCATAGCTTTTTACCGGAATAGATACCGAGGTCTCATGATCTGCCATTCCACTGAATGTATTGGTGAACAGGGTCAGGTTCGCACCACTGACGACAGAATTTGCATCATCCGTGAACAGCTGCTCGCAACCGTACACGACCAGTGTTGCATCCCCATCATCCAAAGTCTTTACTGCCTCAACACCTAATGCGAAGGGACCATTCACATCATTTTCACCCTGTGAAAAATCCTGTGTATTGTTGACATCCTGTTTTGCAAAAGAGCTGTCGGAGGTGCTCAGAAATACATCATAGGTAATATCACCAGTGGCTGTCTCGTCGGTACTTACTTCCTCCGGGACGATGATGCCCTGAGAATACGGCAGGAACAGATATTTTCCGTAGGTGCCTGAGGTATAGCTGTCAGAGCTCTGTGTCGGCAGGATATAATAAGGACTTCTGTAGTAGCCGTTGGAATCATTCTCCACTACCAGTCCTTTGGCAATGCTCAGATTCATGTAGCTTAAGATAGCATCTATATTGGGTGTCTCCTCATCGGTATAACCGGTCACCAGGATGACCTTGCCGCCATTATCCAGATAATCGATCACCTTATCCTTGTCATCGGAAGAGAAATCACTGGTGGCGCCGTTGATGAACAGACAGGCCGCATCGTCGGGGATAGCATCCAGATCCATCAGATTCACGGTCTCATAATCCACATTTTCCTTGTTCAGTGCGGATGTAAAAGTGTTACTTAAACTCAGTTCGTTATGTCCTGTTGTCATATATACCTTGGGCATATCATCATTTAACACATAATCCAACGCACTGGTGATCTGTCCTTCGCCATCATAACCGGTGGTCGTGGTGTTATAACTGTACGTCGAATAGTCAAAATCATAGGAAGACTCATAGACACCGTTGTAATCAATGACCTTGCTGCGCTTGTCGCTGACCACGATCAGGCTGTTCGTGCTGATGTTGCCGGTGGTGTACTGGGTATAGAACATCGGGTTAACGGTAGGATCCACATATTCCACGGTGATATGATCCGACAGATCATCATATCTCTGTAAAGTCTGCCCCAATGTGGTATCCTGATTGTCCTGATTTACCAACACATAGATTGTCACATCATCCTGCATATTTTTCACATAGTCAACGGTCTGATCCGTCAGGGAATAGAGCTTCTGGCTGGTCATGTCGATTGCTGTCCAGCTAGAAGGCATCTCGCCCATGATAATATTAACGACTACTACCAGCGCTACCGCTACGGCGATCATACCGGTACTGTAAGCACTGAAGCTTAAGTTCTTCACGGACATGCTGTAACGGCGTTTCTGAATGGACTGTACCGTCAGGAACAGAACCAGAGCCGTAACGGATGCATAATATACGATAGAAGATACATCCAGTGTGCCGTTTAACAGGTTAGAAAACGGCGTATAAAGGTCAAAGCACCGCAAAATCTTTGTCAACAGATTGCCGGTGCTGGAAATAATGGAGCAGATGGAATCCATCATATATCCCAGGAACAATACTAAAAAAGTAAGTACTGCTGCGATGACCTGGCTCTCTGTCACGGAAGACAGGAACAGACCGATAGCAATGGCAGTCATCCCGAAGAGGAAATATGCCAGGATCGACAGGTAAGCCTCTCCCATGGGAACACTGCCGTACTGCGCCATGATCAGCGGGTAAAAGCAGATAATCGCTACGGGAATGGCAAATATAGTTAACAGCGCCAGGAATTTTCCCATAATGATGCCGCCTACGGACACCGGTGCCGTCAGGATCAGCTGATCCGTCTTGCTCCGCTTTTCCTCCGCCAGAATACGCATGGTCAGGATCGGTACAGTCAGCATGAATAAAAAGGTAACGCTGGATACCACATACGCAAAATAAGGATATCCGTTCATCAGGTTATAAACACTGAAATACAGTCCCAGGAAAAACAGGGTGACTGCAATAAATAAAAATCCGATAAAGGAACGGAAATAGGATTTCAATTCTCTCTTATAAATGGCTGACATATTATTCCGCCTCCTTTGTAGTTACAGTTTCTTTTTTCTCTTCTCCGGGCTGTACTTCCTCTTCCGAAGCTTCTGTCTGCTGTGCAGCAGCTGTGATTTCCGGCTTTTTTCTTTTTGAGAATAGTTTGTGCTTCGCCGACTGCGCGGGTGCTACATCCTCGGTCAGTTCCAGGAAGATGTCTTCCAGAGACTTCTCCGCATGGGTCATCTCTAAAATGGGCAGCTTTGCATCTGCCAGTGCATAGAATACCTGCTCTCTGATATCTGCATTCTCTTTGGAGATCACTTTCAGCTTTGCAATATTTTTGGATGCCTCTGTGTTCTCTTCGATCCGGTCGATCTGTGAGATCTCCTGCAATGCACTCTTCACCGAGGCGGCGCTTCCCTTTACTTCCAGGTTCAGTTCCATGGAACCACTCATAAGCTTCTGCAGATTCTCCGGAGTATCGCTGGCTACCAGCTTACCGTGGGCTATGATCATAATATGGTCGCAGACCGCGCTGACCTCCGATAGAATATGGGAGCTGAGGATCACGGTATGATTCTCCCCCAGCTTGCGGATCAGATCACGGATCTCGATGATCTGTTTCGGATCAAGACCTACCGTGGGCTCATCCAGAATAATAACCTCCGGGTAGCCAAGGATTGCCTGCGCCAGTCCGACTCTCTGTCTGTAACCTTTTGACAGATTCCTGATCAGACGCTGCTGCATATCGGTGATCTGTGTCATTTCCATGACCTCGTCAATCTGCTGCTTTCGCTCTTTTTTCGGCACTTTTTTCAGTTCTGCCACGAATTCCAGGTATTCTCTGACAGTCATGTCAACATACAGCGGCGGAAGCTCCGGCAGATAACCGATGGCACGCTTTGCCTCCTCCGGATCTTTTTGGATATCTTTGCCATCGATGGTCACAGTGCCCTCCGTGGCTGCCAGATAACCCGTGATGATGTTCATGGTCGTGGATTTACCTGCGCCGTTAGGACCAAGAAAGCCGTAAATCTGTCCCTTTTCCACACGGAAAGAGAGATGATCTACGGCAATATGGTCACCATATTTTTTTGTAAGATTGCTTACTTCTATCATATTTACCTCCCGGATATGGTGTGATACCCCCACCTGATATCTACGGGTACCCAGAACTGATACCCCGAATTGCTTCGCAGCAAGCTGCTCCCGCAATTCTAAAAACATTCGGAATCCGCTGATTTGCTTCGCAAATCGCTACTTCCTCATGTTTTACGGGTGTAAAATTCAACCGCTTTATCATGCAAGCATGAACAGCGGTTAACCTTTACACCCTTGTATCAGTATATGTTTCAAATGTCATGAAAAGGTGAAACCTTTGTGAAAATTGTGTGAAACCACAACCCTTAAAGCTTTGTCACAGTCAGAGAAATGCTTAAATTTCCTGCCTCCGCCGCCAGATGCAGCGGCAGCTTCTCCACAGGAATATCTTCAAAAATAAACTCCGGATCACCGGATGCGGCCGACTGGAATAAAAAAAGTACTCCGTCCACATAGAGCACCACTTTTTTCTGATTGCTGTAAATTGTCAGGGAAAGTAATCCATTCTCCTGACGATGCAGGATGGAAAGTGCCGGATAGAGCACCGGTTCGCTGCTCCATTTTGCCTGATAATAGTAATATCGTTCTGTCAGTGTCCTGCCGTCCGCCGAAAGGAGTGCTTCCGCCACTTCTCCTGGTAATCCACGATACACCGGAAGATTTTCCGGTCTTATCCACAGGTCACCCGTGAGGAATCCACATCTTCTGCACAGACGGTAAAACGCCCGCACTTCGTAGCAGTTTTGTCTCTCTGCCCCGGATCCGGTTCCTTCCAGCCGGATCGCATTGACTCCCATCCGGGCCAATCGTTCCAGATCCTCTTTCATCTGCTCCTCCCATATCCCGGCATCACCGGTCTGCAGAAGCATTCGGTAGCATACTTCATGCGGAAGGAACTCTTTTTCATTGAGGAAAATTCCCTTTTTATCTACGACACGCACATCATAAATTGCCAGTTCCTGCTGCCAGTACACTTCCACTGCACCGGTTATATCCTCAGCAGGATCTGATTCTTCCTCATTCTCCGTGCAACCTGTCTTTTCTCCATACTCCACGGTTCCGAACCTTCCCTGCGCTTTCACCAGATAGACATAGGGATCCCGCACGCCGTCCCAGAGATGCGGCCGCAGCAGCAACGCTGTCATGGAATCCGCTTCTTCTGATGAGTATTCCCCATGAAAAACAAGGCGTTCGCCCTCCGCACCTTCCCAGATCTCAATCTGTAATGTGGACAGCAAACGCCCTATCTTTTCCGGCAGGGCAAATTCCAGATAAGCCTTGCCATTTTCCAGTTTTGTTGTAATTCCAAGATCGTCTCTCATCTGCATTTCTCTTTCCTGCCTTTCGCATTCTGTTACTAAGAGTTTTTGCAGATAACATTTTATTTATGCCGGAAATCCCTCTTTCCCGCACACTATTATTACATGGGACAAGACCTGCGGCCGGGCACTTCCTCTCCGGATACATAACCTGCATGAAATTCCATGTTGATGTCCCGAAGCTCCTTCTCCCCGTCGATGTATGCCTGATACATTTCCGCCAGTCCCGAACTACAGCCATCACAGTTTGCTTCCATATATCCCAGTGACTCCGCCACGATCTGCTCCCTTTCTTCCCTTGTAGTATCCTTGATCAGATATCCTGCCATTTTCTCTTCCTCGCTTGTCTTTCTTTTACAGCCACTGTATCACAACCATCTGTAGGGTGCAAGCTTTTCCCTTCCTTTATTCGTGCAGCTGTCCGTCAACGATCCTGACGATTCGTTTGGCGGACTGTGCTACCCCCAGGTCATGCGTGATCATGACGATGGTGTTGCCCATATCGTTCAGTTCCCGGAACAGCTTCAGTACTTCCTTGCCGCTGGTCTGATCCAGAGCACCGGTAGGCTCATCCGCCAGAAGGATCGCCGGCTGTCCCACCAGTGCTCTGGCAATGGATACTCTCTGCTTCTGTCCGCCGGACAATTCGTTGGGCTTATGTCCGATACGATGATCCAGCCCCAGCAGTTTGATAGTATTTTTACACTTTTCTTCCGCTTCTTCATGGGTCATGCCACGCATCAGCAGGGGCATAATAATATTCTGCATGACATTGTAGGTCGGGATCAGCTGATAGTTCTGGAAAATGAACCCGATCTTCTGGTTGCGCACCATTGTTAGATCGTCCTCTTTGGTCTCGTGGATTGCCATGCCATCCAGATAATATTCCCCACTGTCCATCACATCCATACAGCCGATCATATTCATTAACGTAGTCTTACCGGAACCGGAAGGGCCTAAGATTGCCACATATTCTCCCTTATTTACCTGAAAATTGATGTCCTTCAGGATCGGCAGACGCTCCTCTCCCAGCATATAGCCTTTATTTATATTTTTCATGGTGATCATTGCGTTTTCCATCATAATCCTTACACCTTTCGCACTACTCCTGATTTAAAGCTTCTACGGGGATCAGTCTCGATGCCTTATATGCCGGATAGAAGCCGAAGATGCTTCCGGTGAGGACACCAAACAACAGCGACAATACCGCACCCTGTACCGACAGGGACACTCTCACGTTGAACAGCTGCACGAATGGCGTAATTCCAAGAGCCACCAGCACCCCCAGTACGGCTCCTACCAGACTGGTAAAGCTTGCTTCCAATAAAAACTCCAACAGGATATCCTTCCGGGAACAGCCCAGCGCTTTCAAAATACCGATCTCGTTGGTACGCTCCTTGATGGATACAAACAGCACGTTCATAATACCGAT
The DNA here is from genome assembly GCA_945929965.1 of uncultured Lachnospiraceae bacterium. GTDB lineage: Bacteria > Bacillota > Clostridia > Lachnospirales > Lachnospiraceae > Acetatifactor. The sequence goes on from CAMEOT010000020.1 coordinate 21,086, forward strand.
ACCGCCGACGATAAATACGATCACTGCCATAGAGATCAACAGTAATGTCAAAGTCTCATTGGAAGCGGAGGCTGCCTCCATCTTGCTTCCGGCATCGCTGATGGTAAATGTGGTGTTGGGATAGCTTTCTTTTAAGGTACTCTCCACATCCGTCATTACAGTATTCACCTGATTCACATCCTCTGCAATGACCGTGATGGTTGGACTGATATTCGTACCGGTAATGTATTTGATGCCGGTTTCGTAAGGTACATAGATCGCCGTATCCGGGCTGATGCCGGATGCCACCGTTCCCATCTCGGATAGTACCCCTGACACTATATAGGGGCGCCCATCAATATAGACTGTACCGTCATAGGCATCGTAGGCGCTGCCGAAAATTTCCTTTGCCACGGTGGCACCCAGTACGCACACCTTTTCCTTGCTCTCATTGTTTTCTTCTGTAAGGAAATCCCCGATGGCCATGCCACCACCTGGCATTTCAAAGCTAAAACCGCCGCTGTCACTGCTGCCACAGAACCGCCGCCCAACGTAAGTAGCAGTACCAGCGCAACGATGATCCATTTTTTGTTTTTCTTTTGGGAAAAATTATCTGCTTGATCTCCTTGTTCTTCACGGCAAACCTCCGATTGCTATTCCGTCCAAATTCCATTGTTTTCTCAAGTATAGTTGGATTTTGTATTGAAAAAGTGTTCACTCTGTGAAAAATCTGTGTCCTATAGGAGCTTTTCCCCTGCTTACGTCCATGCAATTGCGAAAATAAAGCACAAAAAGAAGGTCCTGTTGGAGGCTGCTTTCGCAAAAGTCTCTAACATGACCTTCTATTATAAGCTTACGAATTCGTGCTATCGCGCTAATATGCCCAGAGAAACAAATCACCGCTTCACAGCCTTTTGTTTTCTCTATAGCTTATTTATTTTCTCTGGGAAATACAGATATCTTCCAGATTCTGCGCTCCTTCCGGTCCGATGGGTCTGCCGCCTGTGGTGATACCCCATCCTGCACGGATCTTGATAATATCGTCGATCTGTCCCTGGGACAGCAACGTCTTCTTCCCTAAGATAAAGTTGTTCATCATCAGGATCTTCGCATAATATTCCGTGGTCTCCATGCGGTAATATGCCTGCATGAGGTTATCTCCCCAGGTCAGCGCGCCATGGTTTGCTAACAGTACAGCATTGTATTCCCGGCAGTAGGGTGCCACCGCTTCCGGCACTTCCTCTGTGCCGGGCAGGGCAAAATGCACTAGCGGCACACAGCCTAAGGACAGAACCCCTTCCATCAGCACCGGCTCCTCCAGACTGATGCCCGCACAGGCAAACGCCGTCGCCGTCAGAGGATGTGCATGTACCACGCCTTGTACTTTCGGGTTCTCTTTGAATACTCTGAGGTGCATCTTGATCTCGCTGGAAGGTTTGTGCGTTCCCTCCAACACGTTCCCGTCCAGATCCAGCTTTACCAGCATGTCCTCTGTCATAAATCCCTTAGAAACTCCCGTAGGTGTTGCCCAGATCTCATTATCTCCGACTTTACAGGAGATATTTCCGTCGTTCGCTGCCACGAAGCCGCCCTGATACATTCTGCGGCCTACCTCTAAGATCATCTGTTTTGCCTGTACATCTGATATATATTCCATACTAATCTCCATTCCGCAGACGATTCCTTCCGTCGGAGGAATCCTCCTTTTCCGTTCCAGCATGCAATAATATATTACCTTATTGCCCTTCTCCTTGTCCAGCTGATATTCCCAACAATCTTTTATGCATGCTTCCTAACATATTCTTTCGTAACTAATTATCTTTCCCTAGGTATTGTACCACATTTCTATTCTTTTTTATGATACTAAAATACTTATGACCCGCCCCGATATGAGCATAAAAGTGGGATGATAATCCCTCGATATGCGAGTAGAGGGTAGGGTGCCATGTGCCAATGGCACATGTTTAGCACGGACCAATGCGGAATGAAATATCTTCTCATGTCTATACAAAAAAATGTCAAAATGCTATACTTAAATTTAAATCATTTTGCCAACACATACAAAGGAAGCATAGCACTATGACACGGAATAAAATTAAATTTTCTCATACCAAATGGCTGTTGCCGTTATGGGTACTTCTTATCGGCAGCATTGCCTTATATATGATTGCTCATATGGTACAGCAGGCCAACTCCAGACATCTTCGCACTCTTGCAGAATTGAATGCTGTAACCTACGGTGATAACATGATCGCAGATCTGTATGCCGGTATCAGTATCGCGGATACACTGGAGCAGCTTCTGATCAGTACGGACGGCAGAATCGACAAATTTGATACCATTGCGGACAGAATGATGGCAGATTACGTCCAAAGTATCCAGCTGGCTCCCGGAGGTGTCGTAACAGATATCTACTCCACTGAAGGAAATGAAGCAGGGAGGTTACGGCATTGCTATCCGCAATCCTGTTTTTTTACAAGACGAAAACGGCAATTCCTATTTTTGGGGACTGACTATTGTTATCATCAAAGCTCCGGAAATTTTCAGGGACTCTGTTGATTCTTTGTCCGGTTTCGGTTATCAATACCGGCTATCGAAGACCATCTCACCTCTGGCTGATGAATATACCGTGGTAGACCAGTCGGAGGAGACTCTGATGGATCCCGTCTCTTATGATTTTACTCTGGGAGGCTGTAGCTGAAAGCTGGAAGTCATGCCCACCGGTGGCTGGAAGAATGACACACTTTTACAACTGATAGTATTATGTGGCATTGCAGTGATCCTACTACTGGTGGTTCTAACGATATCTATACTATTCGTTGACGAGCAACGCAAAAAATTTCGCAGACTCTCTCTGACGGATTCTATGACCGGTCTCTTAAATCGTAACGAATTTAATTTGCAGTTGGAGGAGTATCTGGAGGGAAACAAGCAGAAAAACTGTTTCGGTATATTACTTGACGTGGATAATTTTAAATTTATCAATGATGTCTATGGTCATACTATCGGTGATCAGGTTCTATTGCAGCTTTCACAATCCTTAGTGCAGGCTTTTCCGGATAATTCCATTATTGCCAGAAATGGCGGTGATGAGTTCTGTATTATCCTGAAGGATTGCAGTGCAGAAGAGGCTGCCTCTCAGATAGAGGCTTTCAGCAATGCTTCCCGCTCTTTTTCAGCTAGGGGTGTTGAACACAACTATAGTATTTCCCTGGGCTATGCGGAATACCCTGCCAACGCAGAAAAAGGCTCTGACATTCTCCGTTATGCCGACATTGCACTCTATGAGGTAAAATTACAGGGAAAACATGGTGCTCTGGCCTACCGGCCGGATTTCCACAATTCGAAACGGACACAGCTTGGTTTTTCATTATCGGATATTTCTGACAACCTGCCGGGTGCCTTTTTCATCTACCGGGCCGAAAAGGAGGATGAACGCATCCTGTATGCTAATCAGGAAATGCTTCAGCTGACAGGATGTACGGATCTGGATGATTTTATGCATTTTACGAAACATCAATTCCGTAATCTGGTGCATCCTGAAGATCTGACACAGGTAGAAGAAAGCATCTGGCAGCAGATAGAATCCGGCATGAACGGATACAATGATTATGTCAAATACCGACTTGCTGTCAAAGATGGAACTTATAAGACGGTTCTGGATTATGGGCGTATCGTGGAGAGTGAACATTATGGCTCGGTTTTCTATGTATTGGTAGTGGATTGCGAATTTATCAAAACACACTACGATGATTAATCATAAAAATAAAAGAATAACAAACTTTCCTCCGGGGCATACTGGTTCCGGAGGAATTTTTATATGAAAGATCAGATTAAGTCTTACTTACAGCGTTTGAATCACGGAGAAGCTCTGGAAAATGTCCAGGCGGATTTCGTCCGGGAATGCAAGGATGTGGATCCTGCCGAGATTATGCATGCCGAGCAGGAGCTGCTGCGGGAGGGTACTTCCATCGAAGAATTGCAGCGGCTCTGTGATGTGCATTCCGCCCTGTTCCATGGTTCCGCGACAGAAGAAAAAACTTCCAATGCCGAAAAAACAACAGCCCATTTTCCAGATGCCCAGAAATTGCACGCTAAGGACATACAGAACCAACGGCTCTCCGCTGCTGCCGCCCTGATCCAGATCTCCGGGCATCCCCTGCAGACTTTTACGCTGGAAAATGCAGCACTGGAAAAACTGATTGCCCGCGCGAAGCAGGTTCTGGAAAATGGAACAATAAATGACGGATCATTAAATGAGCTGCGCCAGATCGCTATCCACTATGCCAAAAAGGGAGACTTACTTTATCCACATTTGAAGGTGCAATATGGGATCAGCGGTCCCTCTGCGGTCATGTGGACAGTGGATGATGAGATCCGGGATGAACTGAATGCCCTTGCAAAACAAAAAGACCAAAAAGAAACCGATGCATGGAAACAACGTTTGAATGCCGTATTGACCCGCATGGAAGAAATGATCTACAAGGAATCCAATATCCTCTTCCCCAACTGCGCACTGAATTTCTCGGAGGAGGAATGGTATCACATTTACCGGGATGCCAAAGATTATGCGGAATGCTTCGGTATCCGGGGTGATAGTTGGGAGGCTGCGGAAGCACATCTGACCGACACTGCCTCTACGGCTGACACCATGTCTGCGGAACACGCTTTTACAGGTAGTGAGACCAGAATCCACCTCCCCAGCGGCAGTCTGACCCTGTCGCAGCTGACCGCCATGTTGAATACGATTCCTTTGGAGATCTCTTTCGTAGATATCGATAATATCAATCGCTACTTCAACGAAGGTCCCAAGGTATTCAAGCGTCCCGGTATGGCATTGGGCCGGGAGGTCTTCACCTGTCACCCGCCTAAGATCGAAGAACGGGTTCGCCGCATTATCGAAGAATTCCGTGCAGGGAATCTGGACCAGGTACCGGTCTGGATGGACAAGGACGGCCGGACTTTCTTAGTGACTTATTATGCCGTCCGGGATAAGCAAGAGCAATATCTGGGAACGCTGGAACTGGTACAGGACATGGAGTTTGCAAAAGAGCACTTCCGCTAGGACAGTGCTCTTTTCTCTTCTTGTGCTTCCTCTACATAAATACGTGCATTTTCCAGATTCCACCGGATCTCTTCTTCGGTAACAGCACGTTTTACTTTCCCGGGATTACCGACGACCAGGGAATTATCCGGGATCTCCACATTCTGCGTCACCAGTGCTCCGGCACCGATGATGCAGTTTTTCCCGATCTTACAGCCGTTCATCAGAATGGCTCCCATACCGATCATGGTATTATCGCCAATCTTACAGCCGTGGATGATCGCACCGTGTCCTATGGTCACATGGTCTCCGATCTTCACCGGATATCCGCTGCCCAAATGCACTACCGCATTGTCCTGAATATTGCTCTCTTTGCCGATGACAATGGAGTCCCGGTCTCCCCGGACCACCGCATTGTACCAGATTCCGCTATTTTCTCCGATCGTCACATCTCCCTGCACCACCGCACCGGGAGCTATAAATGCTGTATCATGGATCTGCATATATTCTCTGCTCCTGTTCCTGTTTTGTTACAATTTCTTCCCTATAACATACAGTTTATCACATTTTTTCCTTTTACAGTCTTATGATTCCTTCCAGTGCAGTCTGTGCAATTCTCCATCCCTTTGCATGCTCTCGAATCCCTGTTGTCTGAGTGCCTCATATAATACGATCGCTACAGAGTTGGACAGATTCAGGGAACGGATCTCGGGAAGCATAGGGATACGGATGCAGGTCTCTTCATGCTCTACCAGGATCTCTTCCGGGATTCCGGCGCTCTCCTTGCCAAACATGATATAGTCGTCCGGTTCGAATTTCACATCGGTGTAGGTCTGGTGTGCTTTTGTGGTTGCCATCCAGATCTTCGCTCCGGGATGCATTTCCCGGAACTCCTGAAAATTCATATACCTGGTGACATCCAGATGCTCCCAGTAGTCCATACCGGCTCTCTTGATCTCTTTTTCATTTAAACGGAAGCCTAACGGCTCGATCAGATGCAGGCTGGTGCCGGTAGCTACACAGGTTCTTCCGATATTTCCGGTGTTTGCCGGGATCTCCGGCTGGTGTAATATAATATGCATAATTCTCCTTTTCGTTCTATTGCTCAATTAATATATTACTTTATTACCTTTTTCCTTATCTAACTGATACAGGACTTTATCTATCTGAGAAAATGCGATTTTCGGGCACTTCTCCTGTTGATACTCCCAACAGTCTTTTACGTACTTGAGATAGAGTTCTGTCAGCATAGAGATTTTCATCATGGTTTTGGAATAATCCATAGTTCACCTCAATTTATCTGTCTTCTTTTATATCAATCATAAGCTCACGAATTCGTGCTATCGCACTTTATATCCTGCTTTGCAGGATATTCGTCCGCTAATGAGTCCAGAAGCTGGCTCAGGGACCCGGTATGCAATTAAGACTTGAATTCATTCCTGATTCCGCGGAAAATATAATTTTTAATCCTTATATTCCAGTCCAAAATAATCCATGTATACCTTAAATCTATCCTGAGCAGTCAGACAAGTATCCATAAGATATCCCTGTTCGTTCTTCCACTCCTTCAGACCTCGATAGTAGAATTCCTTTATATCATCCTCGATAATAAAAGGGGTAATTCCATTACGGAGACACTCCTTAAACATAATTAATCTTCCAACACGACCATTTCCATCCTGAAAAGGATGTATCTTCTCAAATTCATAATGAAATTGTATTATTTCCTTCAACGTCTTTTGTTTTGAAAGATTATATCTACTTAATAAATTCCGCATTTCTCCGGGTACATCGGCGGGCTTTGCGGTTGCGCTTCCTCCGACCTCATTTTCAAAACGTTTATACTCACCAACAGCAAACCACGTTTTTCTACTATCTGACGTTCCTGATTTCAAAATATAATGTAACTGTTTAATAAATGCCTCACTCAGATTATAGTTTGCCAACTCTATTATTTGATCAATGCATCGGAAATGATTGGCTGTTTCAACAATGTCATCCACATTCACAACTTCATCCTGAATTCCAATCGTATTCGTTTCAAAAATATATCTGGTTTGCTCATGGGTCAAACGACTGCCTTCCATATGATTCGAATTATATGTCAGTTCGATCTGAACCTTATGGTAGATTCCTCCCGGTATTCCTGCTTCCTTTTCCATTTTTAATCTGGTCAAAAGATCATTTGCTATTTTTTCCGCTCGTTTCTTTCTGACCGGCTTTACGGCATCCTCCGGAATCCTCCATGTTTTCCCATCAAGAATTACACCCGGAATTTTTCCATGGGCACAATAATTTCTTACACTTCTTTCTGATAAATTCCATTTTGCAGCTATTTCATTTACATTTACATATTTCATACACAACCTCCGTAAAACGGCTCACCGGAAATATTATATCACTATCGGCAATATATCTCAAACTTTTTACTTTTAAAATTCATTTATGCTTTGCCGATAAGAGTAGTTTAATAATTGAAGAATAGCACTCTTTCCAGTACAGGCTGGTGTAATATAATATGCATAATTTATCCTCTACAGCATAGTAACTATTCAGCGCCACTTACAACCTGTGGTTCCGAATAGTTACTGAAAATGCTTGTAACTATTCAGAACCCCATTCGCAAAACCGCTACTTCGTAGCTTTCCTGAATAACATGCTTGCATGTTATTTGCTCATGGTGGTTACTTCGCCATATAAAACTGCTTATCTGCCTGAATGCAAGCATTCGCAGAACGCAGTTTTGCATGGCTCTGAATAGTTACAAATGCTTTATTTATTATTTTGTTCTGATCTTAATTTCTCTACAAAATGTCCCAGTCTGCCGATGGCGGTCTTCAGCTTTTCCAGGGAGTACGCATAGGAGATTCTAAGATACCCCTCGCCACTGTCACCAAATGCGGTTCCGGGCACGGCAGCTACTTTTTCCTCCTCCAGGAATCTGGTGGCGAACTCTTCACTGGTCATGCCAAATTCTTTGATGCAGGGGAATACATAGAATGCACCGTAAGGTTCAAAGCACTCCAGCCCCATCTCACGGAACGCATTCATCAAAAAGCGTCTTCTCTGATTATAGGCCGTACGCATCTCCTCGATGTCGGGATCTCCGTTTTTCAAAGCTTCCACTGCCGCATACTGGCTGGTGGTGGGAGCACACATGATGGCAAACTGATGGATCTTCGTCATCTGCTGAATAATGGCTGCGGGCCCACAACAATATCCCAGCCTCCATCCGGTCATGGCATACGCCTTGGAGAAACCGTTGATATAAACGGTTCTCTCCTTCATGCCGGGAAGACTGATGATGGAAACATGCTTCTCTTTATAGGTAAGCTCTGAATAGATCTCGTCGGACATGACAAAAATGTCATGCTCCTCAATGATCTTTGCAATAGCCTCGAGATCAGACTTTTCCATAATGGCTCCCGTAGGATTGTTGGGAAACGGAAGGATCAGTACCTTCGTCTTGTCCGTAATGGCTGCCTCCAGCTCCTCTGCTGTCAGGCGGAATTCATTCTCTGCCTTCAGGTCAATGATCACCGGAGTCGCTCCTGCCAGGATCGCACAGGGTTCATAGGATACGTAGCTGGGCTGGGGGATCAGGACTTCATCTCCCGGATTGCACATGGCACGCAGCCCGATATCGATTGCCTCAGAGCCACCGACTGTCACCAGCACTTCATGCTGCCAGTCATATGATACGCCCTGTTTTCTCCGGATCGTGTTGCAGATCTCCTGACGCAGATCCTTCAGACCGGCATTGGAGGTATAAAAGGTTCTTCCCTTTTCCAGGGAATAGATACCCTCGTCCCGGATGTGCCAGGGAGTATCAAAATCCGGTTCTCCCACACCCAGAGAGATGGCATCCTGCATCTCGCTTACAATGTCAAAAAATTTGCGGATACCCGATGGTTTGATATCCACTACTTTATCTGCTAATGGATTTCTCATGGAGTGATCATCTCTCTTTCATCTTCTTTTTTCGTAGCAAATGCAGTTCCGTGATCCTTGTATTTCTTCAGGATAAAATGCGTTGCTGTACTCAGCACGGAATCCAGTGTGGACAGCTTGTCAGATACAAAATTAGATACCTCCCGCAGGGTCTTACCCTCCAGAATGACCATCAGATCATACGCTCCGGACATCAGATACACACTGCGCACTTCAGGATATTTGTAGATACGCTCTGCAATACTGTCAAAGCCCTGGCCTCTCTGGGGAGTTACACGTACCTCGATCAGAGCGCTTACCTTTTCAATGTCTGTTTTCTCCCAGTTGATCAGGGTATGATAACCGCAGATGATCCCCTCTGCTTCCAGTGCTGCCAGTTCATTTACCACATCGATCTCTTCCACTCCCAGGATCACTGCCAGTTCCTTTAGATCGATCCTGCTGTTCTTCTCTATGATCGCTAATAATTCTTCTCTCATGCCTCTATCTCCTTTATAACTTTTATATTGCATTTTCCCTTACATAAGGGGTGGATTCAGAATTTTACACGCTTTTATAAATCTCATCTCTCTGAGGACGATCCATATAACGGACTTCGTCCTCATTCAGGATCAGTCGTTCATTACTGTCTGTAAATCTCCCTACGATCACTGCCGGAATTCCCTCTGCCGCCAGTGCTTCCACCACTGCGGTTCCCTCCGGACTTGCAATGATCAGGCTGCCGCCGGATCTGAGTTCATAAGGATTTACATTACAGAATTCACATACCTCCACTGTCTCCTGTCTGAGAGGAAGCTTCTTCATATCTATTGTCAGTCCAACACCTGCACCCTCTGCCATCTCCCACAGCGCTGCAAATACACCGCCCTCGGAGACATCATGCATGGTACAACCGCCGGACTTTACGGCGGTAGCGGCCTCCGGTAAAATAGAATAATACCGGTCAAACGCCGCCGCTTCTTCCACCAGATACGCCGGGTATCTCTCAAGAAGCTTTTCACGGTTCCGGGTCGCCAGATCCGCGGTACCCTCCAAACCGATCCACTTGGTAATAATGATATCCTGACCCGCCAGATTTTTCCCTGCGGATACCTGCGTCACTGCGGCTTCGCTCAGGATACCGTATCCCGTTGCCGTAGCAATCGGCTGTCTTACCGCAGAGCTTACTCTGGTCTGCCCGCCGATGATCTGGATATTCAGATCTGTGGCTGCTCTCTCTGCCTCTTCCATCAGAGCCTTCAGTTCCGGCTCCTCCACCGTCTCCGGCAGGAAGATCACCAGCTCTGCCGCCACAGGCTCTGCGCCCGCCGCTGCCAGATTGTTTACACACTTTAGGAAAATACGACGCATCGGCATCACGGACAGATCCTCTCTCTCCGCCTCTGCCAGGTCGTTCTCACACTGAAGTTCTACAACACCTTCCTGAACACAGGTTACCAGCTGTCCCTCGGAAAAAGGCGCAAAAACAGCGCAGTCTGCCCCCAGACCTGCGCTATTTGCTATTTCTGTCCTTTTATTTTTCAATTGTCTGAGAACGGAACGTTTCAGGACGTTCACGGGTACCTTGCCGCTGTTCATTGTCTCACCTTTAGTCGTCTACGATTTCTGTCTGCCCAGCAGCCGCTGCTGCTCTTGCATTTAACGCTGCTGCCACATTTTTCACATGATCAATATTCGCTGTACTGATAGCTGCCATGATCTCTTCATACGCCTGGGGATCCGAGGTAGCGGTTCCCACGGTAGCACTTCGGGGCACCATCTTATAAGTACTGCTGTTGACCTGCTCTCTGCTGACCTCTACACCGTTTTCCATTGTGATCTTCCACAGTCTTGCCTTATAGCCGATATGCGCACTCTCGGTTACGATATAACCGATGGGCTGACCGGCATCGGCATAGATCTGATCCGCAGGAGGTGTGATCGTCTCCAGCACTTCACTTTCATAACGTACGGAATGTCCGGCAGCTCTGGTCTCCTTGCCATAGATGTTGAACGTGATCTGCTTGTCATGCGTATAGCCTTCTATGTAGATCGGAGCGTCTGTATTATTTACAAACTTAAAATCTTTGCCGGAGCTCTCCGCGATCGCCGCATCTGCGGAAGGATCCACATAGCCTACGATCATGGAATGATTATAACGTTCCGTTACTTCCAGCTCCGCAAGTAATACTGCATTATACAGGGTAGTGGATACCTGGCAGATACCGCCGCCCAGACTGTCTACCACTTTTCCGCTGACATAAGAACCCGCCATGTAATAGCCATTCGCCTCAGAAAAAGGAGATACCGTCTTATAAGTAGAGAATTCTTCTCCCGGATATAGGGTCGTTCCGTTGATCAGACTGCAGCCGTTCGCCACATTTGCACTTCTGGAAGATCCGGATGTCTTATAAGATGTGGTAAAGCTTCCCAGTACATCCGTTACCTGTGCCAGTTCCTCAGCACTTCCCTTCGGCTCATCCACTACGATCTCCAAAGGAATGCTGCAGGCCTCATGATTCCATTCTTCTGTCAGATAGTCATATACCGCATCGATAGATTTCTCTACATCCAGCACATATCCGGTCTGACCTTCCACCACGGTAAATTTACCGCCGTCCCGCTTCAATGAGACATTGATGGCTTCCTGATCATACTTGGTGCATCTGGTCAGCAGATCGTTGATCGCCTGCAAGTCAAAATCCAGTTCAATAGGATATACGTAATTTTCATGCTGCAGATCCATCAGGGTCTTGTAACGCTCAATGACATTTCCATGTGTCCCCAGTTCCAATGCTTCCTGCACCAGCTCAGGATTCTTCCAGGTCACACCCAGATCTCCGGCTGTGGTGGTCACATCATGATCATTTGCCGCAAGCAGTGTGATCTCAACATTCTTCAGGCTTTCGATATGTTCTTCGATAACCGTTGTTGCTTCCTGTGCCGTCATTCCGGACAGTTCCACATCCCCGGCATAAATTCCTGTCTTAATTGTATCATCTGTCTTGGCCTGCGCTGTCATTCCGAACAGCATCGTCAAAGTCAATAACAGAATGCCGTAAAATCCCTTACGATATTTTTTCATAATACTCCTCTGCCCTTCCTTCGGGCACGTCTACTGTTCCATCCGCAGTTGAATTAGTAAAAAATAGATGTTATAGTAGGTACGATCATAGCAATCACAAGCAGCACGATGATAGCTGCGGAGATTCGCTGTTTTACTTTTTTATTATTCATATTAAACATGGTAAAACCTCCATAAATGCTTCAAAAATCACTTTTACTCTGAAAGGATATTATATATGAGTTTAAAGATTTTGGCAAGTTTAATCATACTGATTGCCGTAGTGGCACATACTACCAAACGCCAACAGCGCATCGCGGAAAACAGTGAAAAAGAGTTCTGGGCCAGAGAGCGGAAAGCCAACTCCGTCCGCAAAAAGCCTCTGGATGATCTGGACTATGTAAAAATCCCCCTGGATAAGCTTCCCATGGATGCTCTTCCGGACAACGAAAGAGCCGAAGAATACCGTAGTCTCCTTACTTCTCTGTCCACACAGCCGATCGTAAATCTCACAGGCTTCACCAACACAGATCTGAAACTGGAATACGGCACTGCGAACATTACACCGCTGTCCCGGTATGATCAGAATTACACCGTACTGGTGCGTACCCTGCAGCAGTGGGCCGATCTGCTTCTGGATTCCGGTCTGACAGACGATGCGGAAACGGTTCTCGCGTATGCCGTCTCTATCGGCACCGACGTCAGCCATACTTACTATGCGCTGGCTAAAATTTATGCCGGAAGGAAGGAATATGACAAAATTGCCGATCTGATCCACCGTGCAGAAGGACTGCGTTCCGCTTTGCGTAATTCTATCGTCCGTACTTTGCAAGAATCTTATCCGCAAGCCTGCTCGCTTCACTGCGGGTAAGCTTTTCCACATCGACCTCCAAAGTTATCTTATGCTGCTCTGCCAGACGATATAACCGCTCTTTTTGCGGTTTCGTCGCGGGCGTATCTCTTTTTACCTGAAAATGTAATGGCTGCGGCTCAAATAAATTATTCTTTGTCGATTTTCCGACAGCTTCTGTCGATGCCTGTCCACCGGTTTCCTCCCGGTAAAACAGTTCTATCAGCTTTCGGAACAACCGGTCCGTTGCTTTCGCATCCTCCAGAGCCCGGTGTGCATGATGCGGGATCTCATAATACTGACACAGATACCCCAGATTACGATGAGGCAGTTCCGGCAGATATTTCCGGGCAATCTGCAAAGTGTCCACCGCCGATCTCTCAAAAGTAATCTTCCGGTCCACTGCTGCTTTTTTCAAAAAAGAATAATCAAACAAAATGCTGTGTCCCAGCAACGGTAATTCTCCCATAAATTCCAATAATTTTGGGAAAACCTCATCCAGCTGAGGTGCATCCGCAAGGTCTTCGTCCCGGATTCCCGTAAGTTCTGTGATCCGTTCTTCCAATTTCCGCCCCGGATCCACAAACGTAGAAAATTCTTCCACAATCTGTCCCTGCTCCACACGGATTGCTCCGATCTCTATGATCCGATCTCTCTTGGGATTCAGTCCCGTGGTCTCCAAATCTATACTGACATAAGTGTCATACATACTATTCTCTTATCCTTCCGCAGTACTTCTGATATATTCTGACTGCATACCTCAATTTTTATGAACCGGTCTTCTCCTGTACTTATAATATTGGATTCGCGATCACTTGTACCTTGGCTTCATAATTGAGCGGATTCCGTTCTTGATAATCAAACAGAACATAATGAGGTTCCGGATAGCGGAACGGTTCTAAGTGTGTCATTCGGCTTAGCTGTTTCCAGTCATACTGATCATAGGCAGAAAGATAATGTCTCTCCTGCTCTTCCGTCTGGTAAAAACGGCGGATATTCGGTTTTTCCTCTTCCGTGATCTCTGCCGCAAACGCAGGTCTGCTCTTCAGGTTCTCCCGAAGATACATATCATAAGTCAGAAGTTCTCTGTAAATCTCACGGTTGGCCGGATCTTTCATCGCTGCGAACTCCAATAAGATCTGATACCGGTAAGCTCTGGCCGGACTGTTGGTAAAATATCCCTGTTCCTGATAATAATGCGCCAGCGCCTCATACATGGCAAACGGACCGGAAAATGCTTTTTCCAATACAGGCAGAGTATGAGTGAACTGGCCGCTGTTATAATACAGCTCTACCATCTCTTCGATCCGTTTCAGTCTCCGGATCTCTCCATAGCTGATCCAGTTCGTATACAACACTTCATAGGGAGGCTGTTCCAGATAACGAATGCCATATTCCTTTGCATGCTCATGCATATCGGATCCCTTTAATACCTTCAGGAAGCCTAACTGTAACTGCTCCGGCTGCATTGCATACACCCTGTCAAAGGATCTGCCAAAGCTCTCATAATCTTCATAAGGAAGACCCGCGATCAGATCCAGATGCTGATGAATATTCTGTCCTCTGTGAATGGCCGCAACAATTTTCTCCAGCTTGTCCACATTCATGACACGGTGAATGGCTCTTATTGTCTCCGGATTCATAGACTGCACCCCGATCTCCAGCTGTGCCAGTCCCGGACGGAAGCGGTTCAACAATGCGATCTCTTCTTCGCGCAAAATGTCCGCGGAAATCTCGAAATGGAAGTTGGTGACGCCATTGTCATGTTCATAAATATACCGCCAGATCTCCATGGCATGCTTGTGGTCACAATTGAACGTCCGGTCAATGAACTTCACCTGTTTTACGTTTTGATCCAGAAAAAACTGCAGTTCTCTTTTTACGACATCTATGTCACGTAGTCTCACTTTTTTATCTATGGAGGACAGGCAATAGCTGCACCGGTAAGGGCATCCTCTGCTGGTCTCATAATAGATGATACGATTCGTAAAAGGCTCCATATCCTCATAGAGAAAAGGAAGCATAGTCAGATCCGTCAATTCTCTAGGTGCCGTATAACCGGAGGCAAGACACAGTCCGGAGATCTGTCCAAAGCGCTCTGCCACAGACTTTCCTGCAACCGTTCCCGTTCGATCTGCTGCCTGCTGTTCTATGCTGTCGGGTTCGGGTTGCTGTTCGGACTGTCCGGTGCTTTCTGCTTCCCGCACATAGTGGTCCAGTACCTCCCGGAAGGTTACTTCTCCTTCTCCCACCATAATTCCGGTAACCTGAGGGAACTCTCTTAAAAGTCCCGGTCCATCATAAGTCACCTCCGGTCCTCCCAGCCAGATCTCCGTATCCGGCAGGATCTTCGGCAGTTCTGTCAGAATCTCCCGGATCAACTTCCAGTTCCAGATATAACAGGAAAATCCTATTACCTTTGGCTGACGCTTCCAAATTCCCTCCAAAATACTTTCCAGAGATTCATTGATGGTGAATTCCGCCAGTTCCACATAGGGCTGTAACTTTTCTCCCACACCGGCCCGCAGGCTGTAAATAGCAGGATTGGAATGTATGAATTTTGCATTAATAGCTGTTAATAAGAATTTCATGGGATTATTATACTAAGAAAAAAGAATTGTGTCACCACAATTCCTTTTCCTCTCAACAAATGTACAACAAACATTCAACAAAATTTGATTATAAGCTTTTAACAAAACGGTCGAACGCCTTTTGGCCTTCCTCAGTTCTCTTGTAGACACCGGCATCTTCCAATACCTGCATGAATACCAGACCGATCTCCTTCTCTACGATACCGTCGATGTTCTTAGCAGTGATGGCATCGTATTTCGGACGGAACTCGTCTACCCAGTCTGCATGCTTTGCCAGTTCCTCATCAGCTCTTAAGTCTTTACCGGCGAGGATTGCTTCCTTCAGATGCGCCATCTCGCCCTTCAGGCGAGCAGGCAGTACTGCCAGACCCATAACCTCGATCAGGCCGATATTCTCTTTTTTGATATGATGCAGCTTTGCATGGGGATGATAGACTCCCAGCGGATGCTCCTCTGTGGTGATATTGTTACGCAGCACCAGATCCAGTTCGAACTTGTCTCCTCTCTTTCTTGCAATGGGAGTGATGGTGTTATGAGGCTCGTTATCGGTGTAGGCATAGATAAATGCCTCTTCATCCGTATATTCTCTCCACTTGTTCAGGATTACATCTGCCAGTGCAATGATACGGTCAGTATCCGTACCGCTGAGACGGATGACAGACATGGGCCATGCCACGATACCGGCATCCACATCCTCGAAACCGGCTACGGAGAACGTTCTCTCTACCGGAGCTTTCGCCATGGCAAACTCGTAATGGCCACCCTGGAAATGATCGTGGCTTAAGATGGAGCCGCCTACGATGGGCAGATCCGCATTGGAACCCACAAAATAATGAGGAAACTGCTTTACGAAATCAAACAGCTTACAGAAGGTCGCATGCTCAATCTTCATAGGCACATGCTGAGAGTTAAATACGATGCAGTGCTCATTATAATATACATACGGAGAATACTGGAATCCCCACTGACTGCCGTTAATGGTCACCGGAATGATACGGTGGTTCTGACGGGCAGGATGGTTCACACGGCCTGCATAACCCTCATTTTCACGGCACAACAGGCATTTCGGATAACCGGACTGCTTTGCCAGCTTTGCTGCGGCGATAGCTTTAGGATCCTTCTCGGGCTTGGACAGGTTGATAGTAATATCCAGATCGCCATATTTGGTGGGAGCCACCCATTTCATATCCTTGCAGATACGATAGCGGCGGATATAGTCGGAATCTCTGCTTAATTTATAATAATAGTCGGTAGCTGCCTCAGGAGATACCTGCTCGTATAGTTCATGGAAATGACGGATCACTTCACTGGGTCTGGGCATCAGCATGCTCATGATCTTCGTATCGAAAAGATCGCGGTATACCACGCTGTTCTCCTTGAGAATGCCTTTTTCATAAGCGTAATCCAGCATGCCCTTCAGAACCTCTTCCAGTTCATCCTCGCGCATGGTCACATTGTCACGGTCTTCCAGCTCATCCAGTTCAAACAGCTCCAACAGACGGTTGGTGGTATAGATCACATCTTCCTCCGGAACCAGTCCTGTCTGTACTCCGTAGGATACTAATTTACGAATTAATACCTGAATATCCATTTTTTCTCCATTCTGCCGCCGGACCATTCGGACAGCTTCCGCGGCACTCACTTTCTGTTTGCGTAGGAACCTTACTTTTCTTACAGGGTCTGAGGACCATCACCGATCTCTACTACATAGAAATCAGCCGCATAGCCGATCTTTTCCTTGTATGCCTTGCCTACCTGCTCGATAAAGGTATCAATAGCTTCATCCTTCACAATGCTTACGGTACATCCGCCAAAGCCGGCACCGGTCATACGGGATCCAATGACACCATCTACCTTCCATGCTTCCTCTACCAGAGTATCCAGCTCGATACCGGTTACTTCATAATCATCCCGCAGGGATACGTGGGATGCATTCATCAGCTCACCAAACAGCTTCACATCATTGTTCTTCAGCGCTTCTACCGCACGGATCGTTCTCTGATTCTCGTATACTGCATGCTTTGCACGCTTTCTGCGGACATCACTCTTGATAATAGCCTTGAACTTCTCAAAGGTCTCCTCATTCAGATCACCCAGCGTCTTGATCTTCACTACCTGCTGCAGCTCTGCCAGTGCGGTCTCACACTCACTGCGGCGCTCATTGTACTTGGAATCTCCCAAGCCTCTCTTTTTGTTACTGCACGCGATCACGATCTTCGCATTCTCCAGATGGATCGGTGCATACTCATATTCCAATGTTGCTGTATCCAGGAAAATAGCGTTCTCTTTTTTACCCATGGCAATGGCAAACTGATCCATGATACCGCAGTTTACTTTGTTGTATTTGTTCTCGGAGAACTGTCCGATCAGCGCAAGATCCTGGTTGGTCACGTCAAAGCCGAAGAAATCCCTCAGGATGTAGCCGGTCAGCACTTCTACGGAAGCGGAAGAAGAAAGTCCGGAACCGTTAGGGATATTACCGTTCAACAGCAGATCCATACCGGAAGTCACTTTCATGCCCTTCTCGCCGAAAGCCCAGATCACTCCCTTGGGATAATTGGTCCAATTCGCTTCCTTGCTGGGTACCAGGTCATCCAGAGAAGACTCGATCACACCCAGATGTTCGAAATTCATGGAATAGAAACGCAGTTTATTGTCGTTTCTTTTTCTTGCCACGCCGTAAGTACCAATGGTCAGTGCACAGGGGAATACATGTCCGCCGTTATAGTCGGTATGTTCACCGATCAGATTCACACGTCCCGGTGCAAAATAAGCCTTGGCACCTTCTGCATCTCCAAATACTTCTGCGAAAGTCTTCAGAATCGTCTCTTTCATTTCCATTTTCTGCTCCTATCTGCTTACTGTGTAAGCCCCGTCCATTTATATGTTCTTACTCTTGTCGCTCCGGCCGATGCCGCGATACGAATTCTCTTGCTCTATGTTTTCATCATAATCGAAAAAAACAAATATTTCTACCTATTTTTGTTCTTAAGACCTGTCATTATGTTAAAAGCTACAAGCCATGCAAATCCAAAAAGAAAGATACACCGTGGGAGCTTGCTCACAAAGGTGTATCTTTCTTTTTGGATTTATACGGCGACAGCCGTACATGAAGTAGACGCAGCGCGTCTACGAATGCGCATGGCGCAATTCCTTGGATCCTGCTCACAAGGATGTATCTTTGTTTTTGCTTTTATACGGCGACAGCCGTACATGAAGTAGACGCAACGCGTCTACGAATGCGCATGGCGCAGTTCCCGGGCGTACTTTATTCCGCACTCTGTTTCCGATACTGTACCGGAGTCATATCATAAGCCTTTTTGAACAGGCGGTTAAAGTGCTCCACATTCTCGTAACCGACATTGGCTGCTATGGTCTCCACCGTCTGATTGGTCTCCTTCAAGAGCATTCTTGCCTTCTTCATACGTTCTTCCCTTACAACCTCCTGGAAGGTCATGCCGGCCTTTTCCTTAATGTATTTAGACAAATACGGTTTGGAGAGATGGAAGGTATCTACCAGCATATCCAGTGTTACATCCACGTAGTTCTTCTGGATGAAACTGATGATCTCCACGATCCGCTCCTCTCTGCCGGAAGTGATATGCTGCTCTGCTGCCAGCTTGTTCACAGCGGATACCAATGCTGCGATGGAACTCTTAATAATATCTTCATCTACGCCGACACCCCAGTAGAACTTACCGTCATGGACGATGCCTACATAGGTAGCTGCCTTAGAGTTGGAACCTCTGGAAATCGCATGCTCTTCGTAAACAGACAGTTCATAGGTAATACCGAAGTATGTCTTAATAGCATTGCTGACTGCGTCGAGACGTCCGTTACCCATGGTGGTAATGGTTCTGGAAGCGCCGCCCTGCTCGATGGTCACCTCTGCCTGAATGCCGTTCTCCTGCTTGAAGTGGCACTCCGGAACATTGAAGATGCTGCGGGGATAAATATAATTTTCCTCGAAGATCGCGTAGATCTCCTTGGGAAGTAATTCCTGATGACGTCTGTCGGAAATACCTTTTACCAGATATCCGACTTCTTCCTTCATGGCTGCAGGCAGTGAGAAACCAAACTGCTGCTTCAATACGAATGCTACGCCGCCCTTACCGGATACACTGTTGATACGGATAACATCGGATTCGTACTCTCTTCCCACATCTGCAGGATCGATAGGCAGGTAAGGAATATCCCAGCGCTTGCCGGTCTTGCCTTCCTTCTGCCAGGCCATACCTTTGCTGATGGCATCCTGATGGGAACCGGAAAATGCGGTAAATACCAGATCTCCCGCATAAGGAACTCTCTCATGTACCTTCATACCGGTGAAATTCTCATAAGCATCGCGGATCTCCATAATATGAGAGAAATCCAGTCCGCTATATACACCATGGCACATCATATTCAGTGCAACGGTTACCAGATCCACATTACCGGTACGCTCGCCATTGCCGAACAAAGTACCTTCCACACGATCTGCTCCGGCCAGTACGCCGAACTCCGCATCGCTGATACCGCAGCCTCTGTCGTTATGGGGATGTACGCTAAGTACTACATTATCACGATATTTCAAATGCTTGTGCATATATTCTACCTGACACGCAAATACGTGAGGCATTGCTACCTGCACGGTGGTAGGCAGATTGATGATAGCCTTGCGATCAGCGGTGGGTTTCCATACCTCCAGTACCGCATTGCAGACTTCCAGCGCATAATCCACCTCTGTCTGGGAAAAACTCTCCGGACTGTACTCAAAGGTGAAGTTACCTTCGGTCTCATCTGCCAGATTCTTTAACATCCGGGCACCGTCTACTGCCAGCTTCTTGATGGCTTCCTTATCCTTTTTAAATACCTGTTCTCTCTGTTCTACGGAAGTAGAATTATACAGATGGATCACTGCGTGGGGCGCACCCTTGACTGCTTCGAAGGTCTTGCGGATGATATGCTCTCTCGCCTGCGTCAATACCTGAATGGTCACATCCTCCGGGATCATGTCGCGCTCGATCAATGCACGGATAAAATTGTACTCCGTATCGGAGGAAGCGGGAAAACCAACCTCGATCTCCTTGAAACCGATCTTTACCAACATCTTGAAGAATTCCAGCTTATCTTCCAGACTCATGGGATCGATCAATGCCTGGTTGCCGTCTCTTAAGTCAACACTGCACCAGATAGGGGGCTTGGTAATGCTGTCCTTCTTTACCCAGTCGTAGGTCACCTCGGGGGGCATAAAATAAGTTTTCTGATATTTTGCTGCAATGTCTGCGCTGTTCATGGAAATCCTCCTGCCGTATGATTACTTTTTATTTTCAAAACCTGCTGTTTTTACTATTTTCACTTATCTGATTGCATTATCTTAACACTCATAATTTCTGTAAGCAAGATATATTCTTATCTTGTTAATTGATGTATTTTAATGTGACATTTTTGTCATATACCTATAAATTCAATAAAAAGGCTATTTTATTCGGTGATTATTCCTTTTTATTATTTGATTAAAATTTCTAATTGCATATATCATTTTTTGTTTTATTTAAAACCATACTTTTAATTTTATAATGTTGTATAATTGATTAATTTTATTACTATGTTTAAAATGTTTTTCATAAAAAAACAGATGTCCGTGTTAGACATCTGTTTACAATCTATTCTTTATTTATATCCTAAACGATTTCTTCGTACTGCATACTCTCGAAATCGTAACGCCCATTCGCATTCCGGACTATCAAATAATTTCCACTCTCTCAAAATACCGGATCAGAACGTCCGTACAATTTTCGATTCCCAGCTTGGTGGTATCCAGGATCATATGATAATTGTTCACATCACCCCACACTTTACCGGTATTTTCATAATAATAGTCGGCGCGCTCCGCATCATTTTTCTCAAGCATTTCTTTTGCCTCATCGTGGGGAAGACTTTCCTTCTTCATGATACGTTCAATACGATCTTCCTTATCCGCGCACACATACACGTTAAATACATTCGGCTGATCCTTCAGGATCTCGGATGCACAACGTCCCAGAATAATACAGGGATGTTCCGCCAATTCCTTAATGACCTCCGCTTCCGTAGCATAACTGTCACCATCCAGTTCATGCTCTATGTACGCCTTATCATATACCGGCACCCCCAGCTTCTCAGACAGCTCCTGTGCGATCAGACTGGCTCCTGTTCCGAATCTTCGGCTGATAGTAATTACAAGGTTCATCGTAAGCACCTCCTTTGTAAGGTACTCTCATTTTATGATAAAGACTCTGAATTTGCAAGAGGGATGTTTTCTGCAGTTATTATCTCTCTTCTCTGAAGTACGCCAGTCCCAGACTTGCGGGGGGCTGATTCTCTCTCTTGCTCCGCATACTGGTAATGACCAGTACCAGTAAGGTCACAACATAAGGGATCATCTTATACAGCTCCTGGTACTCCATATGCTCGATACCGGTGGGCAGATACAGATACAGAATATACAGACCACCGAACAGGAAAGAAGCAAATACGCTGATATTCGGTCTCCAGATAGTGAAGATGACCAGTGCAATGGCAAGCCAGCCTCTGTCACCGAACGCATCGTTGGACCAGACACCGCAGGCATAATCCATCACATAGTACAGTCCGCCCAGACCTGCGATCATACATCCCACGCAGGTAGCGATGTATTTGTACCGGGATACGTTGATACCGGCTGCATCTGCGGTATTGGGACCCTCACCGACTGCTCTTAAGTGCAGTCCGGTTCTGGTATGACTCAGAACATACGATGCCGCAAACGCAATGATCACTGCCAGATAAGCCAGGAATCCATAGGATAAAAACAGCTTGCCAAACCAGCCAAGTTTTCCCGCAAAAGGAAGTGACTTACTGAAATAACTGCTGGTAGCAGACAGTGCAATGGAAGGTACATCACTGTTCACCAACTTGATCAGGGATCCGCCAAAGAAGTTACCGAAGCCGACACCGAAGGTGGTCATTGCCAGACCGGTCACGTTCTGGTTCGCCCGCAGGGTAACAGTCAGGAAGCAGTACAGCAGTCCCATCAACAGGGATCCTAACAGGCAGCAGAGCATCGGAATCGCAATAGCAAGAAACCCATTCATGTTCGCCGCACCTCCTGCGGATCTCTCATAGAAGAAAGATCCGATGACACCACAGATACCTCCCACATACATAACGCCGGGGATTCCCAGATTCAGGTTACCGGATTTCTCCGTGATGATCTCACCGGTACTCCCGTATAACAGAGGAATTCCCTGTACGATTGCTCTCGGAATAAATGCAAGTAAAAATGACCACATGCTTACTGTTCCTCCTTTTCTGCTTTTTTACGGAACTGCAGTCTGTAAGTAATGAAGAACTCACAGCCGATGATAAAGAACAGGATAATACCTGTCAGAATATCGGAGTAAGAATGATTCAGTCCAAAATTGGTAGAGATCTCACTGGCTCCGCGATCCATGAAAATGATCAGGAAGCTGGAGAATACCATGGTCAGAGGATTGAACTTGGACATCCAGGATACCAGTACAGCGGTAAATCCCTGTCCACCTGCAATCGTGGTGGTCACAGTATGATTGATACCTCCTACCAACAGCAGACCTACCAATCCACACAGAGCACCGGATAACAGCATGGTGCGGATAATGACTTTTTCAACCTTGATACCTACATATTTTGCGGTATTTTCGCTCTCACCCACAACAGAGATCTCATATCCCTGCTTGCTGTAATTAAGATATACATACATGAAAATTGTGATCACTACTGCCACTACAATACTTAACAAATATTTGGAACCGAAGATCTGCGGCAGCCAGCCCACGTTGGTGTTCTGGTTGATGATACCGATCTTACCGGATCCCTTGGGAACCTCCCATACTATCGTATAAAATGCCACCAGCTGAGTAGCTATGTAGTTCATCATCAGCGTAGACAGTGTCTCATTGGTATTCCATTTCGCCTTGAAAAATGCGGGAATGAAGCCCCAGATGGCTCCTGCTGCCAGGCTGGCCACGATCATGCACAGGATCACAACTGCGTTTGAAAGCTTATCTCCCAGACAGATCATGCAGGCTGCTGCTACCAGACCGCCGATCAGTACCTGTCCCTCACCGCCGATATTCCAGAATTTCATCTTAAATGCCGGAGTCAATGCCAATGCGATCAAAAGCAGGATCGCTATATTCTGAAAAGTGACCCAGGTCTTGCGGACAGATCCGAAAGCACCCAGAACAATGGACTGATATACCTGTAAAGGATTGATTCCCGTGGTGATCGTTGTAATGATACCGCACAGGATCAGTGCCAGCAGGATTGCCAGAAATCGGATCCCCAGAGCTTTGTACCAGGGGAGTGCATCTCTTTTTACGATATGAAACAAAGGCTCTTTATTCTTTTCCTTCATGTTCTTTGCCTCCTACTCTGGTCATCAGCATACCGACCTCATTTTTGTCTGTCTTTCTCGCATCCAGAATACCACTGACTTCTCCGCCGCACAATACCATGATACGGTCGGACAGCTCCATCAGCACATCCAGATCCTCACCTACGAAAATCACGGCAACGCCCTTTTTCTTCTGTTCATTGATCAGGTCATATATAGTATACGAAGAATTGATATCCAGTCCACGTACCGCATAAGCCGTTAACAATACGGTAGGCGCAGACGCAATCTCTCTTCCAACGAGAACCTTCTGTACATTACCACCGGACAATCTGCGTACCGGAGTGGTGATACCCGGGGTTACAACCTCCAGATTTTCTACCACATCAGTCGCAAGCTGTTTGGAAGGCTTTCGGTTCGTAAACGGTGTATGTCCCTGTCGGAAGGAACGTAACATCATATTATCGGTCAGATCCATATTGCCTACCAGGCCCATGCCAAGACGATCCTCCGGTACAAAAGAAAGAGATACGCCCATCTCTGCGATCTTCAACGGATCCTTGCCGATCAGCATTTCCTTACTTCCATCATCTTCCACATAACTGATCGTGCCGGCTTCTGTTACCTGCAGACCTGCAATGGCTTCCAGAAGCTCCTTCTGTCCACAGCCGGAGATACCGGCGATTCCCAGAATTTCACCACTGTTGGCGGTAAAGGAGACATCCTTCAGCTTAACGATACCTTCTTCGTTACGTACAGTCAGTCCCTGTACTTCGATACGGGGCTTCGGATTCACAGGTTCTGGTCTGACAATATTCAAAGTAACCGCATGTCCCACCATCATATTGGTCATTTCCGTAACGGTGGTATCCTTTGTCAGCATGCTTCCAATATACTGACCGTTACGGAGCACAGCCACCCTGTCGGACAAAGATTCCACTTCATGCATTTTATGGGTAATGATAACAATGGCTTTACCGTCATCTCTCATTTTCCGGAGAACGTTAAAGAGCTTCTCGGTCTCCTGCGGTGTCAGTACGGCGGTAGGCTCATCCAGGATCAGGATATCCGCACCACGATACAGCACCTTTACAATCTCTACGGTCTGCTTCTGGGACACTGTCATATCATAGATTTTCTGCTTCGGATCTACTTCAAAACCGTATTTTTCACAGATTTCCTCTATTTTCCGGGAAGCCTCCTTGATATTAAGCCTGCCTTCCAGACCCAGAATGATATTCTCGGTAGCGGAAAGTACATCGATCAGCTTAAAATGCTGATGCACCATACCGATTCCCAGTCGTAACGCATCCTTGGGGGATTTGATGACCTCTTCCTTACCGTTAATAAATATCTGTCCCTCATCCGGGAAATAAATACCGGAGAGCATATTCATCAGTGTCGTCTTACCGCTGCCGTTTTCCCCAAGCAGTGATAATATCTCACCTTTATAGATATCCAGATTTACCTTATCATTGGCAATCACGGATCCAAAAGTCTTGGTAATGTTTTTCATTGAAACCGCAGCTACTTTTGTCTCTTTTTCCATCCTAGTCACCTTTCCAATTTATCCACGACCTGCAAATTTTCAAGTCTTTTAATACCTGGCATAAGCACACTGGCCGCCCCTTTTCTACCTCATCCATCCACAACAAACAAAAGATCCATAAGGTAGAAAAAGGGCGGCGCGGCGATAGACGCTGCGCCGTCCGGGCTATTTCAATAAGTCAATTAATACTGCTCATCCAACAGGTTGATTCCATCAATTCTTACATTGAAGTAAGGAGCGGAACGGAATGCAACATCGGACTCATGGAAGTATCCGTCACTTACTACCTCATGGTCGGGAGTATAATCAGGATCGGTATCGATATCAGCTTCATAGCTGTCCA
This sequence comes from uncultured Lachnospiraceae bacterium, assembly GCA_945929965.1. Lineage (GTDB taxonomy): Bacteria > Bacillota > Clostridia > Lachnospirales > Lachnospiraceae > Acetatifactor. The sequence goes on from CAMEOT010000020.1 coordinate 46,813, forward strand.
GAGCCTTGCCGTCTACAGTAAAGGTGGTGATATCATATACATGAGTCTTGCCTGCGATCAGATCAGCCTTTGCAGCTTCTACTGCTTCTGCAGTACCGTCTGCTACAGCAGCACCAAGATCGCTCAGCTCTACAGAGCCGGTCTCCAGAGTACCACACCAATCGGTATCGATAGGAGTTCCATCTGCTACACATTTAATAGCATACTCAAAGTAAGGCTCCCAGTTAACTCTGGAAGATACCAGGAAGGTATTGGGGCAGGCTGCCTCCGTGCTTCCGTTGTAAGATACATTGGGAACACCTGCGGTCTCACATGCAGTAGGAGCACCCATGGAGTCTGCATGCTGGCTGATCAGTACACATCCGCCCTCGATCAGCTTGTTAGCTGCTTCCTTCTCAGCGGTCTCATCGTACCAGGAACCGGTAAAGGTTACATCCATGGTAACGCTGGGGCATACGGAACGAGCGCCCAGGAAGAAGGAGGTATAACCGGACATAACTTCTGCATATGTATAAGCACCTACATAACCCATCTTAGCCTGATCTTCGGTAATATCACCGTTAGCGATCATCTCATTCAGCTTCATGCCTGCAACGATACCTGCAAGGTAACGGCCATCATAGATGGAAGCAAATGCATTGTGGAAGTTGTCCAGGCACTCGGTATGAGCCTTGGTTCCTGTTGCATGACTGAACTGAACATCGGGATACTCCTTAGCAGCCTCGATGATGTAGTCCTCATGTCCAAAGCTGTCTGCAAAAATGAAATTGCAACCTGCATCAGCAAGCTCACAAGCTGCTTCATAAGCTTCCTGTCCTTCAGGAATGTTGGTCTTGGTCATGTACTCAATGCCAAGCTTCTCACAAGCTGCCTTTGCTCCGTTCAGGAAGTTCAGATCATAAGTAGAGTTCTCATCATGCAGGAAAATAAAACCTGCCTTTACACCACTGACTGCTTCGCCATCAGCTGCTTCAGTAGTAGCTGCCGCCTCAGTAGTAGCTGCAACAGTTGCCGCATCTGTGCCGGTGGTTGCTGCGTTATTGGATCCGCATCCTGCCAGAGCAGTAACTGCGAGAGCCATAGCTGCGAGTAAACTTACGACTTTCTTTTTCATAATTCTCCTCTTTCTGCGCTGCTGCTTCGTTACAGATCCATGTAGCAGCGCGGGCACAGATCTGCAGATAAACCAGTGAGTCAACGCAAAAAGGGTGTATGACACCTTCATACAACCCCTTTATTGTACTCTCTCAACATTAGTCAGTATAAGCATTTGTCTGACTTTTTGTCAAGAGAAGTATTAAATTATTATTAACTCGTTTTGCGAATGTGGTTCTGAATAGTTATCTAACTTATCTAACTATTAAGATCGAAATGTGATCTCTCCGGTCTTGTCATCCATGCTTTCCACAATAGCGAGCGACTCTACACGGATACCCTTGGAACGGATCAGGTCGCCGCCCTTCTGGAATCCCTTCTCAACGGCAATGCCGACACCCTCTACAGAAGCTCCCGCTTTATTGACAATGTCGATCAAACCCTCCAGTGCGCATCCGTTGGCCAGAAAATCATCAATGATCAGAATATGATCTTCCGGATGCAGAAATTTTTTGGAGACGATCACGTCATATACTCTCTTGTGCGTAAAGGATTCGATCTTGGTGGAATATACTTCACCGTCAATATTTACAGACTGGGATTTTTTTGCAAATACCACCGGCACATGAAAATGCTGGGCTGCCACACAGGCGATGCCGATACCGGAAGCTTCCACAGTCAGGATCTTCGTAATCTTACGGTCTGCGAACAGGCGCGCCCATTCCTTTCCCATTTCATTGAACAGATCAATGTCCATCTGATGATTCAGAAAAGAATCTACTTTTAATACATTTCCTGCTTTTACTGTACCATCTTTGCGAATGCGCTCTTCGAGTAATTTCATTGTATGTCTCCTCTTTTGTCTCTTCTTAATATATTTTAATATATTCTGTGGTAGTACTTTAGGCTCTTATGTCTCTTATTATACGCAGGATATTGCTCCTTTTTCAATAGAAGAACTATATTTCTTGCTATTTTGACAACATTTTGCTATGTTAACCATGAGAATACTGAAATCACGAGGTGTCTTATGCCTATCAAAGGATATATTATAGAAAAATACAATGCCATGACCAACGCTTATACCTGCAATCGTCTGGTACAGGAAGCTTCTGCCCTGGATATGGATCTGCAGATTGTCGGAATCCATGATACTACGGTCTCTATGCAGGGTATTATAAATCATGGTAAAATACTGGAACCTGTGGATTTTGTCATCAACCGTTATAAATGGGGACGGGAAAAGGATGCTATAAATGCACTTGCCACCCGAAGCTATAATCCTTTAACTGCTTATAATATCTATATTAATAAATTTGAACAGGTACGAAGGCTTCATTCCGAAGCCTTTTTGATACCGAAATATCTTTTGGGAACTTCTCTGTTGCCTTTTTCTTCTATTGTAGAACAATTGGGCCTTCCTTTTGTCGCTAAAGGACTGGAAAGCTCCATGGGAGAGGAAATCGTCTGCATCCGGGATAAAGCTTCTTATGAGGAACTCTCTCTTAACTACCCTTCCTCCAAGGAATGGCTCTTCGAAGAATTTATTTCGGAAAGCTACGGCAGGGATCTGCGATTTTACAGCATCCGCGGAGAAGCCGTTGCCTGTATGCAGCGCAGATCCCAGGGGGATTTCCGTGCAAATGTAGCTCTGGGAGCTTCGGTAGAGCCTTACCCTGTCACGTCCCACATCCGTACCATAGCCGCAGATATTTACGAGCAGACTGGACTGGATTTTTTGGGAATTGATCTGCTTTTTGGCAGAGAAAAACCTTATTTTTGCGAAATCAATGTTATGCCGGGACTGGAAGGCATTGAAAAAGCCTCCGGTATTAATGTTGCAGCAAAAGTTTTGGAAACAATACGGTCAGACTTTGCATAAGGAACTTATCTCATATTTGTACCTGCACAGTGTACGAAAATATACGATATTGTTATATTGCTAAAATTGCAGGTTACGGAAAGGTATGCTTATTTTTATGAACAATGCTTCCGAAACACCACTGGAATTTCATAAGATCACTACGCAAAAAGAGGCGGAAGACTTCGTCTATGCTTCCTATTTGCGGGCTGCCACACATCAGGACTATGCTGCAAAGGATGCCGGAAAAAGACATCCTGAGCTGACGAGATCTCTGCTCCGACAGAAATCGATTGCTCCCTGTGTCGTCGTCACCGGAAGCAAGGGAAAAGGATCCGTTGCCAATATGATTTCCCGGATTCTGCAGACAAATTTATGCGTAGGACTGATGACTAGTCCTCATATTACTGATTTCAGAGAGCGCTTTCGCGTCAATGATACCATGATCAAGGAAGCCGACTTTTGCCGTCTGATGGCAGAGATCCGGCCGGAGATTCTGGACATTGCCTCCGATCTGCCGGAGTCGGTATGTATCAGCCCCATGGGCATTCAGGCGGACCTGGCACTGACTTATTTTTCGGAAAAACATACGGCTTTCAATGTATTTGAATGCGGAAAGGGGGCAAAATATGATGATGTGAACAACATTCGTCACGACTATGCCGTGATCAACCGGATTTTCTTAGAGCATACAAGAGAGCTGGGAGATACGTTAGCTGCCATTGCAGAGGATAAATCCCACGTCATCACCGGAGAGCAGAAGTGCGTGTATTTTGCCGAACAGGAACCGGAAATACTGGAGGTTCTGGTTCGCCGTGCCGAGGCTATGCAGGTTCCCTATAAAATATACGGTCGGGATTTTCAGGCAGAAAATATCCGCTATACCTATTCCGGCATGCTATTTGATGTGGTGATTGGAGATAACATTTATCCGGATTTACAGATTCCGTTATTGGGAGAACATCAGGCAAAAAACTGTGCACTTGCACTTGCTGTATGTATGGATGTCATGGCAGATCTTTGCCGGGAATCCGATACTCTGTATATATTTTCAGATACAATGTGCAATCAAATTCGCCGCCAGCTGTCTGCGATCCATCATCCGGGGCGGATGGAGATTCTAAGTTCGGATCCGTTTGTCCTGCTGGATGCCTGCATCAATTCCGCCAGTTGTAAAAATGTAAAGGATGTCCTGCTGCATCTGGGGATTCAGAATTGTACTGTTATTGTGGGGATTCCGGAAGATAAGGATTATGCCGGTGTGGTCCGGTCCATGAAAGATGTAGCTGCCCGCATCATTCTCACCAGGTCCGGGAATCCGCATTATCATTTTTCGCAACATCAGAGGGAAGTTCTGATGCAGGAAGGAATCCTCACGGAATGGACGGATTCGGTGAAACAGGCACTGAACCTGGCGAATTCTTTTTCTGATGCGATCGTAATATTAGGTACGACCTCCGTAATTTCGGAGACAGAACAAAAAATCCGCTGATGCTGCCGCAGTGATCAAGTACTGTAAAATACACACCATTATAGTATTAATTTTCATCCATAATCTTTTCACAAAAGTACAATTTTATGCTACCACAATTGTTGTTATGAGAAGATCGCTTAATTACCGAATAAGTGTTTCTCATACTGGATGTCTGTATAAATTCGTTAGGGCAATAAAAATGATACAATCATAACGATTGTACCATTCGGGGGTTCAAAAGGGGGTTCAAATGAACCCCCCTTCTAAACGCATTATTTCCTATTAAATTCAGTACCCATAACAAAGGTCCAAACTGAAATTTGTACCTCTATTTGCTATATCTTATTTCTTCCATAACCCATGTAAATTGCA
>CAMEOT010000021.1 GCA_945929965.1 uncultured Lachnospiraceae bacterium
TGTGAGCAAGCTCCCAGATCGCTGTTTTCGTTTTGACTTTGCATGGCTCGTAACTCTCAAGTTACATTACAAAATGAAATAAGATCTGCAAATCCTATACTCGATTTTCTGTTTTCATTCGTCGTTTCGCTTCGTACATTTTGACATCGGCTTCCCGGACCACATCGTCCATGGAACGGGGCATGTTATGGGTCAGTACGGAATATCCCATGGCTACAGTAATGGGATGCTCGGAACCATCCGGAAGCTTCAGAACTCCCAGAGACGCTTCGAAATCTCTTTGCAGCTTGAGAAATTCTTTTTCAGAATCGGCTGCGGTCGACAGAAATACGAACTCATCTCCGCCGATCCGGTAACATTTTCCTAAGGAACCGAGATGTGCCGACAGAGTATCCGCTACCCGGCGGATCATTTCATCACCGCTTTGGTGACCGTAGGTGTCGTTCACATATTTGAGGTTATTCACATCGTACAGTGCCAGCAACACATGAAAATTATGGGATGCGTCCAGTCTTTTCAATTCTTCCATATAGGAAGTACGGTTCAGCAGGTCAGTCAGGCCATCGCGATAAGCTAGGCGGCTGAGCAGCTGCATGCGAACGCCTTCCTGATAGTTGGTCATGAGGCGCAGGGTAACCTGGACTGCTTCCATGATCAGGAACAGAAGCACACCGATCCGTGTGAAGAAGCTGGTCTCGGGAGCACTGCCGAACCATAGCAGCAGGATATCCAGTAGAACGCCAAAGCACAGACACAGAATTCCAAGGTTATGATATAGATTGTGCTTCAGATGCTGCTTTTGATTCTGATAAAATCCCTTGCCGATGGCGTAGATAACAAGCGCGATCAGAATGCTAAAAGTAATATGGGTCAGACGAAGACTTTCATGGAAGTCCTTGCGACCGGTCAGATTCAGGCAAAAACGTATACTGAAATCCATGACACTGATCAGGCATACTGTCTGTACCATCACAGGGGAGTACTCTGTATACATTTTGCCAAGGTACAGAAATAGTGGGATGGTGATCAGCATCATAAAAAGTTCTGCAATCGTATGATAGATATGACTGTTACGCAGGATCAGCTGCAGCATACGGTTATCTGCCAACATGAAGATACCAATATTCAGGGCAAACAATCCCAGATAAAGCATCTCACTGCCGATGATGTGCTTCTTGTGTAATGGCAGATAAAACAGGATAAATGCCAGACCAAGATGGGCGATCAGGAAGCTGATACCGAATCCGGGTGCCTTGTCGCGGATGCGGCTTATCAGGATATCTTCACTACGTCCCAGATACATATCATTGATTTTGCCACTGCCGTCTCCGTAAGGATTATCGATCACCAGGGTGACCGTGCGCCCGGAATCTTCCCGGTAGATCGGCAGAGAGACATAAGAGGCTCCCGGTGTCTTGCCGAAGAAAACTCCCTCCGGCTGCATGGTCTCATAGATCTGCCGGCCGTCTATCAGGATCGTGACATTGGAACTTTTATAAAAAAAGAAAAGGCTCATGTCGTGAGTCAGCGCAGGAAGCTTCTTGGTCACTGTGCAGGTGCCGCTGATATGGGAAAAATCAACGGGGCTTCCATCGGAGGTGGTCCAGCCTTCTGAAAAGTCAGCATAATCCGATATTGCTGGCTCACGGTTCTGTCTGGGCAGACTGTAATACAGTACCGTAAAAATCACAGAGCACATGAGCAGGAAAAACAGCCCACGTGTAATAGAATATGAAGTTTTGTGATTGTTCTTGTTTGTATTCATACGGATTATATTATAGTAATACAGTACCATAAAAGTCAATGTCTGTGCTGGATAGATCATATATTTTAAATGTAAGTGTCAATGATCAATGATCGGAACCATTCACGGATCAATGTCCAAAGATAAAAAAACGTTGCAATGGGTGAAAAAGTATGCTATTGTGATTTTGTTGCCGCTTTAGCGCGGTAAAGATTTACTCTGGAGAGTCCTTCCACGGAAAGCGATTTTCATATTTCCGTATGGAAGGCGCCGAAGGTGTACGGCAGTAAAGCTGCCAATCTCTCAGGCAAAAGGACAGAGCATCTATATGCTTATTCCCATTCTCTTCGGAAGAAATCAATCTACGATAGGACGTCACAAGAGGTGACGGAAGGAGAGGGAATATGTTAGACATGATTAGTAACTTTCTGACCACAGTGGATGATTTCGTCTGGGGCATCCCCCTGATCGTCCTCATTTTGGCTACGGGCCTTTTTCTCACAGCCAGACTTCGTTTTTTGCAGATCACGAAGCTTCCCCATGCAATCAAACACTTAATTGCCAATGAAAAGTCGGGCGAAGACGGCGAAGTATCCAGTTTCGCGGCACTGTGTACGGCATTGTCCGCTACCATCGGAACCGGTAATATCGTTGGTGTGGCAACGGCTATTGTAGCAGGCGGTCCCGGAGCTTTGTTCTGGATGTGGATCGCTGCGCTGGTAGGTACGGCTACGAAGTATTCCGAGTGCCTGCTGGCGGTGAAATATCGTGTGGTAGCAGAGGACGGACACATCATCGGCGGACCCTTCTACTATATCGAGAACGGTATGGGCAAGAACTGGAAATGGCTGGCGAAGATCTTCGCTTTTATGGGTGTATGCGTAGGATTGTTCGGTATCGGAACCTTTACACAGATCAACGGTATCACCAGTGCGGTACATAATTTCTTCGATGCGAACAATGCACATACCGTACAGCTCTTCGGCATGGACTATTCCTGGAGCGTGGTGATCTCCGGAATCCTTTTGACCATCTGCGTGGCACTGGTTGTTATCGGTGGATTAAAGCGTATCTCCACCGTGGCACAGGTCATCGTTCCTTTTATGGCAGTGACTTATGTAGTAGCCTGCCTGTTAGTACTGATCTTTAACGTAACTGCCATTCCCTCTGCTATTGTGACCATCGTACAGAGTGCATTCGGTATGCGCGCCGTAGCCGGCGGTGCTTTGGGAGCGGTTATCATGGCAATGCAGAAGGGTATTGCGAGAGGTATTTTCTCCAACGAAGCAGGTATCGGTAGTGCACCGATTGCAGCGGCTGCAGCACAGACCGATTCTCCTGCCAAGCAGGGTCTGATCTCCATGATGGGTACCATCATTGATACTCTGATCATTTGTACCATGACCGGCCTTACGATCGTAATTACCGATTCCTGGAACGTAGGTCTGGACGGCGTGGATGTTACCACCAGAGCTTTCCAGCAGGGACTGCCTTTTAACAGCTCTATTGCATCCTTTATCCTGATGGTATGTCTGGTATTCTTTGCATTTACCACGATCCTCGGATGGGATTACTACAGCGAGAGATGCCTGGAATACCTGATCGGTCAGAAGCCGAAAGCGATCAAAGTATACCGTTGGATCTACATTGCCTGCGTATTCATCGGACCCTACATGACTGTTAAGGCAGTATGGACCATCGCAGATATCTTCAACGGTCTGATGGCAATCCCGAATCTGATCGCACTGCTGGCATTAAATGGTGTTGTGGTGGCTGAGACCAAGAAATACCTTGACAATGCCAAGAAAAAGTTTTAAAAAAGTTCTGTAGCCCTATCACGCGGGAAAATCTATATTTTTCTCGGAAGTGTAGAAGTGAGGAACTATATGAAAGATCTTACAAAGGGCAGACCGTCAGTTTTGATACTGACGTTTGCCCTTCCTATTTTTTTGGCCAATTTATTGCAACTTACTTACAGTCTGGCAGATACCCGCATCGTAGGTACTTTTCTGGGAGATAATGCCCTGGCGGCAGTGGGGGCCACGACGACGCTGAGCAATCTGATCGTACAATTCCTGATGGGAATGTGCAATGGCTTTGCTATTATTTCGGCACAGTGCTTCGGAGCGAAGGATATGGACAGATTGCGCAGATCCTTAGGCAATTCTCTGGTGCTTGGCCTATTGGCAGCTGTGGTACTGACGATAGGAGGGCTTATATTTTTACAGCCGATCCTCAGATTCCTGAATGTGCCGGAAAATCTGCTGAACACAGCAACACAGTATGTATCCGTGATCATAGCGGGACTTGTTATTACTTTACTATATGATGTATTAGCGGCGACCCTAAGAGCAATCGGAGATACCGTGACCCCGCTGATCGTGCTGGCGGTGTCGGTGGTGCTGAATATCGGAGGAGATCTGCTTCTGATCGTGGTGCTGCATATGGGAGTGCTGGGTGCCGCAGTTGCTACTGTGCTGTCGCAGCTGATCGCTGTGGTGGTGTGTGCGGTCTATCTGTGGAAAAAGTATGAAATTCTGCGGATACGTGTGGATGATCTGAAGCTGCAGGATGCCGGAATGCTCCGCAATATGTTAAGCTCCGGTCTTTCCATGGGATTCATGAGCTCGCTGGTCAATATCGGTACATTGACATTGCAGACCTCCATCAATAAGCTGGGACAGAATATTATCATTGCCCATACGGCAGCCCGCAAGATCTCTGAAATCTTCATGATCATGTTCAGCGTCTTCGGTCAGACAATGGCGACCTATTGCGGACAAAATCTGGGAGCCGGCAAAATCGACCGGATCCGCAGAGGAATCCTGTTGGCAACCGGTTTTACCTGCATCTGGTGTACGCTTAATATTGTGACTGCTTATACCATCGGTGACTGGCTGGTATGGCTGGTCACCGGCAGCAAAAATCCGGAAGTGATCTACAATGCCACATTATATCTGAAGGTAGATACACTGTTCTATTATGTGACAGCGGTAATCTGTATTGTGAGAAACTCCATGCAGGGACTGGGAGAGCGGATCGTACCGCTGATCTCCAGCTCTCTGGAGATGATAGGGAAAATTGTGATCGCGGCGACGCTGGTTCCCATGTTCGGATACCCGGGTGTCATCGCGGCAGAGCCTATTGTGTGGTTTATCATGATCATTCCGCTATTGATAAAGATACTGCGTATGCCGGTCTGGAAGCAGAAAAACTTAACTGTTTCGTAAACAAAAAAGTTGTTTTTACTTAACGTTGAGGAAAAATAACCAAATCTGACAGTAAAATACTTGTAATTTTGTCGAATTGTATTACTATATGGAAAATGTTACAATGATTTCACCGAGAAAATACTTAAACGTTTTCGAGATGGACCAAATGTGACGAAGTCTTTTACAGAAAGGCAGATGTGGTAAGTATGAAGAAGACAGAGAACAAGAAAACGGAAGTAAAAGGGAAGAAAAAGCCATTTTTTACAATTTCCAAAAAGATACTGGCGCTGAGCCTTCTACCAATGATCATTGTGTGTGCACTGGTGGCTACGGTGGGGGCCAAAGCATTAGAGACCGGAATTGAGAAACAGATTGAGCAGTCTCTGCGGATCGTTGGTGTCAGTGTGGATGAAACCTACACGAATCTGTATGAAGGCGATTACACCAGAGATAAGGGAGGCAAGGTGTGCAAGGGAGGCACATCCATTTCCGGGGAGACACAGTTGATCGATGGATTGCGGGAGAAGACAGGCTTCCAGGTGTCTTTTCTGTATGGAAATATGCGTCTGATCACGACATTGACCAAGCCGGAAGGAGGACGTATTAACGGTACGGCGTTGGAAGACGATGTCTATGCACAGATTAAGACTGGGGAGGCTTTGTTCCTGACGGACTGTAACATTTCCGAAGTAGATTATTATGTATATTATCAGCCATTGATCAATTCTGATGGCTCTGTGATCGGTGCCATCGAAGTGGCGACGCCGATGCAGAATGTCAAGGATACAATCTCGATGCAGGTCAAGGATATTATCCTGATCGCTGTGGCATGCGTTCTTGTGGCGGCAGCGCTGGTAAGCGTATTATCCCGAAGCATGGTGAAAACCATGAAGAAGACGAAGCATTTCCTGGGCTGGATCGTGAACGGAGAACTGGATGCAGAACCGGATGAAAAGCAGTGCCGAAGAAAGGACGAATTGGGAGACGTCTACCGGATCTCTGTGAAATTGCAGAAGACGCTGCGTACCATTGTGACGGATATCAAGGATTCCGCGGATAATCTGACAGTATCTTCCAACAAACTGATCAAGATGGCGCAGGATACCCAGGAATCTGTCAACGACGTATATCAGGCAGTAGGGGAGATCTCTGAAGGTGCCAGGAACCAGGCGGACGAAACAACGGATGCCAATACGAACGTGGTACGTATCGGTGAACAAATCGAGTATATCTCCGACAAAGTGAATTCCCTGACGGATTATGCCGGCAGGATGGCAGAAGCGGAGAAAGCTTCCGAAGAGATCATGAAAGAACTGAACAGCTCCAACGAGAGCACCAAAGAATCTGTCCTGCGGGTAGCGGAACAGATTAAGGATATGAACGGAGCAATTCAGAATATCACGAAGGCAGTTTCCATGATTCAGGATATTGCGGACGAGACAGACCTGCTGTCATTGAATGCCAGCATTGAAGCAGCCAGAGCCGGGGAAGCGGGAAGAGGCTTCGCAGTGGTGGCAGAGCAGATCAGTAAGCTGGCTGACCAGTCCAAGCGCTCCGCAACTGAGATTGAACAGATCATCAAAAATATCATGGAGTCTTCCGGCAGAATGGTGGAGATCATGGGTGAAGTGGAAGCCAACATGAATCATCAGCAGAGCAAGTTAGAAGAGACCGGTGTGAAGACTGCGGCAGTAGCGGATGGTGTGGAGAATTCCCTGCAGCATATCGGCGGTATCCGGGAGAAGATGGATGTCTTAGGACAGTCCGGAAGTGCGATCCGCGATGTGGTGGAAGGACTGTCGGCAATCTCCGAACAGAATGCAGCATCCGCAGACAGTACCATGCAGGCGGCTCATGGCATGAGTGATACCATGACAGAACTGATGAATTCTTCTGAGAACCTGCTGGCATTAGCGGACAAGTTGGAAAAGGTACTGGATGTTTTCAAGGTATAAAGAGGGTGCCGGAAGCTGTCCGGCAGGGAGATAACATATAAATGACAGAAAAACAGAAAATGCAGTCCGGTTTTTATAGAAAACCGGACTGCATTTTCGTGTGGTTTATTGACGGGGATACCATCATGAATTACAATATAAGAGATCTAAGGAATGAATATATCAGACGGGAGAGAAGGAGAATTCAAATGAAAGAGTTGGAACGAAGTAACCGGGTGGCCATGATAGCCCATGGCGTGATCAATGCATGTATGCTTTTTATTAGCGTGATCGGATTCGTTGAGCACACAGTATCGGCTCCGGTATTGGTAGTGCTAATGCCTCTTGGAATCATACCGGTTTTGGCAGAATTTATTTGTTGGAAGAGGGATCATGCGACCAAAGCTATAAAACATCTGTCAATGATCGGATTTGCACTGTTTTATACGGTACTGCTTTTTACGGCACAGTGCAATATGGTGTATGCATTTGTAATTCCCATGATGTTTGCAGTCATGCCTTATCATGATGTCAAGGCATTTGCGCTTATTAATGTGGGGACGGTGATAGAAAATGTCCTGGTGGTGCTCCTGGGAGCTACACAAGGGGGATTTGGCTATCTGGGGCAGGACGCAGGATTTATACAGATTTCTGTAATGGTTCTGCTGTGCTTTACATCCATCTATGCTACGATATCCAACCAGAAGAACACTAGTGAAAATATAGAGAACATTACTGCTGCGCAGGATCGCACGGAAGCAACCTTACGTGAGGTCATGGAAATGAGTAGCCGGATGGAGACTTCAGTAGCGGATATCACAGCGGAATTGAATAAACTGGAAACTGCTTTTGACAGTACAAAAACAGCTATGGAGGAGGTATCTGCAGGTTCCGGTGAGTCTGCCGCGGCGATTCAGCAGCAGACGGCCCAGACGGAGGCCATTCAGGAAAAAGTAAATACCGTAGGTGAAGTGGCAGAGACAATCGGAAATAACATGGAACATACGATAGAAATACTGGATGCCGGAAAAGAAGAGATGACAGGTCTGAAGGAGCAGGCAGAGGATTCTGCAAGGAACAGTGAGCTGGCAGCACAGAAGCTGGAAAAGCTGGATCATTATATGCAGGAGATGCATTCCATCGTGGAAATCATCAGCAAAATAGCTAATCAGACCAGCCTTCTTGCGTTGAACGCCAGCATAGAGGCAGCCAGAGCCGGTGAAGCCGGCCGCGGATTCTCCGTAGTGGCTACGGAGATTTCGGGAATGGCCACCCAGACAAAGGATGCTACCGGCAATATCGCGGAGCTGATCCAAAATGTATCCGGAGCGATAGGAGAAGTGGTAACGGTCATCCGCCAGATGATAGACGGCATCGGTAGCCAAAGGGAAGGCACGATGCGTGCGGCGGACAGTTTCACGGCAATTGAAGACAGCAGTTATATGATCGTTGATAATCTGGGAGAGATGCTTCAGATAGTAGAAGCTTTGAAAACAGCCAACCAGGAGATCGTGGATTCTATTCAGACAATCTCAGCGACTACGGAAGAAGTATCCGCCCATGCCAGTGAGACACTGGAAGCGGAAGAGAGAAATAGAGAGATTCTGCAAAAAATTACAGAAAATATGAATTCTATGGTGAAAAAATAAGTAACGGTTCCTGCGACAGAACGGACAGGATAGAAACAGGAGTGACAGAATATGCATGACAACGGGGTGACTTTACAGAAAAAGGTGTTACAGAATCTGGATATACCGTATTCGTATGAACTGGCAAAGCGAATGGAACAATACCGGTCACATCCGACACTGGGGTATCGCCCGGCGGGTTCTAAGGCAGAATTTGAGACCGGAGAGATGCTGAAGACAGAAATGAAAAAAATCGGACTGTCTGAGGTTACAAAGGATGCTGTGACGGTAGACGGCTGGGAATTTCATAAGGCAGCGTTAAGCTACACGAATGCGGCCGGGGAGACCGTGTCAGCAGAATTGGGAGCCTATCAGACAACCTTTGTCACAGATGGTCCTAAGGAATTTTCCATGATGTACCTGGGAAAAGGAACGGAGACCGACTATCAGGGAAAAGATGTCAGGGATAAGCTGGTACTGGTGGAGATTAACCAGAGAGATGAGTGGTGGATCAATTATCCGGTATACCAGGCACATCTGAAAGGAGCCGTTGCCCTGATCGCAGTGCAGAGCGGCGGCTACGGCGAAATCGACGATGAAGCTCTGAATGCACAGGATATCGCCGGACCGGAGGATGCTCCCGCTTTTTCCATTTCCAGAAAAGATGCGGCCGGTCTGCTGGAGCTGCTGCGTGATCAGGAGGAAATAACGGTCATCTTTGATGCGGAATCCAGGGTGACAAGAAACTGTACCACTTATAATATTGTGGGAAGGATTCCCGGAAAACATCCTGACCGCATGGTGCTTTTGTCTGCACACTATGATTCCTATTTTGACGGATTCCAGGATGACAACACAGCGGTCGCGCTGATGTTTGGTATTGCAAAGGCGTTGCTGGACAGTGGTTTCCAACCGAACAATACCATTGTGATCTGTGCCATGGCATCCGAAGAATGGGGAGTTGTGGATTCCAATTTCGACTGGTCTACGGGAGCTTATGAGCAGATATTTACCGCACATCCGGAGTGGGTAGGGAAGGTAATAGCAGATCTGAACTTTGAACTTCCTGCACTGGCACATGGCACCAGAGCGAGGATCCGCAGCTGCTATGAATATGTCAGCTTCCTGGAGGAATATCTGGCGGATCTGCCGAATCTGACGATAGCCTATCCGGAAGAGACGGCAGTGACATCTCCGATTGAGACCTGGTCGGATGATTTTTCCATGGCGATCGCAGGCGTACCGTCCATGGTAAATGATTTCACCGGCGGAAGCTTTATGGAGACCCACTATCATTCTCAGTTTGATAACGATGAGTTTTATGATGAACAGGTATATCGTCTGCATCACGAGCTGTTTGCTCTGCTGATCCTGGCACTCGATGAAACGGCAGTGGTGCCGTTACAGTTTTCACCGGTGGCACAGCGGATTCGCAAGGGTTTGGAACAGTGTCGGGAGATCTGCTACCGCGCTGATGTGGCTGGGCAGCTGGGAGAGAAAAAGCGGGTTTTGCTTGAAAAAATTGAGGAACTGGAGGCTTTAAGTGACCGGGCGCTCAGAAGATGCCGGGAAGAATATGAAGCGGTAGAGGAATACAACCGTAACTACAAACAGTTGCTTAGAGATGGAAAATACGACGAGGCGGAGGAACTTTTCCGGCAGACCAGACCGCTGGAACAGAAGCTGCTTGCAAGGTTCAAACAGGAGCAGGATGCTCTGGTGCGGATTGACTGGTACGGAAATGTGTTGTATCCTCATGAAATATGCAGTACAAATTTAAGACTTCTGGGCGGCGCGGTGAGAAATCTGAAGGAACAGAGACTTTCCTCCGCGCTTCGTAAGCTTTATCAGGTAGATAACAATGCCTATGCCTTTAATTTTGATGAAGAGGTATATAGGCATTTTACGGATTATGTATTCCACCAGCCGAAGGATCGCCTGAAATGGGGCTACGGGAGGCTGCCGGAGCATGAAAATCTATATGGAACGGTCAAGCAGCTTCTCCAAAAAGAAAGACAATTGGAGGCATTGACAGAATCCGGTATGAAGGAAATGGACTACCGGGAAGAAATTGCCAGCCTGGAACATGCATGCAGCAAGCTTGTGGTCAGTCTGATGAATATCATTCAGCAAATGGAGAAATCTGTGGCAGAGATATTCGAATTATAATGATGGCGAGAGCAGAGCATGGAACGATCCACAGGCAACAAAGCCGGGGACTGACATCATCACAATAAGGAGATAACAGTAAATACAATTATGGAAAGTGATAAGTTATATCGTGTGCAGAAGGAAGATCTTCCGAAAGTGGAGAAAATGCTGAATCAGTGCTTTGCACACGATCCGTTGTACGAGACGTTGATTCCGGATCCGGAAGTCCGTAAAAATTTGATGCCGGAGCTGTTTAAATGTGATATGGATGAATTTTATGCGACCTGTGAAATTTTCGCAGACAGCGCGGACTTGAACAGTGTATTGGTGGTATCGGATGAAGCGGAGCCATACAATGTATTTCAGTTCTATTTTACGGAGGCCATGGCTGCTTTACAGACGGATTCCTATCTGATCAAGGAGGATCCTTCGTTAAAGACATTTCGGAATTTTATGAAGGGTGAGGATTATCTCAATTCCAGCTGGACGGATCAGTTGCATCAGAATCAGCGACTTCATATTATCTATCTGGCAGTGGATCCCGCCATGCAACATCACGGAATAGCGGCAGAACTTTTAGAGGAAGCCATTGACTATGCCCAGAAGCACAAACTGATGATCTCCCTCGAAACACATAATCCAAAAAACTTGGAATTTTATGAAAAGTTCGGATTCAAAGTATATGGTGTGATGGAGAAGAATTTCCCGTTAAAGCAATACTGTCTGATCCGTGAAGTACAGTAATATTGCTGAAAATTTCAGAAAAATCCGGAAACGCAACTGCCGGTTGACAAAATTTCAAGGGCACTTGGTAGTTGTCAACCGGCTCTTTTGTTATGATTTTTCTATGTCGACGATCTATGTGTGCACAAGAAAACATTAATAAAAGAAGGAGAGAATGAAAATGATCCTGTCAGAAAAAATAATAATGTTGCGTAAGAAATATGGGTGGTCCCAGGAGGAACTGGCAGAACGCCTGGACATTTCCAGACAGTCTGTATCCAAATGGGAGAGTGGAGCCTCAATCCCGGATCTGGAACGCATTGTCGGTATGAGCCAGCTGTTCGGAGTTACTACGGATTACTTATTAAAAGATGAAATGGAAGAGACGGAATTCGCCGATGGAATGACACCGGAGATCACAGAGGGAAAAGTGATCACGGTGGAGGAAGCCAATACGTTTCTGGAAGCTACGAAAAAATATGCTGCCCACATTGCTCCGGCAGTATCCTTATGTGTGCTCTCTCCTGTTGTATTGTTGTGGTTGTTGGGAATGGCAGGTGCCAAAAGAGTGGCGGTCACAGAAAATGTTGCGGGAGGAATCGGTCTTATCGTACTGTTACTGATGGTGGTAGTTGCGGTAGCGGTATTTCTTCTCACCGGAATCCCGTACAATAAATATGAATATCTGGAAAAAGAAAAACTGACACTACAATATGGGGTGTCCGGAATCGTGGAGAAAGCAAAGGAAACCTTTGCGGGAACCTATCGGATCTGCATAACCCTGGGTGTTGTATTGTGTATCCTGGGAGTGGTACCTTTGCTGGTAGTATCCATTTTTTTCGGGAATAATGGTTATGCGGTAATTCTTGCTACGGATGTTTTGCTCATTGTAGTTGCGATCGCTGTATGGCTGTTCGTGTGGTCCGGTATTATCTGGGGTGGTTTTCAGAAATTGCTTCAGGAGGGGGATTATACTGTGGAGAATAAGGCAGTCAACCGGAAGTATGAGCATGTGACAGCAATTTACTGGTGTGCCTGGACAGCACTTTATTTGGCTATCAGCCTGCCGACGATGCGTTGGTACATTACCTGGGTTGTATGGCCTGTGGCTGGAGTATTGTATGGGGCACTTCTGGCGTTCCTGAAGATAAAGAATCGGAAAGCAGAGCGCGAATAAGCGGATTTCAAGGGGGAATACGGACGGCGTGAAAAAGGAGCGGAATATTATATGACAGTGGTATGCCTTGTGATACTGGCAGGAATTTTCTGGGGAGATTTTTTCGTGAAAAATTATATAGAGTCGCATGTGGATGAGCGGGACAAACGAGTAATCTGGAAGGGAAAACTTCTGATCCGCAAGCATCATAACAAAGGCATGATGCTCAATGCCGGACAGAAGAGAAGGCGTCTGGTGGCTGTTGTTTCACTGGCGTTTACACTGATATTGACCGTTGTCTTTATTGTGAGTCTGGGACATCGAGGCAACAATTTGCTGCGACTGGGTCTGGCGCTGTTACTTGGCGGTGCATTCAGCAATACCTATGACCGCCTCCGCAGAGGTTACGTGGTGGATTATGTAAGCTTCCCGGTGAAATGGCAGGCGTTCCGCAAGATCGTCTTCAACTGCTCGGATTTCTGCATTATCATCGGTGCGTTGCTATCGGCGCTTGGAATGCTGTTAATGGAAAGTTAAAATAAAAGGGTGAGCTTTACAGCTCGCCCTTCTTATATTTTGCAACGATATTCTGAATTCTCTCATTCGGATTCAGCAGATCGCTGATGGAAGAATCGTGGTTCAAAGTATCAATGATGTAAGCGATGTACTTACTCATATCGCAGTTGATGTACCATTCTCTCTGAAGCAGTTCCGGAGTCTGGTAGATCAGGTTGGTGGTCAGTACCTTATCGATGATGCCGTTTTCATAAGCCTTGTCGAACTTGTCCAGACCGTTGGTGAAGAGACCGAAGGTGGAGAAGACGAAGATCTTATTTGCCTTGCGCTCTTTCAGAGCAGCGGCAACTTCCAGCATACTCTCACCGGAGGAGATCATATCATCGATGATGATCATATCCTTGCCTTCTACGCTGGTGCCCAGGAACTCATGAGCTACGATAGGGTTACGACCGTTGACAATGCGGGTGTAATCTCTTCTCTTATAGAACATACCCATATCCAGACCTAAAACGTTGGCCACATAAATAGCACGTCCCATACCGCCTTCATCCGGGCTGATGACCATCATATGGTTGGAATCTAACTGCAGATCCTTCACATTGCGGAGCAGACCTTTGATAAATTGGTATGCAGGCTGTACAGTCTCGAAACCGTGCAGAGGAATTGCATTCTGTACACGAGGATCGTGAGCATCGAAAGTGATGATGTTGTCTACACCCATGCTTACCAGCTCCTGCAGTGCCAGCGCACAGTCCAGAGACTCACGGGAAGATCTCTTGTGCTGACGGCTCTCGTACAGGAAAGGCATGATGACCGTGATACGACGGGCCTTACCACCGACTGCTGCGATGATACGCTTCAGATCCTGATAGTGATCATCGGGAGACATATGATTCTCATTACCGCACAGGGAATAAGTCATGGAGTAGTTCAGTACATCTACTAACAGGTAGAGATCGGTACCGCGGACGGATTCTAAGATCTGACCTTTTGCTTCGCCGGAACCGAAACGGGGCACCTTTGCATCCAGCAGATAGGAATCTCTTTGATAACCTGCAAATGCCAGAGATTCTTTATGCTCGCTTTCTCTCTCAGCTCTCCATTTTACAAGATACTGGTCTACCTTTTCTCCTAAGGGCTTACAGCCGGGCAGGGAAATAATGCCCAGAGAGCCGACAGGGATAGTCTCCAGATTTCTTTTTTCTTCACGATTCGCCATTGGGGTAATCCTCACTTTCTGATTCTGTATACTGTTCGGTTACAATAAAATGATTAATTGTCAGATGCATTCTGCATACGCTTTTTGCACATACGGATATCGGGACCGGTGAGCTTACACAGATCGTAATGGCTGGTAATGCGGGAAAATACCCGGTCGGAATATCGGTCGCGCAATTCCTCCAGACTTAAGTTCGTGGAGATGATGGTAGCTTTTTGGCGCAGATGTCTCTCGTTCAGACAGGAGAACAACTGGGATGCCACAAAAGTATTGGTCATCTCCGTACCGAGGTCATCAATGATCAGCAGATCACAGTTGTAGAGATCCTCGTAGAATCCGGAGAGGGCTTCCTTCGCCCTGGCGTCAAAAGTATAACGGGCAAGGGTATCAAATAACCCGGAAGCACTGAAATAGATTACGGAATGCCCGCTTTGCAGCAATTCGCTGGCGATGCATCCCGACAAAAAGCTTTTGCCAGTACCTACTGTACCATAAAAGAATAAATTGTGGTAGTCTTGTTTGAAGTTTTGTACAAAATTGTGACAGACATCGACGCATTTTCGAAAATGCGCCAGGTCTTCTCCCTGATAGTATTCGTAAGACAGGTTGGAAAAATTCTCGGAAGCGATCATGTCCCGGATATGAGACTGCTCATAGAGAATATCCAGTTCCTGCTGATGAAAACAATGACATTTTTTGCGAAGACCGTTTTCGCCTTCGATATAACCGGTATCCTTACAATCCGGACAGGCGTAGACCGGTTCTAAATAATCGGCGGGATACCCGGCGGAGACGAGCAATTCCTTTTTCCGGCGGGAAATATCCTTCAGAGAGGCACGAAGTCTGGTGAGCGCCTCATCATCACCGTTTAGTAAAAGCTTTGCCTGGGCTACGGAGAGCTCTCCGACAGATTCGTCCAACCTGCCGTATTCCGGAAGCTTTGCATAGACCTCTCTGCGGCGCTGCTCCGTCAGATGACGGTTACGGTCCCTGGTCTGTTCATAGCCCTTCATAATGGAATTGTATTGTGCGTTAGTCAGTGCCACGACATGTTCCCCTTTACCTGCAAATATTTCGGTTAATTACTTAAGATCTCTTTTTCCAGAGCGGCAAAGTCATAGCTGTTCTGGGCAAATTGCGTGAAACGGTTGGAGGATGCGACAGGAGCAGGCTTTGCGGCCTTTTTCTTCTGGTAAGTGGCATCCGCCTGTTGAATATCCGCCTTGTGATGGATTCCTGCGTTCTTCCAGCTGCTTAAGATCCCTTCGGCATACTCAAAACGATGTCTGTCCGTAGCGAGAGAACTGCGTTCGCAGGCTTCCAGAATAATATCGGTACTGAATCCGTACTCCCTGGTCCAGCGGTTGATGAATTCCAGCTCCTTCGCTGTGGGAGCAGTATTGCGCCCTAAGCTGCTCATGATGGAATAGACACTTTTATCGTAACGGGTAGAGAATTTCTGCGCCTGCTTCGGCGTGGTGATGCCTTCCTCTGCCCAGTTGACAGCAACTTTTTCTATGTATTTGAAATCTTTCTTTCCACGTTCTACACAGTACTGCAGCAGATAATCGATCAGATCATCCGAGAAATGCAGCACATCTGTAAAGAACAGGATCGTCTTGATCTCGGAGGGGGTCAGGGGCTTACCGATATATGCTTCTGCGATGAACAAAAGCTGGGAAGTCTCTTCTCTCTCTTTAAATTCTCGCAACTGATCCAGGGAATAGGCGGGCTTGGTATAGGCAGAAACGGTCTCCGGCAGTGCAGTCTGCACGGGCTGTGTCACAGCAGCACTGATTACGGAGGCCCCTGCAGTATTCTGCGCCTGTACGGGACCGGAAGTTAAAAGTACATTGTGCTGGGGGGCAGGAGTGGCCTGGGCACTCAGATCACGGAGATGGATTCCCACCAGAGCCTTATTCTCATCGAAGTCCAGATCCAGAATCTGCTGCTTCTCCCAATATTTTAATGCACGGATCACATCCTTTTCCGTGTGGTTGAACTTATCCGCAATTCCGGACACACTGATTGCCTGATCCGCATTCAGCATGCGCAGCAGATAGAAATAGACCTTCAGCTGTGCGTCGTTGGCATCCTTCATATATTCATCAATAAATAGATTGGACACTACCGTCGAATCTGCATAATTATCCTTATAGAGCGCTATCCGTGCCATAACACACAATACCTTCTTTCACTAATTTCACAAATCATTCCTTTTTCAAAGTAAGACCAAGTATAGCATAAGACCTGTGAAAAAGAAATAGTCAATTTGCCGGAAAACCTTGTAAACACTGGGCTTGCGGACGCACAGAACAAAATGTGGAAACGGTGGATATTGTGGATACCTACAGACGGTGTATCGGAAAAACCTTATATATCGGCAAATATGCGTCAAAATTCGACACAGAATTATCCACAGGAAAACAATAAAATATCCACAGGAAATGAGGGGATAATCCCCAACCTTCGCTGTGGATAATGTGGACAACTATTTGCCAAGCAGGTTTTCACCGATTTTTACTACATCTCCGGCACCCATAGTTATCAACAGGTCACCGTTTATGCAGTTTTCTAATAAAAAGTTTTCAATTTCATCAAAAGAAGGAAAATAGTAGCATTCATGACCTAGTGCCCGGATCTCTGCCTGCAGGGTCCCGGAACTGATTCCCAGGGTGTCGGTCTCGCGGGCAGCATAGATATCTGCCAGGACGACCTTGTCTGCCAGACTTAAGGCTTTTGCGAAATCTTTCATAAATGCTTTGGTCCTGGTGTAAGTATGGGGCTGGAAGACGCACCAGAGGGTCTTGTGAGGGTAATTGGCTGCGGCATGCAGGGTGGCTGCAATCTCTGTGGGATGATGCGCGTAGTCATCGATAATGGTGACCCCACCGATGGTTCCCTTGTATTCAAATCTGCGGTCCGTGCCCGTGAAGCCGTGAAGTGCGGAAGCGGTAATTCCACGGTCGATCGACAACAGATCGGCTAACGCAATAGAAGCTACCGCATTGCAGACATTGTGCTCTCCGGGAACCTGCAGGGAAAAACTGCCGGATTCCTCTCCATGACAATGAAGTGTAAAGGAAGGATGCCCCAACTCATCATAAGTAATATCCGAAGGATAATAGTCTGCGGCGGAACCATCACTGTTGACTGCTTCCTTATTAAAAGTAATCACACGGCAGTCAAGATCCCCTGTGATCTCCTGCAGTTTGTCAATGGCACCGTTGATGATCAGGCAGCCGTCTGCGGGCAGGAGCTTAGCAAACTTATGGAAAGAATTTCGGATATCGTTAATATCCTTGAAAAAATCCAGATGATCCTCCTCAATATTTAAGATCATACCAACCTTGGGGAAAAAACTTAAAAAACTGTTGGTATATTCGCAGGCTTCTGTAACGAACAGGTCGGTACTGCCTACGCGGATATTGCCGCCGATACTTTTTAACATTCCACCGATGGACAGAGTGGGATCTGTGCCGGCATGCAGCAGGATCTCACTGACCATGGATGTCGTGGTGGTCTTGCCATGGGTACCGCTGATAGCGATAGGGGTTTTGTAATTCTGCATGATCTCACCTAAGAGCTGGGCTCTGGTCAGATACGGGATGCCTTTTTCCATTGTGGCGATATATTCGGGATTATCCTTATGGATCGCACTGGTAAATACAACACAGTCGATATCATCGGTAATATTCCCGGCACGTTGTCCATAAAATACATTGATCCCCTTTCTCTCCAGTGTTTCGGTAAGGGGGCTCTTGGAACGATCGGAGCCGGATACACGGAAACCGGCATCCTTAAGGATCTCTGCGAGACCGCTCATGCTGATACCACCGATACCTACAAAATAAATGGATGAGGGGTGATTAAAGTCTATCTGATACATATTGACACTTCCTTAATATAGTGTAGTTGCATTGCTTATTAACATTATATACATAGGAGCGGAAAAAAACAATCCGTAGGTACAATTTTGAAAAAATGTGTAAGTTCACAATTTTTTAGGAATCTAATTTTCAATGTACTGGTAGAAATTTACAAAAAGAACGCAAAAGAGAAGATAATTATGTAAAAAATGGATATAAAAATCGTAAAAAGACAAAAAAACTTAGTAATAAATATTCACTTTCCACTGCCAATGTGTTATAATCAGATTATCACATCCGAAGGAAAGAGCAAACGCTTTTTCGAGACAGATGGATACATCGGATAATAGCCGCGAGCGACTATTTATTACAACAGGTGGAAGGCTAGACAGAGGTGAGGATATGATTAAGAAAGAAATGATAGCCATGCTATTGGCTGGAGGACAGGGAAGCCGTCTTGGTGTTCTGACATCCAAGGTCGCAAAACCTGCCGTTGCATTCGGAGGCAAGTACCGCATTATCGATTTTCCCCTTTCTAATTGTATTAATTCGGGAGTGGATACGGTAGGCGTGCTGACACAGTACCAGCCCCTCAGACTGAATACCCATATCGGAATCGGTATTCCCTGGGATCTGGATCGTAATATCGGAGGAGTTACCGTACTTCCTCCATATGAAAAGAGTACCAACAGCGAATGGTATACCGGTACTGCGAATGCGATCTATCAGAATCTGGAGTATATGGAGAGCTACAATCCGGAGTATGTGCTGATCCTTTCCGGAGATCATATTTATAAAATGGACTATGAAGTCATGCTGGACTTCCATAAGGCCAACAACGCGGAAGTTACCATTGCGGTAATGCCGGTTCCCATGGAGGAGGCAAGCCGTTTCGGTATCATGATCGCAGATGAGAATCATCGGATCACCGAGTTTGAGGAGAAGCCGGAACATCCCAGAAGCAATCTTGCAAGTATGGGTATTTACATATTTAACTGGAAGACATTGAAAGAGGCTCTGATCGCTATGGCAGACCAGCCGGCACTGGACTTCGGTAAGCATGTCATTCCTTACTGCCACGAGAAGGGATCTCCGTTGTATGCGTATGAGTTCACTGGATACTGGAAGGACGTAGGCACCTTAAGCTCCTATTGGGAAGCTAACATGGAGCTGATTGACATTGTGCCCGAGTTCAACTTGTATGAGGAGTACTGGAAGATCTATACCAAGAGCGAGATCCAGCCCCCCGATTACATCGCTGCGGACAGTGTGGTAGAGAGAAGTATCATCGGTGAAGGTTCCGATGTCTATGGAGAAGTATATAATTCCGTCATTGGCTGTGGCGTAACGATCGGTAAGGGAACCGTGATCCGCGATTCCATTATCATGAATCAGACGCAGATCGGTGAAGGCTGTGAGATCAATAAGGCAATTATCGCAGAGAACGTTGTGGTAGGTAATCAGGTGAAATTAGGTGTCGGTGAAGAAGCAGAGAACGATACCGCCCCTCATATTTATAACCACGGACTTGTAACCATCGGTGAGAAGAGCGTGATTCCTGACGGTATCAGCGTAGGCAAAAACTCAGTGATATCCGGAGTGACAGCTGCTGCAGATTATGAGGATTCCCAGCTCGCAAGCGGCAAAACATTAATTAAGGCAGGTGAATAGCAGTGAGAGCGATTGGAATTATTTTAGCAGGCGGTAACAATCACAGGATGCGGGAACTTTCCCAGAAGAGAGCAATATGTGCAATGCCTATTGCCGGAAGCTACCGCAGTATTGACTTTACACTGAGTAATATGACCAACTCTCATATTCAGAAGGTGGCAGTATTTACCCAGTACAATGCGAGAAGTCTGAACGAACATCTGAATTCCTCCAAGTGGTGGGATTTCGGACGTAAGCAGGGAGGTTTATATGTATTTACTCCCGCTGTGACAGCAGAGAACAGCAACTGGTACAGAGGAACTGCAGACGCTATTTATCAGAATCTGAGTTTCCTGAAGAACAGCCATGAGCCTTATGTAGTCATTGCTTCCGGTGACTGTGTATACAAGATGGATTACAATAAGGTACTGGAATATCACATTGAGAAAAAGGCAGATATTACCGTAGTCTGTCGTGAGATGGAAGCCGGTACGAATGTAGAACGTTTCGGTACGATCCGTATGAACGAGGAGAGCCGTATCGAGGAGTTCGAGGAGAAGCCCTTACAGGCCAAGACCAATACCATCTCCTGCGGTATTTATGTGGTTCGACGCAGACTGCTGATCGAGATGATCGAGAAGTGTGCGGAGGAAGACCGTTATGATTTTGTAAGAGATATCCTGATCCGTTACAAGGATCTGAAGAGAATCTACGGATATAAGATCAAGGATTACTGGAGAAATATTGCATCTGTAGACGATTATTACAATACCAACATGGATTTCCTGAAAGCAGATGTGAGAAATTACTTCTTCAAGCAATATCCGGATGTATATTCCAAGGTAGACGATCTGCCTCCCGCAAAATACAATCCCGGTTCCCAGGTGCGCAACAGCCTGGTATCCAGCGGATGTATTATTAACGGTGTGGTAGAGAATTCCGTCATCTTCAAGAAGAGTTATATCGGTAATAATTGTGTGATCAAGAATTCCATTATCCTCAACGACGTATATATTGGAGATAACACGCATATTGAAAACTGTATTGTAGAGAGTCGTGACACGATCCGTGCAAATTCGTACTTTGTGGGAGAAGGCGAAGTCAAGATCGTAGTGGAACGCAATGAAAGGTATGTCATATAAGTGATCCGAATATCTGTAGCATTTTGAGAGCCCGCAGGGCGGAAAAATGTGTAAGGATCACGATAACAACACCAAGGGGGTTAGCAAATGCAGATTACAGATGTACGTGTTCGGAAGATTACCAAGGAAGGCAAGATGAAAGCCGTCGTATCCATTACGCTGGATGATGAATTCGTTGTACATGATATCAAGGTGATCGAAGGAGAAAAGGGATTGTTCATTGCAATGCCGAGCAAGAAGGCAACGGATGGAGAATACAGGGATATCGCACATCCCATCAATTCTTCCACCAGAGAAAATTTGCAGAGAGTGATCCTGGAGAGTTACGAGAAGGCTTTGGACGAACCGGAAGAAGTCATCTGAACAGAATAACAACAAATAAAAGCTGTTATCTCAAGAGAAATCTGAGACAACAGCTTTTTTATTTATTAAAATCAGGATCTCTGATAAGCGCACAATCCATTTTCGAATTGCAGTCTGTCGATTAACTCCAGAGAACCGCCGACTCTTCGATACAATTCAATAGTTCCGACAGCAGTGCCGCCCTCCCACAGAGGAGCGGGAGAGACTTTCCCATCCGGATTTTCATAGAGCAGGGGCATCATCTGATCCTTACTGCAGCTTCCGGAGATACGGATAACGGAACTACGGTTCTGGGCTTTGAAGTGCCAGATGAACCGCTTGTTGGTTTCCTTTACCTTCCATTTGCAGCGGGGCAGCGTAAGCGGCTTTCCGAAGTGATATTCGAAATCTTCTCCGGTATAAGTCAGCTGCATCAGGATTCTGCGCCGCATGGGGAAAACCAGGAATTTCGGGCAACAACCGTCAATAGCAAGAGCGGAATGCTTCAGCTCACGACCGGTCCGTTCACTGATCAGATGACCGGAAGCAAACTGCAGCCAGGGCTGATTGTAGCTGCGTCCCCAATGCTTGTCCGCATAGCCGTAGGAAGTTTCCGGTGAAATATCATAGGTGACACCGTTTAAAACAACAGAACCGCGGAAAAAAGTCCGAATTCCCTCACCGTGCCAGTAGCTTTCCAGTGCATGAATCGCCGTGAAAAAGGCGTTGGCAATATATCCGGTATGGCAGGCTACCGCCTTGTGCATTTCCAGATCCCATACGAAACTGCCGGCTTCGGTCATCAGAGAGCGATGCCTTGCGGTATCCTCGGAGATCTCGATGGCACCACTGATGCGATTTTCACTTAAGACACAGTCCTCGATCTGCATATAAAAAGGATCCTGTGCTACCTGCAGAGCGGTCATGGGATAGTAGGACTGCAACTGCAGCCCGCCGTCACCGTCCTCCGGGAAAACACCTGCCTTAATGCAGAGATAGGAGGGCTTCATACTGTGCCGTTTGTAATAGGGATGTTGTCCTAAAATTGGCTGTGCAGCGCCAAGTGCCGGGTTCAAAATGCTGTATTCCACAAAAAAAGTGCGGGTCTTAAGCGTTGTGGAACAAACGCCCTGGAAAGAATGCCACCAGCGCATGTAGCCGCGTTTTGCATCAGAACCCCGCAACATATATGCATTTCTCTTCAGATCAGATACGTTCATAGATGAAAGACTCCCCGCTTTAGTACCCCTCAAACAACATTTCGTAGATAATGTATATATTATAATACTATATGTTGTGAATGACAAGGGTGTCGGAAGAATCTTAAGAAAGTTTTAGATATTTTCTTTGATCCGGATATCCACCGCAGTATAGTTATATTCTTTCTCCGGAGTCTCTCCGGTGGTCAGATAAGCAAACAGCAGGGAAAGGGGCTTGCTGCCCTGGATCTTCGGCTGTTGGCAGATAGTAGCGGCAATCGTGTCATTTTCCAGCATCTGTCTCGTGGTAGGAACCAGATCGAAAGCAATGATCCGGACGGTTCCCTTTTTCTCCAGCGCTTCCACACTGCGGCAGCCGCCATAGACACCACCGGCAGCAAAAAACAATGCATTGATCTCGGGGTGTTCTGACAACAGTGTGGTGGTCTTCTCATAGCTTTCCACTTCGTCGTCGTGGATCTCCACCGTGCCCACCACGTGGATCCGGTCGCGGTAAGGGGCTAAGGTCTTGAGGAATCCGGCAATACGCTCCGTATGACAGAGGATATTGGAGGAACCGGTGACGATGCCAACGTTTACTGTGCCGGAAGTCATCAGTTGTAAAAGCCCGGCGGCGGTGGCACCGCTGCGGGCATAATTGCTGCCTACATAAGCGATGCGTCTGGAATTTTCAATGTCCGTATTCAATGTGACTACAGGGATCCCCTGTTCATATAACGCATCGATACGGTTGCGGATCCGGTCGTCATTATAAGGAGTCATGGCGATGCCGTTTATCTCTTCCGCCAGTAACTCGTCGATTGTCTGCAACTGCGCCTCCACACCGAAGGAGATCTGTTTTGTAATTACAGTGCAGTTGTAATTTGCCAGCTCTTCCGCTTTTTCATCGATGCCTGCCAGTACATCCTGGAAAAAGGGATTCCCGGTGGAAAACAGAATGACGCCTAACTTCAGTCTCTTTTTCTGGGCTGCCAGGACCAGACCTGCACGGTTGGGTTTATAGTCCAGTTCTTTTGCAATTTTTCTGATCTTTTCAGCAGTCTCCGGATTCACTGCGCCGCGGTTATTTAGGACACGGTCCACGGTGCCGCGGGACACTCCGGCAAGTGCTGCAATTTCCTTGATAGTAGCCATGCGATTGTCTCCTTATGTTAGCTATAAAGGTATCATATTTTCGGCGGAAAGTCAACGAAAGGGCAGAATTTGTCCGGGCACGCAGCGGCGGAACGGGCGGTGACATTGCAAAAGATAATCCAAAGGTATTTTTTCTTAGAAAAATACGGGAAATACAAAACTTCTACTTGAAAAACTTTCTCACAACAGTTATGATATAGTTATGGCGTGCACGAGCACGCAAAAGAACGAAAATGGGCTGCAGTAAAATTGGGAGGAAGATTCATGTTATACATCGGAATTGATCTGGGCACTTCGGCAGTGAAACTGCTTTTAATGGACAGCGAAGGGAAGATCCGGAATATTGTATCCCGGGAATATCCTTTGTATTTCCCACATCCCGGCTGGTCGGAACAGAAGCCGGAAGACTGGTATGAGCAGACCATGGAGGGCATCCGGGAACTTTTGAAAGATGTGGACAGAAGCCGAGTGGCAGGCATCAGTTTCGGCGGACAGATGCACGGACTGGTCCTCCTGGATGAGCAGGATCAGGTGATCCGCCCGGCGATTCTCTGGAACGATGGCAGAACCACGGAGGAGTGCGACTACCTGAACAACGTGATCGGCAAGGAGAAGCTGTCGGAGTATACGGCAAATATCTCCTTTACCGGTTTTACCGCACCAAAGATCCTCTGGGTGAAAAAGAATGAGCCGGAGAATTTTGCAAGAATTAAAAAGATCATGTTGCCAAAAGACTACATTGCCTATCGGCTGACCGGTGTACATTGTACGGATGTATCGGACGCTTCCGGAATGCTGTTGTTCGATGTAAAGAATCGCTGCTGGTCGAAGGAGATGTGTGAGATCTGCGGTGTGAGCGAAGATCAGCTGGCGACCTGTTATGAAAGCTATGAAAAGGTGGGCAACGTATTGCCTGAGGTGGCAGATGAACTGGGACTTCCGCACAAGGTAGTGGTAGCGGCGGGAGCCGGAGACAATGCGGCAGCGGCTGTGGGAACCGGAACGGTTGGGGATAATATGTGTAATATTTCTCTGGGAACCAGTGGAACGATTTTTATCTCTTCCAATCATTTCGGTGTGGATCAGAACAATGCCCTGCATTCTTTTGCTCATGCAGACGGACATTACCATCTCATGGGTTGCATGTTAAGTGCTGCATCCTGCAATAAGTGGTGGATGGATGAGATCATCGGAACGAAGGATTACGCCGCGGAGCAGGCACAGATCAGTAAGCTTGGCGAGAATCATGTCTATTTCCTGCCGTATCTGATGGGTGAGCGTTCTCCACATAACGATCCCAATGCCAGAGGTACCTTTATCGGCATGACCATGGACACCTCAAGAGCCGATATGACCCAGGCAGTATTGGAAGGTGTAGCATTTGCCTTGAGAGATTCTCTGGAGGTGGCAAAATCTCTGGGGATCCATCTGGAACGGACCAAGATCTGCGGCGGAGGAGCGAAGAGCCCGCTGTGGAAGAAAATGATCGCCAACATTCTGAATCTGAAGGTGGATGTGATTGAGAGTGAAGAGGGTCCGGCCATGGGAGGTGCCATGCTGGCTGCAGTAGCCTGCGGTGAATACGCAAGTGTGGAAGAAATCGCTGAAAAGTTCGTCAAGGTCACCGGAACGGTAGAACCGGATCCGGAACTGGTAGCGAAGTATGAAGATCGTTATCAGAAATTCCGCCAGATCTATCCGGCATGCAAGCCGCTGTTTGAGATTATTAAATAACATCGTAGAAAAATCAAACAACGACATAACAAAATGAACCTCGCTATTTTCAGATTGTGCTATAATAGAGAAAGGCTGGTAGAGTAGAATGAAAATTTTGTCAGTAAAGGATCCTGCGTTTCGAAAATACGGCAGAGTGATCACCAATGTGGATTTCACAGAACTGGTGGAGGAGATGAAGAAGACTCCCATTCCCGAAGGCGTGGTATATGAGCCCGGGATCAACGCACTGGAGGCACTGCCTGTGAAAAAAGAACTGGAGACTGTCACTTACGGAGAGATGCCCATACAGATCGGTTACTGCAACGGTCACAATTCCAAACTGAATGCTGTGGAATATCACAGAAACTCCGAGATCAATGTGGCGGCAACGGATGCCATCCTGATTCTCGGACAGTTAGCGGATGTGGCAGAAGATTTTACATACGATACTTCTAAAATGGAAGCATTTTTAGTACCGGCGGGAACCGGTGTGGAAGTCTTCGCAACTTCCCTGCATTATGCACCCTGCGGTGTGGATGGACAGGGATTTCAGGTAGCCATTGTGTTGCCCCAGGCTACCAATTATCCTTTGGAAGGATCCCATCAGAAGGTGGAGCAGGGCAAGGCACCCAGCGAGGATGCACTGCTTGCCGCTACGAATAAGTGGCTGATCGGTCATGCGGAAGGCGGACTTCCAGAGGGAAGCTTTATCGGCCTGACCGGAGAGAATCTGGATGTCAGCAAATAACGGTGGCAGAATAAAATGATTTGAACGCCGGAAGCTTCCTGTGTGGATGCGGGACGGCGGTAAAATAAATGGCATAGAGAAAAAGAAAATGAAAACAGGAGGATTACAAAATGAGTAATTTACCCGAAGTAAAAATTGGCGTTGTGGCTGTCAGCCGTGACTGTTTCCCCGAGAGCCTTTCCGTAAACAGAAGAAAAGCTCTGATGAAGGCTTATACCGAGAAGTACGGTACCGACAGTGTTTATGAGTGCCCCGTATGTATCGTAGAGAGCGAGATCCATATGGTACAGGCTCTGGAAGATATCAAGAAGGCAGGCTGTAACGCACTGTGCGTATATCTGGGCAATTTCGGCCCCGAGATTTCCGAGACCTTACTGGCAAAGCATTTTGACGGCCCCGCAATGTTCATTGCGGCAGCAGAAGAGACCCAGAACGATCTGGTAGGAGGCAGAGGCGATGCTTACTGCGGTATGCTGAATGCCAGCTATAACTTAAAGCTTCGTAATATCAAGGCTTACATTCCCGAGAACCCCGTAGGAACCGCAGCAGAGTGCGCAGACATGCTCCATGAGTTCATTCCCATTGCAAGAGCTATCGTGGGCTTAAGCGACTTGAAGATCATTTCCTTCGGTCCCAGACCTTTGAATTTCTTAGCTTGTAACGCACCTATTAAACAGCTGTACAATCTGGGTGTGGAGATCGAGGAGAACTCCGAGCTGGATCTGTTCGAAGCTTTCAAGAAGCATGACGGAGATGAGAGAATTCCGGCTAAGGTAAAAGAGATGGAAGCAGAGCTGGGCGCAGGCAACCATAAGCCCGAAGTACTGCCCAAACTGGCACAGTATGAATTGACCCTGCTTGACTGGATCGAGGCGCACAAGGGGTATCGTAAGTATGTTGCTATCGCCGGAAAATGCTGGCCTGCATTCCAGACACAGTTTGGCTTCGTACCCTGCTACGTGAACAGCCGTCTCACCGGTATGGGCATTCCCGTATCCTGTGAAGTAGATATCTACGGCTGCTTAAGTGAGTTCATCGGAACCTGTGTCAGCGCAGATACCGTAACTCTGTTAGACATCAACAACACCGTTCCCGATGATATGTACGAAGAGTCCATTAAGGGCAAATTCAACTATACCCACAATGATACTTTCATGGGCTTCCATTGCGGCAATACCAACTCCAAGAAGCTGACATCCTGCAACATGAAGTACCAGATGATCATGGCAAGAACCCTTCCCGAAGAGGTAACCCAGGGTACTCTGGAGGGAGATATCATTTCCGGAGACATCACCTTCTACCGCTTACAGTCTACCGCAGACAATAAGCTGCGTGCTTACATTGCACAGGGTGAAGTCCTTCCTATAGCTACCAGATCCTTCGGCGGTATCGGTATCTTTGCTATTCCCGAGATGGGTCGTTTCTATCGTCACGTATTGATCGAGAAGAACTTCCCTCACCACGGTGCCGTTGCTTTCGGACACTTCGGCAAGGCTCTGTACGAAGTATTCAAGTACATCGGCGTACCCGTAGAGGATCTGAACTTCAATCAACCGAAGGGAATGCTGTATCCTACCGAGAA
This sequence comes from uncultured Lachnospiraceae bacterium, assembly GCA_945929965.1. GTDB lineage: Bacteria > Bacillota > Clostridia > Lachnospirales > Lachnospiraceae > Acetatifactor. The sequence goes on from CAMEOT010000021.1 coordinate 27,690, forward strand.
TCCTTTCGCATAAGGAACCATTACATAAGCAAATAGACGCTGATATATGCAATAAACGCCTCTGCCGGTTTGTTCGGCGGAGGCGTTATATTATGCGGAACGCTTGGCAAAATAGAACCAAAATAGTATAGCAAAAAATGATAAAATCTGCGAAAAAGATATTGCATTTTTGAAACGCTGCGTATATACTCTCAACGATAGAAATAAAGAGCTATGAAAGTTACCGGAAAACCTTGATAAATACCGTAGCTACAAAAATCAGAGAGGATAGTACCATGACAAAAGACCTGACAAAAGGCAGCCCCATGAAACTTATCATCAGCTTTGCTGTGCCGTTATTATTCGGATTTTTATTCCAGCAGTTTTATAATCTGGTGGATACCATGATCGTAGGACGGTTTCTCGGCGTGGATGATCTGGCGGCGGTAGGTTCTACCGGATCCATCAATTTTCTGGTGATCGGTTTCTGTATGGGTGTCTGCAACGGTTTTGAATTCCCGTATCTCATAAATTCGGTGCCGGAGATTACGTGGGCATGCGCAAATATGTGGCGAACTGCGCCTGGCTGGGACTGGCATTTTCCGTGGTTATGACGGTGGTGACGGCAATTCTGTGCCGGGATATTCTGGTATGGATGAAGACCCCTTCTAATATTATTGATGGGGCTTATGATTATATTTTTATTATTTTCATAGGTATCCCTACTGTGTATCTGTATAATATCGTGGCAGGTGTGATCCGCGCTACCGGCGATAGCAAGACTCCTGTGGTATTTTTAGTGCTGTCTTCCATTATTAATATTGTGCTGGATCTGTATTTTATCATATCCCTGCACATGGGCGTGGCGGGGGCAGCCTGGGCTACGGTAATCTCCCAGGGCGTCTCCGGTGTGGCGTGTCTGGTCTATATGGTGAAAAAGTTTGAGATCCTGCGGATCCGCAGGGAAGAATGGAAAGCGGACGGGCATATGATGATGGTGCTGTGCGGCATGGGAGTGCCCATGGGACTGCAGTATTCCATTACCGCTATCGGCAGTGTTATTTTACAGGCAGCAGCCAATACGCTGGGTTCCGCCGCAGTGGCAGCCATGACTGCGGGTGGCAGAATCGGTGGTTTCTTAGCCTGTCCTTTTGATGCCATGGGGTCCACCATGGCGACCTACGGCGGACAGAATGTGGGTGCCGGAAAACTGGATCGTCTCGGCAAGGGACTGAAGGCCTGCGTAACGCTGGGCGTAGGATATTCCGTCATCGCTTTTCTGGTTGCAGTATTTTTCGGCGGACCGCTGGCACAGCTGTTCGTGGACAGCGGCGAGGCAGAGATCATTGCCAACGTGCGTGCTTTCCTGTTATGGAATACGGCATTCTACATTCCACTTGCACTGGTGAACATTGTCCGTTTCCTGATCCAGGGTATGGGTTTCCCCAAATTCGCGATTTTAGCAGGTGTCTTCGAGATGATCGCCCGATCGCTGGCAGGTTTCGGACTGGTGCCCGTGATCGGGTTCACCGGGGTATGTCTGGGCAGCCCCATTGCCTGGATCATGGCGGATGCATTCCTTATTCCGGCTTATTTCCATGTGAGTAAGGTGCTGCAAAAGAGGATGGCGCCGCAAATGGATGCCCCACAGGCAGTTTGACGATACGTCGGTCGTAAGTTACCAGACCGTTGACCTCTTCCTCTACATCGGAGAGCTGCGTGTATACCGCACCGCTCAATCCTTTTGAGATCAGAGGAAATAATTGCCTGGAAAATAACTGCTTCAAGGCAGTAGCCATCTCCTCCGGAGTGTCATATTTCTGGTATCCGTAGACACGGTCCACGCTGGAATGCCCATCGATATGGCAGGCGTAGCCACCATATTCCGAGATAACGAAAGCCCTTTTTCCATCCAATTTAACCTGTAACGGACGAAAATAATTATGAATACTGCGGAAATCCCCGCCTTTCTGGTCGAACCAGCCGCTGGCATGGTCTACCGGACGGGTGGGGTCTTCTTTTGCCACCAGCTTCGCAATACGGGCGGCATCAAACTGTCCCCAGCCTTCGTTGAAAGGTACCCACACGGCGATGGAAGGGACATTGTACAGGTGGTCAATGGTGTCCAGACATTCCTGCTCCCAGCTTTTCCGACCTTCCTCCGAGCCGCGGGAGAACAGTTCATAATGATTGTCTTTCATGTGGGCGGACATATGAGGGAACAACGTAGGCATATAGCACACCCAGGGCATGTGATAAGTAGTTCCACCGCTGACCATATCCTGCCATACAATCATTCCCAGACGATCGCAGTGATAGTACCAGCGCAGGGGTTCAATCTTGATATGCTTCCGAAGCATGTTGAAGCCCAGACCTTTTGCCAGAGTGATGTCATAGATAAGAGCTTCATCACAGGGCGCAGTCATCAGTCCGTCGGACCAGTAGCCCTGATCTAAAATCCCATGAAGAAAATAAGGTCTGTGATTCAGGCAGAAACGTGGGATCCCCCTGGGATCTTTTTCTACCGTGAAACAACGCATGGCAAAATAACCTTCCACCGTATCGTCATCCGCAACCAGGGTAAAGGGATACAGCCAGGGCTGCTCCGGGCTCCAGGGCTTGAAATTCACCGGCTCCGGTGCATCCGCGGGAACCGTAGCGGAATAGGTGATACTGGCGGGAAAAGAAAGTACTACCGTGGTATACGTGAGTCCAAAGGGATCCGTTTGCTCGGCAAGTTTTCGCAGCCGCAGCTGCACCGGTGTATCTTTTGGCGTGTTAGACCCGTCGCAGGAGGGGGCACTTACCTGGAATTCCAGATGTTGAAAAGGCTTAGGAGAACACAGAACGAAGGTTACGGAAGCCTTGTTGTACTCCGGGGTGATCTTATAATTGATCACATAGTTTTCCGGGACCCATTCGTACCAGACACTCTGCCAGATGCCACTCTGGGCGGTGTAGAACATTCCGCCGCGGTTCAGGGTCTGCTTTCCTCTGGTGGCGTAACCGGTGTCGGTCAGATCCCGGACTTTTACATAGAGAGATACCGGATCTGCGTTTACATATGCTGTGATATCTAAAGAAAAAGGAAGGTAGCCGCCGCTGTGAGTGCCAAGCTTCTTTGTGCCGAGGAAGACGGTTGCCTCCTGATCTACCGCGTCAAAATGCAGAATGCAGCGCATATTTTCCTCTTTTTTGGAAAGTTCTTCCGGGGAAAAAGAAAGTTCCCGGTGGTACCACAGGTATTCCGTGGGCTCCAGCCGTCTGTGAACTCCGGAAAGCAGGGATTCCGGAGAAAAAGGAACCCGGATGATACCCTGAGCGGTAAAATGTGCAGGATCCTCCGAAGCCTTACTTCCGTCCGCAGGCACAAAAGCATATTCCCAGAGACCGTTTTGCATATGATAATCTGTTCGTTTCATTTGCGGGCGGGGATATTCGGATAGAATATCGTCATAAGAACCGGAGCGCATCATCATTTCACCCCAGGGAGTAAAGAGGGGATGCAGGGTGTCTTCCGGGTGTGCCTGATTCAGATTCGCGGCAGCATCTTTTAAGTTCATGCGAAAACCTTCTTTCCTAAAATAGATTATTTATAGTATACTACATTTGGAAAGCATAGCACATGAAAAATGATACGATTCTTTGAGAAAAAAGTTTAGATAAGCCATCCAGAGAATTCATGCTGAAAATATGAGGTAGTACAGATGAATATATTGACTGTTGACAATATAACCAAAAGTTATGGAGTACGCAAGATTTTTGACGGAGCCTCCTTTTTCCTACAGGAAGGGGAAAAAGCCGGAATCATTGGTATTAACGGAACCGGCAAATCTACTTTGTTAAAAATAATTGCCGGGCTGGAGGAGGCCGATGACGGTACCGTGATCAAGGCAAATCACTGTCTGGTGCGTTACCTGCCCCAGAATCCGGAGTTCGCACCGGAAGAGACCGTACTGGAAGCGGTGCTTCGGGGCAACCGCGTGGAGGAAAACGCCGGAACCATCGAGGCGGATGCCAAAAGCATGCTGACGAAGCTGGGCGTTACGGAATTTGACCAGCCCTGCGGGCAGTTGTCCGGTGGACAGCGCAAGCGTCTGGCACTGGTATCGGTACTGTTGTCTCCGGCAGAGATTTTATTATTGGATGAGCCTACCAACCATCTGGACAATTCCATGTCCGACTGGTTGGAGGACCAGCTGCGCCGTAGAAAAGGTGCCATGATCATGGTCACTCACGACCGGTATTTCCTGGACAGCGTCACTGACCGGATCCTGGAGCTGGACAAGGGGAAGATCTATTCTTATGATGCCAACTATTCCGGCTATCTGGAACTGAAAATGCAGCGGGAAGAGATGGCACAGGCGAGCGAGAAAAAGCGTCTGAATATTTTACGCAATGAGCTTGCCTGGGTGCAGCGCGGTGCCAGAGCCCGCTCTACGAAGCAGAAGGCGAGATTACAGCGTTTTGAAGAACTGAAAAATGTGAAAGGCCCTGTGACGGACGGTAAGGTGGAACTGACCTCCGCAGCATCGCGACTTGGCCGGACTACCGTGGAGATCGAGAATGTGTCCAAGAGTTATGGGGATAAAGTTCTGATCCGTGATTTTACCTATCTGTTTGGCAAGAACGACCGGGTGGGATTCATCGGTCCCAACGGCAGTGGTAAGACTACCTTGATGAAAATGATCCTGGGGGAAGTGACACCGGACAGCGGACACATCGAGATCGGACAGACCGTGAAGCTGGGATATTATGCCCAGGAGATTGACGACACCATGATGCATCCGGAGCAGAGAGTCATTGATTATATCCGAGATGTGGCGGAATATATCACCACGGAGGACGGACAGATCACGGCAGCGAGAATGCTGGAGAGATTCCTGTTTTCCGGAGAAGACCAATACGGGCAGCTGGGAAAATTATCCGGTGGAGAACGGCGTAGACTGCAACTGTGCAAGGTACTGATGGGGGCACCGAATGTTTTGATCCTGGATGAGCCGACTAACGATCTGGACATTGCCACCCTGCAGATACTGGAGGATTATCTGGATACATTCCCGGGCATCGTTATCGTAGTGTCCCATGACCGGTATTTCCTCGACCGCGTGGTCCGCAGAATCTTCGCACTGGAGGATACCCGCATGGTGCAGTACGAGGGCGGCTACACGGATTATGCCAATAGAAAAGCTGCAGAAGGAACTACGGAGAGCACAGGAGCGACGGCAACTTTCCAGCCGAAGAACGCCGATGAGGAAAATACTTCTAAAAACTGGAAAAGCGGACAGAAACGCAAATTAAAATTCACTTACCAGGAACAGAAAGACTATGAATCCATCGAGGGGGAAATAGCGGCTTTAGAAGAAAAAATCGCAGCACTGGAAGCGGATTTCTCAAAATACGCCAGTGATTTTGTGAAATTGAATGAATTAACACAGGAAAAAGAGGCTGCGGAACAGCAGCTGGAAGAAAAAATGGAACGCTGGATGTACTTAGAAGACCTGGCAGCGAGAATTGAACGGGGAGAAGAAAACTGACAGTCAGAAAAATCAGGCTGTCAGTCTTCTGCATCGTCGGTAGCTGCTGCCACTGCGGATACCACGGAGGATACCACTGCGATCACTACCGCTAAAAGGATGATTAAAAGCCCACCGGCTAAAAGCATAAACATAAGGCATACTCCCTTTCTTATTAGATTCGTTCTTATCACATAATACCACAATTAGAGAGTGCAAAGCACGGAAAAATTGTTACATCTATGTTTCATTATACCATTTCCGGAATAAAAAACAAGAAAAGTTAAAAAATATAATCATTAACTCCAAAATGCACGGGAAAAGGTCGCATGGCAGAGAGGACCGAGATTTACGAAGTGGCGACGGATGAGGGACTGCAGTTTTGTTTTGCAAGAAACGATGATTCTTGCATAATTGACACCATGTATAATATAGGAGCATTCCTGTTAAGTAACAAATAACCGGTTTGCAAAAAATGAGTGCCACCCTTAGAATAATGATTGTTAACTTGGCGGTTAATAAAAATCATTGTTCAGAGGAGACACCCACAAATGAATTATAAGCAGAATGAGAAAATCAATCAAGTAAAAGAATCAACTTTGGTAGTAGGAATCGATATCGGAAGTACCACACAGTATGCGAGAGCGTTTGACTGGAGGGGCATCGAACTCGGGAAAGTCTTTCCATTCAGCAACAGCAGAGAAGGCTTTGAATCCTTCAAAGCATGGATGCAGCGTTTACAGGACAAGTACAAGAAGTCAGATGTGATAGTCGGTATCGAGCCAACAGGTCATTACTGGTTTGACCTTGGCGCTTATCTTGAGGATGAGGGCATCCTCCTGGTTATGGTTAACCCTTATGCGGTAAAGCAGACCAAGGAACTGGATGACAACAGCCAAAGCAAGAATGACAGAAAGGATCCGAAGGTAATCGCAAAGCTGGTTACCGAAGGCCGTTATTCTGCACCGTATACACCGGATGGTGTGTATGCTGATTTAAGAATTATGGTGGCCAATCGTAAGAGACTCATCAGGGAACTTACCCAGATCAAAAACAGATTTGCCAGATGGTTCGCCATATATTTCCCTGAATATAAAGATGTATTTGGGGACTATGAAGCACAGAGCAGTATGCTGCTTCTAAAGAAAGCTTGTACTCCGGAAGCAATCGTGGAACTTGGAGCTGAAAAAATCAATCAAATCTGGCGTGATGCAAAGTTAAGAGCTGTCGGTATGAAAAGGGCAACGACCCTGTGTGAGACAGCAAAACGAAGCATTGGCTTAAAGAAAGGCTCTTCAGCAGCCAAGTATGAAATGAAACTGTTGCTCGAGGATTACGAATATAAAAAAGCACAGCTCGATTCCGTTATGGAGGAGATAGAAAGTCTGTGTAGGAAGATACCCGAAAGCGAGCAGATGCTTGCCATCAAAGGTATAGGAGTAATCACGGTAGCCGGATTTCTGGCAGAGGTGGGTGATGTGAGGCGTTTCGAATCACCCAGACAGATACAAAAGCTGGCAGGACTCTCCTTACGGGAGAATAGTTCAGGGAAGCATAAAGGACAGACGACCATAAGCAAAAGAGGCCGGAGCAAGCTACGAGCAGTACTGTTCAATGCAGCGATTCCGCTGATAGCTAAGAACCCGGAGTTTAAGTCATTGCATGAGTATTACACGACCAGAGGGAACAATCCGCTCAAGAAGAAACAATCCGTGATTGCCATCAGCTGTAAGCTGATACGAATCTTCTATGCAATTCTGGCAAATGGAGTAACCTATGACCCACAGAAGATGATTTCTGATATTCATAGGCAGCCACAGGCAGCATAATGAGGATAACTGTGAGATTCAGGAAGACGTCCACCATAAGGTGCTGAAAGGAACAGAAAGATTTACAAAAACATAGAGAGCCAAGTCAGATTTTAGTCCATCAGAGCACGGACTCAGTTTAGGAGCATCATGACGCCCCTTTATGGATAAGCAGAACGAAGGGTACGCCCAGAAGGGCACACAGATTAATGAGTGGAAATCTCATCCAGCAAGATGTAGCCGCATCACTGGTAGCGAGTTTTGGGGAGGCAGAGGTAACAATGCTTCTTAAGTGTAAACAGTTAGGAAATAGGGATGAAAGTGATTGAGCACCGAAATCTACGTAACCCGTAGGTCGACGTTTTCCTTCGAACGGAAGACAACATATGTACATCTGCTAGGGTTAGGATGTAAATACTACGGCGGTGTCTGAGAGCCAGCCATGTTTCACAATGTCTGTGTGTTACCTGGGGAGAACCTATACTCTCCTGATTTATCAGGTATGATGTACGAATGAGAAAAGGAAATCAAAAGGGGTATAGGTAGTCGGATGGCCGAATAGTACCAGTGAAGGTGGGTAATGCCACTGGAGGGAAGTCGAGAAAGGATAGAGCATATCCAGCCACACGACATCATATCAAAAGGGAAACATTATCTGCACTCAGAGGTAGAAACAATAATGATAACGAAACTGGTGAGAATCTCAGAATTATCTAAACAGAATCCCGAAATGAAATTCAATTCAATCGGGCATCTGATAGACTATGACTTGCTTAAAGCTTGTCATAGCAAAATGGATGGCAGTAAGGCAGTTGGCATCGATGGAGTGTCCAAAGATGAATATGACTGCAACCTTGATGACAACTTGAAGGGATTGGTAGAAAGATTAAGAAATAAAAGTTATCGTCCTAAACCAGCACGCAGAGTAGAAATACCAAAAGATAACGGGAAGACCAGACCTCTTAGTATTTACTCATATGAAGATAAGCTGGTACAAGAAGCGCTGAGGGAAGTGCTGGAAGCGGTTTTCGAACCACATTTCTATAATAACATGTGTGGATTCAGACCAAACCGAAACTGCCATGGAGCCATACGACAATTAAATGACATGATTGAAGGTCAGAAGACAGATTATATATTAGACGCTGATATTAAAGGATTCTTTGATAATCTGAACCATGACTGGATTATGAAATTTATTTCTTCTCGAATTACAGACCCGAATATCCTACGACTTGTAAAGAGAATGCTCAAAGCAGGGATTTTCAAGGATGGTGGATTTTATGTTGATGATTTCGGTGCTGGACAGGGAAGTGTGTGTTCTCCAATAATTGCAAACATATATATGCACTATGTGCTGGTATGGTGGTTTAATGAGAAGATAAAGCCGATGATGAAAGGGTACTGTGACATAGTAGTCTATGCGGATGATTTTGTATGTTGTTTTCAATACAAACGGGAAGCAGAAATCTTCTATGAACATCTTAAAAGTAGAATGAAATACTTCGGTTTATCTTTGGAAGAGTCGAAGACACGTCTTATCTACTTTGGCAGATTTGCTGAACAGAATCTCGCCAAGAATGGAAAGAAGCCTGAAACATTTGACTTCCTTGGATTTACCCATTACTGTTCCAAAAGCAGAAATGGAAACTTCAGAGTTAAGCATAAAACCGCAAGCAAGAAATTCAGAAAGAAATGTAAACAGATGAATATCACAATTCGCGATATGAGATTTGAAAAGAAGAAATACATCATTACTAAAGTGAACCAGATACTGACAGGATACTACCATTATTATGGTATAACTGATAATTATCAGATGATGGACAACTTTCGAATGAGGGTAATAAAGATTCTTTTCTTCTGGATGAATAGGCGTAGCCAAAGGAAAAGCTATACATGGGATGGATTTAATCAGTTTCTAAAAGAGCACCCAATAGTGAGACCTCATATATATGTAAATATCTATGGATAATCTGAGGCATTAGTGTCGTGAAGAGCCGTATGCCTTAATTGGGCACGTACGGATCTGTAGGGGGTGCATCCAGTAATGGATGCGTCTACCTGACAATTAAGGACCCTGAAGTGTAGGAGATCCCGTATGACATGGGAGGTTAGGCTGCCGTAAGGAGTTGGGGATAGAAAGGCCGATCATAGCAGAATAAGACGACGTCTTGTTTTGTGTACCCGAAACATCCTGATATCCATGATTTATGGCCAAGGGGAATGGCATAGACTTAGGAAACATCTCTATGAAAAAATGAAAACATGAGAAAAAGCGAGTTAACAAGAGAAAAATAAAGATTATTATGGGAGGAATACAGACTGTCCAAATGGGATAAATTGATAACACGTATAGAAGGTGGAAAAATGACTAGAGAGCAGGCACAGATCTTTAGCAGAGCACTCGCAGAGAGAGGGAATCAGTATGAACCAGTACTGCGTATACCTTCTTTCAAAAAATGATGCAATATTTTCAAAGTAATAAATATTGAAAATACATGAATGGGACTGCTGGTTCGTAATAAAACCAACAGTCCTATTTTGGAACCAAAGAATAGGGAAGAATAGATGGAATAAGGGGTTAAATGAACTCTTTTCCCTGACGATATCTACTGTAGAGCAATATTGTAAGCTGCGGATGGCACTAAAATAAAAGGCTAGATGCTTCTTTGCTTTTGTGCTTTTTAATCTTACAGAAATCTTGAATTGAATTACAGACGAGGAACAGGTATAATAGTAGTCAATAAAGGATAATACACAATTATCTAATATAAGAGCGATAAATAATTTTTAGTTATTCGTTACTTTATAAATAACTGAACATACTTTACTTCTATTTAGAAAAAATCAGGAATGGATATTTGACTTATGAAAATAGAACTTTTAGATAATATATTTAGTAAAGATATATTTACACATAGAATATGTAAAATTAGATACTCTTATGCATTTGAAAATTATTTAAGAGATAAACTTTCACTATTGCAGAAGGAATTTAATGTTTACACAATCGATAATATATTCGGAGAATCAAGTAAAAATTCCGCAAATAAAAGTAAGCTTTTAGATTGGTTGTTTGGTCTTGCAAAGAATCTTTTAGGATTAGAACCAACCTACGGTATGGTGTTTACAATCTTTTTTTCAGTGGCAGATACAATTAGTTTTTTGAAAATGTCAGATCTGGAAAAGCTTAGGGAACATTTGCAATTGAAAGAAAAACCACATAAAAAATATAGAAAGTTAAAAAATATTCTAGTAATAAAAAACTGCTCATATTTAAATAAAGAGGAAATTAAGAAAGTTCATTTTATTAAAGAACTGATTAAAAAGAAGTATATTTTAAACACGCTTCTTATTATTTGTGAACCGTTAGACTTACCCTCTAACTTGGTTGTAAATAACGATGCAGTTTATACAATTGAATTAGATAATGATTTTCTAAATACTATTTGTGGATTTCGTGTTGAAGATAACTATTTGAAACTGATAAATGTTTTGGGAATAGAATATGCAGAATATATTACGAATTTAGATACTTCTACGGCAAACAATAACGAACTATTAGTGCAGAAATTTATTAAGGATATATTGCAAAAAGAGGGGTACGACGAAGACGAAAGGCTGTTAGATTTTCTAAAATTATGCAGTCTTCTTTTTGATGTTTTCAGTTATGAAGATATCGAAAATGTATCTGGAATCAAAGGAATATGTTGTGAAGTAGAATTGAAAAAAAGCGTGGATTCAAGGCTTATTGAAAACACCGTGCCAAATGAATATAGATTTTTAATGGAATTCTTACGGAAATATTATCAAGGACATGCACAATTTTATGGCAGTGATGTTAAAAGAAAAATTTTAAGTTACCTAAAAGAAAAATATCCAAGCAAATATACTGATCTGGCATTAGCAAGTATTTTAGCGAGTAATAGTGATGCAGAAAAAATCTCTTTGTGCTTAAAATCAATTTATTATGATAAAAAAACAACAGCTATATATAAGATGAAGCAAATTTCCGAATATTTAACCCAAACTCCTTATGTAACACTAGTTAATATTCCACAATTAAATAATGTTTACGATACTTTGAATTATTCAAAGACAGATGCGAAACAGTTATGCATGCAAAGTTTTTTAGGATTATCTGATTTAAATTTTTTGTCTTCTGAAGATAAATTAATAGGCTTAAGTAGTATAGCCAAAGTTTCCTATGAGCTAATGCCACAGGAATTCTTAAAAAAAATTGATGAATTATATAGAAAATTGCTGCGAGACATTCGGATAAGTGTTACATATAAAAATTATCCATCGTTCATTTTTGATTATCTTGTGTTTTCAACATGTATAGAGGATAGTTTCGAGACTACTCAAGTTGTACAGCGCCTTGTTACCTATATAAGAAAGACCTCATTATCATTGGAAATGGACATAAAGTTTTCTCGTTTAGGAAATGCGCTTTTTTACAATGATTATAATGAGGGATTGACACTAACTAAGAGAGCATACGATTTAAGTGAGGGGTATCCTATTGAACGGAAATACTCAACTATTAATTATAGTTGTAGTTTAGGAATGTGTGGGGAGTATGAAGAAGCGTACAAAATTCTAAGAAAAGAATTTAATAATACGTTTTTCATGAAAAATGCTGTTGCTATATCAGCAACTAATAATTATATAATTATTTCTTATCTTAGTCATTCGAAAGATGCTACATGGCTCGTAAACAAGGTATCTGCATTAAATAAAATGGTAGATGAGTATGAATTTAGCGATCAGCAAATTATTAATAATAATTTGCTGGCTGCCTATATTGTGGAAAATACTATAGCAAACTCTACTAAAATCATTGAACTTAGTAAACATATGTTTTCAATCGAAAAAGATATTTATCATCTTTTCTTTATGCATCATAACATGATGGTATACTATTTCCTTTCTGGTGATTTAGATAATTTTAAACGTGAACGTGATTTATATATTGTTCCAGGACTGCTAGCTCCGTATAGTGATTTTTTAATTTCCAAGGCAGCCTTTTTAGAAGAAAATATAAACAATAATTGGAATGTTGAGCAACTACAGAAACAGTTGAGTCAATGGAGTGAGTGCTACTTTGAAAAGAAATATACACTTTATAAATATCCCATTTTATTTGGTTTCATTGAACGATGGTTTGAATAACTTGGCATTAGCATTAGCTAGACCAATAAACAATAACAGTTGGTAAACGGCACTTGCGTTGCCAAAACGTTTTCTAAAAATATAATTAGTAGAACTATGAAATGAAATGGTAGGATTTGCTCCAATATCAATTATATATGGAATATTGTTTTTGATTCTATAATCAATCCTACATATAGTTTCAAAGCCCAATGCTTTAGCAACATTTTTGCTGCAATTTATGAGTTTTGTTGAAAGTGCACCTGTATATTCTGTAAATGAGTAGTCATCCATTTTAACAGTGTCATAATCAAGATAGCCCGACGGACTAGAATTCAGAATTTCTACACAACCTGGACAGTAATATTCATGTTCATGAAATAGTAATGGAATTTCTATTTCTGGGCCATCAATATATTCCTGAATACAAAAATACGAATGTTTTTCTCGATACTTAGCAAGCTTCTTTAAAATATCTGGAGTGCTTGCATTTGCAATAGTAATTTTTTCAACACCAATGCTTGCTGATTCATCATTTGGCTTAAGTATATATGTCCCACTTCTAATTTTTTTGAGAATTTGCTCCAAATTCATAGTTTTGTCTATATATACTGTAAATGGAATATTGCTACCTACATGAGGAGCAATTAATTTATACATCAATTCTTTATCTCCCCCCAAAGTAGATGCTAAGAAATTCGAACCAATATTATTTAATTTGTAATAATCACAGAGAATTGGAACAAGACTTCTTCTTCCAACTCCGTTTAAATTTTGAGCCATACTATATACAAATATGTATTGGTGTTTCTCTTTCAGGGTGGAGATCATACTAATAAAAGAATCTTCTCCATTTATGGCATATACATATTGTGCAGATTTCCGGAAAGAATTTATTATCATATCCCGTTCAATGGGTGTAATGCACTCTGAAGAATGTTCCTCATCTTCAATAAGAGATTCCTCATTATAAACAAAAATAACTGCGTACTCACTTGGAAGAAGTTTGCTATGGCAGATTGTATTATATAATTTGTGTATATTCTGTTCGGTTTCTATATAGGTCATCTTATCCTCATGCATTTTTAATTGATGTAATTTCAATAAGTGAAAGTAACGAATAACTAAAAATTATTTATCGCTCTTATATTAGATAATTGTGTATTATTCTTTATTGACTGATAAACTGAGGCAATCTAACAGACCCTACTTATAACGGAGCATCTAATCATAAGCAAACAAGTAGAAGATCACCTTACATTAACCTTCATCAAATTCCGAGGATGCTTGTTCATCAATATATCTTTCTGCTTATTATTCGACACATGTGTATAAATCTCGGTTGTACTAATGGAGCTATGTCCCAGCATTTTTTGGATATATCGTATATCTACATCCTGTTCTAACAAAAGGGTAGCGAAAGAGTGGCGGAACATATGTGGGGTAATATGTTGTTCAATACCGGCCAGTTTGGCATAGCGGTTTATCATAAAACGGACGGACTGGTCAGATAATTTGTGCTTAAGCTTGTTCACAAAAAAATATCCGCAGCAGGCAATGTCTTCCCTAAAGGTATCTTGATATGCAGTCAAAGCAGAAAGTACCTCCGGATTTCCAAGCTGCAAAATGCGTTCCCTTGCTCCTTTTCCATAGATCAACACCGTTTTATTCTCCAAATCTATATCTGACGGCTTCAATGAGCACAATTCAGAGATACGCATACCGGTAGCAAATAGAAGTTCAATAACAGCGATATCCCGGATACTGCAACGAAGCTGGTATGCAGAGGCTGCGGTATTTTTTTGCTCATAAAGCGCAGATAGAAACTTTTGAATAGAATGGAAGGGAATTGTTTTAGGGAGCAGTTTTGCTTCCCGGAAATGCACATCCAGCTTGTTAAAAGGGTTTTCTTCCAATAAATCTTTGTATTCCAGATAATGAAAAAAGGCTTTCAGACTGGCTATTTTTCTTTTGACAGTCTTAGGCTTGTATTGTTTATGCAAATTCGTAAGAAAGGAATCTAAAGTATTACGAGACAGATATTCCGGCAGATCACAGGAAAAAGTATCATATTGTTTCAGGTCTATTTTGTACGCTTTTAGACTTTTGACGTTCAGATGTTTCCGGTATTCACAGTATTCCAGATATTCAGTAATATAATTTCCTAAGGTGTTCATAAGCAGACGCTCCTTTGTTTTTGAATAAATTATGAGTGTCAGCTTATGATTTGTCTATTCATCCGTTGTTGTATTTAACGCTTAAAAATGGAGTTCCGATAGCTGACGCAAGAACATAGAGGTGGAAGTACATCTGTGATTGTGATGATAAACCGAAATACACATCTCGATTTATCGAAAAGACAAACTTTTTATTGACAACTGATGATCAATATCATAAAATATTTCAAAGCACTTTATCGCGGTATAGGAACAACGTGTTAAAGAATCAACCGGAACAAACTTTAATTGCGGTGCAGAAGCACAAATGAGGGAGGACAAATGTATAGTGTAAAAGGAAAGAAGTGGAACAGAAGGCTGAGCTTTCTGCTTGTTTTGGTACTGCTTTTTGGAGACAGCTCATTGCAGCACGTCATGGCGGCAGAGACCGGGACAGCAGAGACCCAAATAACAGAGCACCGGGTGGAAACAGAGGTTTCCGTATCCGGCGGCAATCCGGAGCAGACACCGGAACCGGAACAATCGGCAGAACCGGAACAATCGGCAGAACCAGAACAATCGGCAGGACCGGAACAGTCGGCGGAGCCGGAACAGACCATGGAACCGGAACAGACGCCGGATATCATACAGACACCGCAGCCTGTGCCGACACCGGCTAGCGTATCCGGGAACGTTCCGCCCAGACAGCCGGAGAACTATTATCAGGATCCGGAACCGGAAAATTATGGTACGCTGGCAGCTTATGATGCGTACAGCCGAACCTACCATGTAGACGGTGACCGGTATGTGACAGTGATCGGCTACGATGGTAACAGCTATCTTGATGAGGACGGCAATCTGCAGCAGGCAGACAATACTCTGGTAGAGAGTGAGGTCTCCACCTATTCCCTGTATGGAGATGCAAAAAGCTACGTGAACAGTGCCGGAAGCTATAAGGCGATGCTTACAGTCGGAGCGGAGGAAGGTACAGAGCTACTGACCATTGCAAGTGACGACCATCTGCTGACACTGACTCCTGCCTGGGGAGATTTCACTGACGGTATCGTAAAGGACAATGCTATTCGTTACAACAATGTACTGCCGGATGTGGATTATCAGTACACGATATTCGGAAACAGTGTGAAAGAGGACATCATCCTGTTGCAGAGAGACACTGCCCACAGTTTCCGTTATCTGTTGAACACCTATGGACTGAAAGCCGCCCTGAGCGGCAACACGCTGTACCTCTATGAAGAGGGAACAGATCCCGAACAGAACGCAGTATTCGTTCTGGAGGCTCCGGAGATGGAGGACGCGGCGGGAGAGATCTCTTTCGGCGTGGAACTTCAGCTGGAGGAAAGCGGTGAAGAATCCACCTATGCGGTTACCGTTTCCGCGGACAGTGACTGGCTGGATGCAGATGACCGCGTCTATCCGGTACGGATCGATCCTACCGCTATTCAGGTAGGCAAAAGTGCGATCCATGTGGCCTGCGCTGAGCAGGGCAGCCCGAATTCCGTGATCGGAGATAATGCATATCCTTATGTGGGCTATGATGACGGTATCACCTCCGGAAATCTGGCAGGCTTCCACAGCAAACATTTAAATTGCAGATCTTATTTTGCCATTGATTATGATTTCTCAGCGCTGGCGGAGGAGCCGGAGATCGTCAGTGCGGCATTTCAGGTGACCCAGAAGACCCGCTGGAGCAAGGGCAGTTCTGAATTCGGACTTTTCGGAGTGGAAGAGCCCTGGCAGGTGGGAAGCCTTACATGGAACAATCAGTTAAATTACAACCATTATTTTCTGGATAGCAGAACGGCTTCCACTACCCGCGGAGAGGCATTATCCTTCGATGTAACGGAAGAAGTCAGTGCATGGATCAACGGAACCGCAGAGAATCACGGACTGGTCATGAAAGCACTGGTGGAAGCACCCAACGAGACAGCGGGCGATGCCGGTGCCTCCATGCAGTGTGAGGTATTCTACAACAATTCCTCCGCATCCTATGCACCGAAGCTGATCGTCTCATGGACAGGAGATCTGACGGATCTGGCGAAGCTTACGCTGGATGATACTACAGTGGATGTTTACCCGGTCGTAAGAAGAAATGGGGACAAATCCTGTGATACACTGGGAGTGGCAGCCCATGGACTGGCCAAGCCCGGCAGTACCGTGACCTACGAACTGGTCAACGGCAACACCGGAGAGACCGAGGCACAGACAAAGCTTCTCTACCCGGACTCCGCTGCTTACGCAGGGGAATATCCGGAGGCAACCGCCTATAAGCGGAGACTTTCCAACTGGCAGAGCGAGGTGTTTTCCGGATTACAGCCCGGACAGGTCTACTATGTGACGGCGACTGCTTCCTTCGGCGGGAAAAGCGGTAAGACCGTAGAATCCGACCGCTTCCTGATCTATGAGGAAGGTGCTTTCGACCTGATGCCCAGGATCGCACAGCATTACGGTGTGGAACTGAATACGATCCTTGCCGACATGCGGATGCAGGACTGCCTGACCAGACAGGGCAACCGTATTTTCATCAGGGAGCCGAAGAATACCACAGCTTACAGTTCCGGCGTGTTAAGTGAATATTATAAGGCTATCATCGACGGACTGCTGTTAGGCAGAGCGGAGAACTGTGAGTTCGGCTATGAGCCGGTTAACCTGAATACCGGTAATTTCTACATGGAACAGGCCGATGCCACGATCGCTGACATCGGCGGTGATTTTGCCCTGACCAGACAGTACAATGCAAAGGGTGCGGCGTATGAAGGGAGTCTGGGCTTCGGCTGGACCTTTGCTTATGATGAACGTATGGGAGAACTGGCCGACGGATCGGTTCTGTGGCTTAGAAACAACGGAGGCATCATCACGTTTACCCCGGCGGGAGAGGGATACCTCGCACCGGCCGGATGCGATTATGAACTTTCAGAGACAGAGAACGGATATGTGGTAGAGATACTGGATGACGGAAGCCGTCATGAATTCGACAGCTTCGGTCTGCTCCGTGCGGTGGAAGACAGCTGCGGTAACCGGACAGAACTGGCTTATGATGTGGATCTGTACCTGAAAAGCATTACCACATCTTCCGGAAAGGAATTCCGGATCGCACTGGATGAAAAGAACCGCTTAAGCAGCATTACTCTGCCGGACGGCCACGGTGTGACCTATACCTACGATGAAGCCGGTAATCTGGCGCAGGTGACGAATCCCGCAGGCGGTGTCGTTCGTTATGTTTACGATGACAGCCACCGCATGACCGCATGGTACGATGAAAACGGACACAGAGTCGTAGCCAATGAGTACGACGGGGAAGGCCGTGTGATACAGCAGACGGATGCGGAAGGTGGCGTGGTCACGCTGGCTTATGAACAGATGGCCGGAGGAGGACAGACCACTGCCACGGATGCGGAAGGCAATGTAACGGTATACACCTATGATGAAAATTACCGTACCACGAAGATTGAATATCCGGACGGCACATTCGAGGAGAGAAGCTATAATACCGATGGGTATCTGGCAGGCCGTCTGGACCGCACCGGCGTGGAGACGACTTATACCTATGACGGGAAAGGCAGGGTAACACAGGAAAAAAGGCAGGATGGCGCCACCAGGACCTATGCGTACAATACCGCAGGCAAAATGACGCAGTCTACAGACTACGACGGTGGAAAGACCGGCTATACCTATGACGGACAGAACCGCCTGACTTCTGTGACCGATGCGGAGGGAGGACAGACCTCTTACACTTACGATGAGAAAAATCGGCTTGTGGCGGTAAAGGATGCGAACGGCAACACCACATCCTATACCTATGGCGGTGCCTGCGTCACATCCATGACGGACGGTGCCGGTAATACATGGAACTATACCTATGATGCCATGAACCGGCTGTTAACAGTCACGGATCCCGCCGGAGGGACCACGGCCAATACCTACGATGCTCTGGGCAGAGTAATAAAGGAGACCGATGCAGCCGGTGCAGTGACCGTCTATACCTATGATCCGGCAGGCGCAGTGACAGCCATTACCGATAAAGAGGGGCAGACCAGCACCTTTACTTATGATGCCATGAACCGGATGCTGTCCGGTACGGATCCGCTGGGCAATACCCTGACTTATACCTATGACGGTAACGGGAACCGCCTTACACAGACCGATGCGGAGCAGCAGACCATACAGTATATCTACGATGCCATGAACCGGGTAACGGAAACTGCGGATGCAAAGGGTGCGGTACAGAAGAATACTTACGACGGAGCAGACCGGATCCTTACCGTCACGGACCGTCTGGGCAATGCAGAGACTTATACCTATGACCCGGTGAAGCAGAGCATGGTTTCGGCTGCTGACAGAGAGGGTAACGTGACTTCCTATGAAAGTGACGTAAACGGAAGGATCACGAAAATCACCTATGCGGATGGTGCCACGGAGACTTATCGTTACGATCATCTGTCCAGACTCACGGAGACGGTCGATGCGCTGGGAGCCGTAACCACATACACCTACGATGGCAACGGCAATGTCACGAAGATCCGCCAGACCGGCGCAGAGGACCTGGCAAGAGAGTATATCTACACTTATGATGCAAGGAATCTTCTGACAGAGAGTACGGATCCGCTGGGGAACACTGTCCATTATACCTATGACGCCTGCGGCAGCCTGACCGCTGTGACGGATGGACGGGGAAATACCACCGCTTATGCTTATGATGCACTGGCGAGACTGACGACTGTGACCGATGCCTGCGGCGGTACTACGGCATACACCTATGACAAAGAGGGCAGAGTCCTCACGGTGACGGCACCGGAGGGAGATACCCTGAAAAATACCTATGATGCCATCGGCCAGCTGACAGTACAGACCGATGCGCTGGGAAATGTGACGGCCTACAGCTATGACCGGATCAGCCGATTGCAGACCGTGACGGATGCCCTGAAGGGTGAGACCGGCTACACCTACGATGCGGACAGCAACCTTACGCTTACGAAGGATCCCCTGGGGAATGCCCATGCCTATACCGTGGATGCAGAGGGGAATCTCTTAAAGGAGACCTATCCTGACGGGGAGACAGACCGCTATACCTATGATAAGAACGGAAATGTGGCAAGCTTTACCGATCGTTACGGTGTCGTGACCACATTTACCATGGATGCCTGTGGCAGAATCGTGAAAGCTTCCGATACGGCAGGCAACGAGATGACCTATACCTATGATGCGGCAGGCAATCTGACCACCCAGACCGATGTGCTGGGCAGAACAGCCGCTGTAACGTATGATGCTTTCGGTAGAGCAGTCTCCGTGACCGGTATCGACGGCGTGACCACACGTTACACTTACGATGCTTCCGACAGACTGCTTACTGTCACGGACGGAGAAGGAAAAGTAACATCCTACACCTACGATGCGGCGGGGAATCTCATCCATACCACAGAACCGGGCAAGGCAGAATATGCCTATACTTATGATGCCCTGAACCGGCTGACTCGGAAAGTAGATCCGGAAGGAGCTGCCACGGAATTTTTCTATGACAGGAACAGCAATGTGATCTCCTTAAAGGACGGCAATGGTGTGACCACGGACTACACCTACGATGCCCTGAACCGTCTGGCCGCGTACAGGGATGGCAACGGAGGCACGACTGCCTATACCTATGATGCCCTGAGTCGTCTGACTGCCATTACCACACCGGAAGGGCTGACGGAAAGCTATGCGTATGATGCGGCAGGCAACCTGACCGGCGTTACCGATGCCCTGGGGCAGACCACGACCTATGGTTATGACAAACTGTACCGTATGATCACCACCACCTCTCCCATGGGAGCTGTGGAGAAATATACTTATGACAAACATGATGTAGTTACCAGTGTCACCGATGCACTGGGGAACGTTACGCTCTATACCGTAGACGCCAACGGTCAGGTGACAAAAAAGAGACAGCCGGACGGCGAAAGCTATCTCTATACCTATGATGCTGTACAACGGCTTACGGGTATCACGACACCTCTGGGCTATGAGACTGCCTTTACCTACAGCAACGGCAATGATATTCTCGTAAAACAGGATAATCTGGACCGTACCACCGAATATACCTATGACATCATGCACCGGCTGACTTCCGTGACAGATCCCGAAGGCGGAGTGACCACCTACGGCTATGATGAGCGGGGCAACCAGTCCACAGTTACGGATGCACTGGGGTATTCCTGGAGCTATGCCTATGACAAAGTAGACCGGATGACCACTGTGACAGATCCGGAAGAAAAAGTGACCGGTATCCTCTACGATCAGGTGGGCAATGTTGTAAGCATCACCAGACCCGGAGAACGTACCACAGCCTATGCGTATGACGGCAACTACAATACGACTGCTGTGACAGATCCGAAGGGATATGTCTATAACTACGGCTATGATAAGGATGACCGTCTGACGTTAACGACCGATCCTCTGGAGCAGACCACCGGCTATACCTACGATGCTGTGAACCGCATCACTGCATACCGGGACAAGATGGGATTAACGGAAAGCTATCTGTATGATGCCCATGGCAATGTGCTGGAAAAGACCGCAACAGACGGCCGGGTCACCGAATATACCTATGATATCAGGAACCGGCTGACCTCTGTCACCGACCCTATGGGAAGTGTGGCATATTATACCTACGATGTGATGGACCGCGTGACGGGCGTGACTGATTATCTGGGAAGAGGAACGGAATTTACTTACGACCGCGAAGGAAATGTGACCAGCGTGACCGATGCCGCAGGACGAAAGGAAGTGTGTACCTACGATATCGCAGGACGGATCACATCCTATACCTCCAACGGAGGAAACCGGATCAGCTATGATTATGACAAGCTGGATGATCTGGTAGAAAAAAGCTACAGCGACAGCACCGGAGAGCAGAGGGCAGAAGGGGTTACCTATGCCTACAATGCTCTGGGAGAGCGGGTAGCCATGCAGGATACCACAGGGGACACGGAGTACACCTATGACGGACTCCGCCGGATCACCTCCGTGACCACTTACCGGGCACCGGGAGAGGACGGCTTCTCCCACGAGGAGGCAAAGGGGGACACCATAGGCTATACCTATGACGAAGCGGATCATCTAGCTGCCATTACTTATGCGGATGGCACAAAAGTAAGCTATGAGTATGACAAGAACGACAATCTCATCAAAGTGACCGACAGGGAGGGAAAAGTTACCACCTATACTTATGATGCCATCAACCGGGTGACCCGGATCCACCGCCCGAACGGCATCAGCACCTATAACATTTACAATGCAAGGAATCAGATCGTGGAGCTTAAGAATGTCTGCGATACCTGTGAGTGGGTGGTAAGTGACTATCTCTATACTTATGACGACAGGGGATTCATCGCAGGGGAGACCGCCATCGAATCTCTGGCAGGTTATGCCTACGATGACAAGCATAACGGACGGCATGAGGACGGCAGACATGACGACCTCTATCCTCATGGCAACCGCCATAATGGCAAGCATGACAAGGACGCCACTTTCGCGTACCAGATCGTGGAGACCGACCGGACATTTACCTATGATGCAGCCGGAAAGCTCCTGACCGCTACGGAGACCGAGGACAATTATGGCACCTGCGTCTATACGTTCGAGTATGACCTTATGGGTAACCGTACTTATATGGAGAAAACCCTGAACGGAACGGTTGTGGAGTGGCACAGATATGAGTATAATGAGAGTAACCAGCTGATCTCTGAAAAGCTCTACAATGGCAAGAAGACCACCAGCCTTGCCTATACCTATGATGCAGATGGCAACCGGATCAGTGAGACCGGACGGATCGGCACGGACAAGGTGAACAAGACCTATGAATACTCCGTAGAGAATCGTCTGGCGGCAGTGCATGACGGGGATGAACTGCTCCTTGCTGCGGCTTATGACGGTGACGGCAACCGGGTATTCTTATTGAACTATAATCTCCATACCGATGACGACTGGAAGGGCAATTCCGGCAACGGCAATGGGAACAACAAGGACAACTCCGGCAGTGGAAATAATGGAAACGGAAATTCCGGCAATAACGGCAATGGAAACGGCAACGGTAAGGGGAAGGGCAACAATAAGAAGAACAGCAAGTCCGGGGGCACGGATGATGCAGGCTACGGCAATGCAACCAATGCGGAGGAGAACAACAGCCAGAACCAGTGCGGCATTCTCTTCCCGGTACAGGAGGAAGTCAGCGCGACAGAGGCAAATCTGATCGCCCGGATCAAGACCACCGGTAAGGAAAAGAACTATGAGCTGATCGAGTACTTAAACGACGTCAACCGTGAGCATGCCGAGGTAC
>CAMEOT010000022.1 GCA_945929965.1 uncultured Lachnospiraceae bacterium
CATGTGTGCATGGCTTTTGGCGCACATGGATGGCGCGTGTAGGCGACCCCGTCATGATGAGAATCACTGTATCACTTTTCATTAGAAAATTCACACCCAGAGACGCGACATCAAGGCGTGATGTTCCGTTCGTCGTGGGCGTTCGTGGCTTTTTTACTAACTTTCAATTTACACTGTTACGATAATGCCGCCGTCATTGGCGTACATGCTGCTGACGCCGCGGGTGTCCATGATCAGGCTATCTTTGAACTGTACCTTATCCGTAAGAAGCTTTTTGATGGTCTCGGCGCGGCCCGGTGCATTACAATGAGTGATCATCAGTGTACGGTCTTTGGTGTCTCCGACTTCCTCTAAAATGATCTCTGCCATTCTACGAAGTGCCTTCTTCATGCCGACACTCTGTCCTCTCTGTACAATATTTCCTTTGTCTCCTGCCATAATGGGCTTAATGCTTAAGGTGGATGCCACCAGTGCCTTCACGCCGGTCAGTCTCCCGTTCTTACGCAAAGTCTCCAGATTATCCAGTACAAAATACGTGTGGATATTGCTGCGGAATTCCTCGATCTGTTTTACAATCTCTTCAAAGGGAATTCCCTGCTCCTCCAGCTCTACCAGCTTCTTCACGATCTGCGTCTCACCACAGCTGGCAGATTCGGAATCAATGACATGGATCTGCTTCTTACCGTATTTTTCCCGATACAGATTCATTCCCAGCACCGCACTGTTGTAGCTTCCACTTAGGTGTGATGACAAGGTGATCGCATATACGTGCTCTGCCTCTGTACGATAAGCCTCCCGGAACTTCTCCGGGGAAGGGCAAGCAGACTTGGGACATTTGGGAGATTCCGCCGCCTTTTTCAGAAACTCTGCCTGATCAAAGTTCTCATCATCCTGGATTCTATAATCTCCCACTTCCAGTCCCAGCGGAACGATCTCAAACCGAGGATCCTGCAGATACTCTTCCGGCAATTCACAACAACTGTCTACTACGATTTTGAAACTCATAATATCTGTCTCCATATGATTAATGATTTGTTATTTTTTGTAAACCATGCCATGTAGTTTTTAATACTACTTATAATAGCACGAAACATTTCGTTCGTAAAGCTTTTACACAAAATATTCATATTTCCTTTTTCACGTACATCGTTTATACTGTTTCTATATCGCATGACACCGGAACGCAAGATACCATCACCGGAGTAAGGAGCCTCCATGATCGCATTACAGATTACATCCATGAAAAATTTTATGAATCACCTGCTGGTAGCGGATACATTTGATCCTTTTCTTCTGGAAGAAGCCACCATCAGCACCGTCCTCACCGTAACCATCGACGGGCATATTAACAAGGACTTCTATCCTGCTGACGAACGAGGCGAAGACTGTATTCCCTGGGAACTCCAGTCTTTTAGCAAAATAAAAGGACTGTGCTTTGACCTGATCAAGGGAAAACACACTCCTTTGTATTTTAAATTTGTGCTTCATATGCAGCCGGATAAAGCCGCTGCCATGCTTACAAAAGCCCAGGTGGACCCTGACGTCATCCGTGCCCTGGTGCTGAACATCCGCTACGATGGGGAAAAAACGGTTCTCACCACCGGATGTGCTTACCAGACCTTCACTATGGACAAAAGTGCCGATACCGCCTGGGACAAGGCGCTGAAAAAATATCTGGATCTGAAGGGAATCGCTTACGAAGAGCTCTGATCCCTCTCTCCGGGTCATCACCTGTTCCTCGAATCATTCACAGGAACGGCCCTAAGCCGGTCACTCCTTCATCTTCGGCTTACTAAATAGACTTGCCAGATAACCGAGGATCAGCGCTGCGGAGGTTCCCACGGCTCCTGCCTTGAAACCTCCGGCAAAAAGCCCTAAAAAGCCCTGTTCCTGCACCGCTTCTTTCACGCCCTTCATTAATACATTTCCAAAGCCAAGCAGCGGTACACTGGCACCCGCACCAGCGTAATCCTGAAAAGGTTCATACCAGCCAAGGGCACTGAGTACTGCACCGGTGACCACTAAGAGCACCATAATGCGTCCCGGCATCATCTTCGTCTTTTCCATCAGGATCTGCACCAGAGCGCAGATCAGACCGCCCACCCAGAAAGCATTGATATAATCCATCCTCTGCGTTTCCTCCTTATATCTGTTTATGGACAGTCTCTGCACTTTTTCCTGAATTTATGCGTTCTTTATACGCTTAAGCGTTCTTTTTTCCAAAACGGAACCACTCCGGCGGAAGTTGTACCAGGATCACAGCGGCAAATACGATAACGCAGCCTGCGATCTGTCTCGGAGTCAGTGTCTGATCCGTACTTAAAAATCCGATCTTGTAAGCGATCCATCCGGAGATAGTGGCAATGACGGATTCCAGACTCATGATGAGCGCTGCCACCGTGGGATTCAAGCCCTTCTGCCCCACAATCTGCAGAGTATAGCCCACACCGCAGCTTAAAACACCGGCATACAACAGTGCTCCCAGGCCTTCCTGAATCTGTCCGAAAGTCGGCTGTCCCCAGATAAGTGCCCCGATGCAGCAGACGACACCGCACACTGTGAACTGGATACAGGATACCACCGCTCCATCGATGCTCGCTGCATAATGATCAACCGTCATGATCTGTATCGCAAAAGCAATAGCACATAAAAATACCATGATATCCCCTGCCCCCAGGCGCAATGATTCTGTCATGCAGAGCAGATACATTCCCACCGCTGCCATGCCGGCTGCTGCCCAGACCACCGGTGCTACCTTTTTCTTCAAAAAAATACCAAACATGGGCACAAAAATAATATACAGGGTCGTGATAAATCCCGCCTTGCCGACACTGGTATACTTGATACCGAATTGCTGCAGGGTACTGGCAATGGTCAGGAAGATACCACACAGAAGCCCTGCCTTGACATTCAGTTTCCAGTCTAATTTTGCTGCCTTGTCTCCCGCAATCTTCCGACTGATCAAAATATATATCAGAATACCGGCAGCGCCGATCAGGGAACGGACACCGTTAAAAGTAAACGGATGCATGTAATCCATACCCTTGCTCTGGGAGACAAATGCCATACCCCAGATAGTGGCTGTCAGCAGAAGGATCAGGCTGTTTCTCGTTGTTTTTGCTCTTGTATTTTCCATAGTTATATTTTACGTCCCTTATATTTTATGTTCCTTGTATTTTATGTTACTTGTATTTTCCGTTCCTGATTTTTTCGTCCCTTGTTGCTTTACATTTATGGGATTTTGTCAGGACCGTTTTTTATATTTCTCAGCGATCTCCGCAACTACATCCCGCAGCATTTTCCCGCTGCAGTCTATGATGAGATCCGCATATTTCTCATACAACGGGGTTCTCTCATCATACAGATCCCGCAGGGTCTGACCGGGCTGCAGAGTCACGCCCCTGGCGTTCAGATCCCCCAGCCGTTTCTCCACTTCCTCATAGGGAAGCTTCAGATATACCACCGTACTGATCTCCCGCAGATGCTGCATGCCTTCCGGCTCGTAGCAGGCGCTTCCGCCGGTAGCAATGATGCTTTTCTCCAGATCTAAGGATGCATTCACGTCGCTCTCAATCTGCCAGAAGCCTTCCACACCATATTCCGTGATCAGTTCGTGTAATAATTTGCCGTGTCTGTCCTGGATCACCAGGTCGGAATCCACAAAACGTCTGCCCAGGCGCTTCGCCAGGACGACACCTACCGTACTTTTTCCCGAGCCCGGCATGCCGATCAGAGTAATATTATTTTTCATAAATTTCTGCCCACCTTACCTATACACAAGAAAATCGCCGCCTGTAAGCGACGATCCTCCGTCTTAATATCTATTTATTGTAACGTTGCAGCTTTCCTTCACAACATTATGTCTGCTGTTTTTGCTGAATCGCTACGTATTTTTACTTCATTATACTTCTGCGATGACTTCCACTTCACATAATACGTTTTTGGGAAGGGTCTTGACTGCAACGCAGCTTCTGGCAGGATTCTCAGTAAAGTACTTTGCATAGACCTGATTGAACGCTGCGAAATCGCCCATGTCTGCCAGGAAGCAGGAGGTCTTGGCTACTCTGGTGTAATCGGTGCCTGCTGCATTTAACAGCTCGCCGATATTCTTCATTACCTGCTCTGCCTGTTCCTCGATGGTAGTTCCGTGAATCTCACCGGTAGCAGGATCAATGGGGATCTGTCCGGATGCGAAAAAGATATTGCCCAGTACGATCCCCTGGGAGTAAGGTCCGATCGCTGCGGGTGCTTTGTCTGTTGAAATCTTCTGTAACATAATATTCTCCTCTTTCTTCCTATAATTAATTCTTCCTTAAATCTGTCATCTGCGCCTTGAGCTGCCTGCTGCCCGGCATGTTCCGAAATTTCTGCGGCATCCCCGACGTTTACTTTGTCATATCTACCTCCGGCTCATCAAATTCCGCCGTCACGTAGAATCCTCTGGAATTCTCCACAATATCCGCCACGACTCCTTCACGGTTCTTCAACCGGTAACGGAACGGAATGTTCGGAGACATCGCCAGGGACGGGTCTATGGTATAGTAATAGTTACTGGGCAGAAGTCCCTCCGTAACCGTGATCTTCTGTCCGACCTCCAACAGTCCCGGTCGTTCCATCTTAAATTCTATCCTGCGCATTCTGACTCACCAGCCATTCCCGGCATAATATTTTTCGCCGTTTGAGGTTTATTTTACCAGTAACTTACAGCGCTTGCAAGAGTGCTTTTCACTATTTCACCGCCGGACTCTCCAATACTACCGCATGTGCGATTCCCGGCACGCTTTTGCCTTCATTAAAACTGGTCTTACTGAGCAGGGCTCCGGTGGGTAGAAAGAGGACTTTTTTCCACTCACCGGATTCCAGCTTCGGCAGAATATATGCTGCCAATGTCACGGCGCTGCAGCCGCAGCCGCTGCCACCGGCATGGGTGTCCTGGGCATCTGCATCAAAGATCTCAATGCCGCAGTCACTGTGTCTGCCGGCAATATCAATTCCTTTTTCCCGCAGCAGATCGATCAACACTGTCTGTCCCACGCTTCCCAGATCCCCGGTGATAATCCGGTCATATTCCTGAGGCTGCACATGAAAATCCTCCAGGTGGCGTTCGATGGTATCTGCGGCGGCAGGTGCCATGCAGGCCCCCATGTTCATGGAATCCTTGAGTCCATAGTCCACGATCCGTCCGGGAGTCATGCCGGTGATGTGAGCTCTGCATTTCTGATTCAACCCCAGGGCAAAGGCTCCGCTTCCTGTCACAGTCCAGCTGGCAGACAGAGGTCTCTGGTTCCCATAATCCAACGGAAAACGAAACTCTTTCTCCGCGCTGGCAAAATGACTGGAAGTCACACAGACCACATGCTCCGCATAACCTCCCGCCACCATCACAGCTCCCAGTGTCAGCGCTTCCCCACAGGTGGAGCAGGCACCATAGACTCCGAACATAGGAATATTGTAAGCGGAGATACCGAAGGAAGTGGCAATACACTGTCCCAACAGATCACCGGCGAAGAGATACGAAACATCCTCTGCTTTCCACCCGGCCTTTTCCATGACCATGTAGACTGCGTCCTTCTGAAGATTGCTTTCTGCCTCCTCCCAGGTCTTACAGCCGAAGAGATCATCCTCTCCCACCATGTCGAACAAGGCACCTAGCGGTCCTTCGCCCTCTTTTTTCCCTACGATACTGGCACCTGCGATCACACACACAGGCTGTGCCAGACGGATACTGCTTCTTCCCACTCTCTGATTCATAATTTCTCCTTCCATGCGATAACACTACATTCTTTTTTTGTCAGTGTTCCCGCATTTGGAAAAAATTATAAATTATAAAAAGATCTCTTCCAGCGCCCCAATCACTTTTTGCAGCACCTCATCCTCCATATCAGAATAATGAATGACCAGGATTCCACGGTATTTCTGCGTATCTGCAAAACAGTACTCAGACAGGCAGTTCACCAGGATTCCACGCTGCCTTGCCGCCCACTTGATCTCCACATCGCTTAAATCCGTCCGCACATGCAGTAAAAAATGGGTTCCGGCATCATCCTGATAGATCTGACTGATCCGGCTTAAGGGTGACTTGCGAAACATCCGGCAGATCCGCTCTCTCTGCCCTCTGTAATCGTTGATCAGTCTCCGAATGTGCCGCTCAAAATATCCCTGTTCCAGAAAAGCCGCCATGGCATATTGCTCAAAACCGGATACCGTACAGGAATAGAAATTCATGGTGGAAATATACCGTTCCATCAGCTTCTCCGGCAGCACCATATAGCCGATACGTAAGGACGGTACCATAGTCTTGGAAAAAGTATTGATATAGATAACTCTGTGATTCCGATCCATGGACTGCATGGAAGGGATGGGTTTGCCCACCATGCGGAACTCACAGTCGAAATCATCCTCCACGATATAACGTTCCGGCTCCTCTGCCGCCCAGCGAAGCAGCTCCTGCCGTCTTCCCACCAGCATGACCAGTCCGATGGGAAAATGGTGTTCCGGCGACACATGCGCCACAGTAATGCACTTTTCCTCCAGCTGCTCCACCTTCATTCCCTGTCCGTCGATGTCTACATAATCCCATGCCACGCCACCCACTTCATATAATTTCGTAATCTTGCGGTAGCCCGGATTCTCCACGCCGAATTTTGCATTTTTCCCAAGGAGCTGTAACAGGCGGCTGTATAGATATTCCGTTCCCGCACCCACAATAATATGATCGGGCGATACCTGCATGCCGCGGTACCTGTACAAATGCTCCGCGATTGCCACTCTTAATTTTTCCACTCCATTAAAAGGAACTGTCTTAAGCAGAGACGTATCGTAATCCGTCAGGGTCTGACGCATGATCTTCGCCCAGGTGGCAAAGGGGAACTTATCATATTGAATATTATTTGCCGTCAGATCCGCCAGATATTCCTCCTCCCGGAAACGGGTCACAAAGGAAGCATACGCCGGAGTGGCTGTGCTCTTCACTTCCAAACGATTGACAAAATATCCTCTCTTCTCCTCCGACCGGATATAGCCTTCCAACAGCAGCTGCTCGTAGGTATTTTCCACAGTCTTGACACTTACCTGCAAGTGCTCAGCAAACGCTCGTTTTGAAGGAAGCTTCTCTCCGGCAGTCAGCCGACCGCTTAAGATGTCAGCCTTCATTGCTTCATATAAGTATTCATACATGGTTTTTCTGCCACGGGCAGTCAGGTCATAGGTCAGCATCTGGTATCCTTATATTTTCTTATTTTGGTTATTTAAAAGAAGTCAGTTTTTATTATAGTAAACTTATAAAGTAAAAGCAAGCAGGAAGGACAAATTCTCTCCGCACCAAAAGGGTAGTTCCTCATGAAGAGCAGGATTTTCCTTCGGAAAACAAGGAGGATTAATATGGGCGTATATGCAATCACCGGCGCATCCAGCGGAATCGGCGCCAAGACAAAAGAACTGTTGCTTCAAAAAGGACACGAAGTCATCAACATTGATCTGAAGGGCGGCGACATCTGTGTGAACCTGGCCACGCCGGAGGGAAGACAGACTGCAGTAGACAAGCTGCACGAGCTGCATCCCGAAGGTCTCGACGGCATGATCTGTAATGCCGGTGTCTCCGGTGCCTGCGGCAATCTGGAGTTGATCATTTCCCTGAACTATTTCGGGACCGTAGCCATTGCAAAGGGCGTCTATGACCTCCTTCAGAAAAAGCACGGCAGCTGCGTAGTCACCGTATCCAACACCATTTCCCAGGGTGCCGGACGAAAAGATATCGTAGATCTGTTGAATAACATCGGCGATGAAAAGAGAGTATTAAGCCTGGTATCCTCTATGGATTCCACCAACCTCTCCGTAGGTAACAGCCTCTATGTATCCACCAAGTACGCTCTGGCAAGATGGGTCCGCAGAGTCTCCGCTACCTGGGCAGCCAACGGTGTCCGCATCAATGCAGTAGCTCCCGGCAACGTACATACTGCCATGACCGCTACCATGAGCACCACCGCGAAGATGGCGCTGAACGCTCTCCCCATTCCCACTAAGTACGGTCAGGAATGTCTGATGGCACCGGAAGAGATTGCAGAAGTTATGGTATTTTTAGCTTCCGATTCCGCCAGAGGCGTCAACGGCAACATCATGTTCGTAGACGGCGGTACCGATGCACTGTTAAATTCTGAAAAGGTATATTAAGGAGGAACATGCTATGAGACCCATTGAAAAATATGTAGAAGCTATGGAAAATAAAGATTTTGCCGGACTTGCAGAGTTGTTCACTCCCGACGGCATTCTGTGTGATTATTGTACCACCTCCGCTTCCCAACAGGAGTATCATATCTACGGAAAAGAAGCCATTAACATGTTCTTCCGTAACAAATTCGGCTTCCGCCGTTACTCCATTTTAGATGCTGAGGTCGTTAATGACGAGCAGGCCGAATTCATTGCTAACTTCGGCGGCTACAACATCATGGCTATCGCCACGGTCCGTGAGACCGATGAAAACGGTCTGATCCAGAGACTGACCGTAAGACCGAAATAAATTCGCCAGTCCCTAATACTTTTCTCTAATAAAATCTTACGCTAAAGAAGCGGTATCTCTACGAGATATCGCTTCTTTGCATTCTGCCCTTTTCAAATGTCCGGATCATTCCGGGGCTGTTCCGGACACTACGTAATTCGTCACAGCATACAGAATCTCGCCGTTGTACTCCACTCTGGACCAGCCGGAGGCTTCACTGTATCCGGTGCGGTGCAGATTTGTTCCGTTCCTTACCTGGGTACGCACGGTGCTCTCCCCCTCACTAGTGCTGGGTTCTGTCCGCAGGTTAATCAGATCCTTAGGCGTAATATAGTCATCACAATCCACGAATACAATAACTCTGCCGTCCTGGGTGCTGACTCGGTTGGAATTCACCGGCACTGTCGGTGTCTTATAAGAGGTGTCCGTAGTCAGATAAGCGGATACCGCATAGACAGTCTGCCCGTTGTAATTAAGTCTTGACCAACCGGTGTCATCATTTCTGCCGGTGCGCGTCAGTGTCTCACCGTTTTTCAACTGCCCCACCACATTCCCTTCCTCTGAGGTCGATGGCGTGCTGCGGAGATTGCTCACATCTTTCGCGGTGACAGTATCATTTACCTCTATAAAAGTCATGCTGCCTTCGGATACCGGTGCAGGTGCAGGGGTATCTTCCACTACCGGTCGGTTCTCCGGGGTTGCTGCAGGCGTGGGCGTTGCAGTCGGCTCAGGAGTTGCAGGCTCCGGGGTAGCCGTGGGTGCCGCTGTCGGTTCTGGGGTCGCTGTGGTCTCAGGTTCTGTAACAGTCTCCATCGCCTTAGTCTCTTCCGATACTATCACCGCTGGAAGTGTATCCCCGCCCCCGTCGTTACTATTATGATGGCTTAACTTCCACAGAGGAATACAGATCAGAATCGCCAGAATCACCATACCGATAAACGCAGGAATCATCCATAGTTTGAAGTGGATAACGATTTCACCGTCTTCCGGAGAGTCATCCGCAAAGTCATCTTCTGCAAAATCATCTTCTTCCGAAAGATCTTCATAATCAAATATCTCATCCTGTCCGGAAATATTATTCTTCCTATTATTTCCCGTGTCCCTATCAGTCATAATTTATGCCTCCTTCTGTATTCTGTAGAAATCCTGCAGATAACAATAACGCTCCGGAAGTAAACTTCTGAAGCGTTAATAAATTATTTTACTGTCCCTCGTATTTTTCACTCTGCATACGGATCAGTTCCGCATCATCAAAGTAGTTGATACGCATTGCACTCTTCACCTCAGATAATGTCTGTGCTGCCACCGTGCGGGCCTCGTCGCTGCCCTTCTTCAGGATCTCGTATACTGCTGGAATATCCTTCTCTAATTCTTTTCTACGGTTACGGATGGGCTCTAAGGTCTCCTGCATTACGTTATTTAAGAACTTCTTCACCTTCACGTCACCCAGACCGCCTCTGGTGTAATGAGCCTTCAGCTCGTCCAGATTTGCATAATCCGGCAGATATCTCTCGAAGTGCTCCGGCCGACAGAACGCATCCAGATAAGTGAATACCGTATTGCCCTCTAAATGTCCGGGATCACTGACAAGCAGATGTTCGGGGTCAGTGTACATGCTCATGATCTTAGTACGTACATCGTCTGCGCTGTCTGACAGATAGATACAGTTGCCCAGGGATTTACTCATTTTCGCTTTGCCGTCGATGCCGGGCAGTCTCTGACATGCTTCGTTCTCAGGAAGCAGTGCCTTGGGCTCTACCAGTACCGGTGCATATACGGTGTTGAATTTGTGTACAATCTCTCTGGTCTGCTCGATCATGGGCAGCTGATCGCCGCCTACGGGAACGGTAGTCGCCTTGAAAGCGGTAATATCGGAAGCCTGGCTGATGGGATAGGTAAAGAATCCCACGGGGATGCTGGCTTCGAAGTTACGCATCTGAATCTCGCTCTTAACGGTCGGGTTCCTCTGCAGTCTCGCTACAGTTACCAGGTCCATGTAATAGAAGGTCAGTTCACACAGTTCGGAGATCTGAGACTGAATGAAGATCGTAGCCTTGCTGGGATCCAGTCCGCAGGACATGTAGTCCAGTGCCACCTCGATAATATTCTGACGTACCTTCTCGGGATTCTCGATATTGTCCGTCAGCGCCTGTGCATCTGCGATCATGATAAAAGTCTTCTTATATTCACCGGAATTCTGCAACTCCACTCGTCTTCTTAGGGAGCCTACATAATGTCCCACATGTAATCTTCCGGTGGGTCTGTCACCTGTCAAAATAATCTTGTCCATTTCGTCCTCTCAATCCGCCGCCAAAGCGACTATACATCATTGCTTCTATCATACCATCTTTTCGCCCGGAAGCAAATGATTTTTCTATGTAAAATTGAGATTACTACTGGATCACCAGATTGGAGTAGCCCATCAGGCTCTCATCCACAGCATGTGCGGCTTCTCTGCCTTCGCGGATCGCCCATACGACGAGCGACTGTCCTCTGTGCATATCGCCGGTGACGAATACATTTTCCACACTGGTCTGGTATTTGCCGGGGGCAGTTTTTACGTTGGTGCGCTCGTTTAATTCCACCCCGAAAGCATCGGCAATATATTTCTGGGTTCCTAAGAATCCTGCGGCGATCAGCACGATCTCCGCATCCAGAATCTGCTCACTTCCCGCGATCTCCTGCATCTTCATGCGTCCGGTCGCAGGATCCTTCTCCCAGGACAGCTTCACGATCTTCACGGCTTTCAGATTGCCGTTCTTGTCCTTGATAAATTCCTTCACCGTAGACTCATAGATTCTCGGATCATGTCCGTAGACTGCAATGGCTTCTTCCTGGCCGTAATCGGTCTTGCAGACCTTCGGCCATTCGGGCCAGGGATTGTTCTCCGCTCTCTTGTTCGGAGCCTTGGGCATCATCTCGATCTGGGTCACGGACTTGGCACCGTGACGGATAGAGGTTCCCACACAGTCATTGCCGGTATCACCGCCGCCGATGATAACCACATTCTTGCCCTTGGTCTCCACATATTTCTTGTCTTCAAAATTCGAATCCAGCAGACTCCTGGTATTGGCCTTCAGGAAATCCACCGCAAAGTAGATTCCCTTGGCATCTCTGCCGGGAGCATTGATGTCTCTGGGATTGGATGCACCGCAGGCCAGCACGACACGGTCGAAATCATGCAACAGCTTGGATGCTTTGATGTCCTTGCCGATGTCGGTTCCCGTGACGAAGGTGACACCCTCTTCTTTCATAATATTGATCTTGCGGTCAATAATCTGCTTCTCCAGCTTCATGTTGGGGATGCCGTACATCAACAGTCCACCAACGCGGTCGGAGCGTTCGAACACGGTTACCTGATGTCCTCTCTGATTCAACAGATCCGCTGCTGCCAGTCCGGAAGGACCGCTGCCGATGACAGCCACCTTTTTCCCGGTACGCACCACAGGAGGTTTTGCTGCCGCATAACCCTCACTGTAGGCGTTTTCAATGATTGCATATTCGTTCTCCTTGGTGGAGACCGGATCCCCGTTCAGCCCGCAGGTACATGCCGCCTCACACAGGGCAGGGCATACTCTGGAAGTGAACTCGGGGAAATTGTTGGTCTTCTTCAGACGGTTGTAAGCCTGCTGCCAGTTGCCGGTATATACCAGATCGTTCCACTCCGGCACCAGATTGTGCAGGGGACATCCGCTGGCCATACCGCAGATCATCATACCCGACTGGCAGAAGGGCACGCCGCATTCCATACATCTGGCACCCTGTAAACGCTGCTTTTCCTTCGGCAGATGCTCATGGAATTCGTTAAAATGCTGTATTCTCTTTTTCGGATCCTCAGCCACGCTGACTTCCCTTTTATATTCCATAAATCCCGTTGGTTTTCCCATGACTCTCTCCATTCTGCAGACGCATCGGCGTCGGAAGAATCGCGAGCTAAATTTCAGATTTAGTTCTGCGATAAACTAATTTGTGGCGCCCGCGACACAAATTAGTCGTGTGAAAAGTAATCTTCAGGATTGCTTTTCACACTGGCCTCCCATTTACTTTCTGGTGTTAGCATAGAATGCTTCGATCTGTGCCTGTTCTGCGCTCAGTCCCTTTTCCTCCATCTGTACGATGGTCTTCAAAACCCTCTCATAGTCATGAGGGATGATCTTCTTGAACTTGGGCAGATACTCTCCAAAGTTGTCCAGCACTTCCTTACCTTTGGCGGAATTGGTCAGTGCCACATGCTCCTGGATCATGGATTTCAACTCCAGCACGTCATATTTGGATGTGATCTCGCTGGAAGATACCATTTCCTTATTCAGACGCTTGTACAGATCGTTGCCTTCATCCAGTACATAAGCGATACCACCACTCATACCGGCTGCAAAGTTTTTACCGGTGGGTCCTAAGACTACCACGCGTCCGCCGGTCATATACTCACAGCCGTGATCGCCGACACCCTCGACTACCGCGATGGCACCGGAATTACGTACGCAGAAACGTTCGCCTGCCACACCGTTGATGAATGCCTTACCGGAGGTTGCACCATACAGTGCCACATTACCGATGATGATGTTTTCTTCTGCCTTGAACTTGCTGCCCTG
The DNA here is from genome assembly GCA_945929965.1 of uncultured Lachnospiraceae bacterium. GTDB lineage: Bacteria > Bacillota > Clostridia > Lachnospirales > Lachnospiraceae > Acetatifactor. Next base: position 13,087 of record CAMEOT010000022.1, read on the forward strand.
GGGAGGATATACCACCAGCTTACCACCGGATAATCCCTTGCCGAAATAGTCATTACTGTCGCCTACCAGTTCCAGGGTCAGTCCCTTGGGGATAAAGGCTCCGAAGGACTGTCCGCCGGCACCCTTACACAATACATGGTAGGTATCCTCTTCCACATCATCACCCAGTTTTCTGGTGATCTCACTGCCGAGGATCGTACCGAAGGCACGGTCAGTGTTGCTGACATCCACTTCGATGCTGCGCTTCTGTCCCGCATCAATAGCCTTACCCAGCTGCTTTAACAACACCTTCTCATCCAGAGTTTTCTCCAGCTGGAAGTCATAAACCTGCTTGGGATCAAAGGTCACCTTCTGCTTGCTGCCCTCGTAAGGGTTGCTCAGGATCTGCGTCAGATCCACTTCCTCCTGGCGCTCGGTCAGATGCTCTTTTCTCTTCAGCAGATCGGTTCTGCCCACCAGTTCATCTACGGTGCGTACGCCCAGTGCTGCCATGTATTCCCGCAGCTCCTGTGCGATAAATTTCATAAAGTTTTCCACATATTCCGGCTTACCGCGGAAGTTTTTCCGCAGTTCCGGGTTCTGGGTAGCCACGCCTACCGGGCAGGTATCCAGATTACATACTCTCATCATGACACACCCCATGGTCACAAGAGGTGCGGTAGCAAAACCGAATTCCTCAGCACCCAGGATGGCTGCGATTGCCACATCTCTGCCGCTCATCAGCTTACCGTCGGTCTCGATGCGGACTTTATTACGCAGTCCGTTCATGATCAGGGTCTGATGGGTCTCTGCCAGTCCCAGTTCCCAGGGAAGTCCGGCATTGTGGATGGAGTTTCGCGGTGCTGCACCGGTACCGCCGTCATAACCGGATACCAGGATAACCTGTGCTCCCGCTTTTGCCACACCGGCTGCTACGGTTCCCACACCGGCTTCGGATACCAGTTTCACGGAGATCCGGGCCTGGGTGTTGGCATTTTTCAGATCATAGATCAGTTGCGCCAGATCCTCAATGGAGTAAATATCGTGATGAGGGGGCGGAGAGATCAGGGACACACCGGGTGTGGAGTGTCTGGTCTTGGCGATCCAGGGATATACCTTTCCTCCGGGCAGATGTCCGCCCTCGCCGGGTTTCGCGCCCTGTGCCATCTTGATCTGGATCTCCTGTGCACTCACCAGATAACGGCTGGTAACACCGAAACGTCCGCTTGCTACCTGCTTGATGGCGGAACAACGGTTTAGTCCGTCCGGTCCTACCGTCAGACGATCCAGATCCTCACCGCCTTCACCGGAGTTACTCTTGCCGTGCAGATGGTTCATGGCGATGGCCATGGTCTCATGGGCTTCCTTGGAAATGGAACCGTAGGACATGGCACCGGTCTTGAATCTGGTCACGATGGATTCTACGGGCTCTACTTCTTCGATGGGCACACCCTTTTTCGGATAATTGAAGTCCATCAGTCCTCTGAGGTTCTTGATGGAATCTTCATCGTTGACCATGGCGGTGTACTGTTTGAACATCTGATAATCACCGCGTCTGGTGGATTCCTGTAACATATGGATGGTAGCGGGATTGTACAAATGCTCGTCACCGCCGCTGCGCATCTTGTGATGTCCGGGGCTGTTCAGAGTCAAATCGTTTTTCAGTCCCAGCGGATCAAATGCCTGGGAATGCAGATCGTCTACCTGCTGCTCAATATCTTTTAAGGTAATACCTCCCACACGACATACCGTGTTGGAGAAATACTTGCTGATGACTTCCGGTGCGATACCGATGGCCTCGAAGATCTGGGATCCCTGATAGGACTGGATGGTGCTGATACCCATCTTGGATGCGATCTTGACGATGCCATGGAGTACAGCGTTGTTGTAGTCATCTACTGCTGCATAGTAATCTTTGTCCAGCATGTTGCTCTCGATCAGTTCCTTGATGGTATCCTGTGCCAGATAAGGGTTGATGGCGCAGGCACCATAGCCTAACAGCGTAGCAAAATGGTGTACTTCTCTGGGTTCGCCGGATTCCAGGATCAGGGCGACTCTGGTTCTCTTCTTGGTGCGTACCAGATACTGGTTCAATGCGGATACCGCTAACAGGGAAGGAATGGGCACATGGTTCTCATCCACACCTCTGTCGGACAGGATCAGGATGTTCACGCCGTCTCTGTAAGCTCGGTCCACTTCCACGAACAGACGGTCAATGGCACGCTCTAAGCTGGTGTTCTTATAATATACGATAGGTACGACTTCTACTTTGAAGCCGTCTACCTTCATGTTCTTGATCTTCAACAGATCGGTGTTGGTCAGAATCGGATTGTTGACCTTCAGAACATTACAGTTCTTCGGGGTCTCCTCCAGGATATTGCCCTCCGTACCGATGTATACGGTGGTAGAGGTCACAATCTCCTCACGGATGGCATCGATGGGCGGGTTCGTCACCTGTGCGAACAACTGCTTAAAATAATGGAACAGCGGATGATACGTCTTGCTTAAGACGGGCAGCGGTGTATCCACACCCATGGCTGCGATGGCTTCGCCTCCGTTCTTCGCCATAGGCAGAATGCTCTGCTTCATCTCATCATAGGTGTAACCGAAAGCTTTCTGCATTCGCTGACGCTCTTCGTAGGTGTACTCCGGAACGCGCTGGTTCGGAATGTGGATGTTTTTCAGCTCGGTCAGGTTGCTGTCCAGCCATTCGCCGTAGGGCTGTCTGGAAGCGTATTTTTCCTTGATCTCCTCATCATCGATGACTCTTCCCTGCACAGTATCCACTAAGAGCATCTTGCCGGGACGAAGTCTTTCCTTTAATTTGATCTTCGTGGGATCAATGGGAAGGACACCTACCTCGGAAGACAGGATCAGGGTATCATCGTCGGTGATCAGATAACGGGAAGGACGCAGTCCGTTTCTGTCCAGCACGGCACCCATGATATCGCCATCGGAGAACAGGATGGATGCGGGACCGTCCCAGGGCTCCATCATGGTAGCGTAATACTGATAGAAATCTCTCTTGGTCTGGGACATTGCCTTGTTGTTCGCCCAGGGCTCGGGGATGGCGATCATGACTGCCAGGGGCAGCTCCATGCCGCTCATTACCAGGAACTCCAGCGTGTTATCCAACATTGCAGAGTCGGAACCGGTCTTGCTGATGGCGGGCAGTACTTTGTGCAGCTGTCCTTTCAGATGCTCGGATTCCATGTTCTCTTCACGCGCCAGCATTTTGTCGGCATTGCCGCGGATGGTATTGATCTCGCCGTTGTGTACCATCAGACGGTTCGGGTGGGCACGCTCCCAGCTGGGGTTCGTGTTGGTGGAGAAACGGGAATGTACCATGGCAATGGCGGATTCGTAATCTTCGCTCTGTAAGTCAGCGAAGAAGGTCCGCAGCTGTCCTACCAGGAACATTCCTTTGTATACGATCGTTCTGCTGGAAAGAGAAACTACATAGGTATCATCGGAAGACTGCTCAAATACTCGTCTTGCAATGTAGAGCCTGCGGTCGAAGGAAAGTCCCTTTTCCACGTCGGCGGGCTTTTTCACGAAGCCCTGCATGATATAGGGCATGCACTCTACTGCCTTATGTCCCAGCACATTGGGGAAAGTAGGCACTTCACGCCAGCCGAGGAATTCCATTCCTTCCTTTTCCACAATGATCTCGAACATCTTCTTCGCCTGGTTGCGGCGCAGCTCTTCCTGGGGGAAGAAGAACATGCCGACGCCGTATTCTCTCTCTCCGCCGATGTCCATGCCCAGAGCCTTGGTAACTCTGGCGAAAAATTTGTGGGGGATCTGGGTCAGAATACCGACACCGTCACCGGTCTTGCCTTCCGCATCCTTACCGGCTCTATGCTCCAGATTCTCTACGATCTTCAGCGCATTTTCTACGGTCGCGCGGCTCTTCTCTCCGTGAATATTGACACAGGCTCCGATACCGCAGTTATCATGCTCAAATTCTTCCCGATATAATGGTGCCTTGGGCAGCTCCTGTTTTACATCAAACATATAGTTCTCCTTTCCGGGTTTCTATTTCTCTCTTCTTAATCCGTCTGTTACTGTTTTGAACCTCATTCGCAAGACCGTAATAGTAACAAAAAAGGTCGCAATGAGACTCTTTCGAGCGCCTCATTGCGACCTTTTCTGTACTATACACCTATTTTTCTCATTTGTAAATATAGATTTTTCTATGAATTGTCAGATAATTTGTCAATTCTATTATTTGCACGCCTGTTATCTGGAAATTGTATTAATTTTCTCTTTAAAAGTGTATTTCCAGCACAACTTTTTGGGGGTTCTCCCCTATTTTTCCTGTTTCCGCCCATACGCCTTGCTCATCAGTTTCTGATACATTGCAGAAAAGTGTTTACTCTCTGCCAGTGCAGTGCGAAGAGGTGCCAGTGTCAGTGCCATTACTGCCCGATAGCGGAACAGTTCGCCGGGATTCATGTATTTTGCTGTGATCTCCTTATGTTCTGCAGCGCTGCGCTTCAGGTTCTCCTTGGTCTCAGAGTAGCCGCCGCCCTCGTAGGAGGACACGGTAAGTCCCAGATACTGCATGGGTGCTTTGGCACGATAATAGCACCAGAGGAAATGTTCGTAATCTGCACGGATCTTATATTGGGGTTCATAGGGCTTCTGTCTGCACAGGTCTGCAGCATAAAAGCAGGACTGGTGGCAGGGAATGTTGCGATAGCAGACGAAACCGGTGATGCAGGGCGGGGAAGATATCTTCGTCTCTGTCTTCGCGCTGTATGTATCGCCGTAGTAGATGCCCTGAAGTTTCGCCGGGTGCTGTTCCATGAACTGTGCGGTGCGACTCAGAACTTCGTTGTCATAGAAAAGGTCACCGCAATTTAGGAAGAGAATATAGTCGCCGGTCACATGGGAGACTGCCTGATTCATGGCTTCGTAGATGCTGTGGTCGGTTTCCTGGTATAAGTGGATATGCCTGTCCTCGCGCATGGTTTCTATGGAACCGTCGCGGCTGCCGCCGTCTTTGACGATGATCTCGAAATCAGGGTAGGTCTGGGACAGGATACTGTCCAGGGTCTGATTCAGTTTAGGGCCTGGGTTTAAGCAGACTACGATAATGCTGAATTTCATGTGTTGCTCCTATTTTTCTATAAAATCTCCGTAGCCTCGATAGAGGGAAGAAACGCGACACGCTCTCGCTCTGTCGCAGAGCGTAGCGGCACATAAGCGTGGAAAGTACCCACGCTAAGTGCCGACGTCTGCTTACGGTCTGCTTATTCTTCCCTCTGTCGGGGCTACTGGGTTATGGTAACCATCCAGAGATATCTCATCGAATATCCAGAGGATGGCTAATATACTTTATTAGTGCTTAGAATATATTTTTCTGTTTATGAAGTGTTCCAAGGGAGGCTGCTGCCACTGCCAGGAAAATCACGCATACGGGCCAGCTGACGAAGCCGGTGACGGCGATGGCGGTGTAGGAGAGGCAGTAGGCGAGGACATTGGATGCCACATGGACAAAGATTGCCATTTTGAACTCTCCAAAGTATTCGTAAGCGTATGCCATAAGGCAGCCGATGAGGAAGCCGTACACACCCTGGACGTAGTTCATGTGGTAGACACCGAAGATCAGGGCGGACAGGGCTATGGCGAGTCTGAGGTTTAAGAACCTGCGAAGGTATCCATAGATAACTCCGCGGAACAAAAGTTCCTCTGCTATGGGGGAAATGAAGCCAAATACGAGGATTCCTACGATAAAGTGTGCGGAATATTGCTGGGATGCAACTTCGGTATAAGCTTCGGATTTGTTGGTCACTCCCAGGAGTTCAAACAGGAGGTTGCATCCGATGACGGCACCGATGGTCGCTGCCACCAGCAGGGCGTATCTGGCTTTGCCTTCTTTTTTAAGGTGGCTTAGGTGCATGTCCTCTTTATTTTTGTCAATGAGCAGTTTCGCTGTGGACCATACGGCAATGGCACCGCCGATGAATCCCAGTCCCGCTATGATGCTGGAAACGTCTCCGGAGTAGCCGTTATAGGCACCGGTCTCATCCCGCAGGATCAGAAGATCCACCAGTCCACCAGAGGCTCCGGACTGTGCCAGCTGATACAGAAGTGCCAGCAGGGCATACTGGATCACGTTACGCACCAGAATAAACATCAGGAAAGAATACACCATGGTCCAGATTCTCTGGTACATGGGATTTTTCTTTTTGGCATCGGGATTGCTGTTTCGCAGTTCTTCGCTGCCGCGGAGGAGGAATTTCTCCAGTTCGTCGACGGACTGCACGATATAGTCTGCTTTGGCTTCCTTTAATTCTTCCTTGCTTCCGTATCCGTAGGTCACTCCCACGCTCTCCACTCCGAGCGCTCTGGCTCCTTCCACATCGAACTTTCTGTCACCGATCATATAGACCTGTGCGGGATCCACAGGGCTCTCTCCAAAGAGCTGACGCAGGGTTTCCTGTACCACCTGATCCTTGGTTTCTCTTCTGCCGTCCAGTTCACTACCCACCACTACAGAAAAATATTTTTTCAGATCAAAATGTTCCAGGATGCGCTCTACGTATACCTGGGGCTTACTGGATGCCACTGCCAGGAAATACCCCTTCGACTGAAGCGTTTTCAGCATCTCCGGAATACCGTCATAGACCTCATTTTCAAAAAGTCCCGTATCCTGAAAGCGCTCTCTGTATTTTGCCACAGCTTCTTCTGCCTGTTCGGCGGTGAAACCGTAGAATTCCATAAAACTGTCTCGTAAGGGCGGTCCGATAAAGGGTTCTAGCTTGTCCAGATCCGGCTCCTCGATGCCAAAGGAGTGCAGTGCATACTGCACACAGGTAGTAATTCCGATTTTAGGATCTGTCAGGGTGCCGTCCAGATCAAACAGCAGATATTTCTTCATTCTTATAATTCCTTTTTCTTTCTATTCTTATATGTTCCGCAGATGATTAGAAGCTACGGATCTTGTCTCCGTCATCCTCGGTGTTTTTCAATGCCTTGATCTCCACGTCATAGCCCACATTAGCATTGACCTGCACATGGACCACATCTCCTACTTTTTTGCCAAGGAGCGCTTTGCCCAGGGGGGACTCGTTGCTGATCAGACCTTCCAGGGAATTACCGCGGACGGTGGTCACGATCTTGTAATCCTCTTCCGTGCCGTCATCGATAAATTCCACGGTAACGGTGTTGTTGATACCTACCTCATCCGCTGCGGAGTTCTCGGAGATGACCTTTGCAGTCTTGATCATTCTCTCCAGATAACGGATGCGGCTCTCATTCTGATTCTTATACTTTTTGGCTGCATAGTATTCAAAATTCTCACTGAGATCGCCGTGGGCTCTGGCTTCCTTCACGTCCTCCAATGCCTTGGGACGTACCACCAGCTTGCGGTACTCGATCTCATCTTCCATTTTCTTAATGTCAGTGGGTGTTAATTCGTCGTACATAGTATAATCCTTCTTTCTACAGCTGCATCGCATAGATCACTGCCAAAGACAGAATGATCTGAATGATTGCAAAACGGAATACGGTCTGTGTATTGGACCAATCCCACACCTTACGCACATGATCGTGCAGTGGGGTACGTACATTTTTCAAAATATGGATCTTCAGGAAACGAAGCAGGGACACCTTAAGAAGTCCCAGTCCTCCGTCCAGGATCAGCACCAGCGCCAATGGGATAAACAGGAGCGGGCAGCCGCTCTTCAAAATGGCGATGCTGATGAACAATCCCATGGCCCGGGAACCGGCATCCCCCATCATCAGCTTACTGGGTGTCGCATTGTACCACAGATATCCCAGAATACATACGGCAAATAATAGGATCAGGAAGGAATAGGTCTCGTCGACCTCCTTCATGCGGTCTACAATATAGATGGAGATGATGGTAATGATCGACAGGGTTCCGGACAGTCCGTCCACACCGTCGGAGCAGTTGGTCACATTCACGGAGGTCCATACCAGAATTACCGTGAGAATGGCGAATACCACAGGCGGCAGAGTGAACTTTACATGGAACAGCGCCAGTTCCACCACGTTGGAATTATATTTCAGAAAAGTGATGGCTACCAGTGCCGCCACGCACAGATCTAAGAAACCTTTTTTGTACTCACCCCATGGAGTCTTGGAAGCATCGTCCAGAAACCCCGTCATCATGCATACCACGATCAGCAGCAGGTAGATCACCAGCTCTGCGCTTAAAGGCGAAAACAGTAGAACAGATGCCACAAATGCCAGGACAAAAATAATTCCGGCGCCTCTGGGTTTCCCCGCGGACAATTTTCCATCATGGGCAAATTCTCTTCCGGCATCCTTGGGCAGATACGGACTTAATTTCGCCGTTGCCAGTACCGTAGCACCAAAAGCAAAAAGAATTCCAAAAAAAGCAAGGAGAGAACTGCTTCCCTCCGGCAAGATCATCTGTAACATACGAATCTCCATTCCTCACAACACTCTCATGCTGTATTTTCTGATAAATTTCATAACTGTCCGGCGATGTCTACGTGAGATGAACGTCCCGGAACAGTTACAAAACATTTTAACACAAATATACCGGAATCTCAAATAATTTCCACAACAGTTCAGTCGAACTGTTACATTTGACAGCCTCCCTACGGTGGACTACTATATTCTTATGAATACTTTCTGAAAAATAGCCATAAAAGGAGAAATGCCCTATGATGATCCATAAGATTGATCCGCATAAATATTATCCGGAATTCCGAAATCAGGAGCCAAAGCCTTCCGATTATCTGCTGTTGTTTGATGGGGAAAAGGTATATCTGCCCTCCCATACAAAAAGCGCTGCCGAGGCAGATACTTCCACGAATTCAGGTACTGAGAAGCATCCTCAAATATATCTTCCTACCTTTGAGGAGGTTCATGGACTATTGGGAATCCGGCAGCCCCTGGAGCGCTTTTTCCTCGACTGTGAATACCTCTTTTCCATTGACGACAGGGCTTTTTACCGTAAGACCGTAGAAAACTCCGGTGCTCTCATGCTCCCGGAGGAAGATCTCTATGCTTCCGGCGTGTTCCGTAACTTTGAACCGGAATATCTGGCATTCGCCGGGATCACCGCCACCCAGATCAACCGTTTCCGTCTGGACCGGAAATTCTGCGGCCGCTGTGGTCATCCCACAGTTCACAGTACCACAGAGCGGGCCTGCATCTGCCCGGAGTGCGGTCAGATCGAATATCCCAAGATCTCACCCGCTGTCATTATCGCCATCGTGGATACCGAGCAGGACAAGATCCTGCTGACGCGCTACGCCGGCGGTTCCTACCGTCACTGGGCACTGGTGGCAGGCTTCGTGGAAGTCGGTGAGACCTTCAAGGGCGCTGCCCGCAGAGAGATCATGGAAGAGGTAGGCCTTAAGGTCAGTGATCTGGTCTATTACAAATCCCAGCCCTGGTCCTTCAGTGATTCCGCTATGATCGGCTTCTTTGCAAAGCTGGACGGTGATCCCACGATTACTTTGCAGGAATCCGAACTCGGTGAAGCAAAATGGTTCTCCAGAGAGGATGTACCGGATCTGCCCTCCACAATCAGTGTCGGTCAGGAGATGATCACCTTATTCAAGAATGGAGAGGATCCGTTATCTCAATAAGCGGCACTTCTTCGCTACCTTCACTAACAGATATCCCTTCGGGAAACTGCGAAGCTCCTGCTCCGTAATCCCCCGCATCAGTATCAGCATGACAAAATAGACTATGGCAGCGATCACGATTGCCGGAATGACAGAGATCCGCATAGATTTCGTCACCATATACAGTCCTTCGTAGATTGCCCAGGCTGCCGCTCCCATAAACGCAGAGGCGAACGCCGGAATTACGAAAGTTCTGGCGATCTCCTGCCGGTAGCCTACTGCTCTTCTTACTGCCCACTGGTTCAGTACACACATCATACCGGAATACAGCGTATTGGCAATGGCAATGCTGTACAGATCCAGGCTTGTGAACATAAGAAGCAACACTGCTGCCACCGTCTGCACCACCAGTGAGATCCCCGCATTGATGATCGGTGTATTGACTTTGCCCAGCCCCTGTAAAATGGAACTGTTTAATGTCGACAATGCATAAAAGATAACCGACAGTGACAATGTCATTAAAAGGGCTGCCGCCAGGTTCAGTTCCTCTGCCGTCTTATTCGTAAACAGCAGACTGATCACCGGCTTCGCCAGCACAAAAAGTCCCACAGCACAAGGAATCGAGATCACCATGGTAGTCTTCACTGCCAGTCCGATCTTCTCTCGGGCTCCCTTCACATCCCGGGCTGCCATGAGCTGTGCTACGGAAGGAATCATAGCCGATGCCATAGCGGATGCAAAAGCTATGGGAATATTGGACATTGTCAGGGATTGTCCTGAGAAAATACCATATTTTTCATAAATAGATACCGTATCCAGATTCCGAAGGGACGGATACCATTTGGTATAAATACTGTTGTTGATCGTACTGCTTAAGTTATATACAGCCGTACTCAAAATAAACGGGGTCACCACCAGTGTGATCGTCTTGAATATCTGTCCGTAGGAATCCACATGTTCATGCCTGTCACGCTGCACTCTGCGCAGGATCATTCCACGATTCAGAGCATAGACTCCCGCCATAAAAAGCAGCGCCACTAATACGCCGACACCGGTACCCAGTGCACTTCCCACAGCACCGTAAGTTGCTCTCATCACCTGCCCTGCCTGATCCGCCGGGACCTCCATCGTTCCCATAAACATTTGGATCAGAAGATATGCCGCGCCCACGCTGACTACCGCATTGGCGATCTGCTCCAGAATCTGTGACACGGAGGTCTGTGCCATGCTCTTATGTGCCTGAAAATACCCTCGTAAAACTCCCAGGATACCATAGACGAAGATCGTCGGTGCAAAGGTGCGCAGTACTGTGACCGCTGCTCCGGACACGAATAATCCCGCTCCGAAAAACAGAAAAAGGCTGGCTATACCGCCAACCACCAGTACATAAATCATGGCTCCGTGGAACAATCTGTGGGCGTTGCGGTATTCCTTCTCTCCCAGCTTCTGTGCGATAGCTTTGGAAATTGCCGAGGGAATACTATAAGAGGAAATCAACAGAATGATCGTATAATAATTATACGCTGACTGGTAATAACCAAGTCCCAAATTTCCGATGACACTCTGTAAAGGGCCCCTGTAAAGGAGCCCTATGATTCTGCTGATGATTCCGGCTGCTGCCAGAATTCCCGCCTGCATGATAAAATTGTTCTTGGAACTGTTCTTATCTGCCATATGTTATCTTACCTTATTTCAGTTCTTTATCCGATCAGCCAGTCATACATCTCCTGATATTTTCCGGCAGATACCTTCCAGGAGTAGTCAGTGGCCATGGCACGATCCACGATCTTATTCCACTCTCTCTTCCTGTCATAGTAAATATGCTCCGCATAGCGGATTGTATTCAGCATCTCGTGTGCATTGTAATTCGTAAAGCTGAAGCCGGTACCGGTGCTCTCATACTCATTATAGGGCTGTACAGTATCCTTCAGTCCGCCAGTCTCTCTGACGATGGGCACAGTGCCGTAGCGCAGGGCGATCAGCTGGCTCAGACCGCAGGGCTCGAACAGAGACGGCATCAGATAAGCATCACATGCCGCATATACCTTATGGGACAATGCATCCGAATAGTAAATATTGGCGGATACCTTATCGCCGTACTTCCAGTCGAAATGCCGGAACATATTCTCGTAACGTTCCTCACCGGTACCCAGTACCACAAACTGGATGTCATCCTGGCACAATTCATCCATCACATAAGCAATCAGATCCAGACCCTTCTGATCCGTCAGTCGGGATACCAGACCGATCATCATTTTCTTATCATCTACACGAAGTCCAAGCTCTTCCTGCAGGGCACGCTTGTTCTTCACTTTTTCCTTGCGGAAGTTCACCGCATTGTAGGCTTTTACGATATTTTTATCCGTCTCCGGATTAAACTCTTCGTAGTCGATGCCGTTGACGATACCGCGCAGATCATGGCTTCTCGCACGCAGCAGTCCGTCCAGTCCCTCACCATAGAACGGAGTCTTGATCTCCTCCGCATAGGTATCACTTACGGTAGTCACCGCATCTGCAAATACAATACCGCCCTTTAACAGGTTCGCATCCTTGTAAGCCTCCAGCTTGTCAGAGGTAAAATAATACTCCGGCAGCCCGGTAATGCTCTGTACCGTCTTCACATCCCATTTTCCCTGGAATTTCAGGTTATGTATGGTGATAACAGACTTAATATTGCGGTAAAAATCGCCGCCGTGGAAACGCTCCTTCAGATATACGGGAATCAGTCCGGTCTGCCAGTCATGACAGTGGATCAGATCCGGCTGGAAATTCAAAAGCGGTAATGCCGACAGCACTGCCTTGCAAAAATATGCATACTTTTCAATCTCATATCTGGGATCATCCCCATAAGGCTTGAAACCACCGAAATAGCTCTCATTATCAATGAAATAATAATGCACCCCGGCTTCCTCTGCCTCCAGAACACCTACGTACACATTCTGCCAGTTGAAATCCATGTAGAAATGTGTCACATACTTCAGTTTATCCTTCATCTCCTGTTTCATACAGGTATACTTCGGGATAAACACTCTTACATCAAAATACTCCTTGTCAATATACTTCGGCAAAGATCCTACGACATCCGCAAGTCCTCCGGTCTTGATAAAAGGTACGCCTTCCGATGCGGCAAAAAGAATTTTTTTCATGTAAACCCTCCACATATGCTACGGCTTGTATTTCAAAACATAGATTGATTATACCATGTTTACGATTCATAGAAAAGAGGGCAGCGATAATTTACAAATCTTTTAGAGTCTGCGGTTTTGCCTCAGTTTCTGTAAGAAAGTCGGATCCTGTCAGCGATCAGCGCAATAAATTCCGAATTGGTAGGTTTGCCTTTGCCCGTGTCGATCGTGTAACCGAACATGGCATCCAGGGTCTCCATGCGCCCTCTGCTCCAGGCAACCTCAATGGCATGGCGGATAGCGCGCTCCACGCGGCTGGGTGTGGTCTGAAAACGTTTGGCGATGGTCGGATACAGGATCTTCGTGATGGAACTGATCATCGCCGGATCCTCCACTGACATCATGATAGCTTCCCGCAGATACTGATACCCTTTGATATGTGCCGGGACTCCGATCTCATGGATCATATCCGTGACATCTTTTTCCAGGTCATGGATGACTTCCTGGGTCTGTTCCTTTTTTTCTGTCGCTTTTACTGTGCTGTCTTTGGCGTTTTTCGTAGAAGGAACCGTGATCATAATTTGGAATTCCTTGTTGGCATTCATCAGATCCCCCAGGATTTTGTATACTTTTTCATTATCCTTTGTAGTTGTAATGTTTAATTTTTCCATTAAACTACCTCCATGACTACAAAACTACTTTTTTCACGTACCGTTCTATTATAAATAGATATGCGTCATGGCTTCAAGCAGAACCCATCGCAAGATTTTTCCAAATTTCGCAGAATAAAAAAGGTAAAAAGAGGCGCCCGGAATGACCCGGACGCCAATAAGAGGGAAAATGTATAAGTAGAAAAACTACGAGTAAAGCGAATTAAATTAATGATGCTCTGCCAGAGTGTGAAGGGCTTCCTTGATGGCTGTCTTCACGGTCTCATCCTGCTCCGCATTCAGTCTGTGCAACAGATAAGTCTTGGCATATTCGGTACCGATGTTTCCCAGTGCCTTTGCTGCTTCGATTCGTATCTTCGCGTCCGGATTATCGATCATGTGGACAATGCTGTTGACACTGTCCTCATCCTTAATCCGGCTTAATGCTTCAAGAGCAGCCACCACTACCATGTCATCGGACGAACTCAAATATTTGATGATCTTGTCGGATTTTCCTTTCTCCTGTAATTTCTGAATCTTACTTAAATCATGTTGTTCCATAAAAACGCGCCTCTTTCTTTTTACCAGCGCGGGGGCGGTAAAATCGTCTCCGGATCATCACTGTATGTCGCCTGTGGTGATTGGCTTTTCTTGATAATGCTATGATAACACCTTATTTGTCAGAAAACAATTATAGTAAAATGAAGGATTTCTAAAAATTCTATAACCTGAATTCACTTGTCCCCCATAAAAAATTATTATATACTGTAACTATTCATCCGAAACGGATAACAGAAAGAAGGTACTCTCATGACAAAACAGGAAATCAGCGAGATCAAAAAGCTGTTCACCCCGAAAAACTGCTCCATCACCCGGATCTGCGGATGCTATGTGGATGGAGAGAAAAATAAAAAGACGGAGTTAAAGCAGGCGTTTCTGGCGCTGCCGGAGGAGGAGATGTTCAAGTACTTCGAGATTCTGCGTAAGAGTCTGTCCGGCACCATCGGCAAGAATCTGCTGAATCTGGAATTTCCTTTAAAAAGTGAAACGGAAGGCGGCACACAGGAATTTCTCCTACGTCTTCGTGACAGCCGTCTGAAGGACGATGCACTGCTGGAGCAGTTCTACGACCGCATCATCGAGTCTTATGAATATGTGGGCAATTATCTGATCCTGCTGATCCACGATGCCTACGATGTGCCGGGTCGTACCAGAGACGGCATCGAGATGGAAGATGCTTCCGATGAAGTCTATGATTATATTCTCACCTGCATCTGCCCTGTGGATCTGTCCAAACCGGGACTGAGCTACAACGCTGTGGAAAATACCTTCCAGAACCGTATCCGCGACTGGGTGGTGGGCATGCCGGACGCAGCTTTCCTGTTCCCCGCCTTCAATGACCGGAGCACGGATCTGCACAGCACGCTCTACTATTCCAAGAATGCGGAGGAATTAAAGGAAAACTTCGTCGACCTGATGTTAGGCTGTCCCCTTCCTCTGTCCGCCGGTGGGCAGAAGGAGACGTTCCAGTCTCTGGTGGAAGAGACTCTGGGCGATACCTGTGATATTGAAACGGTAAAAAACATTCACGAGAAAATGAGTGAGATTGCCCAGGAACATAAAGAAGATCCCGAACCCGTGGTACTGGATAAAAATGAAGTGAAGACTATTTTTGCCAGCAGCGGTGTGGCGAATGATCGTATGGAAGTCTTCGACCAGTGCTTTGATGCCACTGCCGGAGAAGATACTTCCCTCATGATGACTAATGTATACAATCCCCGCAGTTTTGAAGTAAAGACACCGGATGTCGTCATCAAAGTCAATCCCGAGCGCACGGATCTCGTCAATACGAAACTGATCGACGGCAGACAGTGCCTCGTCATCGAACTGGACGGCAACATCGAAGTCAACGGCATCGCCGTCCGAGCTGCCGGAAGCGGAGACGGAGACGGAGAAGAATCCGAAGAATAATTATTCCCGCCAAATAAAAACCAGAAACAGCCTTACGAATCCAAACATCCGAAAGCTGTCTCTGGTTTTATTTTCCTCAAAATCAACTATTACATCTTGAAATACTGCATGCTCTCCGCCAGTTCATCCGCGATCTTCTTCAGCTGTCCGGCGCTGTCATATACCTGCTTAAAGGTATCCAGCACTTCCTGTGTCTCTGCATAGGTCTGCTGGGTACTGTCCACATTGTCGCGGGCGATTTCCGCCAGCTGTTCCACAGCCTCCATGACTTCTCCACGGAACTCGGCAAGTCTGCCGGTGCTCTCTCTGATCTGCAGAATACTCTGCATGGAGTCCTCGATCTCCTTCAATACTTCGGAGACATTCGTTCTGGTCTCCTGCATGCTGCCGCTCTGCTCGGTGATGATCTCCTGCATCCGCTGCATGATCTCCATTTCCCGGGCGGAATCTTTCATCAGGGCTCTGGTGGTCTCTTCGATCTCACGGCCGGACTGGTTCGACTGCTCTGCCAGCTTCTTGATCTGGTCAGCCACCACAGCAAATCCTCTTCCGCTCTCCCCGGATCTCGCCGCTTCAATCGACGCATTCAGGCTCAACAGGTTCGTCTCCTCCGCAATGGATGTAATGAATTCCATGGCAGAGTTGATCTTCTGGATCGATACATTGGTACGGTCGGTCTGTGCTTTAACTTCTCCGATGATCCTCTCTACCTCTTCATTGATACTGCACAGCTGTGCCAGCGTGTCCGCGGTCTTCTTACTGGACTTCTGCATAGAGTCCGCATGCGCATTCAGAGTATCCACCTCTGTGGAAGTCTCTGTGATATGGTCTCCCATGATCCGCATGTTCTCGGAAGTACTCTCGGAGTTTCTTGACTGCTCGGTGGAATTCTCCACCACCTGATTCACGGCACTCTGTACTTCGTTCATGGTACCGTTGGTGGTATCCGCCGCAGCCCCCAGCGTTTTGGAAGCCGCTAACAGACTCTCGGAATTCTCAGAGATTCCTTTTAAGATTCCCTTTAATGTATCCTTCAGTTTTACGGTAACCCGGGACAGATCTCCGATCTCATCCTTACGCTTCAGCATTTTGTCATCGACCCAGACGGTCAGATCACCTTCTGCGACCTTGCCCATGATACCGATACTCTTCTTAATATCCCGGCTGATGGAGGTAGCAAGCTTCAGTCCCACGCCGATACACAGGATCATTGCCACACCGACAGCCGCGCCGATGCCGTAGATCATGCCGTTTACCACAGCGTCCTTTTCCTCTTTATTCGTTCCTACGAATACCATACCGATGATTTCGTCAGAGCCGTTCTGATACACCGGCATGAAATAACCGTAATTCATAACACCGTCTAAAGATACGGAACTGCTGAAATATTCTTCGCCGTTCTGTAATACCTTCTCCACGATCCGGTCGCCCGCCGGAGAATTCAGGATACGATCTCCGTTACTGTCCAGGGCAGAAGTCATGATCCGTCTGTCTCCGTAGAAAAAGGTCACATCCATTCCGGTATTATCCTTGATACGGTCCACCAGGCTCTCGGAACGGGAGACATTATAGCTTCCCTTCCAGATATCCCCGTTGGTAGACTCCAGATAATCACCGGTGTTCTGATCATATGCCGCCAGGGTGGCTGCTGCCGTTCCCTTCAGCGCATCCTCTATCTCATTCATCATAGAACTGCGCACCGTTGTCAGCATGAAAAAGATCGAAAGCAGTCCCACCAGCACGATCGGTCCTATCGTAGTTGCAAGAATTTTTTTCTGTATATTCATAGCCGCGCCCCCTATTCTACCACAGATACGGTCTTGAAATACCAGTTGATACCGCCGGTAATGGTGGCATCGTCTAACGTCTCGCCCTCTTTGCCCACGGTCTCACCCGTATTGGTCTCGATCACGCCGTCAAACACACCGTTTTCTCCGGATAATATCTGTTTCTTGGCTTCGTCTACTTTTTCCTGGGTTCCGTCCACACAGAAGTCTGCCAGACCGGTGATATTCACCAGATTCTCACTCATACCGCCGTAGTAGTTGCTGCCGTCCCAGCTGCCGTCGATGATACTCTGGACAGCTGCCGTATAGTAGGCACTCCAGTTCCAGATGACACTGCACAGACAGGCTTGCGGCGCATTCTTACTCATGTCGGAGTTATAGCCGATACTGTATGCCCCCTTTTCCTGCGCCAGCGTCTGGGGATATTCTGTATCACAGTGCTGTGCAATCACGTCACAGCCCATGTCCAGAAGCACCTGCGCCGCTGCTTTTTCACCCTCGGGATCGTACCAGCTGTTAGTCACCTTCACATAGATCTGTGCATCCGGATTTACAGAATAGATACCCAGAGCAAAGGCATCGATACCGCCGGTTACTTCCGAATTGGAGGAATCCATCGCCGCCACATAACCGATCTTATTGGAAGTGGTGTTCATGCCTGCCACGATACCGCTTAAGTATCTCGCCTGATAGATCCTTCCGAAATAATTGTTAAAATTCTTGCCGTTGCTCAAATACCCTGTGCCGTGGGAAAAATACACCTCCGGATATTCCTCCGCCATCTCTGCCGTGGTCTCCATGTAACCCCAGCTGGTGGTAAAGATGATGTTGCAGCCCTCATCAATGCATTCCTGAATTGCCTGTTTGGTCGCCTGTGTATCACCGTCGTTGACATTGATCTTGCGGACGATCTGATCATCGGACAATCCCAGATTCTGCTGCATTCCCTGGATCCCCAGATCATGGGTGTAAGTGTATCCACTGCCCTCCGCCGGATCCGACAGATGCAGGACGCCTACCTTGATCTCGTCCTTTGGAATCCCTCCGGTCTGTGTCGTGCTGCTGCCGCTGTCACTCTGTGTCCCCTGGGTAGTCTGGCTGCTGCCTCTGGCTTCGTAGCCGATATTGGTGGCATAATCGTCCACCTCTCCCGTACTGCCGCAGCCGGTAAGCAGCGCACAGCTAAATAACAGTGCCATGGCGCGCCTGATGTTTCCCATCCAACTCTTTCCCATAATAGTGCCCCTTTCTCTTTAGGTCTGTATCTTTATTCCCTGCTGCCGTGGCAGGTAAAATAAATCACCTGATACTCCTTTGCGATCTGTGCAAGGAACCTCTTCGCTCCCCTGGTTCGGTTCTCATCCAGATTCACAAAAGGATCATCCAGAATCAGGAACGGTTTCCGCTCTTCATACATGGCTTCCACCAGCGCCATACGCATACAGATGCCGATCAGATCCCGGTTCCCCAGGCTCATATAGCCGATCTCTCTGGGCATATTTCCCTCAATGACCTGCAATTTCGTGTTAGCATCCATCTGGTAATTTTCGCACTCCGTTCCGGTCAGAATGGTATAGTATTTCCGGAATCCCGCCATGACCGGTTCTGTATATCTCGCCGTAAAAGAGCTTCTCGCCTCTTCTAACAGTTTCTTCGTCGTTCCCAGCAGTTCGTACTGTTTTAACCGCTCCCCAGTCTCTTCTTCCAGCGTCTTAAGTTCCTCCTGCATGTTCTCCACATTGTCCCAGGATTCCTGCAGACTGGACAGCTGGTCTCTGTAACTGCGGATCGTCCGGAAGCGTTCCTCCATCTGGGCGGATACTTCTTTCATCTCTTCCGTCAGGCTTTCTAAGGATTCCTCTCCTTCCGGAGCCTTCAGCGCCAAAAGCCTTGGCACATCCACCGTTTTTTCAAATGTCTTTAATTCCTGCTCGCTTTTCTGGCACTCTGTCAGTGCATTCCGGTAATCTCTTCTATATTCCAGCAGTTGTGACAGCTGTTCCTCCGGGTGCTCCTCCATCAGGATCCCGATCCGGTCGAAAAAGCTTTTGATCTTCGCCTGCAGCTGCTCATACTGCGCTGCCTGCTCTCTGCGGCGTCTATCCCGCTCTTCGCTTCGTGCCTTCTGTCTCGCCGACAGTTCCTTCCGTTCTGCTTCTAATCGAACCAGTTCTGCCCGCAGGTCTTCGATCTCGACGTTCTCCACTGCATCCTCTCCGGGGATTCCCGCCGCTACGAACCACATGGCTCCCAATGCCACGATTCCAAGCGCTGCCAGGATTCCTCCGAGTACCGGCTGCTTCAGCACAAAACAGATCACGCCCGCTAAAAGTAACAGAACTCCCATTACAGCGAACATCGTTTTCCGCTTCCTGCCGGTCTCTCTCTCCCGCAGGATCCTGCGTTCTTCCTGCGCCTGCACTGTCTCCAGAGTCTTTAATCTTGCCAGCTTTTCTCTGTACTCCACTTCCTGTTCTTCGTACTGCATTCCGCAGGAGGATTCATTTCCCATCTGTGCGGACAATTCCATGGCTCTGCGGATGCTCTCCGCTTCGCTGCACTGGCTCTGACAGTTCCGCAGATCTTCTTCCGCGGGGATCACACCGTTGAATTTCCCCTTGGCATCTTTTAAGATCTGTTCTCTCTCCGCAAGCTTTGTGCGAAGATCCATATATTTTTCTCTCTTTGCCTGCTGATCCTTATAGACGCCCAGTTCCCGCTGTTTTGCCTGCAGTTCTGCCAGCTCCTCCGCCAGCTTCTCCCGCTCTTCCACTACCGCCTTTTCCCTGGCAGCAATGCTCTGCATGGTATTCTGTATCTCCTGTCCGTTGCGGATCTGGGTCTTCAGTTCCGTGATGCGATCCTTATCCCGTCTGATAGATCCGGTCTTACGTGAGGGAGACATGGCATTTAACAGATCGCCGAGCCTCTTGTCCGCAGTCTCGAAATTATTGATATCATCGGTATTCTCTGCCAGATTGCCGATCTTCGCATTGATGCTGTCGGTGACGAAAGTCTCACAGTCATTCTGGGAGATAAAAGTCGTCCGCTCAAAGGATCCCGCATCGATCTGAAACAGTTCCTCCCCCAGTTTCTCCGAGAAATCCTCACTGGGCAGATGTGTCACAGGATCCGTGAGTACGAATTCATCCTCCGCTGCCTTGCTGCCGAAGGTTCTGCGGACCGAATACTGTTTCCCGTCACTTTCAAACAATAACTCTCCGCCGTAGACACCTTTCTGCCAGGGCGTATATCTCTTCCTCTCATTTTCCAGGGGATCTCTCTTGCCTTCACCCCGAAAACCGAAAAGCATGACACGTAAGAATGCCGCCAGCGTACTTTTTCCCCAGCCATTCTCCTCGCAGATGGTGTTACATCCTTCTGAAAAATCACAGGTAAAATCACTTAATTTTCCGAAATTCTCTATATGACACCGTATCAGTCTCATGCGTCCAGGATCTCCTCTCCGGCAAGTGCCTGCAGTCCGTAATGAATCACCGCTGCCTTATCCTCCTCCGACAGATCCTCTCTGCCCATGACCGTGCGGATGAATTCTCCCTTCAAGGACAGATCCTTTGCAAAAGCGGCGTAGTCCACCAGGTAAGTCGAGCTGTCCTTGATCTTCACGAAATAAAAGCGATTTTGGAACTGGTGCAGCAGAAAGTCCGTTTCTTTTTCGCTCTCTACATCGACTTTACCGGTCAATTCATATTTTATCAGGCTTTTCTCCGGATAATCCCCCGCATCGGTCTCTTTTTTCATGCGCTCCAAAATTTCCATCGTAGACATACAACCGGTGATATCCACCGGAATGGTATAGAGATTCCGGGAAGCAAACGGGACAAAGCGGCTCTCTACGGTACCTGCTGCCTCATCGACATTCAGCAACACAAATCCGTGCTCGCCACACTCATCAAAACCGCGTCCTTCCAGACATCCGGGATAACAATAGACGCCCCGTCCGTCCAACGCTTCCTTTTTATAACTGTGGATATGTCCCAGCGCCAGATAGTCAATGCCTTTATTTTTCAAAGCGGTCAGCGGAATAATCTCCGCCTTGTCCTTCGCGCTGTATTCCGATTCCTGTCCATGCAGGGTTACGATATTGATCTCATCCGCATCCAAAGAAAGCGTGTTACAAATGCCTCCGCTGTTCTCCGGATGCAGTTCCACGCCGGTAATACATACCTTTTTACTGAAATGGTAGCTGGTCCAGGCATCGCCAAACAGGTGAAGATTCTCCGGGAGCTCTGCCAGACCACCGGTGAAGCTCCCTTCATCATGGTTGCCCTGCAGATAGAAAAAATCGATCGCCGGATGTCCTATGATCAGATCCTTTACCACGTTTCTCGCCGTGGCGGATACATTTTTCGTATCGAATAGATCCCCCGCAATGAGAATGGCATCCACCTCATGGGCAGCTCCGTACTCCACCATTTTTCGAAAGGTCGTCAGCAATTCCGTCTTACGCTCTCTTGCCTTTTCTTTTGTAAGATTTGCATTCATTTTGGAATCCAGATGAATGTCTGCGCAATGGATGATTTTCATGCTGCCGCCCCCCTTTTATCTTATTAAGTTTTATTATAAACGAATCTTTTTTCAGATACAATCATCTGCATCAAAAAAACGTATCGAAAACGGGACTTTAGTACCTCCCGGATCCGATACGTTTTCTGTAAAATTATCTATAAAAATTTCATTTACGTCTATGCCTGTAAGCTGCCTGCGGCTATGAGTTTACCGGATTTTCTGTCGAATAACAGAATGTCTTCTCCGCCGAACTCGAATTTCACTTCCTGACCGATCTTGTAAGCAGTATTGCCGAAGACCACACCGGTCAGCAGGAAATCACCGATGCGAAGCTTGATGGTAGATTCCATACCGGTGGGCATGGCACCGTAGATCACACCATCCAGTCCCGCGCCATCGTGTAACTGCAGCGCCTCGGGGCGTACACCGATAACGAAATCCTCATTGGTAATAACAGGAGCTTCCTGCAGTGCATAGTCATCCTCATTCACTCTGGCGATATGATATTTGAAGACTTCATCCTTGTTGGATTTCTCCACTGCCTTCTTATCCTGCATTTTTTCTTTGTGACGGGCTGCCTCATCGGCTTCGTTTTTATCTCTCTCGGCGAACCATCTCTGCAGATCCAGGGGAGCGTCTGGCACGAACTGTGCCTTTCTACCATCCAGGATCGTAAGATCCAACGCCCCATTTTCGTTCTGTGCTCCTTTGGCTTCGATGAAGTTGATGGAAGGATTGCCGACGAAATCCGCTACGAACAGGTTATTGGGTCTGCCATACACTGCCAGGGGTGCTTCATACTGTTGTAATACACCGTTGTTGATCAGGCAGATCTTCGTTGCCAGAGTCATGGCTTCCATCTGATCATGCGTTACATATACGAAAGTACTTCCGGTCTCCACATGCAGACGCTGTAACTCGTATCTCATTTCCAGTCTGAGCTTGGCATCCAGGTTAGACAACGGCTCATCCATGAACAGTACCTGAGGTTCCGGTGCTAAAGTTCTGGCAATAGCAACTCTCTGCTGCTGTCCACCGGATAACTCCGCGGGATAACGGTTCATGAACATTCCGATCTTAACGATACGGGAAACGCGGCGTACTGCCAGGTCGATCTCTTCCTTGGAATATTTTCTGACCTTTGTCTCAACTTTGCCGCCGGACACCACTTCACATTTGTCATTGAGTTCCTGTCCTTTTTCCTTATAACCAGTCAGAATGCTATCAAGCTTTGCGGTCAGTTCCTGTTTTTTCTGTTTTGCGGCGCTGTCCTTATCCGCAGCCTCATGGATCTTGTAATTATACAACTCTTTTGCGGTATAGATCGATATCGTGTAGTTATCGATCAGTTTCAGATAGACCATATCCAGATCTAACTTTCCCTTTTTATCCCGGCATTCCTCGATCAGTTTTACCAGTTCTCCGGGATTCTCCAGGGCTTTGATCATGCTCTTTAACGCTTTTGCTTCCTCATCGATCACCGGAAGCTCTTCCTTGATGTTGCCCAGTCCGAAAGAGATGTTCTGGTACACAGTCATGTTCGGCCACAGTGCGTAATTCTGGAACAGGAAGCCGACTTTTCTCTTATTGGCAGGAACGTTGATGCCTGCCTCACTGTCGAATACCACCCGGTCTCCGATCTTAATCTGCCCGCTGGTAGGTGTCTCCAGACCGGCGATCATACGTAAGGTAGTGGTCTTACCGCAACCGGAGGGACCAAGCAGAGTGATAAAGGAATTATCCTCCATATCCAGACTCAGATCATCTACCGCATAGAATTTTCCCCAACGTTTTGTAACATGTGTTAATTTGATTTCCGGCATAGTTATTTACCTCCGATACCTTCGTCCAGGCTGGACCCGGTCAGTTTATTTACCAAAGTGTTAAAGATCAGGATCGTTACGATCAGGATCAGGTTGATGGCGCTGGAGAATGCATACAGTCCCATCTCATCGAAATAATCCAGTGTCGTGGAGAGGATAAAGCCCTGCGTACATAACAGTAAGAACAGGGACAGCTCTCGCAGACAGGTCATGAACGGAAGCATATATCCGTTGATAATGGAAGACTTCTGGATCGGAATGATGATCCGCAGCATCCGCTTGTACCAGGGAATATCCTGAATGATGGCCGCTTCCTCGATCTCTCCCGACAGCTGCAGCATGGAGTTCAGTGCACTTCTGCTGGCGAAGGGAATGTACTTGATCACACCTGCGATGATCAACAATGTGTAAGTGTTGAACAGGTTGATCTTGTCATTGGAGAACAGGATGAAGAACGCTGCACCCACTGCCAGGGACGGCATCAGGTACGGCAGGAATGCCACACCGTTGACGTAATTTGCCCACTTGCTTCTCCGGTTCTTGGATACTGCATAACCGATCAGAGTACCGATGGTACCTGCGATCAGAGCACAACATACAGCGACTAACATCGTTCCCTTGAATGCTCTCCAGATCAGCGGATTGTGGAGAATACCGGGCTGTCCGTACAGAGCACCGGCTCCGTTGTTATCCGTCAGCCACCACTTGGTGGTCAGCGCGTTGGAATCCATGGTATACAGGAAACTGTAATCTCCCGGATTCGGAAGGAAAGTCTCCAGTGCGAAGGACAAGATCGGGAAAATACTGGTGAAGAAGGTGATAACGATCAGAATGGCCGCGATCAGGTATTTTCCAACCTTTCCTAAATTGATCTTGGAGATCTGTCCGGATTTACCGGTAACCGTCGTATAATTCTTACGGCTCTTTAAGCTCATCTGGTTCATTAACAGGATCGCCACACCGAAGATCATCATGATGATGGCAAGAATACTGGCTTCCCCGGTATACTTGGAGTTCATGGAGATGTACTTGGTGGATAGAGTAGTCAGTCCCAGATAGTGAGGTACGGGATAACTTCCCATAGCGCTTCCGAATACCAGCAGGATCGTGGAAAGAATCGCCGGCTTTACCATAGGTAAGGTAATGCGGAACATGGTCTTCCACTTGGGAGTATCCAGGATCGTCGCCGCTTCCTCCAGGTTCGCATCCATATTGCGGAAGATGCCGCCGATCAGAATATAAGCGAAGGGCGCGTAATGCAGTCCCAGTACTACCGCACTGGGGAACAGTCCCAGACACCACCATTTAGGCATCGTAATGTGAAAGAGCGAAGCCAACAATCCGTTGGAGGTTCCGGTGACTGCATTACTGTTGAATACATTCTGCCATACCACTGCCAGTGTCCACTGGGGCATGATGTAGGGGAAAATAAAAATGGAGCTTAAATATTTTTTACATTTTAAATTGGTTCTCGTAATTAAGAATGCGAACAAACCGCCGAACAAAATGGAGATCAGGCAGGTAAAGACTGCCAAAAAAACAGTATTTAACAGCGGTGTCCACAGATTTGTTCTCGCCAGCTTACTGGTGAACAGATCCACATAATTGACAACGGAATATCCGCTTGCTTTTCCGGTAAGATGTGCATCGATGGTGCCCGGATGGATCTTTAAGGTATCCTCGACGATCGCCACAATCGGCGCCACTGTGGTAAAAGTAAGTATGATACCAAACAGAAGCAGAATGATATTTTGTGGCTTGGAGAAATACGTCTTGATCTTGTTCAGAACAATCACCATCTTGCTTGTTTTTTTTGTGGCACTCTGATTCATGGTTAACCTCTCTTCCCAATACAAGCTTTTGGTCTTGTAAACCATCCACCCCTGCGAATAAGAAAACTGCTACTTACATGCAGGCATGATGTAGCAGATTTCTTATTCTGACAGGACGAATAGTCACTCTTTTATATCATATATCACTCAGCAGTATAC
Source organism: uncultured Lachnospiraceae bacterium (assembly GCA_945929965.1). Lineage (GTDB taxonomy): Bacteria > Bacillota > Clostridia > Lachnospirales > Lachnospiraceae > Acetatifactor. The sequence goes on from CAMEOT010000022.1 coordinate 38,521, forward strand.
TTCGGTAACAGCTCGATCCAGCTTCCTACCGTGAAGGATACGGATGCACAGTACTCAGGATCTTCCAGCACCAGTTCGCCATCGGTAGACCACCAGTCGAAGCCTCTATCATTCTTGCTCTCGTATACAACATTACCGTTCTCATCATTACCGCCGGTGCTGTGCTGATAGGTAGCTTCGATTGCCTTTGCCACTTCAGGGTTAGCGGAATAACCGCCCATGTCTTTGCCCCATGCACTGAAGCCGTCTTCCGTACAGGTCATGTATGCGATGAAAGCACATGCAGTCCAAGGCAGCGGGCTATTATCGGTAACAAACAGATAATGGCAATAACCGTATCCGCCGATTCCCTTATAACCATCCTGATAAGCGGCAACCTTAATATTGTTCACAGATACACCTGCGGATTCTTCTACGGAGCGCAGTTTACTGTATACTAACAGTCCACACTGATCGGTAGCGGAATCGGATACCAGCGTATTACAGATAGGTCCATCATCGGTCTGGGCATTGTAGCTGCCTACCCAGAGCTTGATCCATGCCAGGGCATATTTACCATCAGAGCCTAAGCCTAAATCATTTGCCTCGGATTCCATCTCATCAATCGTGGGCTGGAAGTAAGCCTGCTCATCAGCGGGTAATGCATTGAAAGCATCCTTTAACATGGCTGCGTATTTGTCTTCGGTCAGCATGTACAGGAAATTCTTACCTACAACCTCGGAATCAATATCCATGAACAATGCGTGAGTTCCTTCCGCTACGAAGTCCCAGCAGTTGTCATATACTTTATCTCCGGTACAGTTGTATTCGAATACCTTATTCAGCGTCTGTAATGCCAGATAACCGTCCACCGCATCGGGTGTGGTTCCGTTAGCCTCTGCCCATTCCTTGGGAATGAACGTATCCAGTATTCCGGTCTGTGTCATCTTGGATTCGATCTGATTACCATCCTGGATCAGGGTCATTGCGAAGGTTCCTTCCGGCTTCAGGGAATCAGCGGTCAGCTGTTCAAAGATCTTGTTGTTCTTAGGCTGCTGCCAGTCAAATTCCATGCTGTAAGAAGGATCGATAGACTGCAGATACTCGATGAACAGAGGAAGTGCCGCTTTACCACGGCTGGAATTACCTACACCGTAAAAGGTCTTGCCGTTGGATTCTTCGATGGCCTTCTGCGCCAGTTCCTCCATGGTCATTCCTTCTGCCTGTTTGATGATCTGCTGAGTTGCAGTAAGATTTGCGTCGTCGGCCACCTCCGGGGTCTTGGTCTCTGCCACCGTCTCGGTTCCGGCTGTCTGTGTGTTGTCTGCGCTTCCAGTTGCCTGGTTCTGTGTCTCGCTGCTGCCGCATCCGGCTAACATACCAACACTCAATGCACAGATCATAAGTAACGATACTACTCTTTTCTTCATATGCTGTCCTCCCTTGAAACATATAGTTTGTATAACCCTTTATGGTCCACTTACTTGGAATGGGATGTTTCCCACTTCCGTTCTGATGATTCTATTATACGTTGGGAATTCAGCAATTTGTATAAGGCAAAACTGTTATTATTTTAATATTTCTGATACTATGTATAGTTTTTCAGTTATTTCGTCGTTTCTTTTGTGCATCTTTGTGGTTTTACATGCTTCTATCCTGGTATTCGGAGGGAGTGACACCAACAATCCTCTTAAAGCTGCTGGAAAAATGTGCAACATCACGATAGCCTACCTGTTCTGCGACTTCATACACCTTATTCCGGCAGTCATTCAACAGTTTCATGGCAGTGCGCATACGCACTCTGGTGATGTATGCCGCCACCGTATAATCCGTCTCCCTTTTGAAAGTATGACTCAAATGTCCTTCACTGATCCCCAGGTGCTCTGCGATCTCTGCCACACACAGTTCCGGATCCCCATAATGAGCGGAAATATAGTCTACGGCTGCCATGACATATTTGCTCTTGTCGCCTTTATTTAAGACCAGTTCAGGAAGCGGCTCATCCTTGCTGTTTTCCAATTTTTCCTGTATCCTCTTACGTTTCTCCAGTGCATTGTTCACTGCCTGTTCCAGTTCCCCGTCTCCAAAAGGCTTTAACAGATAGTCACTGGCCAATAATTTCAGGGCGCTCTGCGCATAGGAGAATTCACTGTAAGCAGTTAAAAAGATCACGCTGACATCATTGCCTTCTGCCCTCAGTTCCTTCAGCATTTCGATGCCGTCCATTTTGGGCATACGGATATCGCAGATCAACATATCCGGATGATATTTCCGCACGGCTTCCAGTCCTTCGATCCCATTGCCGGCTTCCGCCACGACGACACAGTTCAGTGCCTGCCAGTCTGTCTCCATCACGATTCCTCTGCGCACCAGCATCTCATCATCGATCACGATCACTTTGTACATCGTATTACTCCCTCCATTATTTCTTCCCGTTTTCTGTATACTCCCCACTATCCGATAAAAATTCCTCTCTGTCCGTTGCTCTGTATCGGTTCCTCAGGCTTCTCCGTATCTTACCGGCAATCGTAATGTCACTTTCGTACCGTGGACTTCGCCTTCCTCTTCTGTTCGCTGTCCGTCCGTAGGGTTTTCGGCGTTTGAGGTAAGACTCTCCATATGGATGCCGTATTCTTCCCCATAGGTCAGCCGGATAATGGTATCCACGTTAGAGACCCCGATATGCCCCACCAGCTGCTCCTGTCTTCTGTGATTGATGGCATCCATCCGTTCTTCGGGAGCGCCGCAACCGTCATCAGTTACTTCAATACACAGGACATCTTCCTGTTCTGTGATCCGCACAAGGATATTTCCTTCTTCACTCTCCTTTAATCCGTGCAGTACCGAGTTCTCCACGATGGGCTGTATGATCAGCTTGGGGATCACGCATTCTTCCAGTCCCTCCTGCAGATCCACGGTGTACGAGAACTTATCATTGAAACGGATCTTCTGGATATCTACATAACAATTCACCAGTTCCAGTTCTTCTTTCAGATAGATGAACTGTCTCTTGGAGATACTGGTCCTAAGGATCTTCGCCAGTCCCGCCGCCATGGTAGCGATCTCCGGGATATGGTTAGCCTTCGCCACCCATTTCATGGTGTCCAGTGTGTTATACAGGAAATGAGGATTCAGCTGTGCCTGCATCATGGCAATATGGGAAGCATTGAGTTCCTTCTGCTTCTCCACCTTATCCTGCACGCTTTGCTCCAGTTCGTTGGCCATAATATTAAAGTTCCGGGACATCTGTCCCAGCTCGTCCTCTCTGTCGGAGACGATTCTGACAGTGAGGTCTCCTTCCTGCAGTGTACGCATGGCCGTATTCATCCGTTCGATAGGACGGGTCATATTTCTACCCAGCCGGGAAGCCACCAGAACACACAGAATGACACTGATGGTCAGCATCACAATCAACACACTGTACATGGAGTTCAATACTTCTGTTGAAAACACGCTGGGACAGGACAATGCAGTATACAATCCACTGTCTCCCAGCGGCTGGATCAGCAGTTCTCCGGCACGATATACTCCCAGCAGCTTATGACCAACCATGAGTTCTTCCCGGATCTGCTCTTCCTGCAGGTTACCATTATCATAAATGGTTCTCCAGAAGGGGTCCATGATTGCTATCTTCGCTTTGGCATTTCCCTTATCATGAAGCACTTTTTCAAAATTTTCTGCGCGCATGCTGATCACAATATAACCTTCCGGTATACCGTCTTTTCCCATAAGTTTACCCGCTGCATACAATAAAATCTTGCTGTCATTAGTATCTGCACGCCGCAGCACCAGCGTCTCTTTACTATCCTCGACTGCTTTCAGGATGCCCCAGTATACAGGCAGATCCCTCTTGGCACTTCCCTGTGCCGTAGTGTAAATACATTTTCCGTTTTTATCATACAGATCAAATTGGGCATATTCTCTGTAATCAGTCACTTCCCGATAGAATTGCAGGTAAATCTTGCTCTTCGACCAGGTGTCATCTTCACCTATCTGTTCCACGATCCGGGTGTTAGCATTTATATTCTCCACTACCATCTCGAACTCCTGAAACAATTCCAATATGCCGGCATCTATCTGTTCCGCCTGCTCTGTTACTTTTTTCTCATAATCGCTGTTGATCTTGGTCTCCATAGTCTGGATCAGGGATACCCCAAAAAGCAATAACGGCAATAACGCAACTACACCGAAGCAGACCAGCAACTGTCTGTGAAACGACTTTTTAATCCACTTTTTCATCTGTTCTCCCCTGTAACGTCTCCCATGTGTTCAGAATTTTTTCCTTTTCCTGAGAAGCCCAATGAATATCATAATCGATCGTTTTTAATTTTGTCTGCTCCGGTGCTGCATACTCTTCCATATCATTGCGGACAGTTCTCCGGAAAAAGACTTCCTCCACCAGTCTCTGTACATCACTACTTACGGTAAATTCCAGAAATAATTTAGCATTTTCCATATGCTTTGCGCCCTTGACGATTGCTGTAGCGTCCGGTATGGCACTGGTGCCGTCCGTGGGGTAGATCACTGTAATATCTGCCCCTTCCAGAATCTTCTGTCTCGCCATTCCCTCCGTGGTAATACCTACCAGTCTGGTTCCGGCATTGACTTCCTCCAGTACTGCCACAGATGAGGGTGACAGGTAACCGTCCAATGCACCGGTAAAATCCTCCAGCGTCTTCTGCGCATCCTGATCCGATACCTGAAGCATCGTACAGAGTGCTGTATAACTACTGCCGGATTTCGTGGGATCTGCGAACGCGATCTTTCCCTTCCAACGATCGGTCTGCAATTCCTCCCAGGTTCTGGGCGCAGCTACCGGATAGACCAGTTTATTGTTATAGATAAATACAGTCGGCAGCACAGAAAAGGGCGTATAGGCATCTCCCTCCGTGCGATACTGTTCCGCAATTTGATCTATTTCGCTGACTTTATAAGGTTCCAGATAGTCTCTGCACTCCTCAAAATTCTCAATACCGCCACCGAACATGACGTCAAAGGTACCGGGTGCATCCTGTTGTAATTCATCAAAAAGTGCCAAAGTATCTCCTGCTTTGAGCTCTACAAAAATCCCTGTACGTTCCTCAAATTCCTTGATGATCGGTTCGTATACATCTGCTTTGTGAGCGGTATAGACGATCAGTTTTCTGTCCTCCGGGATCTGATAGACCGTCTCTTCGGACTTGCTGCAGCCAGTAAGTAACAGGAGCGCCGCAGTCAGTCCGGACAGAACAGATATTCCTGCTTTATGTTTTTTACTATACGAAGTCCTCATAACTTTGCCCTTATCTTTTTCGTTTGTTTATTTTCACTGTATTGTTTCTGTTATCTCTCTGGTTTTTCGATTTTGCTCCCGGCTGCTGTCTGTTGCAGTCTCCGCATCCGGTCGTACTGCACATACATTTTTTGCACTTCGTTCTCCAGGATGTAGTAGTGGCGGATGTATGGGATCAGCAGAATCAGGATCACTATGGGGAGTAATAAGGTGAAAAGACTATCCGAAATTACGCTTAAGACAATTGCCAACATTTCTAACAGTGCAAAGGTCACCGTAACGATCAGATGGATCAGGCGCTCATGCTGGAAAAATCCCACCTGCACCAGATGCTCCTTAAGCTTGTCCTGAACCATTTCCTGCATGGTCTGTTCCTCGGTATCCGTTTTCTTTATGTCAGTTTTCTCTGTATCAGTTTTCTGTGTATGCGTCTGCCTCTGTACAGCCTGCGTTGAGTATTCACCGTGCTGTGACAATGTCTGTACGTTCTGCTCCATTTCTGTCAGCCATTCATCTATCTGTTTTCGATATTGCAAAATGCGCTGCTCCATTATTTTCCCCACCTTCCCGGTACTTGTATTACTCCATCATAGCTATTCTTTCGTTTTTCGTCAATGTGCCATAAATACAAATAATTCCAAAACAGTTATTTTTCTCCAAATACAGATTCCTGTGCAAGCACAAATCTGTACTTGGCTCATCGTATACACAAAAAACGCCTCTATGCATACGCATAAAGACGTTTTCCTTCATTTCAAACATAAAAATGGGGCCTATAGGGCTCGAACCTATGACCCTCTGCTTGTAAGGCAGATGCT
>CAMEOT010000023.1 GCA_945929965.1 uncultured Lachnospiraceae bacterium
TCAAGGTTTTAAAGGATTTAAGAACAATAAAAACAGGTAGTTTTTGACACTACCTTTTGAAACTGGGAGGAACAGAGGATGAAAACGGAACATATTAAGATTTTGATTTTTGCAATAGCGATTTCTTTTGTAATGGTAGTAGCGTTTTATATTTATTTTGGCGAGGCGAAAGTAGAAAATGAAAAAGGAGATGCGGATGTTATAGAAACTGTTTATAAGGAAACGGCTGTAACAGATGTGGAAGAAATACCGGAAGAGGAAGGAGCAAAGGAGGATGTAGACTGCAGAGCAGTTTATGATTCTTTTTCAAAGCTGCAGATAGAAAAAATATATACAGAGACCGTGGATGATGGGAATGGAAATCAGACAATGCAGTTTCAGACATACTATCTTTCCGATGTGGATATAGCTGCTATGACAGATGCTACGTCGGATTATACGCAGGCGGTAGGGACAGAAGCTTTTGACAGTGAGAAGATTTCGGACATTTCTTTTGAGGAAGCCTTTGGGTTTTCGTACAAGTCCTGCAAAGATCTGTATGAAGTGCTGGAGACGGCAAGGCTGACCATGGGTTTCGATGCAGAGTATGAAGATGCCGGCCTGGATGACAATAAGAAAAATTTGCTTGGGGAGGAAAGCTATGTCTATGAAAAGGACTGCAGTATTTTGGAGCAGCTGCTTGCAAATGTAGACTACGATACTCTGATTCAGACAAAGTGTGCCTATTCGGTAGCAGAGATGGAAGGAACGAAATATCCGACTTCTTTTACAGCGGTGGTTCAGTATGTAAAGGGGAATGTAACATATACAAAGACGGCATATCTGGGATTTGCAGGGGAAAATGCGGATGAACTTTTGGAGGAAGAAAATACCTGTAAGAGTAACGATGTCTGTGGAGCCTGTGGGGAGACCGGAGAATGTAGTCAGGGCTGCGGTGGAAGCTGCTGTAAATAAAGGGGAAGCATTATGAATAGCAAGAGTAAATTAAAATATATGACAGTGTTGTGCGCTTTTTTAGCAATGATACTGTTGCCATGCAAAGCTTACGCAGCCTGCCATAATGTATCCTGCGGATGCAGGGCAAATGGAATCATGTCATGCGCCGGGGCAACCTGCTGGTATACAGATTCCGATGGATGTTCCGGTCATAGCTGGTATCTGTATGATGAATATGGGGCAACCTGTACGTCGGGTGGATCAGTGGAATACCATTGCTCAATCTGTCCAGGAAGACGAATTACATCCTCCCCTCCACTGGGGCATGACTGGGGATCATGGTATTGTGTGAACAGTTCTACTCATAAGAGAAGTTGTAGAAGATGTGGGCTGGAACAGTATGAAGGACATAATCTGTCAGGGTGGAGAGCGCATGGAGACGGTTATTATAGCAGAAGCTGTTCTGCCTGTGGATATACACAGACGAAGGGAATTTTTGTCAGTGCATCTACTTACAGCTGGACAGCAGACAATGTGAATATTACGGTAAGAGGATATGATGGAGGTGTAGGAAACAGATATATTTTACTGTATCGGGTAAACTGTATTACCGGAGTAACGACTCTTGTCGGAAACTATCAGCATGGCGGAACTTCGGGATGGACAACAGATAGCTATACACAGACGGACGAGGGAATTTATTACTATTATGCGGTATCTACAGACAATGACTGGCACTCCATTCAGGGAAACACGGGAAGGGTATACCTTGACCATTCGGATCCTGTGATTATAGGAGTGGAAAATACAAATACGGAATGGACAAATGTGGCTCCCAGTATTGCAGTAAGGTCAACGGACTATTTGATGGGAACGGTGACCGTTGGCTCCGGTCTTAGAAGCGTGAAGATATACCATGATAAAGAAAATCTTGTTGCAGTCGGAAGTAATCAGGCATCTTATACATTGAGAGAAACCGATGAGGGAGAACGAACCTTTGTGATTGAAGCCACAGACAATGTTGGGCATATTTCAAGGAGCAGTGTCACGACCAGATATGATATTACGCCTCCGGGAATAGATGGAACAGAGATCACATTTGTAAGAGATGGTATCGTAGTGTCCGGTTATATGCAGGACAACATCATGGATCAGCACATTGATGATGAAATCGTAAGAAGCGTACACGGAGCCAATAAGAGCAGCGGTATTAAAAGTGTGATCGTGTATAAGGTATCCGGAACAAAGGAAGAAGTCATATACCTAGATACGACCTATCATCAATTTGCATCCCCGGATACACATTCCTTCTTTGATGTGTATTATGACATTAATCAGACAGAGGATGCCGTAGACTACTATCTAATCATTACAAGAGACTTTGCCGGAAATCAGACCAAGAAGAAGTTAACCAGTCAGAGGACATTACTTACCATGTTCCGCACTTCGATTGACCGAGGGGCATATTAAAATGGAGGACAGCGAAAGATGTCCTCCATTTATTAGAGATTATCAGGCATTAGCTTAAAAAAGGGACTAAAATTAAATATGTTTTTTCTGATGGGAATATGAATTCTTTCTAATAAATCGTCAATCGCTTCGATATTCCAAGAGAGTAGTAATTTTTGTTTAGCAGATTCTTCAATAGTCATCTTTTGAGCAAGAACCTTATAGTCGGCATAAAGATACTGATAATCATAATAGAATAAATGCGTGTTTGAACACTCTTTTAACCGAGATATAATGGCATTACGCCATGATAAATCGGACTCACCAAGGGAAAGCCCATATGTACAAATAGTATCAGCAGAAGAAATCAGATTTTGAAAATCTTTAATTCTTTGTTTGTCGTAGCGACCGTTAAAATAAGGTTTAACAAAACTTTGACGTAGGTTGTCTGTTATAGGGTAGGAGACATTAAGCTGGGATTCGTTATCTATTCCAAATACAGGATCATCACCCAATATACCATGGATGTGTAATACCGGAACAGAGGGAAGCCTCATGTTAGAATAAACATCTTGAAAAATCATATCGAAGATAGTTGTATAGTTAAAAGATACAACATTTATGTGACTAATATCTCCAGCAAGGCGGTCATTCATAATATTGATAACATTATGAGTACAATCCAAGTAAAATCCTCTGAGAGAGTTATACATTTCGGAGGAAAAGCTGCTCATAAATTTATTGCTTTGTAAATATTTTTTGAATTTAAGCTCTTGTTTCGTTAAATAATCTGTTGCAAATGCAGAAAAATCGTAAACACATTCAAGAAAATCGTTTTCGTTATCGTAGTTACCAGCGTAACGAGCCATGGCTGATTCGAAATCACTCCATGTTTCAATATTAGAAGATATATCCTGTTTGAATTTTGATATGACATTGGAGGATGAATGTTCCGCAATATAACTAGGATAAATATCTTTATAAGCAGTTCTCATACCACAGTTTAGATCAAATCCATTCCCAATTAAAAAAAGTGTATTCATAATATAAAAGCCTCGATAATGAATAGTAAAGTTTACATTAAGCTATAAGCAATTATATCATGAGAGAATAATAAATGAAATGAAACATTGGGTGAAACCATGGAATCATAGAGTTTGAAAAACTCTTATGCTATTATGGATGTAAAGATGTCATGCATATAAAAATATAGAATAATATTGAGAGAGGAAAACAATTATAAAAATATAAATATACGGATGGAGCATATTATTTGTACCATAAATTTATAATGAAAAGAGAGCACTTCAAAATGGGGGGTGCTTTTTTGTTGCATAAAATTAGAAATAGGATTACGAAGCAGAAACATATGTGTCCCACATATTGGATGAAGATCAGACAGATCTATCAATTCGCTGAAAGGAGAATAGAAGAATGAGAAAGGTAGTAAAGAAGGTGGATCAGATGTTGATTGTGGCAAAGGGGAAGGTGCTGCAGAAGAAGCCTGCCGTAGATCAGATCATCATTATGTTCATCATTATTGCTGTGGCAGCTGGTATTGCGGGACTTTTGTATATTTTTGGTACTAAAACTCTGCTTCCGGATTTCCAGACCAAGATCACCTCACTGATTAACCAGTGGTTTGACGGACATTAAGAGGTTTGGCGAAAAAGAGAAGGAAGGAGCCGGATAGATGAATACAGAAGAAAGACAGGCAGAAAAATTACGAAGACAACAGAATAGGATAGCTAATAAGATGCTTATTCCTGCGCCAAAGAAAACCGTACAGAGTCTAAAACTTCTTAATTTTGATCCGGCTGGTACCTTCCATTTCGTGGAAGACAGATGGATCAGAATTTATGAGGTCTATGGGAGACTGGACAAATTAAGCACAACAATGACAGCACTGCAATCAGAAATTATGGTCAGTGGAAGGTTATTGCCTGAAAAAGAGGATACGGACTGGTTTCTTACATTAACTGGATATGGTGAAACATATGATGAAGTAAGAAAACAGTTTGCTTTGGATGAAGAGGTTCTAAAAGAAAGCGTAGGGATCCGTCCTTTAAGCGTAGATGAAGCGGTAAAGATTATCTTTTCAAGACTGCAGGGTGATACAAAGGAATTTTCCTATGCTTCGTTTGTAAGAAGCAAAAAGAATTTATATGATGAACTATTTCCTGAAATCGCAGAATCCTATGATAGTTTCCAGATGGAAGCAAGTTATGGAACAAGCCTGTTTGTTATGAATTACCCAAAGACTGTCAAGTGGGATGTCTTTACAGACTTGCAAAAACTGGGTTGTCTCATATTTTTAACTTTCCAGATGTCAAATATGAAAGAGGAAGACAGAGAGAGCTACTTAAGAATGCTGGAAAAGCGTTACTGCAGGAATTTTCCACCGGCGGATATTGAGAACGGTATAAGTATCTCTTGCCATATGTCATTTGTCTGTGATTCCGCAGATGCAAGAGAGATCATCCAGAGTACGATTCTTTCCCTGCTTTCTAAAGATGGATATATTGTGGCTCCGCTTTATGGAAAGCAAAGAATGGGACTGTTATCAGATATTTCACTGGGAATGGTGGAAAGCAGAGAGTTTAGAAATATTTCACTGCCTGCTGTAGAAAAAATCTTTTGGGAGGAAAATGCGAATGATAATGACAAAGTATGAGCAGACGAAGAAATATGATGTGGCTGGAAATGTGGAAACATTCGGATCACAGGGGATTTTCTCGATAGAAGGCGTGGAGGAGAGTGGCATCTTTGCGCTGACAGAGAATCGCTACTCCAAAACCTATGTCTTAAGTGATATTAATTTTGCCGGAGTAACAGATATTGAGCAGAAGGAGATTATTATTGGTTTTTCCAAAGTGCTTAAGGGCATTCCCTGCCGTTTTTCATACACGATTGCAAATGAATACGTGGATGAAAAGAAGTTTTATGAAAACATCCTTTACAGAAACCGTGGTGATAGGGATGACGATTTAAGAAATTCTTATAATGCGGTCATCAGGGAGAAGCTTTCGGATGCAAGGCAGGGATTGTACCAGACCATCTATCTGACACTGACCATTACAGCGGACGATGTAAAGGATGCAAAAGCACAGTTCTTGTCTATTGAGGGAGCCATCCGGTCATCTTTTGTAGGGCTTGGAATGAATGGAATGCAGGGATCGACCATGCATCCTCTTTCTGTGGATGAAAGACTGCAGATCCTTTTTAACTTTACACATACCGGAATCTCTAAGGGGTATCCTCTTTCCTATAAAAATATCGTAGAAAGCAGACAGGATTTTTTGAATGTTCTGGCACCTGCAGCAATCACTTACGACAATGAGGAATTTCGGATCAATCACTGTTTTGGAAAAGTGATGTACATTGCGGATTATCCGAAGGCACTGGAAAGTGACATACTGACTTCGCTTGCTAAAGTCAACTGTACCAGTTATGTGACCGTGAATAATGAACTGCTTGATATCGGAGGATTTAAGCAGGAAATATCCCGGAAATACATGAAAGTCGGGATGAAGATTGAGGGAGAAAAGCAGAGAAATCGCAATAACAATGATTATTTAGCGGATGCTTCACAGAAACTTTTAGGGGAGAAGGATAAGTTAGATACCTTCCTTAAGAAGTTAGATGAACAGGATGACCATTATTACAATACCACCATTATGGTTCTGTTTATGGCAAACACGAAAGAAGAACTGGGAAGGATCGAGGAAAAACTTAAGAACATTGCATCTTTAAAGTCACTTACCCTGAAAAGCTGCTTTGCCATGCAAAGAGAAGGTATTAATTCTGCACTGATCTTAGGATGCCAGGAATTTAAAAGAGTGGTGAATCTCTCTTCCAGCTGTCTTGCCATGTTCATGCCGTTCAAAACACAGGAACTTAATGATGAAAATGGTGTATATTATGGGATCAATCAGTTAAGTCAGAATGCTATTTTCGGAGATAAGAAGAAATTAAAAAACAGGAACAGCATGATTCTTGGTAAATCGGGATCCGGTAAAAGTGTTTTTTCTAAATCGGAGATCTTGTCGGTATATCTGAATAACCCAAAAGATCAGATAATCATTGTCGATCCGCAGGGGGAATATCATCAGATTGTAAACCGATTACAGGAAAATGCAGCCATCATATGCTTTGATGCAAAGAAAGAAGTTTATATTAACCCTCTGGACGTAGATTTTTATGGAGTTGATTATACCGAACTTAGAGAGATTATTTCAGAAAAGGCAGATTTCATACTGACTTTGATCTCGTCATTACTGCGAAGAAATGTGGAGGCAGAGGAACAGGGTGTTATTGACCGTGTGGTGGAGAGAGTTTACAGTGAAAACTTTAACATGAGAAAACGCTTAAATGGGGAAATGGAGAGAGAACGAGAGTATGAAGTACCGGGATTTATGGTTACAGAGCAGGCAGTAATCAGCACCGGGGAGAAACTTTCCAGAAAAGAACAGGTACGTGCATACTCCCCTACGTTTCAGGACATCTATCAGGGACTTGTGGATGAGGGAACGGAACTTGCGGATCATATGGCTGCAGCAATGGATATCTTTGTAAATGGGTCATTGAATCTGTTCAACCACAGAACAAACGTGGATATTGGGAAAAGACTCATCACCTTCAGTTTTCCGGGACTTAAGGAAAATCTTCGTGTCACCAGTATGCTCATTATGATGGAAGTACTTCGCAGTAAGCTTTCGGAGAACTCCAGGGAAGGGAAATGGACACATCTTTACATAGATGAATTTCATGAACTGTTGGGGATTGATCAGATCGCAGCCTTTGTGGTGAAACTCTGGAAAGAAATCAGAAAACTCCTGGGATGTGCCTGTGGCATATCGCAGAACATGAGTGATCTTCTAAATGAAGACAATGCCGGGAGGCTGTCAGCGATTCTTTCTAACACAGAATGCTTTGCACTATTGGCCCAGTCCTCTATTGATAAGCGTAAGCTGATGCAATTCTTGCCAAATATCAGTCCGGCTATGTTTAATTACGTGGATAATGCAGAAAGTGGCACTGGACTTCTTAAGATGGGAAGCGTGGTAATTCCCTTTGATATCCGTATGAGTAAGGAATCGGAGATTTATGAAATCGTAAATACGGACGGAGGCAGTTATGCAGTTTAAGGAAGGAAACCTGCAGTTTACGGAGGAACTTAAATTCACGGATAACTATGGGAGATTTTCTAAAGCGGAAATGTCTAATTTTTCAGATCCCGGAAATATGGAAAACAGGAAGCAGGATCAAAAGAATTTTGCACCAGAAAAATGCACACCCACAAAGAATGAGCAGGATTTCAAAGAAAAAGATGCTGATATATGGATGGTAAATGAAAGAAGTGGAGAATCGTATCGGGAAGAGATTGTAGGAAAGGAACAAAGAGCGGAAGCAGAAACTTCTGAAAAATCTAAGAGTTCGGATAAAAACACAAAAAAAGATCAGAGCAGCGAGGGAAAGGAGAAAGCTGCCAGAAAGACAATGGTGGCAAGAATGATCCGGGCAAAGAATCTGTTTTCAGAAAACCGGGGAGAGAAAGAAACTACAGGAAATGCATTGCATGACGGGAATACCGGTCTTGTCAGGGTGGTTACGACTTATGTGAATCCCAAAACATGGGGGAAGGTACTGGCAGCAAAACTGGTGGCTGCGCTGGCACCACATATCCTGACTGTATTTATGTATCTTATCGTGACATTTCTTCTGATAACGATTGTGGTAGGAATGTTTTCTACGATAAGTACCGTTACCGGAAGGGTAACCGGGTTTTTAAGCCGTTATTCGGGCAGAGGACATATTTTGTCGGAAGAAAGTCTTTCGGAGGAAGAGATAGATGAAATCGTGGAAGACAGTGGGGCAAGTGAAGAACAGGAAGCAGTGATCCGTTATGCACTTTCCAAAGTTGGATATCCATATTCACAGGAAGACCGGACCAGTGGTAGCGCATATGATTGTAGTTCTCTTGTGTATTACAGCTGGCTGTCTGCAGGAGTAGACCTAAGCTATGGAGTAGGATATCCACCGACAGCTGCAGCAGAGGCAAGTAAACTGTATAGTTATGGAACCGCAGTATCTACCACAAAACTGGATATGAGAGATATGGAACCGGGGGATCTTGTATTTTACGGTGGACATGACAATAAAAGATTTTTAGGAATTTACCATGTAGCGTTGTATGTGGGAAACGGTGAAGTGGTGGAAGCACTAAATGCGGATCATGGTGTGGTATATGAAACACTTCGGACAAATAATATTATTCTGGTATTAAGACCATAGGAGGAAACAAGATGGCAGATGAGATTGCACAGGTAGTAGATCTGGAATATAAAGGAATCTATTACCTTTTAAAAGGTACCAAGGCAATGATTACCAGTATGGTGTCAGCAATTCAGGCACTTCATACATGGCAGCATAAAAAATGGCTGGAGAAACCGGGTAGCTGTTCCTGGCAGAAGATTCAGGAAGCAAGTGAAGGCATGGCTCCCATTCTGGAATTCCCGGCAGAGATGTTTGAAAAGACCATTGATATTACGAATGACAAGAGCATAAAAGGGGAAGGGTTTATTTCTCCCTTTGAATATTATTGCAGACAGAATGGCTTAAGATACTGCATTATGCCGGATTTAAACCCGTATGACGACTATATTCCGGTTGCTGTACTGGCACAGGATTTTGGAATGCATGATGAGCAGATCAAATCCTTTATGCGCAAACGTGTGGAAAAGGAAGAAGCCGTAAAGGTAGATTATGATAAAAAGATCGGGGAAGCAAAGGAAAGACTGGAAAATGCAGAGTCTCCTGAGGAGAAAAAAGAAATAGAGAATGAAATCAGGGAGTTGGAAGAAGGTAAGAGTCAGAATGAAACCCTGTTACAGGAATCCAAGGAAAAGATGGAGAAAAATAATGTACTGGAATTTGCAGACTATCTGAAACAGGGAAAAGGAAGCTGCTTTGAAGATGATCCGGAGAAGGCTCTTAATCAGGCGCAGACTTGTGGAGTCGTGAAGGAGTTTATGGCCGATGACTGTATGTACCCGATCAGAGACAGTGGACTTGTTCCGGATAGCAAAGAGGTTTTTTATAATCAGAAGACTGGGGATGACACACTTCTTACCGTGAAAAGAAGCTTTGAAGTGGATGAAAACGGTGTCGTGTATTCTGTGTATGAGGTGACGGATCCGGTGAGTGGAGCAAAGAAAGCACCGATATCAGATAAGGGATATAGTAAGGAAGCGTGGATGGAAAGGCTTCCCCAGCTTTTGAAACAGGCAGGAATGTTAAGAGATCAGCCGTGTTCTGTTGTAAGGAGCGAAGAAGGGCTTAAGGATTATATCATGTCCATGGATGTAAATTTTACCCATGCCCGGGAAGACGGGCAGAATATTTCTGACACAATGAGGGCTGAAATGGAACAGGTAAAGAAGGATACCGCACAGACAGAGCGATATATTAAGTCCTATTATTCAACGGTTACGGTACCGGCAACACAGATCATGCCAAATGAAAAGCAGATTCTGTCACTGGAACTGGATGATGGTCTGGTGGAGGGAGTATCTCTTGTGGGGATGGATTCGGATAACGCTAAGATTAGTCTTAGGAGTGATGCAAAATATACCTATACCGGAGCAGATGGGCAGGAAAAGGTATTGACCGGAGACCAGATCATGAAGGCACTTTCTGAGAATAAGCAGGGCGAGAAGGTAGTGCAGACAGTTACACAGAAAGCCGGAGGCAGATAAAGGGGGAACAATGAATGCAAAGGACAAGTTCCGTCAAGAAACACACAAGAAGCGTTAAGGAAACCGTAGTTATCTACCTGATTGGAGTCAGTATCTGTGTATATCTTGGGTTTTTGTGTGGTGCAGTGTGGATATCAGGGAATGATTTCAATGAATTTATGAACAATTTCCAGAGCTTTGTGATTGATGGACACCATTATATTGTGGGAGTCACATCTGCCACATGGAAATTTGTACTGGTATATATGATCGGATGGTCAATGGCATTTATTATCATATTTACAAGAATTGAGCATCCCTTTGCCGGAGAGGAATATGGCAGGGCAAGATGGGGAGATGCCAAGGAATTTACCAGACAGTTTGCAAATCATGACGAAAAAAATGAAGTAGAGGTTGTTACCGGGGATGTGCGACTTACACATCCCTTACGTGTAAATACAGCAAATTACTGGATTGCGGAAGGAGTATATCTGTCTATCCACAACGAAAAGACTTCAAACCTGAATATGCTGGTAGTCGGGCCTCCGGGATCCGGTAAATCCTTCCGGTTAGCAAGACCTTTATTGTCACAGCTTTGCGGAAATTTCTTAGCGACCGATCCCAAAGGAGAACTTTATAAGCAGACAGGGCAGTATTTTGAGGATAATGGATATGAAGTCATGGTTATGAACGTGGAATCGGAGGATGGAATGCCTATGAGCATTCATTTTAATCCGTTTCGCTATATCCGTAATGAATCAGATATTATGAGCATTGCCGGAATTTTGATGAAAGCAACGACTCTGGCAGAAGATAACGGAAGCAGCGATCAGTTTTTTGAACAGTCTGCAGAAGTACTGCTTACCAGTATTATTTATCTGATTCACTATTATTATCCCAAGGAAGAGCAAAACTGGGAGACCTTTGTAATGCTTTTGAATGCAACGTGCGTTTATACAAAGAACGATGGATCCATAGATAACCGGGCAGGTGGTATCCTTGATATTGAAATGAGGGCACAAAAGTACTGGAAAGAAGAATGCGGAAATGATTCAGACTTCCCGGGATTTATCGAGGTGGAGAAGTTTTATCATGGAGCAGCGGAGACAACCAGTTCCATTGTGGCATCATTAGATGCACACTGCAGATATATGAAACTAAAGTGTGTCATTGATCTTTTGTCAGAGGACGAAATACATATTGCAGACAGTTTTGGATATTCCAAGCCCTGTAAGGAAGCAGGAACGGGAAAGAGAATTCTGTATATCGTGACCAGTGAGGATAAGAGATATTATGACTGGATTCCTTCGATGGTGTATTCGCTGTTTTTTGACGAGCTTTATCATCTGACGGCAATAGATCCTGCTCTTCATGAGACTCTGCCGGTGCATCTTACCTTCTTAATGGATGAATTTGCAAATGTCACGCTGCCGGATTCCTTTGTGGAGAAGCTGTCTACCATGCGTTCCCGAAATATGAGTGCCGTAATTATTGTGCAGAACCTGATCCAGTTAAAAAGAAAGTTTCCAAAGTTTGATATGGATAAGGACTTGATCGGTAACTGTTCTATCATAGATATTTTGGGAGCACCGGATATGGATTCCTGCGAATACCTGTCCAAACATTTTGGCACACAGACCATTCATAAAGCCAGTGAATCGGATGCAAAGGACTATAAGGGGCAGAGTTCCCGCTCAGAGGATGTTATGCAAAAGAGTCTGTTATCTGCAGAGGACATTTTTGCCATGAAAAAAGATGGGGAATGCGCTATTGTGGTGAAAGGGACAGAACCCTTATATCAGACAAAATGTCAGATGGAAAAGACAGATTTTGTAAAGCTGCTGTGCAGAAAAAAGAATCCGTATGATCCGAGAAAACAGCGGATAAAGAGAGAGAGGAAATATAAAAATAATGATCCGGTCATGTTAAGTGGCAAAAAAGCAAGGGAAGAAGCAAAGAGGCTATTGGATGCCGGGGAAGAAATCAGACATATTACGGTAGAAGAAGCACTTGTTTACAAAGAAGCCATCAAAATGGAAGTGGAACCAAAGGAGATTGTGCTTTCCATGAAGGAAAGGCAGAAACTTTTGGAGAATGCCAAAAGATATGAGGAAAAGCATTCTATGATGCAAAAGATCACATTAGAGGAATTCCATTATAATTCGGATGGATCAGTGTGCGACCAGAAGGAATATGAAAGAAGATGCCTTGTGGTGAGAAGCTTAATTAATAATGGCTTTTCTAATGTGTTGATAAGATTTTTAAAACCTCTTATTTCAAACGGCTACAGCTATTCCATGATTCGGGAACTGTTTAATGAAAATTCTGAGACAGAGGAAGTAAGAGATTTTATCGAGCAGGTGAAACTGGCATAAGGAAAAATGAATAAAATAAAGTGAAAAATTAAGAGGAAGAAGGTGTAGTTTATATGCGTTCTTCCTTTTTTATGTTATACTTTAGAAAATCTAACTTATGAGGGATGCTTCTATGGGATGGAGAAAAAGACTGTACAGCATTATTGAAGTAGCAGATGAAGATGATAAGATAAGTAAATTGTATGACTGGTTTATGATGCTTGTCATTATCGTGAGTATTGTGCCACTTGCTTTTAAAGAAAATAGTACACTTCTTCTGATGCTTGATAAAATAACGGTAACCATATTTATCGTAGACTATGTGCTGCGACTTATAACAGCAGATATTAAGATGGGAAAGGGAGCGCTTTCCTTTGTTCTGTATCCTTTTTCGGGAATGGCAATTCTCGATCTGTTATCCATTCTCCCTTCGGTAACCATTTTAAACAGCAGCCTTAAACTGCTTAAAATATTGCGATTATTCAGGACATTCAGAGTATTTAGGGTATTTAAGGCAGTCAGATATTCTAAAAGCATCAACATGGTAATTAATGTATTCAAGAGACAAAAAGATTCCCTGATTACGGTATGCATACTGGCAGGAGGCTATATTCTTGTATCCGCACTGGTGGTATTTAATGTGGAACCCGAGACATTTCCCACATTTTTTGATGCCATATACTGGGCTACGGTGTCACTTACTACCGTAGGATATGGGGATATCTATGCAACATCTACGGCAGGAAAGGTTATAACCATGTTGTCTGCTGTATTTGGCATAGCAATCGTGGCACTGCCTGCAGGTATTGTAACAGCAGGATATATGAGCGAACTGGAAGAGAATAAAAAGACGGAGGAATAACGATATGAAACTGGTAGATATGGTATGTCCTAACTGTGGGGCAAAGATTCAGGCAGATGCAGATATGGGAAGTGCAAAATGTGAACATTGTGGTTCTACCTTTTTACTGGATGATGAAGCGGTTCATGTAAAGTACGATAATGCATATGAAGCAGGTTATCAGTTTGAAAAGGGAAGACAGCAGGCGCAGGCAGAAGCAAGGCGGATGGAAAATGAGCGCAGGGTAGATACCGGAAATATAGTTTCGCAGGAAGTAGTGGCATCGAAGAAAAGAAAGACCTGGCTGTGGGTACTTGGATGGATCTGCATTTTTCCGTTGCCTTTAACCATATTGATGCTTAGAAAAAAAGATATGAAGCCGGGAATCAAGTGGGGCATCATTGCCGTGGCATGGATTGCATATTTTGCGATAGCAGCTTCTGATGACACGGAGACCACAAAAGAGGAGAGCATAGTGGAAACCCAGACGGTAGTAGAGAGAGTGGAGAATTCATCTTTTGAAACAATACAGGCGTTGGAGAGTGCTCAAACGGAAAGTGTGGAAGAGACAGAAACAGTGGCAGATACGGAAAATGCAGAAACTGTGAAATCTGGAAGTGAAATTATAGAGGCTGCGGTTGCAGAGTTTAACAGTATTTCAGATTCTGAACTAACCTACGTGGAGGATTTTACACCATCTGACAGATCCGGAAACCATTATCAGACGGAATTTCGGCTGGCTGCTTATAAGGATGCCATAGGAAAAAGTTATCTTTTGAGAGAAACGCAGGTAGATATTGTGGAGCGGGATTCCCTGACACAGAAAGGAATCCTTCGGGTGTATGCGCACAGAGCTTCTGCAGATGACTGCGTTTTGCTGATAGATCAGTTTTCACAAGTATTATCTGAAGAAACAACCGATGCTGAAATTGCAGAAGCTGTAGCTGCTTTTATCGGCAACAAGGAAGCAAATGGATATTATTATGGGGATCTGGGACTTGTGATTACCGGAAATGATGAAAACGGATATGAATTTCTTATGAAATCGAAGAATGATTGAGGTGTCATATATGCAAATACATTATTTTCAAAGATATCATTCCAAAGAAAATGTAGATACTTCCAATACAATGTTAATGTTATCGAGGCTGTATAATTATAATGCCGATAAATTTTTTGCCATGTTAAATGCACTGATTCTAAAAGAAGACGAGAGCCCGGAACTCTCCTTTGATTTACAGGTAGTAGGTGACGAAAGTGTACCAGATGCCGTAATCAGCCAAAAGAGTTTTAAGATAGTGGTGGAAACAAAACTGCATAATCAGTTTTATAAAGAGCAGCTTGTCAAACATTTGGGGCAGTTTGGCAGGGAAGATATAAAAATTCTTTTAACACTGGATCCAAGACCCATGAAACAGAAGTTGTTTGAAGAAATGACGACAGTACTTAAAAAATATAATAGTGAGAATAAGGAATGTCTTGTGAGTCCCATTAAACACGTTAATTTAACATTTGAAAAACTTGTGGCAGCCATGGAAGACATCATAGACGATAGAGATACGGAGATCATTTCGGTCATGGATGATTATAAAAAGTATTGTTTTGATGAGCAGTTGATACCGGATGGCTATAAATGGATGAGAGCCATTGTAGCAGGTACTACATTTGATGACAACATGGAACTAAATCTCTTTTACGATAAGGAATCCCGGAAATATTCTGACCATGGGTATATAGGTCTTTATACGGATAAAAGTATCAGAGGAATAGGGAAACTAAAGAAGACTATTATAGCAGTTGAGAAAGATGGGCAGATGACATATCATGCTGAGGATGGAGAGTCTCCGACAAAGGAAGAGATTGACAGAATTAATGAGGCAATCAAACGTGCAGTGGACTATGGATATAATTTGAAAACAGTCAGTCACAGATATTTTATGGTAGAGAAATTTTATCCGATAGATTTTAGAAAAACCAGTAAGAATCCCATTCAGAAAAGTAAATTTTTTAACCTCGCAGAGATGTTCGGATATCAGACAATGCCGGACACGGAACAGATTGCGAAAGATCTTGATGGTAAGTCATGGGAAGAGTTTTGATGTAACAAGAAATGGTGATGAATCAGAATGAGTTACTGGTTACTATAAAAAAGAAGTATTTGTTAACAAGGAGCAAAATCAAAAATCACACAGATTTAAGAATATGGTGGCAGCTATGAGCAGATTTTTGGATGATTATTTTGATCAGGGATATAATGACGAAAACCCGATGCCGGTGGACGTTTTGATTTCCGTTATACAGGATATGAAGAACAGACAGGAAGGGAATGCCCTGCCGGATACTATCGGTGCAGAGTATTATTTCCTGCAGGATTTTATTACTCTGGATATGGACTGTGATTTCCCTTACATAGAAAAGGATTTTCTGAAACACTGTAGTGATAAGCTGCCTGAATTCCTAAAATATACAAGAAATATAGATCTTGATGCCAGATATAACGAAAATATAGCTGTGGCTTTGCAGAAAAAGATTTTATATGTCATTTACGGCGGAGCGCAGAGTGGTGACGTTTATTGCAGGGAACTGTTAAAATATCTCTTTAAAATTTATCATAGAAATCTGTACCGGACACTTAAAAGATTCCGCACGATTTCCATGGACGAAATACTGGGTCTTTCTGATGAAAAAGAGGAAAACAGCCAGCTGGGTGTCGTGGGAATGGTACTTATCATGTGTCCGCTTATGGGAATTACATTTTCGGATGAAGTGTCCGTTTTATACTTCTATCTGATAAAAAAGATGGAAGACTGGAAAAGAGAAGAATACATTGAAAGAGAGTTCCCGGAAGATGGACTTTTTGAAGAGTGCATGAAGACCGTGGATGCCTGGATGGATGATGAAAAACTAAGTTCCAAAAATAAGTATGGAAAGAAATATTATGCAGATGAGAGATTTGCGGAAGAATGCATGAATTACTTTAATTATCCCGGGGATTTTCCTTTTACGTCTCTGGAAAATTTTATGGGACTTCGCATAGAGATGACACGAACCCTGATGACTCTTAAAATGAATCATCCGAAAAAAGAGTACACTTACGAACAGATCCAGCATCTTACAATGATCTATACGCTCTGCTCTACCATAGCAGATATCGCAGACCGGTTTGACATGGAGACAGATTATCTTCTTTCTAAGTATGACTTTGATTACGATGATGACGAAGACAGTCTTTTTGATCCGAAAAAGATTGAAGTGTATAAAGAGAAAGAAAAAACAGAGCCAGAGGTTTTGAAAACGAAAGCATCCAGTACACCGGTATCGTCAGAAACAGAGGAAAATGAAGACGAATACTTAAAAGAGATAGCGAGACTTAGAAGCAGTCTGGATGAAAAAGACCGGGAAATCAAAAGACTAAGAGATGCTTATAGTGAAGCAAAAGCTTCCAGAAAAGAAGCAGAAGAGATGGTACATCGGTATGAGAGTGAAAGGGAAGAACTGATTGCCTTAAGAGAGTTTGCGTATCAGACACAGCAGGAAGAAGAAATAAGAAACGATTTGTCTATAGAGGAAATGAAAGCTGCCATTAAGGGAAAAAAGATTGCAATTATAGGCGGTCATGTAAACTGGCATAATAAGTTAAAACAGCAATTCCCTGACTGGAGATTTGTACTTAGTGAAGCTTCCAAAACGGTAGACGGAAAGATGTTAGAAGGGTGTGAGAAGGTTTATTTTTATACCGATCATATGAGCCATGTGATCTATGGCAAGTTTATAGCTGCGGTCAGAGAACGGAAGATTCCTTTTGGATATCTTGGGAGCATTCACATAGAAAGTGTGATAAAGCAGGTGTATGAAGATTTGTGTGGGGAATGATGCCAACGAAACGTTGATACATAAAAGCCGGATGCCATCAGCCTATGTCAGTAAAATTAACATTTGAGCAGAAAATAGCAGTTTCGTGTAAAAATGTATTGCTCGACCGGGATGCCCTATAGATGCTATGATACATATATCAGCTGATGGAAAAGAAAACCGGAGGTATTTTTATATGAAAACAAGAGAAATCCGATTTGGAAGAAATCTAAAGGCATTACGGCAAATTCATGATGTAAAACAACAGCAGTTAGCGGATGAACTGCATATGGCCAGGCAGACGATCTCCATGTGGGAGAAAGGAAATGGAAGAGCGAGTATCTATGATCTGGATGCGATCTGCAGCTATTTTGATGTGTCCATAGATCAGATGATGTACGGAAAAATTGTATCCCCGGATCAGTATCAGACACTGGAAGATAGTGACAAAAAGGAACAGACAACCGGAGAGGAAGAACTGGTTGGCTTGCTGGAGGAGGATATTTACGAGTGCTTCCCCCCGATTGTGATTGATTTTGGCATTCTTATGACGATTGCACTGGAATTAAAGCGTATCGGATATGAAGTAATAGAAGTGTTTGGCAATGGATTTTCGGTGTTTACAAAAACGAAAATAGAGAGGGAGAGACTGAAAAGGGATATTTATGAAGTCGGAGATTCCCTGATCCATTGTGATAATGAAAGAATTAGCAATCATAGAGATGAGGTAGAGGCAAGAGTCTGGGAAGTAAAAAGTCAGATCGTTGAGGAAACTATGACAACCATCCTTGGAAAGGAGCCGGAAGAATTTGCCTACCTCTGGTATGACGAAGAGGATAATGTCAGAGGCTATGCGGATACCGAAGAAGAATGCATCGAACAGGCAAGACATCAGGCCTGTACAAAGTTTCGGATCATGGATAACATATAGTCTTTCAAAGAACCATGTTTGTAGTACCGGATCTTTTGTTAAATTTATAAGTTTATCATCAACCCCCTGGGAGTCGGGCAGGGGTGGGGGTGGGAATGGTACCATAAAAGTACTTTGCCCTAAAATAATTCTTAAGACCTTGTGGCTGTAAAACGCAGTCATGAGGTTTTTCTTTTGTCTAAAAATTCTACGAAATAGGTCTTTTAACGTCCCACTTAACTTCTGAAAAGAAATGAAGGAAGGAGGAGCGCTCATGAAAATGTTTATTTTTCCCCCGGTTTTTGCACTGGCAGCTTATACCCATGCAATCGACAGTTTGAAAAATGTCCTGATTACACTGGGAACCAGTATCGGCGCCGTCATGTTAGTCTACGGTGGCATTAAATTTGCCATGGCGTTCAGACAGATGGATCAGCAGGGTGAGCATCAGGCGGTCTACTCGGTGGTGGCAGGTGGTGTACTTTTGGGACTTGGTGCACTGGTGGCAGTTTTAACCTAAAGGAAGGAGAGAGAAATGGAAACGGTAGTAAAAGCACTTTATAACGCTTCCTTTGCAATCTGGAACACCTTGATCGGCATCGCCATGACCATCTTTCGGACAAGCCCGACTGCCGTCTCCGGTGGCACTCCCTATGGAATCGTGCATTCACTTTATACAAGCATTTCTTCAGCGACCATACCGATTGCCACCTGCTTTTTTGTCATTGCCATCTATAAATCTGTGGTAACTGCTCCGCCGGAGCAGCAGGCACAGAGATTTTTGATGGATGGGGTCAGGTACTGCATCATTTTGTTTGTGGCAGCAAACCTTTGGCAGATACTGGGATACATCATGGAATTTTCCGATGGGATCACCGCAACGCTTGGCGGAGGTGCGGGATATACGCTGTCCATGGACGGAGACCTTGAAAGAATCATTAGTGAAAGTCTGGTACTTCCGGAGTTTGAACTGTCCGGGGAGTGGATCGGAAAGCTGTTTGAGACCCTGGGATGCTGCATCCTCTTATTGATCGGGGGAGTTGTTTTGATCCTTGTGATGGTAGCAAGCAGTCTGTCCATTATAAGCAGTGCCTTTGAGCGGATTTTAAAACCCTTGGTGCTGATGCCGTTTGCCGGGATTGCGGTAGCAATGGGGGCAGGCGGTCATGAAATATCCCGTTCCATGGTGCAGTTTTTGAAGACCTTCTTTGGGTTCTGTATTTCCGGGGCAATGATGGTAGTGATTATTAAGACGGGATGCGTGATGTGCACGGAACTTGTCAGTGATGCTTTGTATGGCACCAACGACATGGAAAACTGCATCATGATTACGGTGCAGGCAGCCATTACCCCCATTGTGATCGCAGGACTTGTAAAGGGCACAGATGGCATGATCCAAAGAATGTTTTAGGAGGAGATAAGTTATGGCACAGATGGAGAGAAACGTAAATCTGGAAGAAATAGATGCGGATGCCCTTTTTGGCATCGATGCCCTGAAAGGACAGAGCTTTTTGCAAAAATTGCTATTTTTCGGATGCCTGTCTGCAGGCATTCTGATCAATGTCTGTCTTCCGATGTTTTTGAACGTTCCAAGAGCGGTCTGCGTACTGCTATTTCTGTTACTGCTTTTTGTAGGCATTGCCTTTGGCTGTAACTATACGCAGGATTTAACCTATGGAAAATATCTGTACTGCTATTTTTTTAAGACTGCAGTAACACTTACCTATGAATCCACGGAAGATGTACGGGTCATCAGGAAGAACGCAGAGAAGATCAAAAAGGAAGAGGAAGCCATCTTACTAAGAGAACGTGGAAAAGATCCAGGGGAGCAGAGGAAACTATTGGTGAAACTGATAACATTTATCGTAGTGTTTGCAGTTACCATCCTGTCGGTGGTTCTTTTTGCCACGGCAAAGAAAAAAGAAAATATCCACCATGAGGCGGTAATTTTAGAAACAATGGAACGGGAGGAAGAAAATGAGTAACAAAAAAGACTTACAGGCGCTGGCAGAAAACCTTGTGGAGGAATTTTATGAAACGCAGGGTGCCGGAGTCCTTAAAAACTTAAATAAGAGAACTTATGGGAATCTCATAAACGGTCGTGAGGATGTCTTAAATTCTATGAAAGAGAGCCTGTCAGATTATACCGATGAAGAAGGAAAAGAGATCGGGGAGAAAGAAAAGGAAGAGATCCTGCATCTGGTGGATCGGGAGATCTGGGGATATGGCATCATTGATGATCTGATCCATGATAAGAGCATTTCGGATATCAAGATCCATAATGCAGAAAATATCCGTATCAAACGAAACGGAAAAAGAGAGGGAAGTGACATTACCTTCCCTTCCGAGGGAGCCTACAAAAGCTTTGTCACAAGGCTTCTTGAAAGAAATAAGGTAAACCTTGGCACGGCAAATGCGATCCAGACCTTTACGGATGCGGATCAGGAGGACTTTATCTTACGGCTAGCCGTGATCGGAGGTCTTTTGATTGTGGGAGGCAGCCCCCTGGTGGTAATAAGAAAGATCCCCAAGAATAAGTATTCCTTAAGCGAACTGTCGGATCTTGGAATGTTTGGAAAAACAGGACGTAAGGGCAGTCTAAAGGTGCACTTCCAGGAAAGGTTCTTCCCGGAAGGAAATGAAGACTTAGACAGCCTGTTCTCCCAGATGATCGAAAGCCGGGGAATTCTGTTTACCGGGAAGGGCGCTTCCGGAAAGACTACCCTCATGAATGCCTGCATAGAAAAGATCCCGGATAGTGATTCTGTCATGATCTGTCAGGAGAATGCAGAACTTTTTGATCTGCACCACCCGGATATCATTGCAGCCCATGTCATGGTAAATGGCGGTGACAGCAAGGTAAGTTATAACCTTGGGGATCTGACCAGAGTGGCACTCCTTGTAGATCTTGATCGTGTGATCGTGGGAGAGGTCAAGGAAGGATCGGAAGCTGCAGGACTTTCCAAGGCATCCATGACCGGACATAAGTGCTGGACAAGTGTGCATGGAGCCAACTGCGAGATGGCAGTGGAAAAGATGGCAGACTATATCTCTCAGGCAACCGGATACGGAAACAGGGAAGCCTTAAAACAGCTGACCGGGTTTGAGTACGTGGTGCATCTGTCCGACTTTACCGTGGATGAAATCGTAAGGATCGTAGGATTTGATGCCACCAAGGGGAAACTGATCCTTCGTAAAGTCTACCCCTTTGAGGTGAGTGTATGAGGAAAAAGAAAGTGATCGGTATAAGCTTCTTTATGGCGCTTACCCTGATGCTTACCGGCTGCAGTGTGTTTCCCACCCTTGCCGGAATGGAGAGTAAGGAAGCAAAAGCTTATGCAAATGTGTATGACTTAAAAGCAAATAAGGCATACGTCTGGCACCATGAGGGGGAAGCCGATATCAGACAGGATCTTGCAAGGGATAGGGAAGGAGAGAATATCTTCTTTGCCTGCCCCAAGGGGGATACTAACTTTAAAGGAAAGGAACTGGATCGTTCCGGTCAGTATCCAAGAAGCATCTGGATAAACAGCAGCATGGATGACGAGATCCCTACGATTATAGGGAATAATGCCCTTATCTATATTTCGAAAACGACTGTCCCGGAGGAAATTGTGTTTGAGAGATTTGCAGACTATGGGTATTCCATCGGTGTCTCCAACATGATCCCGGATGAAGGGGGACATTATTACTTTGTCTATGCGGAAACCGATAAGGACGATTATAAGTACTACGTGGATACGGCATCCGAAGCTTTTTCCCTTTTGTGTTTTGACACGGTAGCAAGACTTTATTTGGATAAGGTCGGAGGCGTATTGGTGACTGAGGAAAACGTATCGGATGGCGGAACCGTACTGGGGCTTACGAAGGATGCACAGTATGTGTGTGAGTTTTATACCGGTACCTTTTATCAGGACTTTGTGCTTTCTGCGAACATTCACAGCTTCGGATCCATGGAGCAGTTCGTATCCTATGATTATGAGTTCTTACATTCCAACTGTATCAAAATTAATATCCCGGAGTATTTTAAATCCGGCTATTACTTCGTGCAGGGAGTAGGGCTGTTTCGGTATGTATCGGAACAGGATGCAAAAGTTTACAACGGCGAAGCCTATGCCCCAGGAATTGACTGGAACGATCCCATCATCCTCTATGACGAGTATGGCGTGGTAGTCTTTGATCCCAGCCTTGGGATCGGTATGGAAGAGGAAACCATAACGGATGAAAATTCAGATGCCGGAGTAAGCCGTGAGGAAGTGGAAAGCTATTTACCGTATGAAGAAGGGAGTGAGGCAGATGAAGAACCTGATTCTTTGGATCGTGATCGCCGTTAGTCTGTATGTGGCATTCTATCTGATCCATAAGAGAGCCTTGGGAAAAAGCGTATTCAGACAGCTGTATCAACATTATAAGGGAGAGAAGGAAAGAAGGATTGCACAGGAAGCCGGATTTATCGCAAAGTACGGAGAGATCGAGAATAACAGCCTGTTATACCGGGCAGACCGGATGATCTTACAGAGTGGCTTAAAAAAGTATCTTCCGAAGTTATCCGGGGAACTGTACCTGTGCATATTAATGTTAACCCTCCCGGTGGCAGCGTATGTAGCGTATGGAATCACGGGAAATGTATTCTTGTCCCTGTTTTTGGGAGTGGCAGCGGTGACTGCAGAGATTTTATCCGTGGTCATCCTGTCGGGAAAGACCTACGAGCGGATCGAAGAGGATACCCCGCTTTTTGTGTCGATTTTAAATAACCATGCAAAGTCCAGTACGGATATTGTAACCATTATGACAAGAACGGTAAGCGGAATGGATGGCCCGATTAAGGAAATTGTATCGGGATTTTTAGTCACTGCAGAAAAGTATGGAAATGCAGACCTGGCATTTGATTTTGCCTGTGAGTCCGTGGACAACCGAACCCTTAAGACGATTTTTGTGAACTTAAAAAACTGTATGCACTATCAGGCAAATTATGAAGAGGTGTTAACGCAGATGATGGGGCAGATCACGGAGAGTATGTCTGCAAGGGAAGAGAGAAAGAACATCCTGTTTTCCATGAAGCTTACGTTAATTGCGATTTCTGTAATGTCAGTGATTATCGTAGCCCTGATCGGTAAAGGGATCGGCGTGGATGTTAAAGGGATCCTTACAAAAAATCTGGCAGGGCAGTGCATCCTGTTTATTACCGGGATCATGTATCTGTTTGTGATAGTAAAAGTATTCAGGGCAGACAGATAGGAAGGAGAGAGCGATGAAAACAGTGTTACAATTACTGTTTCTTTTGGTGGCAGCTTTGCTTTTCACCACGATCCAGTCACTACTTCTTAGAAAGAGTGGAAGAACTTCCCTTACTTTTGTAAAGGAAGAACTGGAGAGGGCAGGAAACTCTAAGACATTCAAAAACTTTGTGGGAAAGAAACAGATCTGGTTAAAAAAGCATGGTGCCGATGTGTTTTTACAGGACGGGATCCTTGTAAGCAGGTGGTATCTGTATAAATTTGTAATGGCAGCCTTTACGGAGAGCATTACCTATCTGATTGCGGTAAAGGTATTTCAAGCAGGTGCTGGAATCCCCATTACGGTAGCTTCGACAGTGATCGCGTGGTTTTTTTTAGATATCTATCTTGTGTTAGAGGATAAGCAGAGTAAGGAAGCCATGATGGCAGATATCTGTGAAATGAGCAGGTCTGTTCTTTACGGAAAAAAAGGTGGTCAGTACATCATTGATGCCATCAAGGATGCGGTGCTTGTGGTAGAAAACAAGCGTCTTAAGATGGCAATGATCCGTATGAAGACCGATCTGGATGCCGGAAGAAGTCTTGATGAGGCACTATCGGACTTTGAATTGTCCTTTTCCAGCGTGGAGATTGCATCTTTTTGTACGGTGATCCGGTCACTGCAGAGTACCGGTCATGTGGAAGAGGCATTAAAAAGCCTGGAAAACAACATCGAGAGAGGACAGGCAGGAGTAAACAAGAGGCAGTGCATTGTATTAGAGAATAAGACCCTTGCCTATGTCATGATGATTGCTTTTGACCTGCTGATCATGATTTTGTACTGCATCATTATGAAGCTTTTGGATATGCAGATCGCATTTTAGGGGGGAATTATGGCAAAGAGATTTTTATTAAAAGACATGATTTTTAAGAAAAAAGAAGCCACGGTCATTGAAAATATGCTGGTTGCGATGGTAAGCCTCATCATGGTATGTGCGTTTCTTGTCATCATCTTCGGGGCATTTGCCGGGATCTCGGATAAGTGGAGCATGAGGCAGGCTGCCAGAGAGTATCTGCTAATCATGGAGACGGAAGGGTATTTAAAACCGGAGGATGCGGCAGATCTTGTAGCAGAATTAAACAGCTATGGTCTTACGAATGTATCCCTGTCCGGCACTACGATGAGTGAAGTGGACTACGGGGAGAGGATCTATTTAAAAATTACCGGTACCTATGATGACAATGTGCTTGCCTTTGCCGGGGGAATCTCCAGGGTGACCGCACATCCGACCACCATTATGATAAACAGGCAGACCACGGCAAAGCAGTAGGAGGAAGATATGAAAAAGAAGGAAGCAACCGGAGCGGTCTCCTATGTGATGCTATTTACCATGGCGCTTTTGATGGTGATTATCACCTTTTATTTACTGTCCGTGGCAAAGCTTATGTCCATCCAGCACGATGTGGATGATGCCCTGGCGGATGCGGTACTGGCAAGTCTTGTGGCAGACGATGTCTACTATTTTGAGACTTATGAGGGCCTGGGGGCTCCGGTGATCCGGTTTAAAAACAGGGAAGCGTCCTGCAGGATTTACAGGGACTGTATGGAAGATGCCATGAGTGCAAATGATTTTTATGAAAATATCAGCTATTCAGAGTTTACCCTGTATGAGGTGGAAGGAAGCAGGGTAACCGTTACGACCTATAAAGATTCCGGGACACGCAGCATGGAAGAAAAGCTCTTAGGAAGTGTTACGACTCCCACGGGAGAGATGGTCACAAAGACCAGTGCCTATGCAAGGGTGGACTTTGATTTAAAAAGTCTGATTACCACAGGGAGCATAAGGAAAAGCCGGGATATTTACTGTACGCTAAAGATCAATTAGAGGAGGAAGTTTATGTTTGAAAAGAAAGTGAAGGAAACAAAGGAAGTTACGAAGAAAAAGGGCAAGAAAGCCCCCAAAAAGAAGGGGATCCTTGGAATTGTTCTGGTACCGCTTTTACTGACGGTGGTACTTGTGGGAGTAATCTACCTGCTTATGGGGAAGTTATCCGAAAATGAGATTTTGTTAAGTGATGTGGTGGTGGCAAAGGACAGCCTCCGGGTAAATGCCTACATCACACCGGAGGAAGTGGAGCAGTACTTTGAGGTAAAACAGATGGATGCTTCCCTTGTTACGGATGCTACGGTCACAAGTCTTTCTGACCTTAAGAAGAGGGCATTTTATGTAAAGGTGCCGGTGCCTGCAGGGAAGATCCTGTATGTGCAGGATACGGTTTCTACGAATACGACCCTGGATAAGTATTTATCCGGGTATGAGGTAACCGGCATTTGTGTCTCCAATTTTGACAGGGCGGTGAACGGTCGTATCAGGGAAGGAGATGTTATTGATATTTATGCGGTGGACAAAACAACCGATGCACTTACCCTGTATGCAGAGGATGTCTATGTGGCTGCAGCATATGACTCTTCCGGGAATGAACTTGCGACAGACGAGGGAGTGGCGGTAGCCTTTACGATCTGGGTGAAGGAAGCCGAAGTGGAAAAAGTGAATCAGGCGATCAACTTTGGAGAGATCCAGATTTATAAGAAATAAAAAAAGACACCAGGCTTAGAAAGGTCTGGTGTCTTTTTGTGTGAATGAAAAAGAAGCACAAAAGATAAACAACAATATTAGGCAGACTTTTCAGCTTTTTCTTTGAACAGTAGTAATATGGTAATGTAAACAATACAATGATACCAAAGAAATTACCAAGGATAACGGGAATAAGATTAGAAAAATCCCTCATGTTACTAATTCGTTTGTGGAGGCATAAAGGGAGAAAATTCCTGACGCCAGTAAAGTCATGTTTGCAACACTATATCCCAAGCAGATGCTAATGAATGAAAAGCTAAGACAACATGTTAAAGAAAATGATAGAACCTTAATTTTATGGTATGATATTATTGAACTTGAACCTTTAGATTATTAATAGTGGATGATTCATTGGCTTAAGTAGTGGGGATAAAGTTATGACTAAAAAAGAGATTAAGCAAATTATTCGACAACTAAAAACATACGAAATGGATGTCAGGGATGTTCCGCAAGAGGTTTGTTATCACAAAGACATTATAGAAGCAGAGCGGAAGTTTGGGCTCAGAAAAGCATATAATCGTGGATATGATGCAGTCCATGAACTATTTTTTGTAGAAGAGAAGCTATTCAATTATAGGGAAGGGGAGATGAAGTGCTGCAACAATAAATTGACCTTTCCCACGTTTGAAGAATATTATGATTATCTTGATGGAGATATTTATGAATCTGCCTGCTATAAATTCCTGGATTTTCAGGAATATATTGATTATATTCGTGACAAA
Source organism: uncultured Lachnospiraceae bacterium (assembly GCA_945929965.1). Classification (GTDB taxonomy): domain Bacteria; phylum Bacillota; class Clostridia; order Lachnospirales; family Lachnospiraceae; genus Acetatifactor. The sequence goes on from CAMEOT010000023.1 coordinate 26,653, forward strand.
GAAATCAATGTAGATGCGCTTGTGAAAAGAGAGACTTTTTTAACAGAGACTATTGATGACTTAACGATAGAAGTATCTGAAGAAGAGGTATCTGCCTATAGGGAAAAAGAAAGTAATAAAACACTGATAGAAAAATGGATTAAAAAATTCAATGCATGTAAAACCGCAGATGATTTAGCTGCAATGGTCAAAAAATATGATAAATCGAAGTTGAAGGACGATATAGATGTAATTCTCTTTTTTTACTGTTATATATTTTCGGATGTGACAGATCAGGATAGATTTAAGGCAATTATGAATTACATTAGTACAGGATTATATCCGGAATATAAGTTACGTTATGCATTGTGTTCTATATATAATCCCCAAGATGTACTAGATAATTATAAATATTCCAAGGATTCTATAGATGCAAAGACAACATTTTACACTCATAAAAGGAAGATTAAAAACCACATCAAAGAATTAGAAGCAGGAAAGATCGACATAAGAAAAAGATATTATTTTGATAAAAGACTGAATTATTTCTGTGAGCAAACGGAAGCATTTCCTATACCAGATAAAATAGGATGCTATATATATTCATACAAAAGAATTTTTTTCAATTTTGATCAGTTTGTTGCGTATACACGAGGGGATCTTAGAGGGGCTGATTTGTCAGGAGCATTAGAATTAAATGTGGACTTTCATAATTATAAAATAGATAAAACAACCAGATTGCCGATTACATCTAAAGGAGATTTTACTTGCGAAATCAATAAGAAATATGACAACGGAAAGTTTGTTGTAAATAAGGAATGGAGAACAAAAGAAGGATGTCTTGTAAAAAAGAATACGTTTGAAACACCATATTTTTTTGATTTTGTTTACTATTTGAAGGGAGACTTAAGTGGTGCTGATTTAGTGTCCTGTGATGGATTAAAGAATCTGAAAGCCGGATATGAAAAAATAGATTTTTCTGGTGCAAATATGACCAGCACAATGTGCGAAAAATTTGGGGTCGCATATGAAAAATACGATTTGAATACGAATGCTATAGGATCGTTTCCTATAACAGAAAAGAATGAGAAAGATACTTCTGACATGATGGAAGAAAGTATGGAACTAAGAGCTGTGCATGGGGAAGAACTTAGTGTAGATATCCTTGGAGAACATAATTGGTATTGCACGAGAATTTATTATGTAACAGATCTTCATTTGATGCATTATCTACAGAACATGCAATGCAAATCAAAACAGGATGTTATATATGCGCTCACAAAGATATCAGAGGAAATCGCAAATAAATCAGGAGATATAATACTTATTGGGGGAGATGTTTGCTCTGACTTCCATATTTTTCAGCAGTTTGTCAATAAACTGAGTAATCAAATTGATGAAAATCAAAAAATAGTATTTGTGCTGGGCAATCATGAATTTTGGGAATTTCCTGGTCAAAATATGGATGAAATTGTAGCAACTTATCGAAGGGTGATTGAAGATAATGGTATGTACTTGCTTCACAATGAAATACTATATGAGAATCCCGACCAAGAATTTCATATTATACCTTACGAGGAGCTAATAGCAGTCTCTTCGGAAACACTGAAACGCAGATTACAGAGAACACGCTTAGTAATCCTTGGGGGTACAGGATTCTCAGGCTACAATGAAAGCTTTAATGCAAATCAAGGAATTTATAGGAATACACTGAACAGAGCTGAGGAAATTGAAGAAAGCAAGAAGTTTGAAACACTGTATGAAAAAGTCCAGCCGGCAATTTGTGATAAAAATACTATTATCTTTACGCATACGCCGAAATGTGATTGGAGTGCGGATGCTACACCTTATAAAAATCTTGTATATGTAAGCGGACATACACATAGAAATGAGTTTTATGATGACGGTGAATATAGAATTTATGCAGACAATCAAATAGGATACAACGGTAGAGAAGTCCATACAAAATGCTTTCTTATGGACAGTGAGTATAATATATTCGCAGATTATGAAGATGGTATCTATGAAATTACGGCGGATCAATATATGGATTTCTATAGGGGGAAAAATATAAAAATGAATTTTGGCCGAGAAACCAATATTCTGTATATGCTTAAGAAGAAGGGCCATTATTGCTTTATCCATGAATCAACGTATGGCGTACTGTCAATCTTAAATGGAGGGGCATTACGTCATCTTGAAAGAACAGATGTCAAATATTATTATGATCACATGGATGAGATAACTTCTGCCATTGAGAATCCCCTGAATCAATATTTAGATGTCCAACGAAGAATTTCAGAAGAAATCAAACAAATCGGTGGGGATGGAAGAATCCATGGATGCATTATAGATATTGACTGGTATAATCACATTTATGTGAACCCGATAGATATGAAAATTGTTGGATATTGGGCAGAGAATATGATAAATAAATTCGTTTATCCTGATATACCATCATTGTTGAAAGTAGAATGTCCCGATTATTATAAAAATTATCAAAAGTTACTTAAGGAAGGAGGGATAAATCTTTTGCTTCCGGAAAAAAACAAGAGGAATGAGGTAATATTACAGCCGCAAAAATATCTCGGCACGGATATTTACAGGGCATCCAGAGAAATAAAAAAGATGCAGAAACTTACAACATCCAATATTTTGACGGTATGGTATGAGAAACTGAAAGGTGGAAAATTACTCCCGGGAGAATGAAAAATTCTATTGATGTTGAGTGATAATTTGCAGTGAGATATGCTTACAATTTGATGAACTGAAAACAGAATTATTGAGTAGGACATAAAAAAGAAGGTTGCGTATGAAATATTATGTACCTTCTTTTTTTATGTGTGTAAACTATTCAGTTTTGAGTTCAAAGAGCAACGATTATATTATGCGGCTAGACATATTGTAACAAGAACGTATTAAGAATAAGTTTAGAAATTGTTGTATAAGTAGCACTTGTAATAAAAATTTAAAAAGTATTTTTTTATAGTTGAAATATGATAGCAAGTGTAGTATATTAAAAGCACAGAACGAACATATGTTCGTTTTGAAGAACAGCAGGATCATCCAAAAAGAAGTTGTTGCCGCTACAATCCCACCCTCCTTTGAGGTGTAGCAAAAGCTGATTGAGGATACCGCAAAGCTGCGGTTTTCTTTCCCTTTACCGCATCCAGTTCATTTATTTATGTGTTGGAGGTGTGAAATGCAACAGGTAGAAAGTGGTATGGTGGTATGCTGTCCAAAGTGTGGGACAACAGCCAGTGTCAGCAAAATTGGTATTGAAAATTTTGCCTGCAGGAAATGTTCGGCAAAGTTTGGAGCATGGGTTATCAACGGATTTGCTGTGGTCTTTGAAAATAATGGATCAGACGGAGAAGATGATCTTAAGAGATTTCAGAAGTGCCAGCAAAAAATACAGATGCTTCATGATTTAAGTAAAAACTGAATATTGAGAGATATTCCATGACGGATATAACAGCTAAGAAGACTGCAGAATCGGTGGTAATATCGAGAGTTTGTTAAGAGTAAAGCACTTAAGGCGGCAAATAGGCAGACCTTCAAAGAAGGCTGCAAGTCGATTAAGGATAGCAGAGCCTGCAAAACGGAGTAGACCAGATAGGTCAAACTGTTTTGCAGGCTTTTTTGTGTGCTCCGTTTTGCGGCTCACCCGGAGGAGGGGTGAGGATAAGCGGAGTACTGATAAGGTGATAAGTTGTTCTTCGTTTTATAAAAATTCGTCTTCCGGAAGTTTCGGATTAGCCCGGTTCCCGGGCCACTAACCTTCAGGAGGACGGAAGAATGAAGAAAGAATTATTATTTAGTGAAACCAAGGAATCTAAGAAAGAGTATCTGTCTCGTATGGCAATTCTGCTTGATATTATCAGGAATTTCCCAGATCTGAAAGCATCGCATCCGCTGCTTATGACAATGGATGATACCGATGCAAAAGAATTTGAAAACTACCTTTGTCTTGTAGTGTATAAGGATGTAGAGAGAACAGCTAAGATGGTAGCGGCAAATAATTCCTTGTTAGATTATAAGGATGTTATTTTCAGCTATCTGATTATGGATGTGATTTCTAATCTTCACAAGTATAACAACCCGGCATATGTTGGATATGCACAAGGGTATTCTTTCGACAGCTTTATTAGGGCGTATGCAAAAAATGCTGTAAGGCAGGCAATCTCTGAAAAGACTGGATTAAATAAGCACCAGCTGGCAAAGGCGAACCATGTGAAAAAGACAATCCGCCTGGTAGCACTTGCAAAGAAGATCAGCATGGATTGTGTGACGATTGATGATATTTTTGAATATCAGGGAAAAGTGGGTGACAGCCTGTGTCTGAAAAAGGAAGTCATCAGTGAAGTTCTTGGATATATGAATACACCGGTACATAATGATGGAATGGAAGAATTTGATGTTCCGTATATGGATTCAGAATATGAAGAATCCGAAAAGAATGAGACAAAGGAACTATTAAGAGCATTCTTTAATAATTTGCGTAGTGCACAGAAGTATATCTTTTTGCAGAGATGCCAGTCTAAAGAAGAGGGAGCCACAGTAAAGCAGATGGCAAAGAATGAAAGACTGATTGCTCTTTGTCTGTTAGATGAAGTTAGTAAAAGGAACATTACGGTTGGCAATTTGTCTATCATGAGACCCAAGGGGAAGACGGATGCACCACAGATAGAAGAAGTATTTGAAAACGTACAGTATGTAAAACTGGAATTCATTGACTATATGTACAGGGATGCAAAGAAAAGGTTGATAGGATACATACGGGATCATGGACTCAGACAACAGGATCTGGAAGGCTGTCTTGGAGATCTTTTGGATGAAGAATGGTATAAGATAAATATGTAATGGGAAAGTGCTTCGATTTGGAACCGGGGCACTTTTGACGTCTGATTGACGCATGGGATTTTTAGAGAGTGACGTCAGAATGACATTAGGGAAAATAATCAAATACACTGACTACATCAAGGATGGACTAATTAAATATATAAAATGCAGTTTACGAGCCAAGGCGAATGCCCTGGCTCAAACTTTTTTGAAAAATGTGTTGACTCCTACGTTACGTAATAGTTTATGGTATAGTTACACGTGAAGGAGATGAAAGCCATGATGACAGTAAATGAAGTAAGTAAGCTGACAGGAGTGAGTATACGCACCTTGCAGTATTATGACAAAATAGGACTTTTGAAGCCGGCAGAGTATACGGAGTCCGGGTACAGACTGTATGACGATGCAGCTCTGGAAAAATTGCAACAGATTTTACTGTTTCGGGAGCTTGAGTTTCCGCTAAAAGATATAAAGGATATTATAACCAGATCTGATTTTGACAAGAGAAAAGCACTGGATCAGCAGATAGGGCTCTTGGAACTTAAGAAAGAGCATATCGAGAACTTGATCGACATGTGTAAAGGACTAAAACTGAGAGGAGTGAGACATTTGGATTTTACAGCATTTGATTCCAGCAAGCTTGATGAATATGCTAAAAGAGCAAAAGAGCAGTGGGGCCAGACGCCTGAGTATAAGGAATTTGAAGAAAAGAATAAGAACAGATCAAAGAGTGATGAAGAGCATATGATGGCTGACTTCATGAAAATCTTTGAGGAGTTCGGTACCATGAAGGGTAAGGATCCTGCGACTGTAGAGGTACAGGATCAGGTAAAGAAACTTCAGAACTTTATAACTGAGCATTTTTATAAGTGTTCAAATGAGATCCTTGTGGGCTTAGGAAAGATGTATGCCGGAGGTGGTGAATTTACGGATAACATCGACAAGATGGGCGGCAAAGGAACTGCTGAGTTTGTTTTTGAAGCTATAAAAGTATATTGCGGAAAGTAATGTGAATGCGCCAAGAGACTTTGTTCTCCTGGCGCATATCTTTCTAGAAATCATCATCATTGTCATCGTTGTTTTTCCAGCCGGAATTGAAGTGAAGTTCTCCGGTCTCCATATCCATAGACATATTATCGCCCATACGCATATGGAAATCGCCATTTGAGTCGATGCCCATGTTGTCAGAAGTCTGATAGATAAAGTCTCCGTCGTCATAGTCAAAGATTGGATTACACATAGATTTACGCCTCCTTTTCGTTAAACTGTTTGATAAAGGTGTTATAGGTTTCTTTTAGCTCGTCAATCAGGAACTGGACTTCTGGATTATTTGATGAAGCGGTTACGTTTATAACATTTGTGATAAAGCCTGTTGTATTCTTGGAATAGAAAGGCATGTAGTAGGCAATAAAGCCGGTATCAGGGTAAAAGTAATATTCACGCCATGCTTCGCGTTCAAAATACGCTGCATCGTAGTAATCTGATTTAGCATCCCCGTAGAGCTCTTTGCAGTTTTCTTTGCTCTTATCGACAAGTTCCATTAAGTGATTTTGTACTTTTTTGTTGTGACTGATTGCTTTTTCGAGAAACCTTTTGCTTTCTGAAATGCGTCGGCTCCTTATGAGCAGATCCAGAACCTGTCCTGCATAAGGGAAAACATAGGTGCTTTTTAAGGCGTCTTTTTCTGCCTCAGTTTCAAATTCATCGAAGAAATAAGAAAGAGCAGTATTCTCACTTGATGCAATGCTTTCAATCATGCCTGTTACATTAGGGGAAGATGGGAGAGTAGTATCCCGTAATGTCCAGTGCTGAACAGGGTTTATGGTATATAGCAGAGGAAGCTCTCTTGCTTTTAGTTCAGTAAGCATATCGAAGTCTTTATTCTCTATTGCAAGTGAGATCATACGGAATCTAAGATCATCCTGCTCTTTTAGCATCACATCAAGGATGTCTGTGTAGCCGATATCACGCCTCTTTACGCTTGTTCCTGCCCCGAATCCCAGATAGTAATCTTTCTTATCCTTTCCGACAAACCAGATATATCCTTGATCCATCAGGTGCTTAAGAAGTTTAAAATTGCCAGCTTCTAAAGCATAGTCAATGACTGTCTTACCAAATTCATCAGGGTTAAGGAAAGGTTTATCTTCACGATTTATATAGTCTTCCCATTCTTTGGGGTCTTTGGAGAAGGCAATGGAGTAGTTTGTTTTTCTGTTTAGGGAAGGGGCAAGAGCTTTACCGCCACTAATTATATCCTCGCAGGATACGCCGAGAAGCTTTGAAAAGATAGGAAGATCCTCTATTTGGATGCCTTTATTTCCCTTTTTGATCTGACAGATGCGGTTTTGCATCTTTTGAATGTCATCCGGATTATAATTTGATCCATCACGCTCTTTAAGGTAGGCGATACCAAACTGACGATCATTTCCGTATGGGCTCCTTTTTATAAGATCGGAAAGGTGTCTTCCGATAAGTGTGTTGTCTGTCTTGTACATAGGCTATCTCCTTTGAGACCATCATAATTAGGTGTATGCAAAAAAGATATAACAGATTTGCATATGCAAAAAGCATATGTTAATAATAACAGATAGGTATATATGCGAAAAGCATATATTGAAGGAAAAATATAGAGCCGGTGGGATTTACCGGCTCTAGTATTAGAAACTATCAAGGAATGAGAGAGCAGCATCAAAGGCTGCTTCTTCCGTTTTTGTATCCTCTTTTGGAGAGGTATCTGCATTTGAGGAGGCTTGTGACAAAGTCATCTACGAGAGGATTGTCATTGAAAGGCCTAAGAGCGGGATTGCTCCTAATTCTGAGTTTGAAGAATATGTTTCTACAACATATATAGAAACCACATACAGAAGAATCGATAGGAATATCAGAAGTGCTTTTGTAAAAAAGAGCCTTGATGAAACAGATATGCTGGCAATTCTTAATTATTTAATCAATATGTAACCTTGGAGCCCTGGCTGAAAATGCTAAAGAACAGCTTCACAGCATGTTTTCCGAAATGAAAAAGGCACAGCAGTATGTTTTCTTAAAGAGATTTGCATCTGGGGATGAGCGTATTACATATAAGCAGCTTGCCAAAGAGACAAGACTGATTGAACTTTGCAAGGAAGATGAGGTATGTAGGCGTAATTTTACGAGGGGATCTCTTACGATTTCTCGTCCGAAGGGGGAAGGCTCAAAAGAGGAAGAGGAGTTTACGGATGTAATATTCGTAAAGATAGAGTTTATGGACTATTTGTATCGTGATGCATTAAAGAAACTAAGAACATTTGTTGTGAAAATGAACTCTTACCATCAGACTTTGAGGGGTGGCTTGAAGAGTGGATGCTGGAGGAATTGAATAATCTGTAAGGACGGAAGAACTTTGGCGAATGCTGGAGCTCTTTTGACGTCCAAATGACGCCTATGAATTATTATGAGTGACGCCTAAATGACACTTCATTCTAATAATAGAAACATGAAATACAATGTGGAATCTGTTAGAATCCTTTGATGTTGCCACTTCCGGTACAGTGGGTAAAATTATTCGTGGTGCTGGTAGGGCTTGTGGTGATATTTAAAGAGAAGATCACGGACATCGTCAATTCTATTTTTACCAAGATTACGAATCAGACCAAGAAAATATAAGGTGCATTATTTATATGAAAGAAAACGGATATATGACGGTGTATCTTGCACTTACGCTGGGAGTACTGATCTCACTGTGCCTTGCACTGACGGAAGGCTGCAGGTACGGAGGAATCCGCCTGGAGACAGAATGCGTCATGGATATCGGAATGGACAGTCTGCTGGCAGAGTACCATCGGGAACTGTTCCGGCAGTATAACCTGTTTGCCATTGACTGCTCTTATGGGACTGCCGCCGGCACGACAAAAGCGACGGAGCAGAGACTTTTGGAATATATGAATCATAATTTCTCGCTGAAAGATATATTCCTGGATAAGATTCTGTATCGTGATTTCTTTGCATTGAAGGCGGAAGAGGCGGAGATGACGAAAGCCGTCTTTCTGACGGACGCGGAAGGGGAGGTATTTCGCCGTATGGCGGTAAACGCCCTGGAGGATGATATCGGAGTCGGAATCGTGCAGCAGGTAACCGAATGGCTGCAGACCATAGAATCCGAAGGACTGCAGGAACGGAATATCGCGGAAGAGAAACAGGCAGTAGATGCGCAGATTGAAGAATATGAGGGGAAGCATCTCGAAAGTCCCACAAAAGCGTTAGAGGAAAAACGGAGTGGCGGGTTGCTCTCACTGGTTCTGCCGGAAGAAGATATTTCCGATCGGCGGATGGAAGAAGGAACCCTGATTGCGGCGAGGATAAAGGAAAATGCGGTCAACCATGGAAATATCGACATATCACAGTTGGAAGGGTGGGAAGAGACAACACAGAGAATCCTATTTCATGAATATCTGTTGCGCTATATGGGAAGATATAGCGCGGAAAAGGAAGGAAATCCACTTTGGTACGAAGTCGAATACATAATCGGCGGAGCACTGAGCGACCGGGAAAACCTGCGCTTTGTGGTAAATCGTCTGTTCGCTGTCAGAGAAGCGGCAAATGCAGTGTATCTGTTTGGTAGTGAGGAAAATTATGCAATTGCAAAGGCATTAGGAGAGGCAATTGCGGCAGCTTTGATGGTTCCCGAAATTGGAGAATTATTTACTGTATCTCTGGTCCTTGGCTGGGCATTTGCGGAGAGTGTATATGATGTGAAGATGCTACTTTCGGGAGGGAGAATTCCCTTATTGAAAAATGACGACAGCTGGCATTATGGATTACAGGGAATTTTGCAGGGGGACTTGGCGGAAGCATCCGATTCTGAAGAGGCAAGTAAGACAGAGGGAATGAGTTATGAGGATTATCTGAGGGTATTTCTTTTTCTTACCGATTCCCGGGAGGTGACATTCCGGGCAATGAATGTGGTCGAGCAGAATATACGGAATACAGAGGGAAACAGTGCGTTTCGACTGGATGCGTGTCTTACGGAGATAGAGATGAATGTGAAAGTACAAAGTCGCTACGGTTATGAAGTGGAAATCAGGCGCAGAAAATCCTACACGGAATCGTTAGAAGCAGAAGCTTTTGCGGCACAAAGTAGCCCTTATCGCAGAATCAAATTTGAAATTTGATTCGCGATTCCTCCGACGGAAGAAATCGCCTGTGGAATGGAGATTAATATGCAGAAGAAGGGAGGTGGGTAGTGATGTCCTCTTTATGGAAACGATGGCAGACAACCGTTAATAAAAAATACATGAGACCTTCTCCGAAAATAAGAAAAGTTCTTAACCCATGTAAAAACATTCTCCCCGTAGTTTTTTCCTATGTCACTGGCTACATAAAGAGGATATCACTACCCACCTTACGACACCACTGTGTGGAAGGCAGCATGACGATAGAGGCAGCATTGGTACTACCTTTATTCTGTCTTTTTCTGATGACTATGGGAAGCGCCATGGAAATGATACGACTGCATAATAATCTGGAGGTAGCATTGTGGGATGCCGGACGAAAAATCAGCATTTATGGTTCTCTGTTTGCTGACCGGGAGGATAGCGAGAATCGGTCGGAAGCAGTGGCAATAGCCTATACCTTGATAAAGGCACAGATCGAAGAACAACTGGGTAGGGAATATCTGGAAGATGCGCCTCTGGATGGAGGGAGTGACGGTCTGCAATTCCTGGAGAGCACTATGGATGGGGATATTTATGAGATCAATATGACATACAGAGTTCGTCCGCCATTCTCTTTTCCGGGATGGAGAGGATTCCGGATGGCAAACCGGTACTATGGGCACAGATGGAGCGGCTACCGCATCCCGGGAACGGAAGAGGAGAGAGACTATGTGTATGTTACGGAGGACCCGGAAGTATATCATACCAATGAAGCGTGTACTCATATCCGCCTGTCTGTGGAGCCGATGGAGGGCAGCAGGATACCGCAGGAGTACAGACCCTGCGCGAAATGTATGGATGGCGTGGATGGTTTATCCGGGATACAGGGGAATCGCATTTATTTTGTTCCTGAGAGTGGTGACTGCTATCATAGCTATCGCGACTGCCCGGGGATAAAAAGAACTGTGCATAAAATTCCGGCAGAGGATGCTATAAATTACGAAGAATGCAGCAGATGCAGGGAATATGAAGGAAAGACGGGTAATATGTAAAATATGGCATGGATGGAAAAGATGGTATGGTGTGGATATCTGGGATGGTTAAGCCTGTGTGATATCCGAAAAAGGGCAATTCCTCTGTGGATGTTGTCAGCCGGGGGATTGCCGGTGCTTTTGGGATTGCTGCGAAACGGATGGAATGTCAGTGTTATCACGGCGTTGCTTCCGGGTGCGTTAATACTTTTATTGTCTGTACTGACAGATACGGTTGGCAAGGCGGACGGCATTATTCTGATGCTGCTGGGCAGTGCTTGCACGGATGGAAGGATATGGCTTCTGCTTTGCTTGAGCCTTATTTATATTTTTTTGTATTCTATGATTCTTTATATATCTACAAAAGATCCGAAAAGACGTATTCCATATATTCCATTTTTGCTGATAGCGTATATAACGACATGGATCATATAGAGAGGGAGTGGAAGTGATATGATATACCAAAAGTGCAAGAAAATGACCGATGGAATGGCAGGAGCTTTTTTTACCGTAGAAGCAGCAATTCTATATCCGTTGGTACTGGCAGTTATAGTATTAATGGTATATTTGCTGTTTTTTCAATATGATCGTTGCCTGTTGGATCAGGATATCGGAAAGGCAGCAGTTCAGAATGCGGGGAAATGGACACTGACCAAGTCCGAGCTGGATGAATACATGAAAAAAGAGACTATGTATTTTGATGAAGAGAAATACATCGCATGGGAAGGAGAAGCGGCACGGTGGATATTGGAGAAAAACGATATTGTTGTGGAGAAAGCGGGCAGGCTGAAATATCCTTTTTCGGGACTGGGTACCAACGAGAAAAACTGGAGTGCCAAGGCTTCTTTCCGAGTGGATCGAAGTTCTCCGGTATTCTATCTGAGAAGGATTGCTACGCCGGAAAATAAGACAAAAGAAAATACAGAAGAAAATATAGAAGAGAATGCGGATTAACGGAAAGCGGGAAGGAAAAAATTATGTTAAATACAGAATATATCAGAAGCTTAAACGCAAACTACGAGCGGCTATTGCTGGGGGAAAAACCGGAAGAAAAAAGGTACCAGTATTGCATGATCAGTCGGGGAGGCATCAGAGGATTATTGCCCTGCAGTCTGAGATATATCGATGGTAATGCTTATCTGTATTACGATATTACATCACGGCAGAATATAGCACAGCTATTTGATAAAAAGGTTATAACGAGGCAGTGGTTGACAGATTTTCTGTGGAGCATGCGCAGAGTCCGCATGGAAATGTCCAGATTCCTTTTGGAGGAAGGGAACATTGTGTGGTTCCCTGGGCATATTTATCAGGATCTGGAGAAGAATGATTTTCACTTTATTTACATCCCGTATTGCAGCGAAGATACAGGATTTCAGGATCTGATGGAATATCTGATAGAACATGTTGATTATCAGGATGAAGAGATGGCGGAATATCTGTACAAAGCGTATGAGCAATATGAGACTGCGGGGGAGGTATACCTGCAGAGTAAGTTTTTTGAGGATGCGGAACGGCTTAGAGTGCCGCAGAAACAAGTGGTTCCGGAGTCTGATGATACAACGGACAGACAATTGCTCTCCGAACAAAATAAGGAGCAACAGGAGAAGGAACTGCCGGAGGAAAAAGTAACAAAAGAAGATCGTAGACGGGAAGAGAACGGTCATGCTACGGAGAAAAAGGGACTGTTTACATTGTGGGAGAATCGCAGGAAAAAGGAAAAGCAGGAAAGAGAAAACTATAGTAGAAATCTTCAGCTTACTATGAGCGGATATGCCGTGGCGGAAGAGACTGTCTATGAAGAGGACGATATGGGGAAAACGGTATATATGGAAGAGCAGCCGGAGACCAGAGAGACTCGTCACAGATTAATGACAGAAGAAGGAAAATTGTTGGTATCGCTGGAACAGGATACTTATACAATAGGTAAGAAGAGAGGGGAAGCGGATCTGGTGCTGGAGGAGCCGTCCGTAAGCAGACTTCATGCGCGCATTGTAAAGGAAACGGATGGGTATTATCTGGAAGATATGAATTCTACTAACGGGACTCTGAAAAACGGGCTTCGATTGCAACCATATGAGAAGAGGAAGCTTGAGGAGGGAGATGAGATCACTTTCGGGAAAAGAATATTGATATATCGATAAATGCCGGACCAAAGTCCTTTTGGTTGACGTGACAATGCAAACAGTGGTACATTTTAAATATTGATAGAGACAGAAAATATCCCGGGAGGAATACCGTAATGAAAAGAAGGCAGGAACTGCCGATCGTCAGCGGAATACTTGTGGCGGCCAATGTTATTGTATATCTGATATGTACTTTTACGGGCAATCTGTTATATAATATAGGCGAACTGGATGCTGCGGCTGTGCTGCTTCGCAGAGAGTACGGGAGAATCATTTATTCCATGTTTTTGCATGCCGGAATAGATCATCTTTTTAATAACATGGTAATACTGTTTTTCCTGGGTGCAATGATAGAAAAAGTGACAGGACATATCCAGCTTCTGCTGATATATCTGTTGTCGGGAATCGGTGCGAATATCTGTTCACTGCTGTATAAAGTGATGACTATGGACAGTATGGCTTCCGTGGGAGCGAGCGGTGCAATCTTTGGATTGGATGGTGTGCTTTTGGCATGGATCTTGCTTGACAGACAAGCTATGCCGGATGTTACTCCGAGACGTGTACTTCTCATGATTGTGTTATCTCTGTATAGCGGATTTACAGCACATAATATAGATAACGCAGCCCATGTGGGAGGACTTTTGACCGGATTCGCGGCGGGAGCTCTTCTCTGTGCACTGCGAAGACGAAAAAGAAATCGAGAGGTGTAGACTTGAATATCAATATTTATTACGGAGGCCGGGGAATCATTGATGATCCTACGATCTATGTTATTAACAAGATGCAGGAGGTTCTGGAGGAACTGCGTGTTCATGTAGAGAGATATAACCTCTATGATGGCAAGACGAATATCACCACTCTGCCGCAGACATTAAAAGAAGCAGATGGCATTATTCTGGCGACTACCGTGGAATGGTATGGTATCGGCGGATACATGCAGCATTTTTTGGATGCCTGCTGGCTGTATGGTGACAAAGAAGCAATCTCAGGCATCTATATGTGCCCGGTAGTAATGTCCACTACCTATGGAGAGAGGGAAGGCAAGCTGAATCTTGCTACCGCCTGGGAGATCCTGGGGGGATTGCCTTGCAGCGGAATCTGTGGATACATAGAAAATACAATGTCTCTGGAAATGAATGAACAGTATGTTCAGATCATTGAGAAAAAAGCGGAGAATATGTACCGCACGATCAATCAGAGGCTTGCAAGTTTCCCGGCAAGCAACAAAGTCATGCGGCAAAAGATCACCATTCCGAAATCCATCAATCTTACACCGCAGGAGACGGAGCAACTGTCAGAGTATGTGTCGGATGACAGTTATGTTCAGAGGCAGAAGGAAGATATTCAGGAGCTGACCAGTATGTTCCGCGGAATGTTAGATAACAGCGGAGCAGACAGTGAAGAGGAATATGTTTCTGAATTTAAGAAAGCTTTTGTTCCGCAGCCGGGATTTGAAGCAGCGTATTCCATTAATATAGAAGAAAAAGAGAATCCTATGTGGATCACGGTAAAAGGTCCTATTGTGGAGTGTGGTTATGGAGAGACATCGACCCCCGATGTGGAAATATCATTGCCCCGTGCTGCAATGGAAGACATTATCAATGGAAGAATGACTTTCCAGAGAGCTTTTATGTCTGGAGTTATGCAACGGATGAAGGGAGATTTCCGAATCTTAAGAACTTTGGATCAAATGTTTCCTTTTGAAGAAAAAGACAGATAGGAGCGTAGGACTGAAAATGAAAAAAGACGATTGTATTTTCTGCAAAATTGCAAATGGAGAAATTCCTTCCAAAACTTTATATGAGGATGAGGATTTCCGTGTGATACTGGATCTGGGACCGGCTACCAGAGGACATGCTTTGATTCTCCCTAAGGAACATGCGGACAATTTGTATGAACTGCCGGAGGATACTGCGGCAAAGACATTTGTGCTGGCAAAAAAGATGGCAACGAAAATGTCAGAAAAGTTACAGTGCGATGGGTTAAATATTGTACAGAATAACGGCGAGGCAGCAGGACAGACAGTAAAGCATTTCCATATGCATCTGATTCCACGCTATGAGAACGACGGACAGCATATTTTGTGGAATCCGGGAGAGAGTACACCGGAAGAACTGGAAGAGATTCGCAAAACCATTACAGAATAGCAGGGAGAAACTATGAGGACGGTAGATGTAAACGTACTGACGCAGAATATCAGGGAAATGTGCATAGAGGCAAATCATTTCCTGTCACCGGATATGAAGAAGGCATTCACAATGGCAAAGCAGCAGGAGAAGGCTCCGTTAGGCAGGCAGATCCTGTTGCAACTGCAGCAGAACATGGAAATTGCCGCACAGGATATGATTCCAATCTGTCAGGATACCGGGATGGCGGTGGTATTTTTGGAAGTAGGACAGGATGTACACCTAGTGGGAGGTAATGTGGAAGATGCCGTCAACGAAGGGGTCAGACAGGGATATGTGGATGGTTATCTGCGCAAATCTGTGGTGAAGGATCCTATCTACCGGGAGAATACGAAGGATAACACGCCAGCGATCATTCATTACAGTATTGTTCCGGGAGACCGTGTGAAGATCACTGTGGCACCGAAAGGCTTTGGAAGCGAGAACATGAGCAGGGTCTTTATGCTCAAGCCGGCAGATGGTATAGAAGGTGTGAAAAATGCGATTTTAACAGCAGTAAAAGATGCAGGACCGAATGCATGTCCTCCGATGGTAGTCGGAGTGGGTATCGGTGGTACTTTTGAAAAGTGTGCACTTATGGCGAAGAAGGCATTGACAAGATCTGTGGATGAACATTCGGAGATCCCTTATGTCAGAGAGTTGGAAGAAGAATTGCTGCAGAAAATTAACAAATCGGGTATCGGACCGGGTGGTCTGGGTGGTTCCACTACTGCTTTGGCAGTAAACATCAATACCTATCCCACACATATAGCTGGATTACCGGTAGCGGTTAATATCTGTTGCCATGTGAACCGGCATGCAGTCAGAGAAATCTGAGGATGTTATTTAGAAATGGAGTATGAAAAGCATGGATAAATATATAAAGGTACCTCTCAGTGACGAAGATGCCCGTTCTCTGAAAGCGGGAGATTATGTGTATCTGACGGGAACTATATATACTGCCCGGGATGCGGCGCACAAGAGAATGCAGGAAGCCCTGGAGCAGGGAGAAGCATTACCGATGGAGATGAAGAATAATGTAATCTACTATATGGGGCCGTCACCGGCGAGAGATGGAAGACCGATCGGCTCTGCAGGACCTACCACAGCCAGCCGTATGGATAAGTATGCACCGAACCTGTTAGATCTCGGCCTGAAAGGAATGATCGGGAAAGGGAAAAGATCCCAGGCAGTAATAGATGCGGTTGTCCGTAACGGTGCAGTATATTTTGCTGCGGTCGGAGGAGCAGGGGCTCTTTTATCCCGGGCAATTACTTCTTCTGAGGTGATCGCCTACGAGGATCTCGGAACAGAGGCAATCCGTAAGCTGACGGTTAAGGATTTTCCTGCCATTGTTGTAATCGATGCAGAAGGAAATAATCTGTATGAGACAGCGGTAAAAGAATATAACGAAGAGTAGACTGGGGCAGATTATGTATAGAATCATACTCATGGTGGTAAGACTGTTCTATAAGGTACCGTATTATTTGATCAGAATATGGTGGCTAGGAACCAGGAAGAATTTTGACCTGGAGAAAAATTACGCATTTATCAAGAAGGTAACAAAAGCGGCAAACCGTGCTGGAAGAGTAACGGTAGAGAGCTATGGAGTGGAAAATATTCCGAAAGAAAACGGATTTATTTTTTTCCCGAATCATCAGGGCATGTTTGATGCACTTGTATTTCTGGAATCCTGCCCAGTTCCGTTCTCTGTTGTTTATAAGAAGGAAGTCAGCAATGTAATATTGCTGAAACAGGTATTTAAAGCATTGCATGCCATAGCAATAGACAGAGAGGATATTAAGCAGTCGCTTCGGGTGATCAATCAGATGACGGTTGAGGTGAAACAGGGAAGAAACTTCCTGATCTTCCCGGAGGGTACCAGAAGCCGTATGGGGAATCAACTGCTTCCGTTTAAGGGAGGAACCTTTAAGAGTGCAGTCAGAGCGAAATGCCCTATTGTGCCATGCGCTCTCATTGACTCCTATAAACCGTTTGATGAAAAGTCCATAGCTCCGGTAACGGTAAAATTGATTTATTTGCCGCCGATCTGTTATGAGGAGTATAAACAAATGAAGACTCCGGAGATTGCTGACCTTGTAAAAATGAGGATCGAAGAAGCAATTAGACAATATTCATAAACAATATCTACAATTAATAAAAAAGCGATTGACAAATGCAGACAGCTTATGTATAATAATTTTTGCGTCACGAAATGACGCGAACAACATATTTGGTAGAGACGATATTCAGGTTATGGAGAAATACTCAAGAGGCTGAAGAGGCGCCCCTGCTAAGGGTGTAGGTCGGGCAACCGGCGCGAGGGTTCAAAT
>CAMEOT010000024.1 GCA_945929965.1 uncultured Lachnospiraceae bacterium
TAAAATTTATATCAAAAACTTTAAAAAAGTACTTGACTTACATTAGCAAGATTTTAGCGTTCCTTTACTTTCGCTCATACAACAAAATATTCTATCATAATAACTGTTATTTTTCTACTACAAAAGCACCCAAGCATTTCTGCCCGAGTGCCATCAAATCCTATTTCTATACCCTTACTTCAAATCCGTTCTTGAATATGAATCTTATATCATCCTTAGCTTTTACAACCACTTCCTGCACAAGGCTGCTCCAAATCCCGGCATCGAACTCGCAGGTTAAGCCGTCCTGCTTCTCCAAAGTGCGAATGAACCCTTTGAACAATTCTCTCTTCGCCTTCTTGCTTTCTATCTGCTCGGCGATGTCATCATACTTAGCTTTTGACTTTTCATACCTTGCCGTAAGTTCGGCATAGCGTTTTTCATACTCATCTTGGTCTAATGCCACACGGCTGTTCTCTGCAATGGCTATCTGCATCTGCTCCGAGATGATGTTAAGTTCTGTGATTCTATCCTGTAAATCCTTATCAAGCGAATCCGTCTCACAGACCATTTCCATCATTACTTTGGTGTTGGCAAGAATCTCTTCCCTTTCAGAAAATAACTCGTTGGCTGCTTTGATGAATAATTCCTTTAGTTCATCCTCGTTGATGTGTGGTGTTTTGCACTTGCAGCCATCAGCATATTTGTTATTGCATCTGTAAATGACCTTTCTGTACTTGTCATTGGAATGCCAGACCTTGGCTCCGTACCAAGAGCTGCATTCCCTTTCGCCTTAAAATCTCTGCTTGAACTTGGTCGAACTGGTCGGCTGTCACAATGCCCTCATGGTGTCCTTCCACATAGTACTGTGGCACTTCGTCATTGTTCACTACCAGTTTGTGAGTCAGGAAATCCTTTGTGAACGTCTTCTGCAAAAGGGCATCCCCTTTGTACTTTTCATTCTGAAGGATACTCATCACTGAACTTGGATGCCATTTATCTTTCCCGGCAGGGGTCTTCACTCCCATTTCGGTAAGTTCGCAGGCAATTTTGTAAGTGGAATACCCCTCAAGATATCTTTTATAAATATATCTGACGGTTACTGCCTGTTCTTCATTGATGATAAATTCGCCATCGGGTCCTCTGTCATACCCAAGGAAATGTTTAAATCCAATGCTCGCCCTTCCGTCTGCGAACATTTTTCTTTTTCCCCATGTGGTATTCTCTGAAATGGATCTGGATTCCTCCTGTGCAAGGGAACTCATTATCGTAATAAGAAGCTCCCCTTTTGCATCAAGGGTCCAGATATTCTCTTTCTCGAAATATATCTCCACACCTTTTTCCTTCAGTTCCCTGACCGTTGTAAGGGAATCAACAGTATTTCTTGCAAATCGGCTGACCGACTTTGTGATGATAAGGTCTATCTTTCCGGCAAGGGCATCCTCAATCATCTGATTAAAGCCTTCTCTTCTTTTGGTGTTTGTAGCTGTAATACCCTCATCAGAATACATCCCGACAAAAATCCAATCATCACGGGAAGTAATGTAATTAGTATAATAATCCATCTGAGCCTCATAGCTGGTAGCCTGTTCTTCATGCTACGTTGAAACTCGGGCATAGCCAGCAATTCTACGCTTGGTCTTCTCTACTATTGGTTTACATTTTCATTCTTGAAACACTTATTATAGCATCCCAAAATGCTCCAGCGCATCCCTAATAGCTTTTTCCTTCTCCACTGGACATTGAGGCTGTCTGCTATCTTCCGATTTAGGAAGATTATAATTCTCCCCAACCTCTATTCCACACTTTCTTTTTACCTGTGAAATATACAGATTAGAAACCTTCAACCCATGCTCCTTCAGCACATAATCCTTAATCTCTGCATAAGTCGCCTTACTCTCCGCACTCGTCAAATCTAACTCATCTAATTCTATCTCAACCTCAATCACATCATCCGGTTTTTGTTGGGACAAGAGAACAACCGTCTCCACATGCACAGTCATCCCAAACTGGTCCACGCCCCGGACCTTCCGGATCTCATATCCACCATCGCAGAGGATCTTCAGGTCTCTGGCAAGGGTGGCGGAGTCGCAGCTGACGTATACGATGCGTTCGGGCTGCATGCGGAGCATGGTGTTTAAGCAGGCATCATCACAGCCTTTTCGGGGTGGATCCACGACAATCACATCCGGATGGAGCATTTCATCGGAAGATGCTTCTGTGGTTGCCTTTTTGTAGAATTCCGGCAGGACTTCCTCTGCTTTCCCCACAAAAAACTCAGCGTTTTCAATATGATTTCTCTTTGCATTCTCTCTGGCATCGTCGATGGCCTGGGGGATGATTTCCACACCGCATACCTTTTTGGCTTTGCCCGCCAGGAAGAGAGAGATGGTTCCGATACCACAGTAGAGATCCCAAACGGTCTCTTTTCCGGTCAGTCCCGCATATTCCAGTGCCAGGCTGTAAAGCTTCTCGGTCTGTACGGGATTTACCTGATAGAAGGAGAGAGGAGAGATCTTGAAGGTTAATGCATCCCCGGTATAAGGGTAATTTTCTTTCTGCATGTCTCTTACGTGGATCGTATCCTCAATGGTACTTTCTCCCCAAAGGTTATGGATCTCGGTACCCATGATCACATTTGTTTTCTCGGTATTGATACTGACTGACACACTTGTCATACCTTGGATTTCTGCAAGTGCAGCCAGTAATTCTCCCTGATTTGGTAAAAACTCATTCGTATTCTTCTGTACTCCGGCAGTAGGGTATGACATTTTCGTCATTTTCTTATTAATGACCAGACATACCATCAACTGTCCACTGGTAAAGCCTTTTCGGATCAATACATGACGCACCAAGCCTTTTCCTGTAACTTCGTCATAGGCAGTTACTTTATTTTTCCGCATATAGGAGAGTATGATTTCGAGGATCTGCTGATTCTCAGAAGCACCGAGGGCGCAATCTGTATTGGCAATGATGGTATGGGTGCGTCCGGCATAGAAACCGGTGATGACATTCCCATCTCTATCAGTTCCTATGGGATACTGCGCTTTATTGCGATAGTGGAAGGGTTCCTCCATGCCTACAATAGGCTGCATGCGTTCATCAATGTATTCCGCATCAAACCCACCGATTCGGATCAGATTATTGCGAATCTTCTGTTCTTTGAAATGTAGCTGCTCGGAGTAGGAGAGTGCCTGCAGCTGGCAGCCGCCGCACTGTCTGTGGTATGCACATTTCGGTTCCACACGAAAAGGAGAAGGCTGTAACACCTTCTCTAATCTGGCATAAGCGTAGTGCTTTTTACTTTTTATGATCTTGGCTTCCACTTGATCGCCGATAACGGCATCTTTTATAAAAAGAGTAAAACCTTCTACTTTACCGATTCCTTCTCCGTCACTTCCCATATCCTCTATAATTACCGCTACACGATCATTTTTTTTATATTCCATACTAATCTCCATTCCGCAGACGATTCCTTCCGTCGGAGGAATCACGAATCAAATTTCAAATTTGATTCTGCGATAAGGGCTAACTACATCCTCATTTTCTAATATTCTTTGTACTATTCTGCCAGAACGCCTACTCCGAAATCTTAGGAAAGCTCCTGTGCCAGTTTTCCAATCTCGCCTTTTTTCTGCTCATTCATGGCAGACTTGATGCTTACCGTAGTCTCCGTAAATGTCAGATTCTTGCTTTTTTCAAACATTCCAAGGATCAGTTTGCCTGCCATGGGTGCCCAGGTGCCGTTCTCAATGATTGCCACCTTACGATTCTGGTAATTACGCTCGGTCAGACCTTCGATAAAGCTGCGCATGCAGGGGAAGAGGTCTCCATTATAAGTAATACCCGCCAACACCAGTCTGTCATAACGGAAAGCATCGGCAACAGCTTTTGCCTTATCGCATCTTGCCAGATCATACAGTACTGTTTTCTGTCCTTTTTCCTGTAAAACATCCGCCAGATACTCCGCAGCACTTCTGGTATTGCCGTAGACAGAAGCATAAGCAATCACCACTCCGGATTCTTCCGGCTGATAGGAAGACCACCTATCATATTTTTCCAGATAGAATCCCAGATTCTCCTTAAGTACCGGACCGTGAAGAGAGCAGATGGTCCAAATGTCCAGTCCTGCCACTTTTTTCAGAACAGCCTGTACCTGCGGACCGTATTTTCCGACGATGCCAATATAGTAACGCCGCGCCTCATCGGTCCATTCTTCCTCTACGTCCAGAGCACCGAATTTACCGAAACCATCTGCCGCAAACAGTATTTTCTCTGTTGCTTCATATGTCATCATGACCTCCGGCCAATGCACCATGGGAGCATAGACAAAATGCAGGCTGTGCTGTCCAAGCTCCAGGACTCCATCATTCACTGCAACTATGCGTTGTTCCGCAGGCAATCCCTGACCGGCGAAAAACTCCGGGAAAAACTGTTCCATGAACTGGAATCCCTTAGCTGTGGATACCACTGTGGCTTTGGGATATTTTTTCAGAAAAGCCGGAATACTGGCGGAATGATCTGGTTCCATATGCTGTATAACAAGATAATCCGGCATTTTTCCGCCAAGAACCTGTTCCACATTGTTCAGCCATTCTTCGGTGAAAAAGCCATCCACTGTGTCCATAACAGCGATTTTTTCATCCAGAATCACATAGGAATTGTAAGACATTCCGTTCGGAACCTTATACTGTCCCTCAAACAGATCTACCTGATTATCATTTACACCCACATATTTTACACATGCACTGATTTCCATATGTTTCCTCTCTTTCCTGTCTGTTCATAGAATTTGTAGTATTTATTCTGTTATTTATTCCATTTTGGTAGCACGCAGATTGGATTCAAACAATCTGTTGTAACCCAGCCAGCCACTGTTTTCACTGTTATTTTCCAGAATTTCCTTAAATGTCTCCATTTTGGCATCGGTATCGTCCGCATAATTCAGAGCTACCGCCTCGATCAGTGCCGGCACCTTTGGGGAGCCGTATTCCAGTTTGCCGTGATGTGCCAGGATACAATGCTGTAATTCTGCTAACAGATTGTAAGGAAATCCGTCGATCTTAGCGGCGCGTTCCCCAACCATCTGTGCGCCCATCACGATATGTCCCAATAACTGACCGTCATCGGTATAATCATTCACCGGAAATGCAGAAATCTCTTTTACTTTTCCGATATCATGGCACATAGCGGCTGTCAGAAGCAGATCTCTCTGTAAAATAGGATAAGCAGAGCAGTAGTAGTCACACAACTTGGTAACGCTTAGAGTATGCTCCAACAGTCCGCCTACAAAACCGTGATGTACCGTCTTGGCTGCAGAAGAGTTGCAGAATTTCTTTGCGAAATCAGCATCGTCAATAAACAGATCCTGCAACAGCTGATGCAGATAGGTGTTCTTAATACTTCCGATCAGAGTCTTTAATTCATTGTACATAGTGTCGATGCCTTTGGAGCTCACCGGCAGATAATCGGAAGGATTATATTCTCCCTCACGGCAGACACGGATACGTTTTACGCTGATCTGAAGCTGCCCCTGGAAATTCGTCACATCACCGTATACCTCTATGTAATCCAGATCATCATAATCACCGATGCCCGGATTGTTCGGCTCCCATACCTTGGCGTCGATAGTTCCGGTCTTATCCTGTAAAATCACACTTTCATAGGGTTTACCGTTCTTGGTAACAGCCTCCTGTTTATGTTTGCACAGATAAATATCAAATACTCTGTCGCCTTCTTTTAACTCTTTAATAAATTTCATATTGTTGTCCAAACCTTTCTGTCAATCTATTTCAACACCGTTAATGTGATGTCGAATTTCATCTCTTTATATTCCTGCTGTGACTGCCGCATAATCGTCAGTTCTACACTATCTCCCGGTTTCATACTGAGCAGAGAGTTCGTATACTCGTCAAAGCTGATGATCACTCGTTCACCGAATCCTGTGATGACATCTCCCTGCTGGATTCCCGCCAGCATTGCAGGAGAGTCCATTTCTACCTCTTTAATATAAGCTCCGTAAGGAACCCCAAGTTCGCTGTTGGCTTCCTCCGTAACATCCACACCCTTAAGACCCAGATAGGCGAATTTTTCTCCATTCGACATTTTCTCGATATGACGCTTCAATTCCGTAATACCGTAAGCACAAACCATATTTTTCATATCTGTGGCAGATTTGCCATTGGTTATGATACCAATGACCTGTCCCTGAAGATTGAATAATACGCCGCCTGCATTCTGACTGCCTACAATATTCGTCTGCAGAATCCGATAAGTGGTATCCGATGCCGCCGACTCACTGGCGGAAGAAGTAATGATGCCATATCCCAGTGAGTCGTTCGTACCCATGGGACGCCCCAAAGCCACCACCGGAAGTCCGGCAATATCTTTGATATTAGAAGATCCCAAAGTAGCGATCGTAATATCATTCTTCAGAAAATCTTCATTCAGAGTATCCAGTTCTACGGCGATCACCGCCAGACCTGTAGTCTCATCTTTTTCCTTCAAAGATGCATCTGCCTGAGTGCCATCATTAAATGTGACAATAATGTCATCTACTTGTTTTACCGGAGAATAATCGGTTAAAATCAGTAATTGCTTGCCATTTTGCGCTATGATCACACCGGATGACTGGTTCTTGCTCTCATTTACATTGTTGAACCAGTCCACACCGGATGACACTCCTGTCACAGTAACCATGGAACGGTTCATCTCTGATACATACTGGGTAAGAGCACTGTAAATCTGTTTGTAATTATCCAGATCCAGTATAATTCCGGATAACAGTTCCCGGATCTGCTCCTGTTCCATAACCTCACCAGGAACAGAAGAGGACTGACTGTTCTGATTCTCCTGCTGCATATTCTCTGCCAACATCTGCTCCGGAGACATCTCATCCTGATCTTCGGGGAATACCACCACCTGTGGTTCCTCTTCCGGGTACAACCAATTACTGATCACCGGTTCCAAAACCAAGAAAGTGAAACAGGCCACCAAACCGAAGATCACCGCCATGGAAGCCGTGATCAAAGTCCTGCGCAACAGCTTTTTCTTATTTACCGGACGTTCCTTGATTTTTTCTATCATAAAATTTTTCTCAGAAACGTCATTTTGTTCCTTCTGCTTATTTTCTTGCGAATCCGCCATAAATATGCCTCCTCTGCTGCCTACAGATACACCGGCTTTTTCTTAGGACTCTAATATCTCAATTATACAAAACTGTACCAAAAAAGGCAATAAATATGGTATAATAAGCTCACCCATAAAATCCCGCGTGACTGCTTACAGGCAAAGCAGGATTTCTATGAGAGGAGCAAACAGACATGAGCAAAAAGGACGATAGTCCGGATTGCGAATTTCAATATTAAGGAGCCCCACATGAACACAAAAGTACTCACCACTTTAGAATATACGAAGATCATCGATCTCCTCACGGAGAAGGCCGACTCTGAGCCAGGTAAAAAGCTTTGCCGCGATCTGGTGCCTTCCACCGACCTATCTGCTATCAGAACCGCACAGCGGGAGACAAAAGACGCTTTAGCCCGTCTCTTCCGCATCGGCAGCACCTCTTTTGGAAGTAACAGAGACTTAGGTTTTTCTATACGTTCTCTGGAAATCGGCAGTTCTCTGTCTATGTCCGAATTGTTGAAGCTGGCATCCTTTTTGGATAATGTCAGCCGGATCAAAACCTATGGAAAAAAAGAACGGGAAGACCTCCCAAATGACAGCCTGGATGCCTACTTTGAGGGACTTACCCCTATGACACAGCTTGCAAATGAGATCAACCGCTGCATTCTGTCGGAAGAGGAAATGGCAGATGATGCCAGCCCCCGTTTAAAAAGTATCCGCCGCTCCAAGCTGTCCACCAATGAAAAAATCCATAGCCAGCTGACTTCCATGGTAAACGGCGCTTACCGTACCTTTTTGCAGGATGCAGTCATTACCATGCGTGATAACCGCTACTGTATCCCCGTAAAGGCTGAATATAAGAGCCAGGTGAGCGGTATGGTGCATGACCAGTCCTCCACCGGTTCCACCTTTTTCATCGAACCGGCTGCTGTCGTGAACCTGAACAACCAGTTAAAAGAACTGGATCTTCAGGAGCAGGAGGAGATTGAAGTTATTCTGGGTGATCTAAGCAGCCAGGCTGCTGTTCATACCGCAGAGCTTGCCGCAGATCAGAAGATCATGACCACTTTAGACTTCATCTTTGCCAAGGCAAAACTCGCCATGGAACAGAATGCCACAGAGCCTATTTTCAACACTGAGCATTATATTCAGATCCGCAAGGGCCGTCATCCACTGTTGGATAAGAAAAAGGCGGTTCCCATTGATGTCCGTCTGGGTAAAGATTTTGACCTTTTGGTGATCACAGGTCCCAATACCGGTGGTAAGACCGTATCTCTGAAGACAGTGGGACTTTTTACTCTGATGGGGCAGGCGGGACTTCATATTCCGGCACTGGATCGTTCCGAACTGTCTATTTTCTCAGAAGTTTATGCAGATATCGGGGATGAGCAGAGTATTGAACAGAGTCTGTCCACATTCTCTTCTCAT
The DNA here is from genome assembly GCA_945929965.1 of uncultured Lachnospiraceae bacterium. GTDB lineage: Bacteria > Bacillota > Clostridia > Lachnospirales > Lachnospiraceae > Acetatifactor. The sequence continues at coordinate 8,536 of CAMEOT010000024.1, forward strand.
ATGACCAGAGTTGTCCACATTTTGCAGCACGCAGATGCGGATTCCCTGTGTTTATTTGATGAACTCGGTGCCGGAACAGATCCTACGGAGGGTGCCGCTCTGGCAATTGCTATTTTAAATTATCTGCATGACCGTGGCATCCGCACCATGGCTACCACGCATTACAGTGAGTTGAAAATCTACGCACTTTCCACGAATTTCGTAGAAAATGCCTGCTGTGAATTTGATGTGGAGACCCTTCGCCCCACTTACCGTCTGCTCATTGGTATTCCCGGTAAAAGTAATGCTTTCGCCATTTCTTCCAAACTCGGACTGTCCGACGAGATCATCAATGCTGCAAAAGAGCAGATCAGCAAAGAGGACGAAAGCTTTGAAGATGTCATCACCGATCTGGAACAGAGCCGCGTGACCATTGAAAAAGAACAGCAGGAGATTGCGGAGTACAAAGAACGAATCCGTACCTTACAGGAACAGTTACAGAAGAAAAACGAAAAAATCGACCAGGCAAAAGACAAAATTCTCCGCGATGCTAATGAAAAGGCAAGAGCCATTCTCCAGGAAGCAAAGGATGTAGCTGACAAAACCATCCGTGATTTCAATAAAGCAGGTGCTTCTGCAGACATCAAGGAGCTGGAGAAAAAGAGACAGAAGGTCCGTGACAAGATCAATGAAAAAAACGGAAAACTGGCTCTTGGTAATACACAAAAGAAACCTGCTGGTCAGAAGACTGTGGATCCGAAGAAGCTTAAAAAAGGAGATTCCGTGAAGATCATTTCCATGAATCTCAAGGGAATCGTAAACACTCTGCCGGATGCCAGGGGCAACCTCTTCGTACAATGCGGAATTATGAGAATGCAGACGAATGTTAACGATCTCGTACCGGTAAAAGAAGAGACTATTACAGCACCTGCCCTGCAGCGTACCAACACCGGCAAGTTGAAAATGTCCAAGTCTTTCTCCGTGTCCTCCGAGATCAACCTTCTGGGATGTACGGTAGATGAAGCCATTGCAAAACTGGATAAATACCTGGATGACGCTTATCTGGCTCATCTCCCCAGTGTGAGAGTCGTGCACGGAAAAGGCACCGGTGCTCTGCGCAATGCTGTACAGTCTCACTTAAAACGTCAGAAATACGTCAAAGAATACCGGTTGGGTGAATACGGTGAAGGCGATGCCGGCGTAACCATTGTTACTTTTAAATAATAACTGACAGGAGGCCTATACTACATGGTAAGTAAACAGAAAATTCTCATTGTAGATGATGATAATAATATTGCGGAACTGATTTCCCTATATCTGACGAAGGAATGTTTTGATACCATGATCGTCAATGACGGAGAATCCGTGATGCCGGCTATGGAGACCTTTGCTCCGAATCTGATTCTGTTGGATCTGATGCTTCCCGGCATTGATGGTTATCAGGTGTGCAGAGAGGTCCGGGCACAATACTCCGTTCCCATCATCATGCTTTCCGCAAAAGGTGAAGTCTTCGACAAGGTATTGGGACTGGAGCTGGGTGCGGATGATTATATGGAAAAACCTTTTGATTCCAAGGAACTGGTGGCCCGCGCCAAAGCAGTCCTCAGACGTTATAAGCCCTCCAATACTCCCACAGAAAATCCCAACGACAAGTGTGTGGAATATGCGGATCTGACCATTAATCTGACCAATTATTCCGTCATTTATATGGGACACACCGTGGAAATGCCGCCGAAAGAACTGGAACTTCTCTACTTTTTAGCATCCTCACCGAATCATGTATTCACCAGAGAACAGCTTTTGGATCAGATCTGGGGCTATGAATATATCGGTGATACCCGTACCGTGGATGTGCATATCAAGCGTCTCCGCGAGAAGATCAAAGATCATGCTAACTGGAAGATCAGCACCATCTGGGGCATCGGCTATAAATTCGAAGTACGCAATTAAGTCATACCAAAAGCAGGATTTGTCATGAAAAAAACACTTTATCTAAAATTTATACTTGCATATTTTATTTTTGGTGTATTTGGTTTCATCATTGTTACAACTTTTGTTCCCAATATGACCAAAGAACATCTGATCCGGGAAAAGGCAGAAAGTCTCTATTCCGAAGCAACCCTGATAGCCGGAACCTACGCCGGCGGATTGTACACCAGTGAAACAACTTTGGAGACCGTTAAAATGCAGCTGGACTCCCTGGCGGTATACCTGAATTCCGAGATCCGCATCATCAATCCCTCCGGACGACTGGTACTGGATACCAATAGTCCCTTAGATGTGGAGAATGTGGTAGTCATTGAGAATTTTGATTCGACTGTAACCAGCGGCTCTTACTACATTGTTGGTGATTTCTTCGGTAATTTTGATTCAGATGTACTTACTGTATTTGCTCCCATTACCTCCAACTACAAGGTAAAAGGCTATGTAGTCATTCATACCGATATGAATGATATTCAGAAATCCTGTAACAGCCTGCTGAATATTTCCTATATCACCCTGGCAATCCTGTTCCTGTTATCCCTGATCATTCTGATCTTTTTCACCGAGATCGTATATATTCCTCTTCGGAAGATCACTCATGCCACAGAGCAGTATGCCGCCGGTAATATGCATTATGAATTTCAGGTGGACAGTGAGGATGAAATCGGTTATCTTGCTTCCTGTCTGAACTATATGGCAAGCGAAATTGCCCGTTCCGAGGATGACCAGAAAAAGTTTGTAGCCAATGTATCCCACGATTTCCGTTCCCCTCTGACTTCTATAAGAGGTTACTTGGAAGCCATGCTGGACGGCACGATTCCGCCGGAAATGCACGAAAAATACATTAATATCGTATTGAATGAGACCGAACGACTGACCAAGCTGACCAACAGTCTGCTGACTCTGAATAATCTGAATACCAAGGGAATGCTTTTGGACAAGACGGATTTTGATATTAATCAGGTGATCCGTAATACTGCAGCTTCTTTCGAGGGTACCTGCCATAGCAAATCCATTGCCATTGAGATGATCCTGACCGGCAATGAAATGTATGTTCACGCAGATATGGGCAAAATTCAGCAGGTTCTCTATAACCTCATGGACAATGCCATTAAGTTCAGCCACCATGATTCCGTGATCCATATTGAAACCTCAGAGAAGAAAAATAAACTGTTTGTCTCCGTAAAAGACACAGGAATCGGTATTCCGAAAGAAGATTTGAAGCTGATCTGGGATCGTTTTTATAAATCTGACCTGTCCCGCGGTAAAGATAAAAAGGGAACCGGCCTGGGACTTTCCATTGTAAAAGAGATTATCAATGCCCATGATGAACATATCAATGTCATCAGTACTCCCGGCGTGGGAAGCGAATTTATCTTCTCCCTGCCGAAGTCCCATCAGGAAGACGAAGAGGATTAAGCCATACGGCCTAATCCTCTTTTTTTATCTATTTATCTACGACACGATATAAATAACTGTTTTCCTGTTTTCCTACCCTTTCTATTGTCCCCATTTCAAACAATATATTCAATACCGTCTGTGCCAGTGAGAGAGGAATGTGGGCTGCTTTCGCAAAATCCTTACTGTGAAAGGGTTCTTCCAGTTCATAAGGTACAAATTGCAGATAATCCTCCGGCTGTCTGATTTCCACCTCTTCGATCAGATCCGTAGGAATCCTGTCATATCTCGTGGATCCTTTTTTCTTGTCACGACTCCAACCGTTTAACAGCCGGTATTCTTCCATATTCACCAATACAAATTTAAACCGGATATTCGGATCCTTCAGGAACATTTTGATCTTATATAGTTCCTTAAATGCCTGATAAGTGGATCCCTTTTTTGGGGATTTTCGCTTTTTACTTAGTTCACCGCTGTCTTCATCGATCCAGATCAGCCATTTTTCATAAGGAATGGGATAGACAATTGTCACCGGATACAAAGGTAAAAACGCCTGTAACTTTCCCCGCATACGGTTGAACTGTCTCGTCTGGATCTCGATGATCTCCCCATCCTTGTAAATATCCGCCACATAATTCTCTATGGGAATCTCCTGATGATCCTCATCCGGCTCATAATAATCCTTAAAAATAGCATGAACCGTCTTCTCTGAGAGAGTTCCGATTCCCAGTCTCTGACGGTCCACGCCTATTATTTTTCTCTTAGCTTCTTCAAAACGCATCTGATCCATGTGATCCATATTTTTTAATCAATCTCGGCATGCTTCGTATACAAAATTTTAAGCAGTATAGGAGTGGAGATACTGGATACGATAATCAGCAGAATTACTGCGGTAAAATACTCGGATCCGATCATTCCCACAGACAGTCCCTTCTGTGCCACGATCAGGGCAACCTCACCTCTGGTCATCATGCCGACACCGATCTTCAATGCATCCGGTCCCTTGAATCTGCAGATTCTCGCCATCAGACCACAGCCGATGATCTTGCACAGCAGAGCTACAATGACGAATCCAATGGAGAACAGTACAAATTCTCCGTTCAGATGATCAAAACTGGTCTTAAGTCCGATACTTGCGAAGAAGATCGGTCCAAAGATCATATAAGAGTTGATATCCATCTTCTCCGCTATGTAATCGGAATCCTGAATGGAGCACAGGATGATACCTGCTACATAAGCACCGGTAATATCCGCAATGCCAAAGAATACCTCCGCTACATAAGCGAATACAAAACAAAGTGCCAGTCCTAAGATAGGAATACGTCTCGTATGAGGGTATCTGTTATCCAGATACTGGAATACCTTGAACAGTACAAATCCTACACCAATCGCAAACAGGAAGAACAGAAGAGTAGAAATCACTACTCTTCCCGGATTGGAATCGGGATTTTTGAATCCGATGACAAAGGTAAGTACGATAATACCGATGACATCATCGATAATAGCGGCACTCATAATGGTTGTACCAACTTTTCCCTTTAATTTACCCAGTTCCTTCAGAGACTGTACGGTAATGCTTACGCTGGTAGCCGTCATGATCACACCGATAAATACAGCTTCATAGAACTTCTCGGATCCCCATGGTGCCACTCCGTAGAACCCCATATATAATAAGGTTCCCCCTACCAGAGGAATAAATACACCGGCACAGGCAATTAAGAATGCCACAAAACCTGTCTTCATCAGATCCTTCAGGTTCGTCTCCAGACCTGCGGAGAACATCAGCAGGATAACACCGATCTCTGCCATCTGAATCAGAAAATCCGACTGCTGCACCAGACCCAGTACACTGGGTCCGATCAGCAGTCCGGCAATAATTTCACCCACGACCTGGGGTGCCTTACATTTTCTCGCAATGATGCCGAATACCTTGGCAAATACAATAATAATTGCCAGATCTCTGAATATACTATAAGATTCCATTTTTCATGCCCCTCATATATCTTTATTCGTCGTCTTCATTTTCCTCGGTGGGGAAGATCAGATTTTCTTCTGCCTCGTCCTCATCGTCGGAACCGACTTCCTGTGATACCTCTTCCATAGCTTCTTCAATATTATCAAATTCATGGTCGCCGTTGGAAAGTTTCTCACGTACTTTGGCAATCTGTGCTACCTTGACGCCTTCATCCAAATTAATCAATTTCACACCGGAGGTAATTCTGCTCAGTGTAGAGATATCCTGAACACGTAACTGAATGATAATTCCTTCGGTGGTGATAATCATGATCTCGTTATCGTCATTTACAGCCTTGGCACCTACCACATCACCGGTCTTTTCCACGATCTTGTAGCATTTCACACCCTTACCGCCACGTTTCTGTACGGTAAATTCATTCATATCCGTGCGCTTACCCATACCGTTTTCGGATATGATCAGCAGGTCGCTGCCCTGAGTCTGTAACTGCATACCGATGATCTCATCTCCGGGAGATAAGTTCATACCGATAACGCCCATGGACGCTCTGCCGGTAGCCCGTACATCGGTCTCCTGGAAGCGGATACACATACCCTGCTTGGTTACCAAGAAGATTTCGCTGTTGCTATCGGTGATTTTCACCTCGATCAACTCATCCTCTTCCCGTAAGTTGATAGCAGTCAGTCCGTTCTTTCTGACATTGGAGAACTCCATCAGAGGAGTCTTCTTCACGATACCGGTCTTGGTCACCATGAACAGATTCTTGTCATCGCTGTATTCCCGGATAGGAATCATTGCGGTGATCTTCTCACCGGGTGCCAGCTGCAGGAGATTGACAATAGCAGTACCTCTTGCGGTACGTCCTGCCTCCGGAATCTCATATGCCTTCAGTCTGTAGACTCTTCCCATATTGGTGAAGAAGTTCAGATAATGATGTGTGGTGGTCATCAGCAGATCTTCGATGTAATCCTCGTCAATGGTCTGCATTCCCTTGATACCACGACCGCCACGGTTCTGTGCCTTGAAATTATCTACAGTCATACGCTTGATATAACCGAGACTGGTCATTGCAATAATAGTATTCTCCTTCGGAATCAGATCTTCCATGGAGATATCCAGTTCGTCATAACCGATCTTACTGCGTCTGTCATCGCCGTATTTCTCGGCAATGGCACTCATTTCTGTCTTAATGACACCTAATAATAGCTTTTCGTCTGCCAAAATAGCCTTTAACTCCGCGATTTTTACCACCAGATCCTTATGCTCGTTCTCCAGTCTCTCTCTTTCCAGACCTGTCAGAGCACGCAGACGCATCTCTACGATTGCCTGTGCCTGTACATCGGACAGTTCGAATCTCTCCATCAGACGTTCTTTTGCAATCTGTGCATTCTGACTGCCGCGAATGATGGTAATGACTTCATCGATGAAGTCCAGAGCCTTTAATAATCCCTGTAAAATATGATCTCTTTCTTCTGCTTTGCCCAGGTCGTATTTGGTTCTTCTGGTAACGACATCTTCCTGGTGCTTCAGATAGTAGGTCAGCATATCCAACAGATTCATGACTTTAGGCTGATTGTTGATCAGCGCCAGCATGATCACACCGAAAGTATCCTGCAGCTGTGTATGCTTGTACAGCTGATTCAGAATTACATTGGCATTGGCATCCTTACGAAGTTCGATAATTACGCGGACACCTTCACGGTTAGACTCATCTCGGATATCTGTGATACCGTCGATTTTCTTTAATTTTACCAGCTCAGCAATCTTAATGATCAGATTTGCCTTATTTACCATATAAGGCAGCTCAGTAGCAATGATCTGACTCTTGCCGTTGGGCAGAGTTTCAATATTAGTCACGGCACGGACTCTGATCTTACCGCGTCCGGTACGATAAGCTTCTTCACAGCCTCTGGTACCCAGAATCAGTCCTCCCGTAGGAAAATCGGGAGCTTTTACAATGGGAAGAATCTCATCGATTGTAGTCTCTCTGTCTTCTTCCACACGATTATCAATAATTTTAACAACAGCCTGTACCACTTCACGAAGATTGTGAGGCGGAATATTAGTAGCCATACCTACTGCAATACCGGTAGTACCGTTGACCAGCAGATTCGGATAACGGCTGGGTAATACTACAGGCTCTTTTTCAGTATCATCAAAGTTCGGTACAAAATCTACGGTATCTTTACCAATATCTGCCAGAAGCTCCATGGAAATCTTGGAAAGTCTTGCCTCGGTATAACGCATTGCAGCGGCACCGTCACCATCCATAGAACCGAAGTTACCATGACCGTCTACCAGCGGATAACGGGTAGACCAGTCCTGTGCCATATTAACCAATGCGCCGTAGATGGAGCTGTCACCATGAGGATGATATTTACCCATGGTATCACCGACAATACGGGCACTCTTACGATGGGGCTTGTCGGGACCATTGTTCAGTTCGATCATGGAATAGAGTACACGTCTCTGTACCGGCTTCAGACCATCCCTCACATCCGGAAGGGCACGGGATGCGATAACACTCATGGCATAGTCGATATAGAAAGTTTCCATTTTTTCTTTCAGATCGACTTCATGGATTTTATCAATCTCAGCCTCCGAAGGCTTATCAAAAATATCGTCGTTCATGTTTCCTCACAATCTGTCGTAAAATACGACTCTCTATTATTAAATACCGTAACTATTCAGATCCTGATTTGCAAAATAGTTACTAGATGTCCAGATTCTTAACAAACTGGGCATTTTCTTCGATGAATTCTCTTCTGGGCTCTACTTTGTCACCCATCAGAGTAGTAAAGGTCAGATCCAGTTCGGATTCCGTCTCTTCATCGTAATTCACACGAAGCAGAATACGTCTCTCGGGATCCATGGTAGTCTCCCAAAGCTGTTCCGCATCCATCTCTCCCAGACCTTTGTAACGCTGGATCTTATTGTTCTGATCACGACCTACTTCACTTAAAATGCTGTCTAATTCTTCATCGCTGTAAGCATACCATACCTTTTTATTCTTCTCCAGCTTATACAGAGGCGGTTTTGCCAGGAACACATGTCCCTGCTTGATCAGCTCCGGCATAAACCGATAGATGAAGGTCAGCAGAAGAGTACTGATATGCGCACCGTCTACATCGGCATCGGTCATCAGAATGATTTTATTGTAACGAAGCTTCGTAATATCGAAATCTTCATGAATACCGGTACCGAACGCTGTGATCATTGCTTTGATCTCGGCATTGGCATAGATTTTATCCAGTCTTGCCTTTTCTACATTCAGGATCTTACCACGTAAGGGCAGAATAGCCTGGGTTGCACGGGAACGCGCTGTCTTCGCACTTCCTCCTGCGGAGTCTCCCTCTACGATATAGATTTCACAGTTCTTCGGATCCTTATCGGAACAGTCTGCCAGTTTACCGGGCAGAGCCATAGTATCCAAAGCGGTCTTTCTTCTGGTAAGGTCTCTTGCCTTTCTGGCTGCCTCTCTGGCACGCTGTGCCAAAATAGATTTTTCACAGATAGTTTTTGCAATCTGCGGATTCTGCTCTAAGAAATAGGTCAACTGCTCACTTACAATATTGTCAACTGCACCTCTTGCCTCACTGTTACCCAGTTTCTGCTTGGTCTGTCCTTCGAACTGGGGATCCTCGATCTTGACACTTACAATAGCAGTCAGACCTTCACGAATATCTTCACCGGACAGATTTGGCTCACTGTCTTTTAACAGCTTCACGCTTCTGGCATAATCATTAAAAGTCTTCGTAATAGCATTTCTAAAGCCCTGTAAATGAGTACCTCCCTCAGGAGTATTGATATTATTTACAAAGCTGAATACGCTCTCGTTATAAGAATCATTGTGCTGGAAGGATACTTCCACGTACACATTGTTCTTCTCGCCTTCAAAATACAGAATATTTTCGTATAAAGGCTCCTTACTCTTGTTCAGGTAAGCAACAAATTCCTTGATACCACCCTCGTAGTAGAACTCAACGACTTTCTGTTTCTTACCATTTTCCAGAGTAATGGTATGTATCTTACCTATTTTGCCGCCGGTACGGGCTTTGGTGGATTCCTCGGAAATAGCAAAAGCATCTGCAAATGCCTCAGAATCATCCTTAACGGATTCTTTTGCCGCAGCATCGGAAACAGAATCATCTGAAGATGCAGAGTTATCTTTGGCATCTTCCTGTGCTCTCTGTAACAGTTCGCTGATCTGCTCATTTTCATGTTCCGCAGACATTGCCTCCAGAGAAGCTTCCTCTTCCGTACGGTTATCTCTTAAGATGATGCGCAGTCCCTTGGTCAGGAATGCCATCTCTCTGAGTCTTCTCTTCAGTACATCAAAATCATAGATCGTTGTCTCGGTAAAAATAGTATCATCCGGCAGGAAAGTAACCTTGGTACCTGTCTTTTCCATAGGACAGCTGCCGATTTCTTTCAGCGCGTAGCACACATGACCTCTCTCATAACGCTGCTTATATACCTTGCCTCCCTGGCAGATCTCTACTTCCAGCCAGTTGGAGAGGGCATTTACAACAGACGCACCTACACCATGCAGACCACCGGAAACCTTGTATCCCCCACCGCCGAATTTACCGCCGGCATGCAGAATCGTAAATACGACTTCTACTGCGGGAATACCTGCCTTATGATTAATACCCACAGGAATTCCTCGTCCGTTATCGATAACAGTGATGGAATTATCTTCGTTGATCGTTACATCAATGGTATCACAGAACCCTGCCAGTGCTTCATCTACCGCATTATCAACGATTTCATACACCAGGTGATGCAGTCCTCTGCTGGATGTGGTACCAATATACATTCCCGGACGCTTTCTTACAGCTTCCAGACCTTCTAATATCTGAATCTGATCCGCTCCGTATTCATGTTCTACCGCGGTATTTTTCCTATTTTCTTCGCTCATGATTCCTCACATTCTGCCCTACAGGCTGCCAAAATTATACTCATCTGCCGGAGCTTCTTCTAAATTCGATTTCAGACCCATATTTTCATTTACACAGGTAACTGTTCCGGCAGATACCTTGAATACTCTATTAATTTCAAACCGGTTATTTACAAATTCTTCCAGACCTGTACAAGTAATGATCGTCTGTATATCTCCAATACTGTTCAACAGATAGTTTTGCCGGTTACTGTCCAGTTCAGACAATACATCGTCAAGTAACAGGACCGGTGTATCTTTCGTGATCCTTTTTACCAGTTCGATTTCGGATAATTTCAAAGAGAGAGCAGCAGTACGCTGCTGACCCTGGGATCCGAACTTTCGTATATCCACATCACCTACCAGAAAGGAAAAATCATCTCTGTGGGGTCCCACGGATGTCATTTTAGCCCGCATATCACGATCCTGGCTGTTTTTTAATTTTCTTTCAAATTCATCCAGCTCCACATCCGGCTCATATTGGATACGGATTTCTTCCCTGCCACCGGACAGCTTTTTATGAATCTCATAAATGATCTCATTGAGCTGTTCTACGAACAGCTTTCTGCGCTCTATGATCTTACTTCCGTAGGATACCAGCTGCATATCCCAGATAGTCAGAGTTTCCTTCAGATCCGGATTCATATACATATCCTTCAGAAGCTTATTGCGCTGATTGACAATTTTATTGTAATGATTGAGATTATAGAGATAAAAATTGTCCAGCTGACATAATTCCATATCTACGAATCTTCTTCGCTCTGAAGGACCGTTTTTAATAATTCCAAGGTCTTCCGGTGAGAAAAATACGACATTGCAAAGTCCCAGGAGATCTGCCGCTTTTTTGATCTTCTGACCATCAATAGCAATTCCTTTGGACTTTGACTTTCTCAAATGCATATCCACGCGTATTTCTTTTCCGTCCTTCTCGAGATACGTTCTGATATGTGCTTCTTCCTTGTCAAAATTAACGATTTCTCTGTCCTTGCTTCCTTTATGTGATTTTGTGGTGGCAGCAACATAGATTGCTTCCAGGATATTTGTCTTACCCTGCGCATTATCTCCGTAGAGAATATTAGTTCCACGGTCGAACTGCAGGACGAGCGAATCATAATTCCTGTAATCTGCCAATTCTATTGATTTGATGATCATAGTAACCTGCTTACTCTATTACGATGGTCTCGCCATCATATTCCACTTTATCTCCGGATACCAGCTTTTTTCCTCTTTGAGTTTCAGTCTGTCCGTTTACTTTTACCAGACCGTCCTGTACGGCAAATTTTGCATCTACGCCGGATTCTACGACACCGGCTGCCTTTAATGCCTGACCAAGCTTTATATAATCATCCTTCAAACGGATCGTATGCATATCTATAACCTCATTTCTAAGCTACTGTTGTAAAGTTCACGGGAAGGATCAGGTAAATATAGCTTTCCTCCATATTTTTGATGAAGCAGGGAGCCTTGGGATTTACCATGTACAAATCTACTTCCTCATCATCGATAACACGAAGAGCATCGATCAAAAACTTGGGATTGAATCCTATCATCAGATCCTTACCCTGTTTCTGAATATCAATTTCTTCATTCATGCTTCCCAGAGCGGAATTGATCTTAAGCTCCATTCCGTTGTCTGTGATATTTACAATAATAGGCTTCTTGTCGCCTTCTTTTACCAGAAGAGTAGCACGGTCGATACAGCTTAAGAACTCCTTTTTGTTGACCTTTACTTTCGTTTCATAATCGCTGGAAAGCATCTGGTCGATCTTGAAATATTCTCCTTCGATCAGACGGGATACCACAACGGTCTTATCGAATTCAAATACAATGTGCTTTTCCGTGAAGGAGATTGTAACATCACTGTCTGCATCTCCGGGTAAAATCTTACTTACTTCATTTAGAGTCTTACCGGGTACCACTACCTTTTTCGGAGCATAGCTGTTCTTCATCTGAATCTTACGGATAGAGATACGGTGTCCGTCCAAAGACACGATCTTGAATTCATCTCCGTTAATATCAAACAATTCACCGGTCATTAATTTGTTATTATCATTGTCAGAGATAGAGAAAATCGTCTGTCTTACCAGTTCTTTTAAAGTAAACTGACTGATCACAATGCTGTCATCTCTCTCCACTGCGGGAAGATAGGAAAAATCTTCGCCGGATTTACCAATAATTGTGAACTTTGCCTTTTCACAGGTAATTACTGTCTTAAAAGAAGCATCGGTCTCAATGGTAATATCGCTGTCTGGAAGTTTACGCACAATTTCAAGGAATATCTTTGCATCCAGGGCAATGATACCTTTTTCTATGATCTGTCCCTCGATAGTAGTCTCAATACCAAGTTCCATGTCGTTGGCAGTAAGTTTAATTTCTCCATTAGTAGCATCCACTAAAATACATTCCAGAATAGACATTGTAGTCTTACTGGGAACAGCTTTGGATACGATCTGTACGCCGTTTAAAAGATTTGCTTTTGAACAGACTAATTTCATGTGTGCATAACTTCCTTTCTGGTTGATTTGCGTACGCGCGGATACGCGTTGTATAAAAATAATAAAAGAATTTCGTAGTCTCCTTAATAAGGGATGTTGATATGTGCATAACTAGTCTTATTATACTATTTTTCAAGGAAAAATGGAATGGAAATCTTCGTGGATTTGACAGAATAACCTAAGAATAACTCTTAGCTTATTCACATCGCATCCTATCCTTCTTAAAGCCCTGAAATCAGTTATCAACAACAATACACATCTTGTTCCCGAGATATACACATCAGGAGGGATTTATCTTTTTGGTGATAATATCTATTTTATTACGAAGTTCCTCGTTGGTCTGAATCTCTGCAGCCACTTTATTCACACCGTGGATGATGGTTGTGTGGTCTTTTTTGCCTAAAAGCTTACCTATATTAGTGAAGGAAGTATCTGTCAACTCTCTGCACAGATACATAACGACCTGACGGGGCTGTACAAATTCGGAATTTCTCTTCTTGGAAGTAATATCTTCCGGTTTCACACCAAAATGCTCTGCTACTACATTAATAATGAGATTAGGAGTGATCTCCTTGGGCTTGTTGGGATAGATAACATCCTTCAGTGCTTCCTCTGCCAGGGAGAGAGTCAGATCTACCTTATTTAATTTGGCAAAAGCAATGATCTTATTAAAAGCACCTTCCAGTTCACGAATGTTGGATTTGATATTCGTGGCAATGTATTTGATGATATCTTCATCAATCTGACGGTCATAGGTCTCAGCATTTTTCCGTAAAATAGCCATTCTGGTTTCATAATCGGGTGGCTGAATATCTGCAATCAGGCCCCATTCGAAACGGGAACGGAATCTCTCATCCAAAGTCTCCATTTCCTTAGGAGGCTTATCGGAAGACAGAATTATCTGTTTGTGGGCAGCGTGCAGGGCATTGAAAGTATGGAAGAATTCCTCCTGGGTACTTTCCTTACCTATAATAAACTGTACATCATCAACCATGAGTACATCAACATTGCGATACTTTTCACGCAGCTTGGTCATGGAAGCTGCATTACCACTACGAATAGACTCAATTACTTCATTCGTAAATTCCTCACTGGTGACGTAGAGTACCTTTTTGTCCGGATCCTGTTCTAATATAAAGTGTCCGATAGAATGCATCAAATGAGTCTTGCCCAGACCGGGACCTCCATATAAATAGAGAGGATTGTATACTTCTCCCGGAGATTCTGCAACAGCGAGAGATGCGGAATGAGCAAATTTATTGTTGCTACCTACGACAAAAGTGTCGAATTTGTACTTAGGATTCAGATGGGCATCTTCATAATTAACACCGTAGATCTGGTTTGGAGTAGCCATTTCATTTTCTACAGGCTCTTCCGCCTTTACATCCTTTTCCAAAATAAAGCTGATATCATAAGGATGATCAAACATCTCGGTAATGGTAACCTGAAAAAAGCTCTTATATTTGGAAGAAATATAATTCAGGGCATGTGCCTGATCCGAGGGAATGATGATACTTACTACATCATTTACTACATTGTGAAACTCTAAAGGTTCTACCCATGTATGATAAGAAATGTCAGAAAGACTGTATTCTCTTCTGACAGCTTCTTTGATAGTTGTCCAATTTTCTTTGATTGCTTCCATTGATTTCCTCCCGTGCAAGCTGACGCATGCGAAACTCCATTTCATTGTATAATAGAATTACAAATAATTCAAATGCAAGTTATGAACAGGGCATGGATAAAGTTATCCACAATCTGTTGATAAAGTTGTTCATAACTCGATATATAAACAGGGATTGTGGATATTAATGTGTATATGTGGATAAAAAAGTGAAATTTCAAAATATCCACATTTACGGGATAATTGTTCACTTTTACACGTGATTTACACAGAATATCCCTATAAAAAATTAAAATATCCACAAATAATCAACAAGGTGTGGATAACTCATTTGTGGGTAAATATGGTGTATATCTATGTGGATAACTTAATTTAAAAAAATTTCAGAATTTTGAAAAGCTCGTTTTCTCTTGATTTTTCAGCATTTTTATTGATTTTTGCTTGACATTGACTGGCTTTTACATTACAATCAATATGCTATTTTCCGAAAGGAAGGCGTATTTTTATGCGCCCAATTGTTGAAAAATATGTTTACCTTTTTATATAAGAAGGTTTAGAGAAGGAGGTGCCTTTCCATGAAGATGACATTTCAGCCTAAAAAGCGTTCCCATTCCAAGGTTCACGGTTTCAGAGCCAGAATGAGTACTCCCGGTGGAAGAAAAGTTTTAGCAGCAAGACGTGCAAAAGGAAGAAAGAAATTATCCGCATAGGTCACAGCAATGTGACCTTTTTTTCTCTTAACTTTCACGGTTGGAGGAGTGCATGCAGTTTTCGGAATCATTAAAGAAAAATGAACAGTTCCGTTTTGTGTACAAGAATGGCAGATCCTATGCCAACAAGTACTTTATCATGTATGTTAAGGAAAATGGCCTTGATAAGAACAGAATTGGAATCAGTGTAAGTAAAAAAGTCGGTAACAGTGTGGTAAGACACAGGATTACACGACTGGTCAGAGAAAGTTACAGATTACATGAAAGTGTATTCAATAGTGGTTTGGATATGGTAATCATTGCAAGACCCGGTGCAGCTTCCATAGGATATGAAGAAGCGGAGAGTGCATTGTTACATCTTGCAAAACTTCATCATATTATAAAAATTTATTTTTATAATGACTAAATTAGAATCGTATATGAAAAAAATATTGATAGCCATGATAAGATTTTATCAGAAATATATTTCGCCTTATAAGGGAACCAAATGTCCTTATATTCCGAGTTGTTCCCAGTATGGTCTGGAAGCCATAGAAAAATATGGTGTGATTAAGGGAGGACTTCTGGCAGTCTGGAGAATTTTGAGATGTAATCCTTTCTCTAAAGGCGGATATGATCCGGTACCGTAAAATTTTAATAATGGCGCTTATTAGGAGGATAAATGAACGGTATTCTTTTGACACAGAATTCCACATTCATTATCGGACAGGTAGCCTGGCTTCTGGGTAAGATAATGGAAGGAATCTTCGAAGTTCTGAATATGATCGGTATTCCCAATATCGGTCTTGCAATCATCCTTTTTACAATTGTTGTTAACCTGTTGATGATGCCTCTTACCATTAAACAGCAGAAATTCTCTAAACTTTCTGCTAAGATGAACCCTGAGATTCAGGCGATTCAGGCAAAATATAAGAATCGTAAAGATCAGGATGCACAGTTGGCACAGAATCAGGAAATTCAGGCAGTATATGCAAAGTACGGAGTATCTCCTACCGGCAGCTGTCTGTATATGTTGATCCAGATGCCTATTCTGTTTGCTCTGTATCGTGTAATTTACGCAATTCCGGCTTATGTAGGCAGAGTTAAGGAAGCCTTCTTCCCTCTGGTAGATAATATTATTGATACAGCCGGTGCAACGGAGCTGGTTCAGAATCTGAGCAATTCTGCTATGTACAGTAAGCAGTTTACGAATGCAGGCTTTGTAGCCGGTACTCACAGTGAATATGTACAGAATACGATCATTGATTGTCTGAACAAGGCATCTACCGCTGATTTTGCCAGTATCAGTGAGAAGTTTCCTTCTCTTGCAGCAGATGTGACCAATACGGTAAGTAAGCTGGAAGAGTATAATAATTTTTTAGGACTGAATATCGGTAATTCTCCTTCTTATGTGTTGAAGGAAGCGTGGGCTAACGGAGCATGGCTTTTAGTAATTGGAGCAATCGCTATTCCTGTTCTGTCTGCTTTGACACAATGGATCAACGTAAAGCTGATGCCTCAGCAGGATACTTCCTCTAACAATGGCAATGATCAGGCGGCAGCAATGGCTTCTTCCATGAAGACCATGAATATGATCATGCCTCTGATGTCTGCATGGTTCTGTTTTACATTACCTTCCGGTCTGGGTCTGTACTGGGTTGCAGGTAGTGTTGTTAGAAGTATTCAGCAGATAGTGATCAATAAGCATATTGATAAGATGAATTTTGATGATATCATCAAGAAAAATTCTGCAAAGAGTGCGAAAAAGCTTGAAAAAATGAAGGAACAGCAGGAAAAACTGAATGCTTATGCAAGCTTGAATACTAAAAATATTCAGAAGAAGGCAAATATTTCTTCTAAAATAGATAATAGTGAAGTATCTGCTGACAGCTATTCTGAAGTAAAAGAAGCAAAGCCCGGAAGTATGATGTCTAAGGCTAACATGGTCAGAGATTATAACGAGAAAAACAGCCGTAAATAAAAAGTTTCCTTAAATAATTGAGGAGGTAAATAATATGGACATGATCGAAGTATCTGCAAAGACAGTCAATGATGCTATTACAGAGGCTTGTCAGAAGCTGGGTGTTACCAGTGATAAGCTGGATTATGAAGTAGTAGAAGAAGGTTCTTCCGGATTCTTAGGAATCGGAGCAAAACCTGCTGTGATCAAAGCATCTGTTAAAAAGAGTTCAGTAGAAGAAGTTGCCAGAGTATTCTTAAACGATGTATTCCAGGCAATGAATATGGAAGTTGTAATTGATATTAAGTACAACGATGAAGAGAAGAGCATGGACATCGAATTAAGCGGTAATGAGATGGGTGTTCTGATCGGTAAGAGAGGACAGACACTGGATTCCCTCCAGTACCTGGTATCTCTGGTAGTGAACAAAGAATCTGAAGAGTATATTCATGTAAAGGTTGACACCGAGAATTATCGTCAGCGCAGAAAAGAAACTCTTGAGAATCTTGCTAAGAACATTGCTTATAAGGTGAAGAGAACCAAGAGAAGCGTATCTCTGGAGCCTATGAATCCTTATGAGAGAAGAATTATTCATTCTGCATTACAGAATGACAAATATGTTACTACTCACAGTGAAGGAGAAGAACCTTTCCGCAGAGTTGTAGTTACTCTGAAGAGATAGTAAGAGAATAGTTACAGAAAGTATTCAAAAAGCCGGTATTAGAATTTTATTCTATTTACCGGCTTTATTTACAACTGACCTTTGTATGGAGTATAATTGTAACTATTCTAAATAGTTATTTTAATTTATAAATTTGTTTGAAACATGAAATAGGTAATCTTATGGAAATTTACAAAAATGATACGATCGCTGCTATTGCAACAGCTTTATCGGATTCCGGAATCGGAATTATTAGAATCAGCGGTGGTGATGCCATATATATAGCAGATAGTATTTTTCGTTCACCATCCGGCAAAAGAATTCTGACGAAAGTACAGAGTCATACGGTGCATTATGGCTATATTGTAGACAAGGAAGAAAATGTCATAGATGAAGTCATGGTAATTGTCATGAAGGCACCAAAAAGTTATACCACGGAAGATACTGTGGAGATTAATTGTCATGGCGGCGTACTGGTAGTGCAGAAAGTGCTGCAGACAGTACTTGAAAACGGTGCAAGAATGGCAGAGCCGGGAGAGTTCACCAAGAGAGCAT
Organism: uncultured Lachnospiraceae bacterium; assembly: GCA_945929965.1. Taxonomy (GTDB): domain Bacteria; phylum Bacillota; class Clostridia; order Lachnospirales; family Lachnospiraceae; genus Acetatifactor. Next base: position 26,794 of record CAMEOT010000024.1, read on the forward strand.
TTCTTAATGGAAGAATTGACTTGTCCCGGGCGGAAGCAGTCATTGATGTGATTCACTCGCAGAATGAATATGCATTGTCTTCCTCGGTAAGCCAGTTAAAGGGCAGACTTTCCGATAAAATTCATAAATTGAGGGAAGATATTTTATATCAGATTGCATTTATTGAGTCGGCATTGGACGATCCGGAACATATCAGTCTGGATGGATATTCGGAGCAGTTGGCTGCAAAAGTTACCTATTTTCAACAAGAGATTGCGAAGCTTTTAGCTACAGCTGATAATGGAAGACTGATCAAAGAAGGAATATCCACCGTGATAGTAGGTAAGCCTAATGCCGGAAAATCATCTCTGCTTAATATGTTGCTGGGAGAAGACAGGGCTATTGTTACAGAGATCGCAGGTACTACCAGAGATGCTCTGCATGAGAGTATCAATCTGCATGGAATCAGTCTGAATATGATAGATACCGCCGGAATACATGATACACAGGATGTGGTGGAGAAAATCGGTGTGGAGCGTGCAAAAAAGTATGCAGCAGAAGCAGATCTGATCTTATATGTGGTGGATGCTTCTGAAGATCTGGATGAAGATGACCAGGAGATTATATCCCTGTTAAATGGAAAAAAAGCAATTATTCTTCTGAATAAATCAGATTTGGAAAATAAGATCACAGAAGATATATTAAAAGAAAAATTATCAGGACTTAAAAATAAAGGTAATATAATAGAAGATATTAAAATTCTTCGTACTTCTACCATTGATCCTTTGGCAGATAATTCCGGAATGGAAGAGCTGGAAGAGACCATCCGTGAAATGTTTTTTGAGGGTGAATTAAAATATAATAATGAGCTGGTCGTAACAAATTTGCGACACAAGGAAGCATTACAGGATGCTTTGAGCAGTCTCAAGCTCGTAGAGAGAAGTATCGAAGACGGTATGCCCGAAGATTTCTATTCCATTGATCTGACAAGTGCTTATGCTTCTCTGGGTAAAATTATCGGTGAAGAAGTGGATGAAGACGTGGTTAATGAGATTTTCTCTAAATTTTGTATGGGTAAGTAACAAGCAGAAGGAAAGAACACTATGGAACTAAAGAAACAAGTAGATGTATGTGTAGTAGGTGCCGGTCACGCCGGATGCGAAGCGGCTTTAGCCTGTGCAAGGCTGGGACTTCAGACTGTTATATTTACTGTGAGCGTAGACAGTATTGCTTTAATGCCCTGTAATCCTAATGTAGGAGGATCTTCTAAGGGACATCTGGTCAGAGAACTGGATGCTCTCGGAGGAGAGATGGGTAAAAATATTGATAAGACCTTTATTCAGTCGAAAATGTTGAATGTGTCCAAGGGTCCTGCCGTACATTCTCTGCGTGCACAGGCGGATAAAGCGGAATATTCCAGAGCCATGCGTAAAGTGCTGGAGAATCAGGAAAATCTGCTGATCAAACAGGCAGAAGTCTGTGAACTTCTTTGGGAGGAAACAGAGGATCATAAAAAAAAGATCACAGGTGTCAAAACCTTTACTGGAGCCATCTATGAATGTAAGGCGGTAGTACTGTGCACAGGAACCTATCTGCGTGCGAGATGTCTGTGCGGTGAATCTATTACTTATACCGGACCTAATGGACTGCAGGCAGCAAATCATCTTACAGATTCCCTAAAAGCAATGGGCATTGAGATGCGTCGTTTCAAGACGGGAACTCCTGCCAGAATGGATAAGAGGTCTCTTGATTTTTCCAAAATGGAAGAACAGTTCGGAGATAAGAGAATAGTTCCTTTTTCCTTTTCCACAGATCCGGAGTCCATACAAAAGGAACAGGCTTCCTGCTGGCTGACCTATACCAATGAGAATACACATGAGATCATTCGTAATAATCTGGATCGTTCTCCTATTTATGCCGGTATTATTGAAGGAACAGGTCCCAGATATTGTCCTTCCATAGAGGATAAGGTGGTTAAGTTCGCTGAAAAAGAAAGACATCAGGTATTTATTGAGCCGGAGGGACTGCACACGAATGAAATGTACGTTGGTGGTATGTCCTCATCTCTTCCTGAAGATGTACAACTAGCTATGTATCGTACTGTTCCGGGACTGGAACATTGCGAGATCGTAAGAAATGCCTATGCTATTGAATATGACTGTATTAATGCAAAACAATTGAATCCTTCCCTGGAGTTCAAAAATGTAAGTGGACTGTTCAGTGGCGGACAGTTTAACGGAAGCAGTGGATATGAAGAGGCAGCTTCCCAGGGACTGATTGCCGGTATCAATGCGGCAATGTCTGTTCTGCACAGAGATCCTCTGATCCTGGATCGTTCCGAAAGCTATATCGGAGTATTGATTGATGATCTGGTTACCAAAGATAACAGAGAACCTTATCGTATGATGACCTCCAGAGCGGAGTATCGCTTGTTACTTCGTCAGGATAATGCGGATCTGCGTCTTCGTAAGAAAGGCTATGAGATCGGTCTGATCTCACAGCAGGAGTATGACGCTCTGGTTGAAAAGGAAGAACTTATCGATCAGGAAATTCATAGACTGAAAAATACTTCAGTAGGTGCCAATAAAGAGATCCAGCATTTTCTGGAGGAGAGTGGCAGCTCTACTCTGAAAACGGCAGCTACTCTGGCAGAACTGATCTGCAGACCGGAGCTTGGGTATGCGGCACTGGCCCCTATTGATAAGGAACGGAAACCGCTTCCTCCCGATGTAGTGGAACAGGTAGAAATTGAAATTAAATATGAAGGATATATTATACGACAGAAACGTCAGGTAGAACAGTATTGCAAGATGGAGAAAAAATTAATTCCGGAAAATCTGGATTACGATGAAGTTCCTTCCCTTCGACTGGAAGCCAGACAGAAACTGAAGGAATTCCGCCCAATTTCCGTAGGACAGGCATCACGTATCTCCGGAGTATCTCCGGCAGATATTTCGGTATTGTTAGTATACCTGGAACATTATAATGCAAATAAATCATAGTAAATGTGAACTCCGGAGGAATGCATGGAAGAATATAACACAGAACAATTTGAAAGAGACTGTAAGGCACTGGGCGTAACCTTAAGTGATGAACAGATCCGGCAATTTCTGAAATATTTTGAGATGTTGGTGGAGTGGAACGATGTAATGAACCTTACCGCAATTACCGAGTATGATGAAGTCATGAAGAAACATTTTGTGGATAGCATTTCTCTCTGCAAAGCTTACGATGTGACGCAGAATAAAACAGTGATTGATGTCGGAACCGGAGCAGGATTCCCTGGGCTTGCTCTTAAGATTGCATTTCCAAATCTCCAGGTTACCTTACTGGATTCACTGAATAAGAGAATCAATTTTTTAAATGAGGTGATCTCTGCTTTAGGACTTACCGGTGTAGAGACAATTCATGGTCGTGCGGAGGATTATGCCAAACCGGGAAAATGCAGAGAAAAATATGATCTCTGTGTATCCAGGGCTGTGGCAAATCTTTCCACATTAGCAGAATATTGTCTTCCTTTTGTAAAGGTCGGAGGCAAATTTATCTCTTATAAATCTGAAAAAATAACAGAAGAGATGAATGCTGCACAGCATGCTGTGAAGATACTTGGAGGAAAAATGGACGGACAGGTAGAATTTACACTTCCCGATTCGGATATTTATCGTAATCTGTTTATTATTACAAAGGAAAAGTCAACACCTGCAAAATATCCCAGAAAAGCGGGATTGCCATCCAAAGAACCTTTGTCATAAAATAAATAGAATACAATGGTGTTAAAATTGTGTTAAGATATTTCTTTTTTCAATAAGAGAGTTTTACATGACAATATTATTCCTATATAATGATGTCGGGGTCAAAAGCCCCCGACTTTGATGCCTGCGGATTGCTCCGTGCTACGCACTCCCACAATCCTACCCAATATTCGCATATCGTGGGATTATCATCCCACTTTTATGCTCATATCGGGGCGGGTCCTAAGGTCTTTCACCCACCTATAAGCAAGCTCATGTGGGCTTAGACGTTTTGACCCTGGCATCATATAATCAAAGTAATGAAATATTTCAATACAGAACATATGTTCTATAAGGTGATACATGAACACTATTAAGAATGTACAACAGAATGAGTGTAGTTGCAATACAGAGAATGGTAAGAAAATGGTGGAGATGTTGGAGACGGAGAGAAAAAGAATTGTTTCCGAACTTCATGATACTTCATTGCAGAATATTGCTCATTTTGTTCATATGATTGAACTGGCTTCTTTATATATTGATAAGGATCCTGCCAGAGCAAAGATGGAATTAAATTCTGTTAGTAAAGGATTGCATAATGTCATTGAAGATATCAGAAGTACTATCTTTAATCTGCGTCCTATGACATTTGATGATCTGGGATTAAAGGCTTCCTTTGAAAGATTATTGGAATTTTTGAATACTAACAGAGACTACATAATGGATGTGGAAATCGATGATGTTTCATGTGAAACAGATGATTATTTCTGTATTACCTTATACCGTGTGGTTCAGGAATGTCTGTTGAATATTAAAAAACATTCACAGGCTACCAATATATTATTCCATTGTAAAAAAACGGAGCAGCAATATGAAATTTTAATACAAGATAATGGTAAGGGATTTACCATGGAAGAAGCGGAAGATAAAGCAAACAGTCATTTTGGATTAGCACTGATCCACGAGGGTGTCGTTCTGCTAAACGGTACAATGCATATCAGCTCTGTGATTGGTCAGGGAACTACGATAGATATTAAAATTCCTTTAGATTTACATTTTAGCTGAAAAAACGACAGCCAGTACAAAGCATAGTATACACAAGTAAGCGAGGATATATATGAGTATAAAAGTTATGTTAGCAGATGATCATGTTCTTATGAGAGAAGGAATCCGTCAGTTACTGGAATTTGACGGTACAATCTCTGTGATTGCCGAAGCTAATAATGGTGTAGAATGTATGGAGCAGTTACTTGCGGTTCATCCTGATATACTGCTTCTGGATATTAACATGCCTGTTATGAACGGAATAGAAGTGCTTCAAGAGATTAAGAAGAAAAACATCTCTGTTAAAGTATTGGTACTGACGGTACATAATGAAGTGGAATATCTTTTGAAGGCTGTGGACATTGGTGTAGATGGTTATATTATGAAAGATGCAGAATCTGCAGAACTGAAAAATGCCATTAATTGTATTATGCAGGGAGAAACTTATATTCAGCCCAGTCTGGTCCCGGCATTGAACAGCCGACTGGTATCCAGAGATATTGACAAAGAAAAAATCAACAGTCTGACGAAGAGAGAGTTGGAAGTACTTATTGAAGTTGCCAACGGATTGTTCAATAAGGAGATTGCAACATCTCTGAATATCAGTGAGAGAACAGTAAAAAATCATATATCTAATATCTTTAAGAAAATTGATGTTTCCGATCGAACACAGGCAGCTGTGTTTGCAATCAAAAATGATCTGATTAAATTATATTAGAGTCCTGCCACTCTTTGCAGACATCTACCCACTGCAGGAAGTTTGAGTATTTTTCTAATTCAGGGATTGTTAATTCAATTGCACTGTTAGAGCTTCCTGCAGCCGGAAATACAGTTTCAAATCTTTTCAAAGATTCGTCTAAGTATACTTTCACATTATCGTTAATTGCAAACGGACATACACCGCCAATGGAATGACCAACAATATTTTCTACTTCATCCCCCGGAATCATTTTTGCTTTTGTTCCAAAAAAGTGTTTGTATTTTGTATTATCGATTTTTGTATCCCCGGCAGTTACTATTAATATCGGCTGATCGCCAACTAAGAAGGATATTGTCTTGGCAATACGTTTTTCTTCACAGTGTAATGCTTCCGCTGCTAATTCTACGGTTGCACTGGACACTTCAAATTCCAAAATTTGATCATCCATCTGATAGCTTTTGAAATATTCTCTTACATTATCAATAGCCATTGTAATATACCTCTTTATTATATGTTTTTTGAATCTATCTTCAGTTTTAATATTTTCGAATATTTGTACTGTTGCACATTTTATCTTAGCTTTTTTATCCTAGCATACATAGTAGAACAAAACAAGTTACATAAATATCCTTTTTAATTAATTAGTTCACTAGATATAGGGGTTAATTACATAGAATGTTTCACGTGAAACATTCTATGAGTCTATAAGAAAATCATACTACATAATGTTTCACGTGAAACATTACTACCCAAGATATAGTGGCTAAATTTGTGAAACATTTTATGAAAGAAGTGTGAAACATGATAGTTATGGAAAAAACAACAAATACATAGCCACAACATCTAGTATTCGCCTTATAAATACGTATAAAGTATCAATTTTTTGTAGCATTTTTACCTTGTAACATAGAAATGCTCATGCTATTATTATAAAGTGGTTTCACATTTACAGAATGGAGGATTTCATAATGTTAGAGTTCAAATATGATACACAATTATTAATTGAAGGTACCAATCTGGATGAAGATGAAATTAATGATTACATTACAGAACATTTCAAAGGTGATTGTCTGCTGGCAGTAGGAGATGAAGAGTTGATCAAGATTCATTTTCATACCAATGAGCCCTGGAAGGTTCTGGAGTATTGTGCTTCTCTCGGAGAAATCTATGATATTGTAGTAGAAGATATGGACAGACAGTCCAGAGGTTTGCACGGATAAAATAATAAGAAAGACATGGTGAAAAAAAGAATGGGTAGAATTATTGCAATAGCAAACCAGAAGGGTGGCGTAGGTAAGACAACTACGTCCATTAATTTGTCTGCATCTCTGGCTGTAAAAGGTAAAAAGGTATTAGTAATCGATACAGATCCTCAGGGAAATACTACCAGTGGATTTGGTATTGAAAAAAATGAATTGGAAAATACAATTTATGAATTGATCCTGGGAGAGTGCTCCATCAGAGATTGTATTATTTCAGATATTATCAAGAATGTATCGGTAGTTCCTTCCAATGTAAATCTGGCAGCGGCTGAGATCGAACTGATCGGAGTAGATAAGAAGGAATTTATATTAAAGAACGAAGTGGATTACGTTAAGGACGATTATGATTTTATTATCATTGACTGTCCTCCTTCTCTGAATATGTTGACAATCAATTCCATGACTACCGCAGACAGTGTGCTGGTTCCCATCCAGTGTGAATATTATGCGCTGGAAGGATTGAGTCAGTTGATCCATACCATTAATTTGGTAAAAGAGAGATTGAATCCGGATCTTAGTATTGATGGTGTTGTTTTCACTATGTATGATTCCCGTACCAATCTGTCTATGCAGGTGGTAGAAAATGTTAAACAAAATCTGAATCAAAAGGTGTATAATACATTAATTCCCCGAAATATCAGATTAGCAGAAGCTCCCAGTTATGGCATGCCCATTAATATGTATGATCCAAAATCCGCTGGAGCGGAAGCTTACATGCAACTTGCAGAAGAAGTAATTAAGAACAAGTAAGAAAGTATAGGAGAAGAACGGTATGGCAGCGAGAGGATTGGGAAAAGGTCTGGATTCTCTGATACCTAATGCATTAGGGGAGACAAAGACAAAAAAAGAAACAACAGCAAAATCAAAGACAGAGACAATAGAGGGAAAAGAACCGCAGACCCTTGTGAAGATCACAAAGGTAGAGCCTAACAGAGAACAGCCTCGTAAAAATTTTGATGAGGATGCTCTGCAGGAGCTGGCAGATTCTATTAAGCAGTTTGGTCTATTACAGCCTATTTTGGTACAGGACCGCAAAGATTATTATGAAATCATTGCCGGTGAGAGAAGATGGCGTGCAGCAAAGCTGGCAGGTCTGAAGGAAGTTCCGGTTATCATCCGTAATTATACGGAGCAGGAGATCGTGGAAATTTCCCTGATTGAGAATATCCAGCGCGAAGATCTGAATCCGATTGAAGAAGCACAGGCATATAAGAGACTCTTAACAGAGTTTCATCTGAAGCAGGATGAAGTAGCAGAGAGAGTATCTAAGAGCCGTGCAGCGGTTACCAACTCTATTCGACTTCTGAAACTGAACGAAGAAGTACAGCGCATGGTGGTAGATGAGATGATCAGTACCGGACATGCGAGAGCATTACTGGCTTTGGAAAATCCGGAAGAACAGTATAATCTGGCACAGCGTATTTTTGATGAAAAGCTGAGCGTACGTGATGTAGAGAAACTGGTAAAGAATTTACATAAACCTGCAAAGCCCAAAAAAGTAGATGATAAAACCATGCAGGTGATCTACCAGGATATTGAAGAAAAACTGAAACAAAAGCTTGGCAGAAAAGTAATCGTTACATCTAAGGGAGAAGGATCCGGTAAGATCGAAATTGAATTTTATAATCATGAAGATTTGGACAGACTCCTGGATGTACTGAATAAATAAGAGAGACAAGTAGAGAGAAAAGATACAAAGGAGAGTATTATGACAGATAGTACTTTTTTAAATCAGATCGGTCTGGGTGGATTTGACTTAGGATACCTTTTAATCGGAATGGCAGTGGCAGTTCTGCTGTTACTCATTTTTCTGATTCTGTTGATCGTGCAGATCCGGAAGACGAGTAAATTAAAAAAGAGACTGGATAAATTTCTCACCGGTAAAGACGGTACCAGTCTGGAACAGGATATTGCAGGCCTATATGAGGACAATAAATTCCTCAAGGCAAATACAGAGAAAAATAAAAAGGATATTCGTACTTTATATAAGAATATGGAATCCGCTTATCAGAAAATGGGTCTGGTAAAATACGATGCATTTAATCAGATGGGAGGACAGCTGAGTTTTTCTCTGGCACTGCTGGATGAAAATAATAATGGATTTATTATTAATTCCGTTCATAGTTCTGAGGGTTGTTATTCTTACACTAAGGAGATCAAACTCGGACAGTGTGCGATCGATCTGGGAGCTGAGGAGGCAGAAGCACTTTCCATAGCAATGGGGGAATAAAAGAGGAAGCAGCATATGAAGAGGATGAAACTGAGCGAGCTGACCGGAAACGAAATTCTTGCACAGTCATTGATGACTTGGGATTATCAGATCATTCTTCCGGAAGGCGTAGTATTAAAAAAAGAGTATATTTCTAAAATAGAAGAAATGGGTATCCTGGAGGTCTATGTAAAAGAAGACCAGGCAAATGAAATAGTAATACTTAAAAACGATATAGAAAAAACGATAAAAAATAAAGTAAAAAGTATTCTTGAGAGACACACTTATCAGAATAATAAAGAACTGCAGGGACTGACCCAGGCGGCAGATGAGATTATTACGAATATACTGGATGAAAAAGAAGTCATAGAAAAAGTATTTGACATCCGGGAGAGAAGTGCAGATATCTATGAACATTCCATCAGCTTAAGTTCCATGGCAATTCTGACAGCGCTTCGGCTGAAGCTAGATAAAAGTGTGATTCATGATATCGGTGTAGGCTGTCTGTTACATGATATCGGACTCAGATATACGACTTTGGATTACGAAGGTAAATCCATGGAGGATATGAAGCCGGGAGCACTGGCTGAGTATAAGAAGCATCCGGTCTACGGATATACTTCCGTCAAGGATGAGGACTGGATCTCTGATGAGGTGAAGAAGATCATTCTGTATCATCATGAGAGACTGGATGGATCTGGTTTTCCTCTCAAATTAAAAGAAGCGGAGATTCCTTTCTCTTGCCAGATCGTAGTGGTATGTGATACCTTTGATGAGATGATCTGTGGTATTGCTCAGAGACGCAGCAAAGTATATGAAGCGGTAGAATATTTAAAAAGCTTTAAAAATGTGAAATATAATGGTAAAATAGTAGACGCGTTTTTAAGTTTTACTGCAGTCTATCCCGCCGGAAGCCATGTGCTTACCAGTGACGGAGAAGAAGCAATCGTAGTATCGCAGAACAAATATTTTCAGGATCGTCCTGTGATCCGGATTATCCGGGATAAAAACGGACAGAAATTAAAAGAAGAGAAGATACTGGATCTTGTGAAAGTTCTGAATGTGTATATTGAAAAAGGATTAGAATAATGCTGTTCAGATCAGAATGGCAGAATGGAGGAAGTCATGATAGACATTAAATTTTTAAGAGAAAATCCCGAGGTGGTCAAGGAGAACATCCGCAAAAAATTCCAGGATGAAAAGCTCTCCCTGGTAGATGAGGTGATCGCACTGGATGCCGAGAGCAGAAAGGCAAAGCAGGAAGCAGATGATCTGCGTGCATCCAGAAACCGTATTTCCAAAGAAATCGGTGCACTGATGGGTCAGGGCAAAAAGGAAGAGGCAGAAGCCAAGAAAGCAGAAGTAGCTGCCGGTGCAAAGCGTCTGGCTGAACTGGAAGCTTCCGAGACCGAACTGCAGGAGAAGATCACCAAGATCATGATGGTCATTCCCAATATCATTGATGAATCTGTGCCTATCGGTAAGGACGACAGCCAGAACGTAGAGATCGAGAAATTCGGCGAGCCCGTAGTTCCTGATTTTGAGGTTCCTTATCATGCAGATATCCTGGATCGTCTGAACGGTCTGGACAAGGAGAGTGCAGGACGTACCAGCGGTAATGGTTTCTATTATCTGATGGGTGATGCAGCAAGAATCCATTCTGCAATGATCAGCTATGCAAGAGACTTCATGATCGATAAGGGATTTACCTATTGCATTCCTCCTTTCATGATCCGCAGCAGCGTAGTAAACGGCGTTATGAGTTTCGCAGAAATGGAAGCCATGATGTATAAGATTGAAGGAGAGGATCTGTACCTGATTGGTACTTCCGAGCATTCCATGATCGGTAAGTTCAAGGGTCAGATCGTAGAAGAGAAGAGCCTGCCCATTACCATGACTTCTTATTCTCCTTGCTTCCGTAAGGAAGTAGGTTCCCACGGCATCGAGGAGAGAGGTGTATACCGTGTACACCAGTTCGAAAAGCAGGAGATGGTAGTTCTGTGTAAGCCTGAGGATTCCATGGATTGGTATAACAAGATGTGGTCCTACACCGTAGAATTCTTCCGCAGTCTGGATGTACCCGTTCGTACCCTGGAGTGTTGTAGTGGTGATCTGGCAGATCTGAAAGTAAAATCCTGCGATGTAGAAGCATGGAGTCCCAGACAGAAGAAGTATTTCGAGGTTGGTTCCTGTTCTACCCTGGGTGATGCGCAGGCAAGACGACTGGGTATCCGAACCAAGGGTGAAAATGGAACTTATCTGGTACACACACTGAACAATACCGTACTGGCTTCTCCCAGAGGACTGATCGCATTCCTGGAGAATAATGTAAATGAGGATGGCAGCGTGAACATTCCCGTAGCTCTGCGTCCTTACATGGGTGGTAAGGAGAAAGTCCTGCCTAAGAAATGATAGAATAGCTCACCCATGCGAAGCATAGAAAATTCATCTATAATAGACGATACAGATGGAAAGAAGGTGATTTTTTGCATAAATATATGAGAGCCATCGGATTCAGTGAATATACGGACCGAAAGAAATTAAAAGAATTACTGACAGACGTGATCATGAATTCCGATCATCGTGCATATACCATGAATCAGGAGGGCATCCTCCTAGGAGAATTCAGCAAAAATCACACACACACTAAGGGTACCGCAGAATCCGGTACCTTTGGTGTGGCTGTCTGTGGAGAATTTGATGATAACGATAAGTTTATCTACGAATACTATTTTCCGTATCTGACGGGAAGCGGCATTACTTCGTATGAAGATGTCTCTGTGGAACGCCATGCGGATAAGGATTCCTATGCCGGTATCTGCGATGATATCAAGGTGGGAATCTCTCTGATTTTTTATCTGCGGAATCGTATTCCCTATATCAAAGCACAAAGCACCGGAAAGTTACCAATCCGCGGTACTACACTTACCTTATCCGGATTGTCTCTGAAGGGCAGTATTCTCCTACCTATAAAAAAGGATGAAGAACAGATCCTGCGCGTGAAAAAAGATTCTGCCAATCGTAATAAACTCCTGGCCGCTGCCAGACAGGGAGACGAAGATGCCATTGAGACATTGACACTTGAAGATATGGATATGTATACCACTATCTCCCGGAAGATACAGAAGAACGATATTTTCAGTCTGGTGGACACCTATTTTATGCCTTACGGTGTGGAGTGCGACCAGTACTCAGTACTGGGAGAGATTACAGAGTTTCGCCTGGTGACCAATGATATTACCGGAGAAAAGGTATATATTCTTACGATTCTGTGCAATGAATTGACTTTTGATGTGTGCATTAACGAAAAAGACCTCTATGGTGAACCTCAGGTGGGACGTCGTTTTAAGGGATCCATCTGGCTGCAGGGATATATCAATTTTCCTGAGGAATAATGTTGCAAAATAACAATATTTTCGGTATACTAACAATTGTGCATATGTTCCTATAGTTAAATGGATATAACGGGGTCCTCCTAAGGTTCAACCATGGTTGGACCCGTTGGAAAGAAAAAGGGATAAACTTGGAGTTCGATTCCAGCAATGGCGCCTGTGATGTCAGAATAAGAAATAGAGGTAATTCATCACGAGAGTGATTGGATTCATAAATATGGTTGCCGATACCAAAGAGGCTGAAAAGCCCGAAAATACGGCATTCGTTCTCATAGTTAAATGGATATAACAAGCGCCTCCTAAGGCTATGCTCGAACATAGACCATGTGAAAATCACAAATGAATAACATAAGTTCAATTCCGGTAAAAATGACCGGTTTTTGATACGTTTCTGTAGCTCAGCTGGATAGAGCGTCCGCCTCCTAAGCGGAAGGTCGCGTGTTCGAATCACGTCAGGAACAGCAAAAAATGGCGAAAATCCAAGGTTTTTGGAGGTTCGCCATTTTGATTTTAATCGAAAATCTGATAAAGATTTGAGAACCCGATTAGCTGGCTAATCGCTATGGATAAAACTTCCTCTTTCATTAGCTGCTAATCATTAGCAAAAAATGGGCAATTCTGGCTAATCAAAAATGGCCTCCAGCTAATTTGAATTTTTGAAGAGCTCAAAAAGCGGCTAATTGGGTAGGTGTTGAAACTGGATAGCGGAAAAGTACCGTTGATTTTCAGAGGTGTTTGTAAGAATGATTTGAGGCGGTGGTAAGTGCTATTCGTCCTCAAAAGTAAGCAAATTATCCTGAAAATTGCCATGATTTGTACGATAAGAAAGACCTGGATCAAGATATGACAGGCAAAATCCTAATTACATAATAGCTCATAATGGAGCATCTGATAACTGTGTGAAAGCAGAAACATCAGATGCTCTTTTTTTGTTTTCACGGAGGAGGATCATGAAGAAAGAATCGAAAAAAGGAACGGGCCCACGATATGCCCGGGAAAAACCTGTAGAGTGCAGCCAGTGCTTTTTCTGGATTGAAAGGAAAAAGAGATGCTCACTTGGTGGAAGCTCAAACTGCTATTACCTGATGGAGGCTCCGCCTAAGAAGCCTAGCATCTGTGATAATTGTTTATTCGGAAAGATAAGACCATGTGTCGGATTTTGCATCCGGCAGCTCACCAGTCAGGGAGGAGGAAATCAGGGATGAAGAAAAATCTGAATGCAGAAAGACGAAAACTCAGACATTTTGAGAAGCTGATGAAGAGGGTTCCCGGCTTCGAGAAGGGAAAGCAGAAGGTACCGAAAAGCTGCAGGGAATGTGAATATTATCAGCCCTGCTTCCGCTTCAGAACCTGTACAAAGTCTTAACGAAGGAGGTGCTTCATAATGCCGAAAAAAGGCTTAAACGTCAGTCTCCAGAGTTATGATGATATCTTCTCTACCGAGGAGACACGCCAGGATGCCCAATTAGAAAAGGTTCAGCAGATTCCGCTTGGTGAACTGCATCCCTTTAAGAATCATCCCTTCAAGGTAATCGATGATGAAGCAATGCTTCGAACTGTAGAGAGTATCGCACAGTTTGGTGTGTTATCACCTGCAATTGCAAGACCGAGACCGGAAGGTGGCTATGAGCTGGTATCCGGACATCGCAGACATCATGCTGCAGCACAGGCCGGACTTGATACCATGCCGGTTATTGTTAGAGATTTGGATGATGATGCCGCTGTTTGCTTGATGGTAGATAGCAATCTTCAAAGAGAATCAATTCTTCCGAGTGAGCGAGCCTTCGCTTACAAGATGAAGCTGGAAGCAATGAAGCGACAGGCCGGAAGACCTTCCAAAGAAAATTCGTGCCAAGTTGGCACACATTTAAGATCTGACCAGGTGTTGGGTGAACAGGTTGGAGAAAGTGCAAGAACAGTCCAGCGCTACATCCGCTTAACTTATCTGATCCCTGAACTTCTAGAAAAAGTAGATAACAAAGAAATTGCCTTTAATCCAGCTGTTGAAATCTCCTATCTTACCGAGGATGAACAGAGAGATTTTCTTGAAGCCCTGGATTATTCACAGGCAGCTCCTTCTCTCTCCCAGGCACAGGAAATCAAGAGATTATCTCAGAAAAAGGCACAGGGGCCTGGTGATGGAGATGATGACGACGATCCGTCCGGAGGATGTTCTTTAGATGCTATGTGTGATATCATGGAGAGACCAAAGAAGTCAGAGAATTCTCAGGTCAGTATCAGCACCGATAAGCTACAGAAGTATTTCCCAAAATCTTATACTCCAAAACAGATCTAAAATGTTATTGATAGTAAACATAACTGCGCCTATAGATAGTCCCCCATCATGTACAGACGGTGGAACAACAACATCTTTAAAATTCGTTTGCTTAATGATTTCGGTATTTAAATAACCATTTAGTGCACACCCACCGCTGATACATAAATTGTTGCTATTTGTTATTTCAAATGCCTTATTCGCCAAGCCAACACCAGCTTCAATAGTTAAGTTCTGAATGGCATAAGCGATATTAGCAGCATCATTATGTTTCCATGAATTGGCAGTTCCATAAAGAGGCATATCTTCATCCGGCCAGCAGTTTTTAATTGAATAAGTAGGAGATAAGCATCCTCTTACTGGGCGCATAGCATATTTTTTGAATTCTGGAATTAATGAATCGTTACCCATAGCTGCTAATCCCATCAATTTTCCAGCTGCAAATGGATTCTGAAAAATTACTTTTGAATAGATATGCCATAATGATCCCATATCACTATTGCCAACGCGTTCAAACCATACTAGCTTTTTATTTTTCCAATACGATATACTAGTCGATGTATATGCATTGGTCGTATAAAAGTCTCCTCCACCATCCCATGTTAAAACAGCACTTTCCTCTTTATTACTGGTATAATAAGAATATGCAGCATGGCACAGGTGATGTGGTACTGCAAAACAAGGTATTGTCCTTCCATAAAAACTCACCTGCATATCTGTCCATTGATCAGGTTCATCGTATAAATTTTTGTGGATATATTCCAATCCAGGATCGGTACCCCTAAAATTTGCTTCACTAGTTGCAATTAGCGATACCTCCTCGGGTTTAATTCCGAGCTTCGCAAGTGTTTCGTCGACTAAATCCATGATGTATCCATCATCATGTCGTATTCTAGAAAAACGTTCTTTCTCAAAAGCACCAATTAGTTTTCCATCTTTGAACACACACCAATTGGCATCATGACCACCACAAATTCCAAGTACAACCATTTCTTTTACTCACCCATCTGAATCATTGCATTTGCGACAACATCTAACTCATTGCTTCTTGCTTTCCATGTATTATTATCAATAAATGCAGAAACCTGCTTATAGTCATCGGAACTCATAGGAGCAGTCAATAATGTATCAATAAATTGTAAAAATTCTTCTTTACTATGAGCAGTGAATACCATTGGATAATCTTTTATTTCAGGCAATGCTGTAGTAACAACAGGTAATGAAGCTCCTAAATATTCAAAGCATTTTAATGGTGAACATGCTTCTGTAACATCGTTTACCACGAATGGAATTATTGCAACATTACACTTTCTTAAATATGGAATAAGTTCACGATGCGAAATTTGTCCCAAAAACTCAACATTGCTATACTGTTTTAAATTAGCAACAATATTTCTCACATTTCTACCGTCGTCTTCATCCGAACTAGGTTCATATGCTCCAATCATTAAAAAATCATATTCTGGTCTACTCTGGATTAAGAATGACATAATATCCCAATCAAACCACTCTGGCCAGATCGCACCAGAGTAGATAACAGTTTTTCTTGATTTTGAATGTCTATATACAACCTCATCATATGATACCGCGAGTTCTTCTGCAAAAGTATTTTTAATTGCGTTCGGAATCATGGCAAAAGAGGCATTTGTCTTTTCTGAATTTTTATTAACTAGCCAATTACTAATCGTCATATTTGCTGCAGCATATTTTATATAGTCGTCCTCAGTACACTCTCCCCAAGGCTGAACTGGAAATCCATCCCAATAATCCATCTGATCATACAGATGAGGAATATGAAGATCACAACATTTTTTCAAAAAATCAATGTAACTTCCAACAGGATTATGGGATCTTACATAGTCCGGCTTCCATTCATTAAGTAAATAATCTTCTGATACTATGTCATCAGCCTGTGGATTCATTGCTTCGAAAACTCCAGTATACATTGTTTTTTATAATTATAGGGTTCGTTATATATTCAAAAAAATCAGAATC
>CAMEOT010000025.1 GCA_945929965.1 uncultured Lachnospiraceae bacterium
GCGTTTCTTATACCCTGCCAAGGGCTACGGGATTATTTAATTAACTTTCAATTTATCGATAGAACTCCACAAGGGAACCCAGCTTCGCGGACATATTCATCATCATGGCATCCAGCACGGTGATGGCAGTCATGCATTCCATGACGACTACAGCTCTGGGGACGATGATGGGATCGTGACGACCGCGGATGGTAAGCTCGGTATTCTCACCGGAGCGGTTCACGGTCTGCTGGGGGCGGAAGATGGAGGGAGTGGGTTTCACATAAGCACGGACGATGATAGGACTGCCGTCACTCATACCTCCTAAAATACCGCCGGAATGATTGCTGGTTTTTGTGACTTTGCCGTTCTTCATGCGGAAGGGATCGTTATTCTCACTACCGGTATGACGGGAGGCTTCTGCACCATCGCCGATCTCTACACATTTTACGGCACCGATGGACATAATGGCTTTTGCAAGGTTGGCATCCAACTTCTCGAACACCGGATCTCCGATGCCTGCAGGAAGTCCTTCGACAAGACATTCCATGCATCCACCCACAGAATCGCAGGCCTCTCTTGCCTGCTGCAGATAAGCACGGGCTTTTTCATCAGCCTCTGCATCCGGCATGGCGGTGATAGTGGAGCGGGCAGTAGTACGGTCGAACTTTGTAAGATCCGCATCCACGGGACCGATGGAGCGGGTGTAGGCGAATACGGTAATACCCATCTGCTCTAAGATCTTGGCTGCAATGGCTCCGGCAGCCACACGCCCGATGGTCTCACGACCGGAGGAACGTCCGCCACCCCGGTAATCCCGGAAACCGTATTTGGCATCGAAACAATAATCCGCATGACCGGGACGGTAATTCTCTGCAATCTCGCTGTAATCTGCGGAAATCTGAGAGGTATTACGTACCATCAGGGAGATGGGGGTACCGGTGGTCCTGCCTTCGAAGACTCCGGAGAGAATCTCCACCTGATCGGCCTCCTTGCGCTGTGTGGTGATGGCACTGGTGCCGGGTTTGCGGCGGTCTAAGTATTTCTGTATATCTTCCTCAGAGAGAGACAGTCCTGCGGGACAGCCGTCTACGACGACACCTAATGCTTTCCCGTGGGATTCTCCCCAGGTAGTGATCCTGAAAATGTTTCCAAATGTTGAACCGGCCATGGCGGATCTCCTTTTCCAACTGTTCAGAACCCCACCCATACATTCGTAAAAACGCACGATGAATTGTGCTTTCTCACTGCTGCGCAGGGGTTCTGAATAGTTACCTTTTTATCATAGATTATACGCAATTACAGAAAAAACCGCAACTTTTTTATAGAAAAAGGATGCAACGGAATATAAAATATGCTATCATATTACATAATTGCTAACGGGAAGCAAAAGGTCGAATATACAAATGGAAAAAACAACGGAAGAGAAAGCCAGAGCAAAACTTCTGAAATTTGGGAAAAAGAACCGATGGAACAGGGCGGTAGCAGTGCCGCTGCTGTTTTTTGTGATGTCTTTTTTTCATGTCTGTAACTATTGTAAGAATAACGGAAAACGCTTTGCCGTGATGGCGGGAACCTTTTTCCTGTTTGCAGTATACAGCAGTTTTTCATTCCCAGCGTTTATTACAGAGGATGCGGGGAATGACTATGAATTGAAAAATGCAGAGACTGCCGACATCTCTCTGGCGGAGGAGAAGGAACCGGATATGGCGGGGCTGGATCTCTTAGAGGATGAGGACGTTCTGGAACAGTCGGATTACAACAGTACTTCCCACGGCTATGCGCTGGTGGACAAATACGATGCCTCCGACATTTTGCGGGCTTCGGAGGAAATTGTGAGTGAAAATGCCCGGGAGAACGGAGCAGACAGCGATGCGCGGGAGACTGCGGAGCAGCAGGAATTCCGTTCTGATGACTGGAGACTGGTTCTGATCAACAAGCAGAACTCCATTCCGGAGGATTATACGTTCCAGCTGGGCACCATCCGGGGATCCATGCAGTGTGACAAGAGAATCTTAGAGGATCTTCTTGCTATGCTGGAAGCAGCGGAAAAGGATGGTGTGAACCTGACGATCTGCTCTCCTTACCGGGATCTGGAGTATCAGAAGATGCTGTTCAACCGGAAGATCAAGAGGTATATGAACCGCGGAATGTCCTATATGGAAGCTTATCAGTTGTCCAGCCAGGCAGTGACGGTACCGGGAGCCAGTGAGCATCAGATCGGGCTGGCACTGGATATTGTGTGTAACGACTATATGTCGCTGGATGAAGGCTTCGGCGATACGAAGGCAGGAAAGTGGCTGGCAGCCAACAGCTGCCGTTTTGGATTTATCTTACGATACCCGGAAGGCAAGGAGAACATTACGGGGATCGAATATGAACCGTGGCATTTCCGCTATGTAGGGAAAGCAGCGGCGCCTGTGATTATGGAACAGGGCATAACATTAGAAGAATTCTGGGAGGAATATGTAGAAGATGTATCGATTGATTAAACAGGAAGGACGCGCCAAAAGGGGAGAATTTACCACGGTACACGGCGTGATCCAGACCCCTGTATTTATGAATGTGGGAACGGTAGCGGCGATCAAGGGCGCCGTATCCACAGCAGACTTAGAGCAGATCGGAACCCAGGTGGAATTATCCAATACCTACCACCTGCATGTAAGACCCGGTGACCAGATCATCAAACAGATGGGCGGACTGCACAAGTTCATGTCCTGGAACAAACCGATCCTGACAGATTCCGGCGGATTCCAGGTATTTTCCCTGGCGGGACTGCGCAAGATCAAGGAGGAGGGCGTTACTTTCCGCTCCCATATTGACGGTCATAAGATTTTCATGGGACCGGAGGAAAGCATGCAGATCCAGTCGAATCTGGGATCTACCATTGCCATGGCTTTTGATGAATGTGCGCCCAGTAAGGCGGACCGGATGTACGTACAGAATTCCGTGGAGCGTACTACCAGATGGCTGCAGAGATGCCAGACAGAGATGAAGCGCCTGAACAGTTTAGAGGATACCGTGAACCCGCACCAGCTGTTATTCGGTATTAATCAGGGTGCTGTCTATGAAGACATCCGTATCGAACATGCCAAGCGGATCGCTGAGATGAATCTGGACGGTTATGCGGTCGGCGGTCTGGCAGTGGGCGAGACCCATGAGGAGATGTATCATATCCTGGATGAAGTGGTTCCGTACCTGCCGGTGGATAAGCCTACATATCTTATGGGAGTGGGAACTCCTGCAAATATTCTGGAAGGCGTGGAGAGAGGAATCGATTTCTTCGACTGCGTATATCCTACGAGAAACGGACGTCACGGACATTTATACACCAATCATGGCAAGATCAATCTGTTCAATGCCAAATACGAACTGGATGACAGACCCATCGAAGAGGGCTGCGGCTGTCCTGCCTGCCAGAGATATTCCAGAGCCTATATCCGCCATCTGTTAAAGGCAAAGGAAATGTTGGGCATGCGTCTCTGTGTGCTCCACAATCTGTATTTTTACAATACCATGATGACGGAGATCCGGGATGCCCTGGATGAGGGAAGATTTGCAGAGTATAAAAAGCACAAGCTTGACTCCATGGCAACACCGTTGGAGTAAGTCATAACTGTCGGAGTTTAGAGGAATTTCATACAATTTTATGCAAAAAGACTTGCCCCGTAAGCTTTTTTTGTGTATCATACTTACTTGTACAGAAAGTTTTACAGGCGTAACACGCCGGAATGGAGGAACAAATGGGTATTTTATTAACTGAGTCAGAGGCTGCTGCAGCAGGTTCCGGAACCAGCATGATCGTTATGCTTCTTGTATATGCAGTATTGATCGGTGCAATGTGGTTTTTCTTCATGAGACCGCAGAAGAAGGAACAGAAGAGAATAGCTGCAATGCTGTCCAACTTAGAGACAGGTGACTGCGTTCTGACCACTTCCGGTTTCTATGGCATCGTAATCGACATCACCGATGATACCGTTATCGTAGAGTTCGGTAACAACAAGAACTGCCGTATCCCTATGGAGAAATCTGCCATCAGCAAGGTTGAGAAGGCTGGAGAGAACTAAGAAGAAGTGAAAAGGGAGCAATGCCTGGATAAGGTATTGCTCCCTTTTTGCGTATATGATGCACTTGATAATTTGATCTATTTTAATATACAAAACTGTATTTATGTTAATTTTCAATATTGAAATTTCATACAGTATCAGTTATTATGAAATAAGTATTTTACGTAAAAAATACAGGAAATATCACAGGAAACGAGGAAAATAACACTATGGAGTTACATATTACCTGTATTCCCGGCGACGGCATCGGCCCGGAGATCATCAGGGAGACGAAAAAAGTTTTAGACAAAGTTGCGCATAAATATGGTCATAAAATGATCTATAAGGATATTTTGATGGGTGGAGCTTCCATTGATGTCCATGGAGTCCCTCTGACAGAGGAAGCTATCGCGGATGCCAAAGCGGCGGATGCGGTGTTGATGGGATCCATTGGCGGTAATACCACCACATCCCCCTGGTACAAATTACCTCCCGAGAAGCGTCCGGAAGCAGGACTTCTGGCAATGCGCAAGGCGTTGAATCTGTTTGCTAATTTAAGACCGGCAGTGCTCTATGATGAGCTGGCAGCGGCGTGCCCTCTGAAGGAGGAGATCAGTAAGGCCGGATTCGATATGCTGATCATGAGAGAATTGACCGGCGGATTATACTTTGGTGAGCGTAAGACCATCGAGGAGAATGGGGTGAGAAAAGCGACAGATACCCTGACCTATGATGAGAACGAGATACGCAGGATCGCCATCAAAGGCTTTGATATTGCCAGAAAGCGCAGGAAAAAGGTAACCAGCGTGGACAAAGCCAATGTGCTGGATTCCTCCAGATTGTGGAGAAAGGTTGTGGAAGAGGTAGCGAAGGATTATCCTGACGTTACTTTGGAACATATGCTGGTAGACAACTGCGCCATGCAGTTGGTTAAGGATCCCGCACAGTTTGATGTGATCCTGACAGAGAATATGTTCGGAGATATCCTGTCTGATGAGGCAAGTATGGTGACCGGTTCCATCGGAATGTTAGCCAGCGCCAGCTTAAACGATACAAAATTTGGTCTCTACGAGCCCAGCCACGGATCCGCTCCGGACATTGCGGGTAAAGATATTGCAAACCCTATCGCCACTGTATTAAGCGCGGCTATGATGCTTCGTTACAGCTTTGACCTGGATGAAGAAGCAGATGCCATAGAGTCAGCGGTAAAAAAAGTATTGCAGGACGGCTTCCGCACCGGCGATATCATGTCTGAGGGCTGCACACGGGTAGGTTGTACCGAGATGGGAGACCTTCTGGCTGAGAGAATCTGATGTCTTTTGCCCCCCCGAAAGCACATTTATCCGGTATAGAGAAAATAAGGAAGAGAAAGAGAGATATAATTATGAGAAGTGATTCCGTTAAGACAGGAACTGCCCAGGCACCCCACAGAAGTCTGTTCAATGCCCTGGGATTTACCGAAGAAGAGAGAAGACGCCCTATGATCGGTATCGTCAGCTCCTTCAATGAGATCGTACCCGGACATATGAATCTGGATAAGATCACCGAAGCTGTAAAAATGGGCGTAGCCATGGCAGGTGGTATGCCCGTAGTATTCCCCGCCATCGCTGTATGCGACGGTATTGCCATGGGACATGTGGGAATGAAATATTCCCTGGTGACCAGAGACCTGATCGCCGACAGCACCGAGTGTATGGCTATGGCACACGGATTTGACGGTCTGGTATGTATTCCCAACTGTGACAAGAACGTTCCGGGACTTTTAATGGCAGCAGCCAGAGTGAATATCCCCACCATTTTCGTATCCGGCGGTCCCATGTTAGCCGGTCATGTACACGGACAGAAGAGAAGCTTATCCTCTATGTTTGAGGCAGTGGGAAGTGTGGCAGCCGGTACCATGACTATGGATGAACTGGCTGAGTTCGAGGAAAAGGTATGTCCTACCTGCGGTTCCTGCTCCGGTATGTATACCGCGAACTCCATGAACTGTCTGACCGAAGCCATTGGTATGGGACTTCGTGGCAACGGTACGATCCCCGCCGTATATTCCGAACGTATCCGTCTGGCAAAACATGCCGGCATGAAGATCATGGAACTGGTCGAGAAAAATATCCGTCCCAGAGACATCATGACGCCGGAAGCTTTTCAGAATGCCTTGACTGTGGATATGGCACTGGGATGCTCTACCAATACCATGCTGCATCTGCCCGCTATCGCAAGAGAAGCAGGTGTGGAACTGAACCTGGAGATCGCCAACGAGATCTCTGCCAAGACTCCGAATCTGTGTCATCTTGCACCTGCCGGTCCTACTTATATGGAAGACCTGAACGAAGCAGGCGGTGTCTATGCGGTAATGAATGAACTGTCCAAGAAGGGACTTTTGAACCTCGACTGCCTGACTGCTAACGGTACGACCGTAGGAGAGAATATCAAGAATTGTGTCAACAAGAATCCGGAAGTTATCCGTCCTGTGGAGAACCCCTATTCCCAGACCGGCGGTATTGCTGTACTGAAGGGTAACCTGGCACCGGACAGCGGCGTGGTCAAGAGATCTGCTGTGGCACCGGAGATGCTGGTACACGAAGGCCCTGCCAGAGTATTCGACTGTGAAGAAGATGCTATTGATGCTATCAAGTCCGGAAAAATCGTTGCAGGCGATGTAGTAGTGATCCGTTATGAAGGACCTAAGGGCGGCCCCGGCATGAGAGAGATGCTGAATCCCACCTCTGCCATTGCAGGCATGGGACTGGGCTCCAGCGTGGCACTGATCACCGACGGACGTTTCTCCGGAGCTTCCCGTGGCGCATCCATCGGACATGTCTCTCCGGAGGCAGCAGTGGGCGGTCCGATCGCACTGGTGGAAGAGGGCGATATTATCCGTATCAACATACCGGAGAACAAACTGGATGTACTGGTATCCGACGAAGAACTGGCAGCCAGAAGAGCAAAATGGCAGCCCAGAGAGCCTAAGATCACGACCGGCTACCTGGCAAGATATCATGAACTGGTGACCAGCGGTAATCGCGGTGCGGTACTGGAAGCACCTTCTCAGAAAAACTAAGCAATCATTAAAATAACCGGAGGGATTTTGCAATGCAGTTAACAGGATCGGAAATTCTGGTAGAATGCCTGAAGGAGCAGGGGGTAGATACCGTATTCGGTTACCCCGGCGGGGCAATCCTTAATATTTATGACGCACTTTATAAGCACAGTGGGGAGATCAGACATATTCTGACTTCCCATGAACAGGGAGCGGCACATGCGGCGGACGGCTATGCGAGAGCTACGGGAAAAGTAGGTGTCTGCATGGCTACCAGCGGACCCGGCGCTACGAACCTGGTCACCGGTATCGCTACGGCTTACATGGATTCCGTACCGATGGTAGCGATCACCGCAAATGTTACCTTACCTTTACTCGGCAAGGACAGCTTTCAGGAGGTGGATATCGCCGGCGTGACCATGCCCATTACGAAGCATGGTTATATTGTGAAAAACGTGGAGATCCTGGCAGATACCATCCGCAAGGCATTCCATATCGCCAGGAGCGGAAGACCCGGTCCTGTCCTGATCGATATTACGAAGGATGTGACGGCAGCTACCTGTGAGTACACGCCCATGACGATTCAGCAGGAGGAGAGAGTGACTCGTTACACCAGGGAAGAATTGATGCTGGTAGCAGAGATGATCCACAAGGCGAAAAAACCATACATCTATCTGGGTGGCGGAGCCATCATTTCCGAGGCTAGTGCTGAGGTGGCAGAATTTGCAGAGCTGATCGATGCACCGGTATGTGATACTCTGATGGGTAAGGGAGCCTTTAATGGAAAAAGTGAGCGCTATACCGGCATGATCGGCATGCATGGTACCAAGACTTCGAACCTGGGAGTCAGCGAATGTGATCTGTTGGTGGCACTGGGTGCCAGATTCTCCGACCGTGTGACAGGTAACCCGAAAAAGTTCGCGGAGAATGCAAGAATCATCCAGCTGGATGTGGATGCTGCGGAGATTAATAAGAATATCCGTGTGGACGCCTCTCTGGTAGGCGATCTGAAGAAAACTCTGACGGAATTAAATGCCTGCCTGTCCAAACAGGAACATCCGGAGTGGATGGCGCATATAACGGAACTGAAGGAAAAATATCCTCTGAAATACGATGACGAAAATCTGTCCTGTCCTTATATCATGCAGGAAATTGACCGCGTGACGAACGGAGAAGCCATCATCACCACAGACGTGGGACAGCATCAGATGTGGGCGGCACAGTATTATCATTATACGAAGCCCCGTACCTTCTTGTCTTCCGGGGGCTTAGGTACCATGGGTTACGGTCTGGGAGCCTGCATCGGTGCGCAGATCGGACAGCCGGATAAGGTCTGCATCAATATTGCAGGCGACGGATGCTTCCGCATGAACATGAATGAACTGGCTACTGCCAGCCGTTATAACATTCCCATTATCCAGGTAGTCATCAACAACCAGGTGCTTGGCATGGTAAGACAGTGGCAGACACTGTTCTATGGGAAACGCTATTCCCAAACAGTACTGAAGGATAAGGTGGATTTCTGTAAGGTGGCAGAAGGACTGGGCTGTACCGCCATCCGCGTGACCAAAAAGGAAGAAGTGGCACCCGCTATCGAGAAAGCCATTGCCCTGAAGGCACCGGTAATGATCGAGTGTATGATCCCGGAGGATGATAAGGTATTCCCCATGGTTCCGGCAGGAGCCCCCATCAGTGAAGTATTTGACGGAGATGATTTGAAAAGGCAGTCCTGATGAATAAGACGACGAAGAGATTACTTTTTGCGGTGTTGATATTACTACTGTTTCTGTTGACAGTATATTTTGTCCTGGCATTTTATTACAGGGAAGGCTTTTCTCTGAATACCTGGATCAACGGAGTGTACTGTACCGGAAAAACGGTGGAAGAAGTGAATTCGGAGCTTTTGTCACATACAGAAGCTCCGAATGTTGTCATCGTGGATAAAGCGGGAGAGGAATACACGATCGCTCTCGCCGATGTGGATTATCGCGCGGACTTTGGCAGTGCACTGGAAGCGTACAGACAGGAACAGAATCCGTATCTGTGGGTGGACAATGTTCTGCTTCATTCCAGGCGGACCCTGGCACCTGCGGTGACCGTGGATGAGGAGGCGCTTCGCAGAGCCTATAATGCCCTGGAATTCGTACAGACGGAACAGGAGAGAATAACAGATTACAGCCTTACCAGGGATACGGAGGGGGCCTATGCCTTCACAGACGGACTGAGTGACCGCATCGATCTGGAGAAGGCTTTTTTGGCATTAAAAGAAATCGTGGAGAATGGGCAGGAAACACTGAACCTGCAGGAGAGCGGATGCTACTATGAGATAACACCGGATGAGAGTCAAAAAACTCTGAGGAATCTGTGGAAAGAGATCGAGAGATTTCAGACCTGCGATATTGTCTACTGCTTCGGTGAAGAGAGACATCCGGTAACAGCGGCGGACTGTGCTTCTTTTCTGACTGCGCAGAACGGACTGCCGGTGCAGGATGAGAAGGGAAACTTTGTGTTGGACGAGGAGGCTGTGGCGGCGTATGTGCAGAGCCTGGCGGAAAAATATGACGGCTATGGACGAACCAGACAGTTTCACAGTACCCGTGGGGATGTGATCACCATCGAGGGCGGAACCTATGGCAGCAAAATGGACCGGAAAAAGGAGACTGCCTACCTGCTGGAGCATCTGTTGGATCCCGGTGTACATACAGGCATCCCACAAACACATATCCCTATTTATGAGAGAGAAGCCTTCTGCTATGGTAAAAATGATATTGGTGACACCTATATCGAAGTGGATATGACAGAACAGAAAATGTACTATTACGAAAAAGGCGTATTGAAGCTGGAGACGGAGATCGTGACAGGCAATATGCGGCGGCGTATGGGAACGCCGGAAGGCGTCAATTTTGTCTATAATAAGCAGAAAAATCGTGTTTTACGGGGACCGGGGTATGCCTCTTTCGTGAAATTCTGGATGCCTGTGAAGGGTGGTATCGGTATTCATGACGCCGGATGGCGCAAAGAATTCGGCGGGGACATCTACCAGACTGCGGGTTCCCACGGCTGTATCAATACGCCAAAGGACAAAATGGAAGAATTGTTTGATTGCGTGCAGATCGGCACCCCTGTCGTAATGTTTTATTAATAACACAGACATTTTCAGACAAATTGTCCTTGCCAGACGAACAAATTGAAAATAATTTAACAATGTAGTTGACTAAAGCAAATGAAAAGCTTATTCTATACCTATGCTTTTTATAAAAAATTTAGAAAATATCGAGGAGGTCTTTGAAAATGGCAAGAGTGTATAACTTTTCCGCAGGCCCTGCAGTACTCCCTGAGGAGGTATTACAGGAAGCAGCCGATGAAATGCTGGATTATAGAGGAACCGGCATGTCCGTAATGGAGATGAGCCATCGATCTAAAGCCTATGATACGATCATTAAGGAAGCGGAAGCTGATCTCAGAGAACTGATGAATATCCCGGACAACTATAAGGTACTGTTTTTACAGGGTGGTGCGAGCCAGCAGTTCGCCATGATCCCCATGAACCTGATGAAGAACCGTGTAGCAGACTACATCGTAACCGGTCAGTGGGCGAAGAAGGCATACCAGGAGGCTTCTCTGTACGGCAAGGCTAATAAGATTGCTTCTTCCGAGGATAAGACTTTCTCTTATATTCCCGATTGCTCCGATCTGCCCATCAGTGAGGATGCAGATTACGTGTACATATGCGAGAATAATACCATTTACGGTACGAAATTCAAGACCCTGCCCAATACCAAGGGTAAGCCCCTGGTTGCAGATGTATCCAGCTGCTTTTTATCCGAGCCGGTAGATGTGACAAAATATGGTGTGATTTATGGCGGCGTACAGAAAAATATCGGACCTGCAGGTGTGGTTATCGTGATCATCCGTGAGGACCTGATCACCGAGGATGTACTTCCCGGTACACCGACCATGCTTCGTTATAAAATCCATGCAGATGCGGATTCTCTGTACAATACTCCTCCCGCATACGGCATCTACATCTGCGGCAAGGTGTTTAAATGGCTGAAGAAGATGGGTGGTCTGGAAGCAATGAAGGAGCGCAACGAGAAAAAGGCGAAGATCCTGTATGACTACCTGGATGAAAGCAAGCTGTTCAAGGGTACCGTCCGCAAGGAAGACAGATCCCTGATGAATGTTCCGTTCATTACCGGAAATGAGGAGCTGGATGCCAAGTTCGTAAAAGAAGCAAAAGAAGCCGGTTTCGAGAACCTGAAAGGTCACAGAACCGTAGGCGGCATGAGAGCAAGTATCTACAATGCAATGCCCATCGAAGGTGTGGAGAAGCTGGTAGAGTTCATGAAGAAGTTTGAAGCGGAGAACGCTTAAGGGGGAGAAAAATGTTTCAGATCAATTGCCTGAATCCCATTTCCAAAGTGGGACTGGATCGTCTGACAGCAGACTATAAAGTAACCGATAATATGAATGACGCAGAGGGCGTTCTGGTCCGCAGTGCTTCCATGCATGAGATGGATCTGCCGGAAAATCTTCTGGCAGTAGCGAGAGCCGGAGCCGGTGTCAACAACATTCCTCTGGATAAATGTGCGGAAAAGGGTATCGTAGTATTCAATACGCCCGGTGCCAACGCCAATGGCGTAAAGGAACTGGTGATCGCTGGTATGCTGTTAGCTGCCCGTGATGTGGTAGGCGGTATCGAATGGGTCAAGGCATCCAAAGACAACGCTGACATTGCCAAAGCCGCAGAAAAAGAAAAGAAGAAATTCGCCGGTATGGAAGTAATGGGCAAAAAGTTAGGTGTCATCGGTCTGGGTGCTATCGGCGTCAAGGTGGCCAATACAGCAGTAAGCCTTGGTATGGAAGTCTATGGCTATGATCCTTACGTATCCGTCAATGCTGCTTGGAACTTAAGCCGTTCTGTCAAGCATGTGATGAATGTGGAAGAAATTTATGCAGACTGTGATTACATTACGATACATGTACCGCTTCTGGATTCCACAAAGGGTATGATCAACAAGGAAGCCATCAGCAAAATGAAAGATGGCGTGGTCCTGTTAAACTTTGCAAGAGATCTGTTAGCAAATGAGGCAGATGTCCTGGAGGCATTAAAGAGTGGCAAGGTAGCCCGTTATGTATCTGATTTTCCGAATCCTACGACAGCAGGACAGCCCGGCTGTATCGTGATCCCTCATCTGGGCGCAAGCACCGAGGAATCCGAGGATAACTGTGCGAAGATGGCTGTGGAAGAGATGATGGATTATCTGGAGAACGGCAATATCCGCAACAGCGTAAATTATCCTGCCTGTGACATGGGCGTATGCAGCCAGACCGGAAGAATTGCCATTTTCCATAAAAATATTACCAATATGCTGAATCAGTTTACCGCAGTGATTGGTGAGAAGAATATCAATATTTCCGATATGACCAACAAATCCCGCGGTGAAGTGGCATATACCATGCTGGATATTGAAAGTGCGGCAACGCAGGATCTGGTAGAGGCTTTGCAGAAGATTGACGGCGTCTTCCGTGTACGTGTGGTAAAATAGAATATCAAATAAAACATGCAGGAAAGTTACAGACAGGCATTGGGTGGAATATATCCGGTGCCTGTTTTACGTTTATGCCGGAAAACGCAGACTGGCAAAATTATAGGTAAAACCTGTGCAAAATGTCAGAAAATTACAGACTTTTTTTCGTAAAAGCGTTGTATGCTATGAGGGAATCTGTTATACTTGGCATGGGCCAAAGACGTAAGCCACAAGAGAAAGAAGGAACAAAACAGATGAAATTTGATATGCATTGTCATACAAAAGAAGGATCTATGGATGGAAAGGTTCCTATTGACGATTTTATTGCGGAATTGATCCGCAAGGGCTTTAACGGTATGCTGGTCAGCGATCATAATTCTTATAATGGCTACCGTACGTGGAAACGAAATATCAAGGATCAAAAATATAAAGATTTTGTAGTGTTGAAGGGGATTGAATACGATACCATTGATGCCGGACATATTCTGGTGATCATGCCGGAGACCATTAAGCTGAAAATTTTGGAGCTTCGGGGATTGCCGGTACAGATTCTGATCGATATCGTGCATAAGAACGGTGGGATATTAGGACCGGCACATCCCTACGGAGAGAAATATTTAAGCTTCACCAATACCCTGAAGAAGCGGAATCAGATGGCGGTGATGAATCAGTTTGATTTTCTGGAAGGCTTCAATGCCTGTGAGAGTGTAGAGAGCAACCATTGCGCTAAGGTACTGGCGGAAATGTACGCGCTGCCAACCTTCGGTGGAAGCGATGCTCACAAAACGGACTGTGTCGGTATGGCGTATACTGACATCCCTGAGCAGATTCATTGTGAATCCGATCTGATCCGGGCGGTGAAGCTGGGAGAAGGGATCAAATGCGGAGGATCTTATTACCGGGGTACTACCAAAGAGAAGATCGGAAAAGCCAATAATATTCTGGTACAGTCCTTCTGGTTCTACAACAGACTGGGAAGCCTGTACCGGCATCACAGAAGAAAAACGGAAATGCATAAGATGGTATAGGTCCCCTGGACCTATACTTTTTTTATACAAATCGTAATCTGAATTCATAAATTCTTAAGATGCTTTTACTATGGAAATAGGGTATAATATGCATAAATAAATAAGCAATATGGAAGGTTCCGTAGAACTTGCTTTCAGGGGAAGAGCGTAAGGCACTACCCGTAATTAAGAGGAGAGAAATATATGAGAAAAAATTTAAGGGGCAGAAAAGCAACCGCGATCGCGCTGGCATCCGTTATGGTAATGTCGCTTGCAGCCTGCGGCAAACAGGATGGATCGAATCAGGGGGGACAGACAGAACAGAAGGAATATGTATATGTTCCCGAATACCTGGAGCTGGACGATAATACGAATTCCAGCTACAGTAACATGACAGTACAGGGGGATAAACTGTATTATACAAATTACCAATGGGATGAAGCTTCCGGTGAGAGCAAGGTCGTGCTTGGAGCTTATTCGCTGACAGACGGTTCCAGGGAGGACCTGCCGATTACCATTAATGCTGACGGCGGAGGGATCTATTCCATGCAGGTAGATGCAGAAGGTAATATTTATACTGCGGAATTTGAGTGGAATGCCACAGAAGGTGATGACGCTTATACACAGCAGACGACTGTATTGCACAAGTACGATGCATCCGGTACGGAGCTGATGGCACAGGATATCACGGACATCATGCAGCAGGATGAGAATAATTCTTATGTGGGTAGCATGTGCCTGGACGACCAGGGCAGATTTTATATCAGCTCTGATTCACTGATCCGGCTGTTTGGCAGTGACGGACAATTTCAGGGAGCTGTGCAGACGGACAGCCAGTGGATCCAGGGCATGGGAAAGGCAAAAGACGGCAAGGTATACCTGGCTTATTATGACCAATCCGGCAATGTGAAGCTATCCCAGATCGACTTTGACGGCAAAGCATTGGGACAGACATATGATAACTTCCCGAACACGAACGGTAACGGAGGATTATGTGCCGGAATAGACAATGATCTCCTGGTGAATACGGATACTGCCCTGTATGATTATAGTCTCGCAGACCAGAAGACTACCGAAATACTGAGCTGGCTGGACAGTGATATTAACGGCAGTTATGTCACATATGCCGCAGCCACCGCAGACGGTAAGATCCTGGCAGTGGTCAATGACTGGAACACAGGGGAAACTGACCTGGTGAAGCTGACCAGAACCAAGGCCAGTGAGGTGGCACAGAAGTCCCAGATCACGATCGGAACCCTGTATACCTCCCAGAGCCTTCAGGCAGCAGCCGTAGCCTTCAACAAGCAGAGTAATGAATATCATGTCAATATTAAAACATATATCGATGATAATAACTGGACCGAAACTTCCTGGGCGGATGGCATTACAGCCATGAACAATGATATTACCTCCGGAGCCGGGTGCCCGGATATCCTGGATCTGTCCAACCTGGATGTCAAGGAACTGGCTTCCAAGGGTGTATTTGAGGATATGACACCCTATCTGGAGAAGAGCAGTGTATTAAGCAAGGACGATTTCTTTGAGAATATTGTAGACAGTTATACCTATGACGGAAAACTGGTGGGAATTCCGAAGAGCTTCACCTTAAGCACGATCGTCGGCAAGACCTCCGAAGTAGGTGATAAGAAGGGCTGGACCATTGACGATATTATAGCCTATGCAGGCCAGCACGAAGGTGCTTCCCTGTTTGAGGGCATGACCAAGAGCGGTATGCTGTACACACTGTTAGCCTATGATCTGGACAGCTATATTGACTGGGAGACGGGAAAGTGCAGCTTTGATTCGGAAGATTTCCAGAAAGTACTGGAATTTGTCAATACTTTCCCCGAAGAGTATGACTGGCAGAATGACGACAGATCTACACCGGTGAAGATCCAGTCCGGTGAAGTACTGTTAAATATGACAGGCATCTATCAGCTGAACAGTATTCAGGAGGAGGAAGCTATGTTCGGCGAGCCGGTAACCTATATCGGATATCCTACCTCCGGTGGTGGCAGCGGTACTTATATGCAGGCCAGTGAGCTGTATGCGATTACCGCCAAATCCTCCAACAAGGACGGCGCGTGGGCATTTATTGAGAATTACCTGAATCAGCCGTTTGATAATTTATATTCCTATGGACTCCCCGCCAGAAAGTCTGCGCTGGATGATATGGTGGAGCAGGCGATGAATGTAACATATATGACGGATGAAAACGGTGAGCAGATCCTGGATGAGAATGGGAATCCGATTCCGGAGGATGGTACTTCCAGCATCAGCTACGGAGACTGGGAATATTCCTATCATATACCTACACAGGAGGAAGTGGCAACCCTGCAGGATCTGATCAGTGTGGCTGAGCCTTCCAGTGCAACCGGTAATGATGAGATCACCAATATCATCACGGAGGAAGCGGAAGCATTCTTCAAAGGACAGAAATCTGTAGCGGATGTAGCGAATGTCATTCAGAGCCGTGTACAGGTCTATGTAAATGAAAACAGATAAGGAAAGGCTTGATTATCGTGAGCAGGCAGCAGGTGGATCAGAAGCGGAAGCGGCATCACAAATTGGATAAGAGAATGCGGAAACTCAAGAGGAGCTCGGGGCTTTTTATAGCCCCAAGCTTTCTTGGAGTACTTGCTTTCTTTTTTCTCCCTTTTCTGGTTGTGATATTTTATTCGCTGGTGGATAACCCTATCAGCATGAACTTTGTATTTTTAGACAACTTTGTAAGTGTAATAAAAAATGCGGCATTCCGTACGGCAGTGCATAATACAGTGGTATTTTCCGCAATTGCGGTGCCGTTAGCCGTGGTTTTGTCCCTGCTTCTGGCAGTGGTACTGGAAGCAAAGCTTCCTTTCCGAAGTCAGTTCCGTACCTTTTTCTTAAGTCCCATGATGGTGCCGGTGGCATCCATTGTACTGATCTGGCAGGTATTGTTCCATTATAATGGTGCGGTCAATGATCTGTTGGGAGTATTCGGTGTGGAGAAGATCGACTGGCTGAAGTCTGGCTACTCCATTATTGTAATAGTGATCTTATTCCTATGGAAGAATCTGGGATATAATATGATCCTGTTTATGGCAGCACTTGCCAGCATACCCAGGGATCTGCTGGAGGTGGCGAGACTGGAAAATGCCACATCGTTACAGACCTTTTTCTATATTAAGATCCGGTATTTGTCTTCCACCTTTTTATTTGTGACGATCATGTCCCTGATCAGTTCTTTTAAGATCTTCCGTGAGATCTATCTGCTGACAACGGATTATCCTTACGATTCCATCTATATGCTGCAGCACTTCATGAACAATAAGTTCAAGAGTCTGGATTATCAGACACTGTCTGCAGCAGCGATACTGATGTCTCTCGTCATGGTCGTGATCATCGGACTCCTGTTCGCAGTGGAAAATCATTTCGGAAAGGATGTGGAAGGCTGATGGAGCAGAAGATGAAAAAACCTGTCCCACCGGAGCTTAGAAGGGCAATCCGGTTCAAGAAGAGAAAGAAGATATTTGAGAATGTCCGCATCAGCATAGCAACAGTGATCGCAGCCTTTTTTGCCATACTGTTCCTGATGCCAATCGTTCTGACGATCACCAACTCTTTCATGTCATCTTCGGAGATATCAGCGAACTATGGTTCGGTATTTGCCACGAATGATAAGGGCGGCAAGGTCTATATTTCCGAAAAAGTGAATTTGAAATTTATTCCGGATATCGTATCCTTCAGCCAGTATACTACAGTGCTTTTGAAAAGCCCGGAATATCTGCTGAAATTCTGGAATTCCGTGATCCTGGTGGGACCGATCGTACTGTTTCAGCTGATCGTGGCATCGCTGGCGTCTTATGGATTCGCCAGGTACTCGGGGAAGCTGAGGTCATTGGTATTTTTCTCCTATGTGATATTGATGCTGATGCCTTATCAGGTAACGCTGGTACCCAATTATCTGGTGGCGGAAAAGCTGAACATACTAAATACGTATTGGGCCATCTGGCTGCCCGGGATCTTTTCACCCTTTGCAGTCTATCTGCTGACGAAGTTCATGAAGAGAATTCCTGTGGGAGTCATGGAAGCGGCACAGATTGACGGTGCCGGAGAGTGGCAGATCTATCGGCTGATCTGTATGCCGTTGTGCAAAGGGGCGCTGTGTTCCGCGGCCATCCTTGTATTTATCGATTACTGGAATATGGTGGAACAGCCGCTGATCCTGTTATCCGATGCGGAGATGCATCCATTGTCCGTATTCTTAAGCAAGATCAATTCCGGAGAGATCGGACTGGCATTCGCCGTAGCTACGATCTACATGGTACCCAGCCTTCTGGTATTTCTCTACGGAGAAGAATATCTGGTAGACGGAATTACCTACCAGGGCGGTGTCAAAGGCTAGGATCACTGATTTTTGATGATATACCGGCATGGATCCGACTGTCGGAGTACAGATAGAAAGTGAAGTATAGAGGAGAAGCAAGATGAACGAGAACGGTGGAAAAAAGAGAAGAGAATGGGTAAAAAATGCAGCCATTATATTCTTGTCGGTAATGTTGGTGCTGACATTTTTCTCCAACACATTTATGAACTATTCCCTTCCGGAAGTGGCGGCACAATATGTACAGTCCGGCACCATCACGGCGAAGATCCGCGGAACCGGCACGGTGGAGAGCGGAGATCCCTATAATGTGAAGATAACGGAAACCCGTACGATCTCCAGCGTTCTGGTGAAAACCGGGGATAAGGTGGAGAAGGGAGCTCCCCTGCTGTTACTGGAGGATAAGGAAAGTAAGGAACTGACCGATGCCCAGGCAGCACTGGATAAGGCAATGCTGGATTTCGAACTGGCGCTTCTGTCCGGGGATATTTCCAATTCCGCCTTCCAAAATGTACAGAACGGCAATGTGGCTTCCCTCAATACCTATCAGAGCCGGATCGTAGCAGCGGAAGCGGAAATAGACAAATGGCAGAAGCAGGTGGATGAAGCTACGACAGCTATCAATCAGTTAAAGACCGCACAGGTGAATGTGGAAGCCGGCGGAGCTCCAGACACCAGTTCCGAACAGGCAAAAGTAGCAGAAGCCCAGGCGGCATTGAACAATGACTGGATCAAGATCGCAAAGGATAAGATCAGTGAGTGGCAGGCAGCCAAGGCAGCCTGCGATGCCACTATCGCAAAGTACGAGGAAGGGATCCTAAGCTCAGTATCCGGCAATGAAGGATACCCCAATCAGGTGCCCGAAGATGAATATAATGTTGCCAAGACCAACAGCGCAACCTATCAGAGACTGATCGATGATAAACAGGCACAGATCAATGCAGATACGGCAGCTGTGACAGCATATAATAATAAAGTGAACGCCCTGGCAGAAGCTAACAAAAAACTGGCAGAGAAGCAGAACAGTAAAACAAATACAACCAGCTCCCTGACGGTACAGACCCAGAACTGGCAGAACGAACTGGACAGCAGAAATGCAAAGCTGAAGGCAGCACAGGACTTTAAGGCACAGCTATTGAAGGATATTTCCACAGAGTTGAATCTGGATTACCAGTTAGACAGCCTCAAGAAGCAGAGAGATGATATCGCAAAATTGCAGGAGAATGCGGTAGGCGCCAGCATCGAAGCACCCATTTCAGGAACCATTACCAGCGTAACAGTCAAGGCAGGAGACGAGGCACAGCCGGATACTGCCCTGGTGACCATGCAGCCGGAGGGTAAGGGCTTTACCATGAGCTTCTCCGTGACCAATGATCAGGCGAAGAGACTTTCCGTGGGAGATAAGGCAGATCTGGTGAACTCCTGGAGATACAGTGATATGGATATTACTCTGGCAAGCATCAAGCCGGATACCACAGATCCCGGACAGAAGAAGCTGCTGACCTTTGATATCACCGGAGATGAAGTGACACCCGGACAGTCCTTGAATGTATCCGTAGGACAGAAGAGTGCCAATTACGATCTGATCGTACCCAACAGTGCCATCCGTGAGGACAGTAACGGCAAGTTTATCCTGATTGTGGAATCCAAGAGCAGCCCCTTAGGTAACCGCTATGTGGCAACCCGTGTGGATGTGGAGGTACTGGCAAGTGATGACACCCAGTCCGCAGTGAGCGGAGCTTTATATGGCTATGAATTTGTCATTACGACATCTACCCAACCGGTAGAGGCAGGAAAGCTGGTCAGACTGGCAAATAATTCATAAGCGTTTAATCTTACAGGAAGGAAGAAACAGACTATATGTTTCGGATGCAGATACAGAGTAAAAAAAAGTGCATATGGTATTGCAGTGCGGCAGTATCCTTCCTACTGTTCCTGCTATTGAATCTATGGTGTGATCATCTGGTCAATATGCAGGACGCCCAGCAGATGGCCGGACGCTGGAGTGAAAAAAAGGATGTGGCACAGATCAGCTGCTTTTTCTCCTCCAAAGCGGAAGTGACGGAGGATACCATTCAAAGCTTTGAATATTCACTGAAAAATGTGCTGCAGGAGGCCTCTATTACAGAGACCTCAGAGAATCCAAGTGCCAGACTCTGGGTGGATGCTTATAGCGCAGACGGTAAGATCACCCTGGTGAACGGAAGCAATACACTGGATGCCAATGCGATTGGGATCGGAGGGGATTTTTTCCTGTTCCATCCGCTAAAGCTGATCACCGGCTCCTATTTTTCCGGTAACGATCTGATGCAGGACTATTGTATTATCGATCAGGATGCGGCATGGCAACTGTTCGGCTCCAATGATGTGGTGGGAATGACCGTATATATTGGCAATGTCCCGCACATTGTGACCGGAGTGGTACGCAGACCCCAGGGCAGAATGGAAAAGGCAGCAGGCTTAACTTCCACGGTAGTCTATGTATCTTATGAAACCCTGGAGGCCTACGGGACCAGCAACGGTATCAATCATTATGAGATCGTGATGCCGAACCCTGTGGATGAGTTCGCCTACGGCAAAGTAAAAGACGGGATCGGTATAGACGAGAAAAACGTCGAGATCGTGGAAAACAGCAGACGGTATTCCCTGCCCAACCGGATCAAAACCATCCTTGCCTTCGGAACACGTTCCATGAACGGCAAAGCCATCATCTACCCCTACTGGGAGAATCTGGCGAGAGGCTATGAAGACATTATTGCATTACTTACAGTATTTATGCTGTTTCTGTTATTATATCCGGTAGTGACCGTTATCTGGTGCTTTGTACACTGGTGGCGCCATAAGGGCTGGACCTTGAAGGATGTATGGCATACCGGTAAGGATAAGGCAGAGCGGGCTGTGGAACGCCGCAGGGAGAAAAAGCACCCACACAAAGAGAGGGATGTCCTGGAGGAACTGGAACGGGAGCTGGAGGAAGACCCTTATGCTGACAGTGAATTCTCCTGGCTGACGGATGAGCCGGCGGTGGGAGCAGAGCCTGCGGATGCAGCTTCGGAAGAGCCGGAGAAAGCGCAGACAATGAAAATGCAGACAGAGGAAACGCAGACACCACAGGAGACAAAAGAGGAACAGCAGTCGTAAAACAACAGACGCAGACAAGAAAAGGAGAGGGAGAATGAAAAAGAAAGGGAAAAAACTGATCAGTATCGCATTGACCGTGGCAATGATCGCAGGTCTGACAGCCTGTGGAAAGGGTAACGGTGGGAACGGAAACGGTGGCGGCAGTGCGGCTGATGCCAGCCTTGCAAAACAGTATGTATTTAAGGAACAGGCGCTGGATCTCAATATGGATTCAGACAATATGAATATCGACTTGCTGACCAGAAAGGGAGATACGATTTATCTTCTGTTTGAGACCTATGACTATTCCGATAACGGCAGTCAGAGTAAGCTGCATCTTGCTACAATGAAGCAGGACGGTACCGTCATCGACACCGTAGAACTGCCTATGTGGAAGGAAGGAGAGGCTCCGGCGACTCCGGCACCTGCACAGGGCGGTGAGGATCCTGTAGATACACCTGCGGATGGAGCGGACGGAAGTGAAGCAATGCCGCTTACAGAGCAGGAGACCAGTACACAGGATATTGCGGCAGCGGATATGGATGTGGTAGATGCACCGGCTGGGAACGGCAATTATACATACACATCGCTCAACAATTGTACGATCGGTTCGGATGGAAATGTCTACGGAATACGCAATTACTATAGTGAGACATATTCCGAAGACGATTACAGCAGTACGAATGATTATGCATTGATCTGCTGGAGCGCGGATGGAACTATCAAATGGGAAGCTGATCTGAATGATATGAATACGGAAGAAAGCTATTCCT
Organism: uncultured Lachnospiraceae bacterium; assembly: GCA_945929965.1. GTDB lineage: Bacteria > Bacillota > Clostridia > Lachnospirales > Lachnospiraceae > Acetatifactor. The sequence goes on from CAMEOT010000025.1 coordinate 21,863, forward strand.
GGGTACATAGTATCATCCCCAATGAGGATGGAAGCCTGACACTGCTGTTAAGCGGTGATAAAATAGAGAAATGCACTGTGACGGAAGAGGGTATCACAGACCGGAAGGATCTGCCGGAGGCAGCAGCAACATTGTTCAACAATGCAAGCTCGAATATCATTACGCAGGATGGCAAGGTGCAGATCATCTATTATGATGAGAGCAATTACACGGATATGTATATCGCAACCTATGATCCTGCAACAGATGCGGTATCAGAAGGAATAAAGCTTTCCTCGACACTGACCAACGGCGGTTATTATAATATGGTGCCCGGAGACGGTGACATCCTGTACTATGCCGATAGTAACGGCCTGTTCAGTTATAATGTGCAGACACAGGAGTCGAAGCAGATCATGAGTTATATCAATTCGGATCTGGCTGCCGGCAGCCTGAACAATTTCCTGGTACTGGACGAGGAACAGTTCCTGGGCTTTTACTATGATAACAACGAAGGCAAAATGTGCGGCGGTCTGTTCACCCACGTGAAGCCGGAGGATATCAAGGACCGGATCGTCCTTACACTGGCCGGTAACTATATTGACTATGATCTGAAGAGAAAAGTAGTAGAGTATAATAAGTCCGGTGACACCTATCGTATTGTAGTTAAGGAATACAATACCTACAACACTGCAGAGGATTATACTCTCGGTGTGAAGCAGTTAAATAATGATATCATCTCCGGAGGAATGCCGGATATTCTGGTCGTGGACAGCAATATGTCAATGGACAGCTATATTGCCAAGGGACTGGTGGCAAATGTGGATGACCTTATTGCCAAGGATGAGGAATTATCGAAAAACGACTATCTGCAGAATGTCTGGGATGCGTACCGTGTGGACGGTAAACTGTACTATGTGATTCCTTCGTTCTATATCTCTACTATGGTAGGAAAAGAAGCTATTTTCGGTGACCGTACCTCCATTACTATGGAAGAGCTGCAGACGATCCGGGATACCATGCCGGAAGGAACCGCACTCTTCAGTGATGAGACCAGAGACAGCTTCCTGTATACCATGATGAACTATTGCGGCAGTGATTTCGTGGATGTATCCACCGGAAAATGTGCATTTGATACGGATAATTTTGTGGCAATGCTGACCTATGCAGCCGAGCTGCCGGTAGAATATGGAGAGGATTACTGGGGAGAGGATTACTGGAATAACTATGAATCCCAGTTCCGTGAGGACAGAACACTGCTGGATGGCATCTCCATCAGCAACATCCGTGATCTGAACGGTACGATCAACGGTGTCTTCGGTGAGGATATCTCCTTTGTGGGCTTCCCGACCGATGGAGATATGGGATCCGTATTATGGGCAGGTAACAGGATGTATGCCCTGTCTGCAAAATCCAAGAACCTGGACGGTGCATGGGAATTCCTGCGCTACTATCTGACACAGGAATATCAGGATAAGATACAGGAACAGGAATACAATCTTCCGGTACTTCGCAGCACCTTTGAGAAGAATGTGCAGGATGCTACGAAGAAGCCGTACTATATGGATGAGAACGGCAACAAAGTGGAATACGATGAGACCTATTACATCAACGGTGAGGAAATACTGCTGCCGCAGCTGACACAGGAGCAGGTGGACAGAATCGTAAGCTTTGTGGAAAGCGTGAATAAGAGGGGATACTATAATGAGGCAATCTCCAATATCATTTCGGAAGAAGCCGGTGCATACTTCTCAGGACAGAAGAGTGCGAGGGATGTGGCAAGTGTCATTCAGAGCCGTGTACAGGTCTATGTAAACGAGAACAGATAAACGGAAGATAGCACTGCGTAGAGCAGAATAGTAAAAGATGGCGGTCTGTTGAAAAACAGGCCGCCATTTATAGTAAGGTGCTTCAGCTAAGGCGGATGGGAATGCCCTGCTTTTTCAGATGTGTCGTCAGGGTAAGCTCCTGTCCGTGCTCCCTTAGCCACTGTTTATAGATCCGGTAATCCGGCATGATGCGCTCGACCATGTTCCAGAAGTCCTTCGAATGGTTCATATGAGTCAGGTGGCAGAGCTCGTGGACTACCACATAATCCAGAGGACCGGCAGGACCGTAGATCAGACGGTAATTGAAGGATAAAGTCCCTCTCGAGGAACAGCTTCCCCAGCGGGTCTTCTGATCTCTTATGGTGATGGAGGTATAGTGCCCACCGGTGAAGCGGTGGTAGTATTCCACACGGTTCGTAAACACTTCTCTGGCAGCATTCCGATATCGGTTTTCCAAAGCCTGCAGCCTGCGGAGCTCCGCAACGGTCAGAGGCTGATTTTCATATAGATTCATGAGAGTGCCTTTCACATACAGGGATGTTGATCCTCTGGGTATCTTTGTAAGTTTGAACAGATTAAATATACTGCGTACGGCTTGAAAAGTAAACGCAGAAATTGTAGAATAGTGCGTGACGGCTCGTGGACGGAACCGTTACAGGAAAGGAAAACAGTAAATACTATGGGTAAATGTATTTTGATCGGCGCAGGAGACCTCACGATGGGAGAGCTGTCTGTGACGGAGGAAGATTATGTGATCGCGGTGGACGGCGGCTTAAGCTACTGCGGGATCCTGAATGTGGAGCCGGACCTGATCATCGGAGATTTTGACTCGATGAGCGAACAGGAGAAGCTTGCTGTGGAACAGTTACAACAGACCGTTCCGGAGAAGATCTGCCAGCTGCCGCAGTGTAAGGATGACACAGACATGCTGGCAGCTATCAAGCGGGGGCTGGAGCTGGGCTATACCGATTTCCGTATTTATGCGGCCACTGGTGGGAGATTTGATCATACCCTGGCGAATATCCAGTGTCTGCTGTATCTCAAAAATCACGGTGCGGTGGGGTACCTGGTAGACGGTACGGGAATGGTGCTGGTACTGCAGAACGAAGCCGTGCATTTCCGGAAGGAGCTGGAGGGCACCATGTCGCTGTTTGCTCTGACGAAGGAGGCAAAAGGCGTGAATATCCGCGGCATGAAATATCCTTTGGAAAATGCCGTGATCACCAACGATTTCCCCATCGGGATCAGCAATGAATTCCTGGGAGAGGAAGCGGAGGTGTCCGTAGAGGACGGTGAACTGGTATGCATGATCCGGTACTATGAGGATGAAGTATAACCATGTAAGCTGTGAAAAGTAAACAGGTCTGATGCGATTTTGCACAATAAAGGTGAAGTCGTCAAAAAATCAAAACGGAGGAAAATTATGAAAAAATTGGTAAGTGGAGAATGGAAAGTAAGAGCCTGCGGAGTACTGCTGGCAGTAACCATGGCAGCCGGAATGACCGCCTGCGGCAGTAAGTCCGGGGATAACGGCAACACACAGGGAACGGTACAGGAATCCTTACAGGCGCAGACGGACGGAGTCTTTGCGGACGGCAGTGAGCTGGGAGAGGGCAATACCGAGTTTACCCTGACCGTAACGGATAAGGAAGGCGCTGAGAGCAGTTTTACCATTCATACTGACAAGGAAAATGTGGGGGATGCCCTGACGGAAATCGGCATGATCGCAGGGGAAGAGGGAGATTACGGTCTCTATGTGAAGACCGTCAACGGTGTAACGGCAGATTATGATGTGGACCAGACCTACTGGGCATTTTACATCAATGGCGAATATGCTTCTACCGGTGTAGATGCCACTCCTGTGACTGCCGGTGATACCTATTCCTTCAAAGTGGAGAAATAACAGTTGAAAAACGGAAAACTGACGATCAGAGAGATGGCGGTTTTCGCAATGTTGGGAGCGTTAATGTACGCTTCGAAGATGATCATGGAGGTGGCACCGAATGTCCACCTCCTTGGTGTTTTTACGATTGCGTTTACCGTGGTATATCGGAAAAAAGCATTGTATCCCATCTATACATATGTGCTGCTCAACGGGATATTCTGCGGATTTGCCACCTGGTGGATCCCGTACCTGTATCTGTGGGCAGTGCTGTGGGGAGCGACCATGCTGTTACCAAAACGGATTCCGGAGAAGCTTCGTCCGCTTGTCTATATGCTGCTGTGTGCTGCCCATGGCTTCTTATTCGGAACTTTGTATGCACCGGCGCAGGCACTGCTGTACGGTTTAAGCTTTCAGAAAATGGTTGCCTGGATCATTAGTGGGCTGCCCTGGGATTTCGTGCACGGTGTCAGTAATTTTTTCTGTGGAATACTGATCGTACCCATAATTAAAATACTTACGTTTCTGGAAAAAAATCTTTAGAAAATCTTTCGTTTTTTCAGTAGATGAAATTAGGGATTATAACTTAGAATCAGAAACAGACAGGGGAGAGGATCCCCTTGCCGCATGCGGCAGAATGAGAGGGAGTCATGGAGAATCATAAATATCATATTCTCATCGTGGAGGATGATAAGGAAATCCGGGATGGTGTGGAGATATACCTGAAAAATCAGGGGTATCAGGTGTGGAAAGCTGCCAACGGTAAGGAAGGAATGGAGATTGTAGCACAGGAAGAGATCCATCTGGCTATCCTGGATATTATGATGCCGGTGATGGACGGTGTGACGATGTTAATGAAGCTGCGGGAGCAGAATCATGAGTTCCCGGTGATCATGTTGTCCGCCAAGTCCGAGGAAGTGGATAAGATCATGGGATTAAATATGGGGGCGGATGACTATGTGACCAAACCCTTTACGCCGTTGGAGCTGTTGGCGAGGGTGAATTCCCATCTGCGCAGATATTCCAAATATCTGACGGCAGTCAGTGGGGAAGAACAGGAGAAATCCCATGTGTTTACCATCGGCGGTTTGGAACTTAACGAAGAAACCGTGGAAGTGACGGTGGACGGAGAAGCGGTGAAGCTGACTCCCATGGAATTTAAGATCGTACAGCTTTTGATCAAGAATCCGGGCAGAGTATTTTCCGCAGATGAGATTTATGAGCGTATCTGGAACGAGAAAGCGGTCAACACCGATACCATTATGGTACATGTGCGGAACATCCGCGAAAAAATCGAGATCGATCCGCGAAATCCCAAGTATCTGAAAGTGGTATGGGGTGTAGGATATAAGATTGATAAACAATAAATACGGATGTGGGAAACAAAGCGTTTCGGCAGGTAGAGGAAATGGCCGGAGAGGTGTAAGTATGGAACAGGTAACAGAGGCTGTGAAAGCGGAGACAACAGAAAATAGGGAAAATCGAGGAAACCGAGGAAACAGAAAGCCTGCAGTCAAATGGCTGATCATCGGATGGATCGTCAGTCTGGCAGCTTCCGGAATTTTTACTGCCTGCTATGGAATCTTCGAACGCAGGGCGGAGAGCAGAAGAAATGAACAATACATTGCGGATCCGCTGGAGACGTCGAATACGATTACTTATCTGTATCAGAACTGCTATCTGCTCTACCGCGATCTGTACAACAAAGAACACCAGACTTCCTTAAGCTATGGGGAATTATATATGCAGCCCACGGAGGGAAACGAATGGCTCAATGATGACCGGAAACGGGCAGAAGTGGCATATGGAGATACGGAGAAGCTCACGATACCGGAAGGAGCAGATCCCGAAAACTATGCGGCTCAGGGAATCTTTGCGGCGCAGACCGGCGAATACCTGGAAGAACATTTCAATACCCTGGAAAATTCCTTTGGTGAGTTGAATAATTTGTATGATTATAGGATCCGGGATACTAAGACCGGAGAGATCCTAAGTAATCTGACGGATACGGATATCGTGGCGGAGGAACAGAGATTTTATCTGACTTTTGTATTTGACGCCTATGGAAATGATGCCACCTTAGGGAATACGGTGATCGGATCGGATACGACAACCCTTCGCAAGACAGCGGCGGAAGTGATCCGTAACTCTGGTCTTACGCGAATGGTGGATGCCAATATGGGCAGCGAAATCTCTGCCGGTCATAATACCATGTTCCGGCTGGAAATGCCGAAAAATTGTGAGATCACCTTCTGCATCTCCAGACAGGCGGCACAGAGCCTGGGACAGAACGGTCAGTATATTTATTATGATCAGGATATGAACAATGTCAGTGTTTACTTTTCCATGGGAGAGCAGTATGCATCCTATTATCTGTCCGGATGTCAGCAGATGTTTCTGATCCTGGCACTGTTGATCTTCCTGCTGGCGCTTGTATTTCCGGGACTTGGGGAAGAGAGAGCCTGGGAGAAGGTGATGCTGCTGAAGCTGCCTGTCGAGGCGATTGTTGTGATTCTTATGGCGATCGCCGGCATTGGAAGTGAACAGGTGGTGGGACTGGTATCCTGGGTGAGAAGCGGTCATGCGCTGGGCACAGTTTTACGTGGAAACAGTGCGCAGATACAGTTATTATCTATAATACTGACCTATGCATTAAATGTTCTGGCGGTGGCAGCCTTGTTTTTCATTGCCTGGTGCTTGGGAGTATCCCTGCGGGCAATGCGGGTTCAGGGAGCCAGAGCGTATTTGAAACAGCACAGCTTGTGCTATCTGTTAGTGCCTTTCTGGAAAAAATTGTGGAGAGGAATGAAGAAGGGATTCTCCATTGGCAGGGATAAGGTGGTGGATGTCTATCATGATGCAGAGCATTTTGATGTGACGAAGGATGCCAAAAAACTGATCCTGCGGATCGTATTGTGGAATGCCCTGATTCTGGTGATCGTATGCAGCCTTCCTCTGGGAGGAGTGACGATCGCAGTCATTTACTCTGTGATACTGTATTTTGTACTGCGGCGTTATGTCAGCAAATTGCAGAAAAAGTACGGATTGCTGTTAAAGGCCACCAATGAGATCGCTCAGGGTAATCTGAACGTGACCATAGAGGAAGATCTGGGCGTGTTTGAACCCTTTAAACCACAGATCTACCGGATCGAGGAAGGCTTCCGCAATGCGGTGGCGGAGGAAGTGAAGAGCCAGCGGATGAAATCGGAACTGATCACGAATGTATCCCACGATTTGAAGACACCACTGACAGCTATCATTACCTATGTAAAGCTGCTACAGGAGCCGGGAGTGACGGAGAAACAGCGGAAGGAGTACTTAGAGACGCTGGATCGTAAATCGCTGCGCCTGAAGGCACTGATCGAGGATCTGTTCGAAGTCAGCAAGGCAAATTCCCAGAATATCACGCTCGACATCCGTGATGTGGATATCGTAAGCATGGTGAAACAGGTCGAATTTGAGATGGAAGATAAGCTGGCGGATGCCGGACTGGATGTGCGGATGAGCATGCCGGAGGAGAAGGTCATCGTGCCGTTAGACAGTCAGAAGACCTTCCGGATTTTTGAAAATCTGTTTGGCAATATTGCCAAATATGCTCTACCTGGGACCAGAGTCTATGTCAGTGGTTTTACGGCAAAGGATGAGGTGACCATAATCTTAAAAAACATCACGGCGCAGGAATTATCCGTATCGGGAGAGGAACTAACCGAGCGATTTGTCAGAGGGGATGCTTCCCGTAACACGGAAGGAAGCGGACTGGGATTGGCAATTGCAAAAAGCTTTACAGAAATTCAGGGCGGAAAGTTCCGGATTGAACTGGACGGAGATTTATTCAAGGTGGTGCTGAACTGGAAAGTAAAGCCAGAGAGTGGGAACCACGACAATTCCGGGGACACAGTGACGGCCGGAGAAAAAGAAAAACAACCACTGTAATCATAAAAAGCATTACATTGCAATATTAAAATAAATCAATAAATTTAAGCCAAAACATCCACATTTTCGTAGAAATACGTTAACTGTGGATGTTTTCAATTACAAATGAGTGTGCTACAATGTATCTATTCCAAAATCCGGAGAATAGCCTGAAAGAGGCGAATTTTGTTCCCGGGTTCTGAAATAGAAAAGCTGTATGAAGAGAAAAAGGAGCAGTAAACAATGGGAATGACAATGACACAGAAGATACTTGCACAGGCAGCGGGTCTTGCACAGGTACAGGCAGGACAGTTGATCGAGGCACAGCTGGATCTGGTGCTGGGCAACGATATCACCAGTCCGGTGGCAATCAAGGAAATGGATAAAATGAAGGTACAGGGAGTATTCGATAAGGATAAGATTGCGCTGGTACCGGATCATTTTGTTCCCAATAAGGATATTAAATCTGCGGAGCACTGCAAATGTGTCCGTGAGTTTGCAAGACGCAATGAGATCACGAATTATTTCGAAGTGGGAGAGATGGGTATCGAACATGCCCTGCTTCCGGAGAAAGGTCTTACCGTAGCCGGAGATGTGATCATCGGTGCGGATTCCCATACCTGTACTTATGGCGCTCTGGGTGCATTTTCCACCGGTGTGGGAAGTACCGATATGGCAGCCGGTATGGCTACCGGCAAGGCATGGTTTAAAGTTCCTGCGGCGATCAAATTCAATCTGACCGGCAAACCCGCAGAATGGGTCAGCGGTAAGGATGTGATCTTACATATCATCGGCATGATCGGTGTGGACGGTGCACTGTACAAGTCTATGGAATTTGTAGGAGACGGTATCGCCAATCTGTCCATGGATGACCGATTCACCATTGCCAACATGGCTATCGAAGCCGGCGGTAAGAACGGTATTTTCCCTGTGGATGAGAAGGCTATTGCTTACATGGAAGAGCATTCAAAACGCCCCTATAAGGTATTTGAAGCAGATCCGGATGCACAGTATGATGCAGAATATACCATTGATCTTAGCACTTTAAGGCCTACCGTGGCATTCCCGCATCTGCCGGAGAATACACATACCATCGATGAGATCCACGAGATGGAGCCCATCGCTATTGATCAGGTAGTGATCGGATCCTGTACCAACGGACGTATCGACGATCTGCGCACCGCAGCGAAGGTGCTTGCAGGCAGACATGTGGCAAAGGGCATGCGCTGTATCGTGATCCCTGCCACCCAGTCCATTTACATGCAGGCAATGGAGGAGGGACTGCTTAAGACCTTTATCGAGGCGGGAGCAGTGGTAAGTACACCTACCTGCGGACCCTGCCTTGGTGGATACATGGGCATCCTGGCAGAGGGAGAGAGATGTGTCTCCACAACCAACCGTAATTTCGTGGGACGTATGGGACATGTAAAGAGTGAGATCTATCTGGCGAGTCCCGCAGTGGCAGCAGCCAGCGCCATCACCGGCAAGATTTCCTGCCCCTGTGAACTCAAATAAAATAAAAGAGGTAATAGAAAATGAACAATGCAAAAGGAACGGTTTTTAAATTCGGAGATAACGTGGATACCGACGTTATCATTCCCGCAAGATATCTGAATTCCTCCGATCCCGCAGAACTGGCTACCCACTGCATGGAGGACATTGATAAGGATTTTATCAAAAATGTGAAAAAAGGTGACATTATCGTAGCGGAGAAGAACTTCGGTTGCGGCTCCTCCAGAGAGCATGCCCCCATCGCCATCAAGGCGGCAGGCGTCAGCTGCGTCATTGCAGAGACCTTCGCTCGAATCTTCTACCGCAATGCCATCAATATCGGGCTGCCCATCATTGAGTGTCCTGAGGCATCCAGGAAGATTCAAAACGGTGACGAAGTCGAGATCGACTTCAATACCGGCGTGATCAAAGATCTCACCACCGGCGAGATCTTCCAGGGACAGGCATTCCCCGAGTTCATGCAGAAGATCATTGCTGCAGAGGGACTGATCAACTACATCAATAGTAAAGAAGATTAGGAAAAGAGTTTAAGAAAAAGAGCAGCCTGTGCTGCTCTTTTCTGTGGTTATCGAACCACTGCCTTATCTACATCTATCACCGTATAGAAGTCCGGATGGTTCCTCTGAATCCGTTTCGTGACGGAGTCAACCACCTCCTGATCGGAGACGGGATAATCATAGGGGACTACGATGTCAAAAATGAGATTCGTGTGGGTCGGTCCCTTGACAATGCGGAAATCATGCATGCTGAGTTTTGGATCGATCTGATCCAGATAAGTGTTTATCTCCGCTTTCAGGGACAGTGTTTCGGGATCATTGGTGCTGACGGGATCCATGTGGATCACCGCATTACAGTTTAATTTGCTGCGCAGTTCATGCTCAATGGTATCGATCGTATCGTGCAGGGTCAGAATATTACCGTCGGCGGGAACCTCAGCATGCAGAGAGATCAGCGTTCTGCCGGGTCCGTAGTTATGTACGATGAGATCGTGGATTCCGGTGACATCATCATAGGAGAGTACGATATCATTGATCTGCTTCACAAACTCCGGTTCAGGGGGCTGTCCCAGCAGAGGACTGATGGTATCCTTCGCGGCCACGAAGCCGGAGTAGAGGATGAACATACCCACCAGCACACCGCAGTAGCCATCAATAATGATGCCGGAGGTGGCGGAGACGATGGTGCCGATGAGAACCACCGTGGTTGCCACCATATCGCTTAAACTGTCAATGGCAGTAGCCTTCATGGCTACGGAGCTGATCCGGGTACCGATGCGGCGGTTATATAGTGCCATATAGCATTTTACCAGGATCGAAAATACCAGGATGCCAATAATGACAGGGGAATAGTCAGGAGCTTCCGGATGGAAGATCTTACTTACAGAACTTTTTACCAGTTCAAAGCCCATGAGCACGATCAGGATGGACACTAACAGTCCGGAGATATATTCGATCCGCCCGTGCCCAAAGGGATGGTCAGAGTCCGGCTTCTGCCCCGCCATTCTAAAGCCTACCAGCGTAATGATGGAGGATGCTGCATCCGACAGATTGTTGAATGCATCTGCCGTGATGGCGATGGAATGACTGAATAAGCCTGCCAGAGCCTTGGTAGTGAACAGGATCAGGTTGAAACAGATCCCGACGATACCGCAGAGCACTCCATATGCCTGACGAACGCCGGAATCCGTAACGTTTTCATGATCCCTGATAAATAATTTTGCCAATAATGTAACCATAAGATAACCCCTTTTCCAAAATGAGAGTTTATGAGATATTGTAGCGCATATGAAGGGAAAATACAAGTGAATCCGGATGATTTGCAGAGAAAATGCCCCAAGCTGCCGAAACAACAGCAGAGCAAGAAATCAGCGGTTGCTATTGCGCATCCGGCATTTTCAGTGTATAATCTCCGTGGATGTAATATAGAAGCTTTTATAACGGATCCTGAGGGCAGAGAAATCGCCCGGGAAACGTACAGGTAATGATAATGAACATAAAATAAAAATGGAGGAACGATCGATGAGAAAGAAACCGGTTGTATTAATGATCCTGGATGGCTATGGATTAAATGATAAGGTAGAGGGCAATGCCGTAGCAATGGCGAACACCCCTGTCATGGATTCCCTGATGAAGGAGTATCCTTATGTACATGGTAACGCCAGTGGCATGGCAGTAGGACTTCCCGAGGGTCAGATGGGTAACTCTGAGGTAGGTCATATGAATATGGGTGCCGGCCGAATCGTATATCAGGAGCTGACCCGTATCACCAAGGAGATCCAGGACGGAGACTTTTTTAAGAATGAAGCTCTGTTAAAGGCTATTGATAACTGTAAGAAGAACAACAGCGCCCTGCACCTGATGGGTCTGTTATCCGACGGTGGCGTACACAGCCACATCACCCACCTGTACGGTCTGCTGGAGCTGGCTAAGCAGCAGGAACTGGAAAAAGTATATGTTCACTGCTTCTTAGACGGACGTGATACCCCTCCCGCCAGCGGTAAGAGCTATGCAGAGCAGTTAAATGAAGAAATGAAGAAAATCGGTGTAGGTAAGATCGCTTCTGTAATGGGACGTTACTATGCTATGGATCGTGATAACAACTATGACCGTGTACAGCTGGCTTACGATGCCATGACCGAAGGCAAAGGTCTGACCGCTGCCTGCGGTATCTGCGGTATCCAGGAGTCTTACGACAGAGAAGAGACCGATGAGTTTGTAAAACCTACTGTTGTTGTAGAAGATGGCAAGGCAGTCGGACTGGTGCAGGACAAGGATTCCGTGATCTTCTTCAACTTCCGTCCCGACCGTGCAAGAGAGATCACCAGAGCCTTCTGTGATGATGATTTCAAGGGATTTGACCGTGTGAGAAAGGATATCACCTTCGTATGCTTCTCCGATTATGATCCTACGATTCCTAATAAAGAAGTGGCATTCCACAAGATCGCCATTACCAATACCTTCGGTGAGTGGCTGGCAGCACATGGCATGAAGCAGGCACGTATCGCCGAGACTGAGAAGTATGCACATGTTACCTTCTTCTTCAATGGCGGTGTAGAGCAGCCCAACGAGGGAGAGGATCGTATCCTGGTAAATTCTCCCAAGGATGTAGCTACCTACGATCTGAAGCCCGAGATGAGTGCCCCCGCAGTATGTGAGAAGCTGCTTGATGCGATCCGTTCTGAAAAATACGATGTGATCGTGATCAACTTCGCTAACCCCGATATGGTAGGACATACCGGCGTAATCTCCGCAGCTGTCAAAGCGATCGAGACCGTAGATGAGTGCGTAGGCAAGGCAGTACAGGCAGTGAAGGATGTGGACGGCGTTCTGTTCATCTGTGCAGACCACGGTAACGCAGAGCAGATGATCGATTACACCACCGGTCAGCCTCATACCGCACATACCACCAATCCGGTTCCTTTCATCCTGGTAAACTACGATCCTGCCTATACTCTGAAAGAGGGCGGATGCCTGGCAGATATCGTACCTACCCTGATCAATGTGATGGGTATGGAGCAGCCCGCAGAAATGACAGGAAAGTCTCTGTTAATTAAGAAATAGTAACTGTATCATATTACTATGACAAGAAATGATTCCTCAGGCATTTTGCACAGTGCCTGGGGATTTTATATCTAAATTTTCTTATCAGCAGGAGGAAGAATTATATTATATGGAACAGAAGAGAAATCTGGTAACTTTAGGAAGTACGGGAATTACTGTGGAGAAGAACTCCTTCGGAGCGCTGCCCATTCAGCGTATCTCCAAAGAAACAGCTATCGGACTGCTTCGTAAAGCCTATGCTGCAGGCGTGACCTTTTATGACACTGCCAGATACTATACCGACAGTGAAGAGAAAGTGGGCGCTGCTTTTGAGGGTATGCGGGATAAAATATATATCGCTACCAAGACCGGAGCCACCACAGCAGAGGGCTTCTGGAAGGAACTGCACACTTCTCTGGAAAAATTAAAAACTGACTATATCGACATATACCAGTTCCACAACCCGGCATTCTGCCCGAAGCCGGGAGACGGCACAGGACTCTATGAGGCGATGCTGGAAGCGAAGGACAAAGGCATGATCCGCCATATCGGTATCACGAACCATCGCCTGAATGTAGCGCATGAAGCTATTGACAGCGGACTGTATGAGACTCTGCAGTTTCCCTTCTGCTATCTGGCAACGGACAAGGATCTGGAGCTGGTACAGGATTGTAAAAAAGCAGGCATGGGATTTATCGCCATGAAAGCACTGTCCGGCGGACTGATCAATAATTCAGCAGCGGCATATGCATATCTGGCACAGTTTGATAATGTACTTCCGATCTGGGGAGTGCAGCGGGAGAGCGAGCTGGATGAATTTTTGTCCTATATAGATAATCCTCCTGCATTGACACCCGAATTACAGGCGGTGATCGACCATGACAGAGAAGAACTGCAGGGAGAATTCTGCAGAGGCTGCGGATACTGCATGCCCTGCCCCGCGGGAATCGAGATCAACAACTGTGCCCGCATGAGTCTGATGATCCGAAGAGCACCTTCCGCCGCACAGCTGACAGACGAGATGCAGGTGAAGATGCGTAAGATTGAAGAGTGCCTGCATTGTGGCAGATGCAAATCCAAGTGTCCCTATGGACTGGATACTCCGGCACTGCTTGAGAAAAATTATAAGGATTACTGTGAGATCCTTGCCGGAAAAGCGTATTAACGCATAGCAGATCTGAATAATAACCTCCTTATGGGACATACTTACCTAAGAAAAAGTAAGTTAAGGATGCCTGTAAGGAGGTTTTTTATGGAAAAATATCTGGAGATCATCGAAGTACACGGAAGGGAGATCCTGGATTCGAGAGGAAATCCCACGGTGGCAGCGATTGTTACCGTGAAGGACAAAGAGACCGGCAGATGCACAAAAGGTATGGCGGCAGTGCCTTCCGGAGCCAGCACCGGACAGTTCGAAGCCGTGGAACTCAGGGACGGTGAGACCAGATATTTCGGTCTGGGCGTGCAGCATGCCGTGAAAAATATAGACGAGAAAATTGCAAGTGTTTTACTGGGAGAAAATGCCCTGGAGCAGATCCGTATCGACAGAATTCTACGGGAGACGGACGGCACGGACAACAAGAGCAGCTTAGGTGCCAATGCCATGCTGGCAGTGTCCATGGCGGTGGCAAGAGCAGCTGCGGACGCACTGGGCCTTCCCCTGTACCGTTATTTCGGAGGAATCTCTCCGAGACTTCTGCCGGTACCTATGATGAATATCTTAAATGGCGGAAAACATGCGGCGAACACCGTGGATTTCCAGGAGTTCATGATCATGCCCGTGCAGGCGGAAACCTTTGCGGAGGGGTTACGGATCTGTGCGGAAATTTATCATAATCTGAAAAAACTGCTGGAGGAGAAAGGCTTGTCCACCGGAGTCGGGGATGAGGGCGGCTTTGCACCCAACCTGCCGGATGCGGAGAGCGTGCTGGATTTCCTTGTGGAGGCGATCGAGGCTTCCGGATATGTCCCAGGACAGGATATCAAGATCGCCATGGATGCCGCCAGCAGTGAACTATATAATGAAAAAACGGGAATGTATCATTTCCCCGGGGAGAGTAAGCTGAAGGGAGAGGAAGTCCTGCGGGATACCGGAGAAATGATCTCGTATTATGAACGGCTCGTGGAGAACTATCCCATTATCTCTATTGAGGACGGACTGGATGAAAATGACTGGGACGGTTGGCAGGAGCTTACAAAACGGCTGGGGGAGAAGATCCAGCTAGTTGGAGATGATCTGTTTGTCACAAATACAAAACGGCTGGATGCCGGGATCAAACTTCATTGTGCTAATGCCATTCTGGTAAAAGTCAATCAGATCGGAACCTTGTCCGAAGCCTTCGAAGCGGTGGAAATGGCACACAAGAATGGTTACAAGGCGGTGATCTCCCACAGATCCGGCGAGACGGAGGATACCACCATAGCGGACATAGCGGTGGCACTGAATGCCGGACAGATCAAGACCGGAGCACCCTGCCGCAGCGATCGTGTGGCGAAGTACAACCGGCTGCTTGCCATGGAAGAGGAGTTAAAGGATGCTGCGGCATATATGGAGCCGTTCCACAAGATCTGAGTGGCTGCGCAACAAAATGTAAACTACAAAAAATTAAAATTGTATAAATAGGAGGATTTCCATCACCGGAAATCCTCCTGCTTTTATAGCAAAACGATAGAAAAATACATGAGTCAAAGAAAAAAGCAGAATTAATAAATGTGTAAATATACATAAATCAATAGAAAATATGCACTATATGCAGAAGATAAAAATGATAGGCTATTTATATTGAAAAAGATTCTCATAAATATGCAGACATATGTGCGCGACGCACGTACATCCAAGAGACCAAGCAGAAGAAGGGAAAACACGGGAAGTGGCAGATACTTCATGTGTATTTCAGTTGACAGCCTTAGAAAAGTGTTGTAATATAACAAAAGTCGTTGTCGGAAAAGTAAAGTACATTTTACGCATGTGTATACTTGCATACAAATGCGAAAAATGCATTTTATTAATGTCCGTAGGCAAAAGAAAAGCAAGGAGTTGAAGAGATGCTTAAATATATTGCAAAACGTATCGGTCTGGCGCTGATCACGATTTTTACAGTAGCAACACTCACCTTTTTCCTGATGAACATGGTTCCCGGTGGACCGTTCCTCTCGGAGAAGGCAGTAAGAACCGCTGCACAAGCAGCCCTGGAGGCAAAATATGGACTGGACAAGCCTTTGTCCCAGCAGTATCTGACGTATATGAAAGATGCTTTGCACGGTGATTTCGGAGAGAGTCTGAAGCAGAGAGGAAGAACCGTTACTTCTATTATAGTATCCAAGTTCCCTGTATCTGCAAGAGTAGGTGGACTTTCCGTTATCGTAGCGCTGTTGGTAGGTATCCCTCTGGGATGTCTGGCAGCTACCCATCGTGGCAAGACGCTGGACAGCGTGATCTCCGTGATCTCCACCTGTGGTATTGCGGTACCAAGCTTCGTTATATGTACTCTGCTTCTGTATTTCCTGGGAAGTAAGGTAAAGATACTGCCCACCTACGGAATCGGCACCTGGAAGCATTATGTGATGCCCGTGATCGCACTGGCATTGTACCCAACTGCTTATATTATGAGACTGATGCGTTCTTCCATGCTGGATGTTCTGGGACAGGATTATATGAGAACCGCTACGGCGAAGGGAGTAAAGCCTTTCTTCCGTCTGTTCAAGCATGCACTGAGAAATGCACTGCTCCCCGTTATCACCTATGTAGGTCCTATGATGGCTTATACTATGACAGGAAGTTTCGTAGTAGAGAAGATTTTCACGATCCCCGGTCTGGGCAATGAATTTGTCAGCTCGATCATTAACCGTGACTACACCATGATCATGGGTACCACCATTTTCCTCGCAACACTGATGGTTGTCATGAATGTGCTGGTGGATATCGTATATAAGATCGTCGACCCCAGGATCAAGTTGAAGTAAGATTAACAGGAAGGAAGATACCGATGAAAGAACCGAATGCTATGAGCTTTCATGTAAAATATAAACCGGAAGATTTTATGCCGGCGAATGAAGAAGAGAAGCAGAGCCAGGTCATCATGCGCGAGAGCGTGGGCTTCTGGCAGGATGGCTTCCGCAGACTTCGTAAGAATAAGGTTGCTATGGTCAGCCTCTTCGTTATTATTGTAATTATGATCTTTTCCTTTATCGTGCCTTCATTTTATCCCTATGATTACAAGACACAGATCAAAGGAAGCGAGAATCTGCACCCCATGCAGTATTCCGAGAAAGAGATAGAGCGTATGGATGCGGGAGAGAAGGTATTCCCCCATGTGCTCGGTACCGATAAGATGGGCCGTGATTATGCCATCCGTGTTATGATGGGAAGCCGTATCTCCCTGCTGGTTGGTCTGATCGCTACTGCCATCATTTTTGTGATCGGTTCCCTGATCGGTTCCATCTCTGCATTCTTCGGTGGATGGGTGGATCTGATCATCATGCGCATTGTAGATATTATCTATACGATACCGGATTTCCTGCTGATCGTACTGCTGTCCTTTGCGTTAAAGGACCCGCTGGCAAAGCTGGCACAGCTTCCCGGATTCGGATGGATGCAGATCGTAGGATCTAACCTGATCAGTATCTTCATCGTATTCGCATTGCTGTACTGGGTAGGAATGGCACGTATGGTACGAAGCCAGATCCTGACCCTGAAGGAAAATGATTATGTCATGGCAGCCAAGGCTCTGGGAGCCAAGGATGGCCGTATCATTAAAAAGCATCTGCTGACTAACTGTATCGGTACGCTGATCGTTACCACCACATTGCAGATCCCTTCCTCTATTTTTACCGAGAGTTATTTGAGCTTCTTAGGTATGGGTGTGGCAGTTCCTCTGCCTTCCCTGGGAAGCCTTGCAAGTGATGCCATTAACGGAATGATCACATTCCCGTACCTGCTGTTTGCACCTTGTCTGCTGATCAGTCTGATCATCTTAAGCTTTAACCTGTTTGGTGACGGACTTCGTGACGCATTTGACCCGAAGCTTAAGAATTAATGGAAGGAGTAGTGAAGATGGATAACAATTATCTGGTAGATATACAGCATGAACGTCTCTCTTTCTTTACTCCTGCCGGAGAAGTAAAGGCACTGAACGATGTCTCCATTCACCTGAAGGAAGGGGAAGTACTGGGCATCGTAGGAGAGAGTGGTTCCGGTAAATCCGTAACCGCATACAGTCTGATGGGACTGACCGCTTATCCCGGTAAGCTGATCGGCGGAGAGCTTCACTTCAATGGACACGAAGTGGAGAAAATGACCGAAAAAGATTTTTCCAAAATGCGTGGTAAAGAGGTCTCCATTATTTTCCAGGATCCTCTGACCAGCTTAAATCCCGTATATACCATTGGTAATCAGATCATGGAAGTGATTCGTCTGCATACCGATGCGGACAAGAAAAAGGCATATGCAAGAGCAGTGGAGCTTTTGTCTCTGGTAGGTATCAATGAACCGGAGAAGCGTATGAAGCAGTATCCCCACGAGCTGTCCGGTGGTATGAGACAGCGTGTCATGATCGCAATTGCGCTGGCATGTGAACCGAAGCTTCTGATCGCCGATGAGCCTACTACCGCACTGGACGTTACCATTCAGGCGCAGATCCTGGAGCTGATGATGGAGCTGAAGGACAAGCTGGGCATGGCGATCATCATGATCACCCATGACCTGGGTATCGTGGCGAGCATGTGTGATCGTATTGCAGTCATGTATGCCGGTCGTATCGTGGAGACCGGTACCTGTGACGAGATCTTCTACCATCCGAAGCATGAATATACCAAGGGCCTTCTGGAGAGTATCCCCCGTCTGGACAGCACGAAGCATGAGAAACTGATCCCCATCGAGGGTAATCCGGTGGATCTTCTGAATCCTCCCGAGGGATGTGCATTCGCACCCCGCTGTAAGAACTGCATGAAGATCTGCCTGAGAGAGAATCCTCCTAAGACGGATTTCAGTAAGACGCATTATGCATACTGCTTTATGAACCAGAAAGCTGAGATGGAGGGAGGAAATACCAATGAGTGATAAGTTACTTCAGGTTGAACATTTGAAGCAATACTTCCCCGCAGGCGGCATGGGTAAAAACCGTAAGTTCGTGAAGGCCGTGGATGATGTCAGCTTTTTTGTGAATAAAGGTGAGACTCTCGGACTGGTAGGAGAGAGCGGCTGTGGTAAGACCACCACCGGACGTTCTATCTTACGATTATACGAGCCCACCGGCGGTAAGATTACATTTGACGGCAATGTGATCCTGGATGTTGAAAATAAAGTAAAGGCGGATATGCTGCCTTATCGTCAGAAGATGCAGATGGTATTTCAGGATCCTTATGCAAGTCTGGATCCCAGAATGACCGTAGGAGATATCGTAGGGGAAGCCATAGATATTCATAAGCTGGCTGCTAATAAAAAGGAACGTCATGATATGATCATTTCCATGCTGGAGAAGGTTGGACTGAACTCTGAGCATGCGAACAGATATCCTCATGAATTCTCCGGTGGACAGCGTCAGCGTGTCGGCATTGCGAGAGCACTGGCAGTGAACCCGCAGTTTATCGTCTGCGATGAGCCGATCTCCGCATTGGATGTATCGATCCAGGCACAGGTGGTGAATATGTTCGAGGAGCTGCAGGAGCAGATGGGACTGACCTATCTGTTCATCGCACATGACCTCTCTGTCGTAAAACATATCTCTGACCGTATCGGCGTTATGTACCTGGGCAAAATGGTAGAGCTGGCAGACAGCTACGAGCTGGTAGCACGAAGCCTGCATCCTTATACCAAGAGCCTGATCTCTGCAATCCCCATTGCAGATCCCATCAAGGCAAGAGCAAGCAAACGTATTGTTCTGCAGGGAGATGTACCCAGCCCCTTAAATCCTCCTACCGGATGCCGTTTCCGCACCAGATGTCCTTATGCGGATGAGTGCTGTGCACAGAAGGAACCCGAATGGAGAGAAGTGGAAAAGGGTCACTACGTGGCTTGCCACCATGTGGAAAAGATCAATGCCTGAAATTTGGTATTGACAGCTAAGCAATTTAGTTGTTTAATATAAAGCTATACAAAGCATAGTGCTTTTGTATGAAAAGAAGGTAGTGTCAAGTAAGTTATGAAAAAACAGAGTCAACAAAATAGGCTCAAGTG
>CAMEOT010000026.1 GCA_945929965.1 uncultured Lachnospiraceae bacterium
TTTGACTATATAGAGGCTTTTTTCAAAAGTCAGTAGTCCCAACTGCAGGCGTTCGTCCGGTCTACGGCAACCCTACGTTACGAGCCATGCACTCAATTCATAAATGTGTCGCAAAGGACGCTCCACATTTATTTCATTGACGGCTGTCGAGTGTGTCCGTTGGACGCACGGTATAAAAATAGAACGAAATAACCTCTTGTGTGAGCAAGCTCCCACCGAGGTATTCCGTTCTATTTTTGCATGGCTCGTAACTCTCAATTTAATATTTCTTCCAGCAGGACGGCAGCAGGATCACGAGCATGGGGAAGAGCTCCAGACGTCCTGCAAGCATATCGAACATCAGCACGCATTTGGACAGGGGACTGAACAAGGCGAAATTCTGGGTGGGACCGACTAATTCCAGACCAGGACCGATATTGTTCAGGGTGGCCAGTACTGCGGTAAAGTTTGTGCTCAGGTCATATTCGTCCAGACTGACGATCAGCAGGGAAACGAAGAGTACGATAAAATAAGCCGTCATATAGACATTGGTGGAACGAAGCGTCTCATGGGACAGATTGTGTCCGTCCATTTTGATCTTTTTCACCATCCGGGGATGGATCATCATGGACAGCTCCTTGCGGATCGCCTTGAAGAGGATCAGCACACGGGATACCTTTATACCGCCGCCGGTACTGCCGGCACAGGCGCCGATCATCATCAGAAGCAGAAGAATCGTCTTCGACAACTGCGGCCACATATTGAAATCCGTGGTGGCAAATCCGGTGGTGGTGATGATTGTTCCCACCTGGAAAAAGGAGTGTCGCAGTGTCTCTCCCAAAGTTGCATAGAGTGGGCGGATATTCCAGGCGATCGTCAGAGCACTGGCGAAAATGATCAAAAAATACCAACGAACTTCTTCGATGGAAAAAGCTTCCTTAAACTGCCTGCTTAACAGACAGAAATATACCGTATAATTGACACCGCTTAAGATCATCAGTACCGTTACTGCATTCTGTATCAGTGGAGAGTAACCGCCGATACTGCTGTTCTTGACACCGAAACCACCGGTGCCGACACTGCCGAAGGTCGTACACAGGGAATCAAACAACGGCATACCGCACAGGCATAGCATGATCACGCCCAGAACAGTGATCGCCATATAAAGTCCATAGAGGATCTTCGCAGTATCCCGGACTCTCGGTACCAGCTTGCTGACGGAAGGACCGGGGCTCTCTGCACGCATCAGGTTCATGGTGGAGCCACCCATCATCGGCAGGATCGCCATAATAAATACAAATACGCCCATACCGCCGATCCAGTGAGTGAAGCTGCGCCAGAACAGGCTGGCATAGCTTAGTGCTTCCACATCGGACAGGATACTGGAACCTGTGGTCGTAAAGCCGGAGATCGTCTCGAAGAGAGCATCAATATAAAAAGGGATCTCTCCGGTGAGAACGAAGGGAATAGCACCGAAAACAGACATGACAAACCATCCCAGGGCAACGGCGGTGAAGCCTTCCCTGACGTACAATTCCTTAAAACGTCCTGTGTGCCTGAAACTTAACAATTTTCCCAAAATGAAACAAACAACTGCGGTCACCAGATAGATCAGTGCCACATGATATTCTCCGTAGATCATACCCACGATCCAGGGAAGCAGTAAAAATAAAGCTTCAAATTGTAAAATAAATCCGATAATAAAACTCAATATCGCAAAATTCATGATAATTACCCTTCAATAATATCTTTAATATCATTCAGCCGTGCATGTGTCAGTACTACGACCACATAATCACCTACATGGAGTTCATCCTGACCACCGGGGATAATAGCCTGCCCTCCGCGGACGATGGAACAGACCAGGATATTTTTCCGGATGTGCAGACGGTTCAGAGGCACATTGGTAACGGCAGAATCCTCTTTGATGTAGAATTCCAGCGCCTCCGCATGACCGTCCTCCAGCTTATACAGATTTTCCACATTACTGTTGAGAGATTCGTTCATGGATCGTGCATATTTAATGATCATATCTGCAGTCACCAGGCGTGGATAGGAGATCGTATCCAGCTTGATATCACTTAAGACCCCACTGAAGTTGATACGGTTGATCTTGGTGACTACCTTTGCATGGGAAGTCCGTTTCGCATACAGTGACAGGAGGATATTTTCCTCATCCAGTCCGGTCAGTGCAGCAAAAGCATCCACGTTCTCCAGGCCCTCCTGTATCAGAAGACGTTCATCCGTACCGTCGCCGCAGATGATGGAAGCCTTGGGAAACAGCTCACTCAGATGCTCACAGCGGGTGGGATCCTGATCGATGATCTTAGTATGGATGCCGACTTCTAAAAGTCTTCTTGCCAGATAATAAGCAATGGTGCCGCCACCGACGATCATGGCAGTACGTGCCCTGCCGGCGCCGATACCGATCTTTTTGAAGAAATCATTTGCCTTGGGAGGAGTGGACACAATAGCAACCACATCGCCTTCCCGGAATACAAAATCACCCCGGGGGATCAGCACCTGATCATCTCTGGTGACCATACATACCAGTACATCACATTTTAAGGTGGTACGGATGTGGATCAGTTCATAATTATTTAAGAGACAGTCATGGGTCACGCGGAAATGCAGAAGCTCGATCCTTCCCTTGGAAAAAGTATCGATCTTAACTGCGGAAGGAAACTGGAAGATCCGGGCGATCTCTGCTGCGCTGGACAGCTCCGGGTTGATGATCATGGCTAGCCCCAGTTCTTCCCGCAGAAAAGCAATCTCATTATTGTAGATAGGATTGCGGACACGGGCGATGGTCTTACAATGTCCCGCCTTTTTCGCAATGACACAGCACAGAAGGTTCTGCTCATCGGATCCGGTCACGGCGATCAGCAGATCAGCATGGTCAATGCCGGCCTCGGACAGTGTCTGGAAACTGACGCCATTTCCTACGATGCCCATGGCATCCAGATCATCCGTGATGGAGTTCACTTTTTCCTCATTTGTATCAATTACGGTGATATTGTGGTTTTCACCGCCCAATTGTTCTACCAGGGTGTAGCCTACTTTGCCGCAGCCCACAATGATAATGTTCATAAATATCCTCCAAAATAAAATTCATAAAAACAGATATCGTTTAGGTATTATAGCACACCATAGAAAAAAAGAGAAGAATGGAAGGAATATCTTGTCCACGGGAACATATATTGAACTATTCAGAAGCATGAAACCCAGAAGAAACAGGGAATTAAGAAATATCAGCCGAATACGGGAAAAACTCCGGTGAGTTACGGGAGGTGGAACATGGACAGCCTGCTGCGGATATTTCCACAAAAGAGAAGAGATTTCTGGAAGGAAACAGCAGAGAAAGGACAAGAGGTGTGTGAGATCAGGCTTAGGGTGGACAGACCGGTGGTCGTTGAGACAAAGCGAAGAGAGTTATTCCTGAATCATCGCGGACAATGGCAGGAGAATCCCTGCGGTGCATATTCCGTAGAGGAAGCAGAGATCCGGGAGCTGATCGCATATCTGTGTCAGGATTCCCTATATGCTTATGCGGACGAGATCCGGCAGGGCTTTCTGACGGTGGAAGGAGGACATAGGATCGGTCTGTGCGGACAGGCTGTGCTGGAAAATGAAAGCAGACTGCGGACACTGAAAAATATTTCTTTTGTAAATATCCGTGTGTCGCATGAGGTCAAAGGGGCTGCAGATAAAATACTTCCACAGTTATATCGGGGTGGCCGGTTTCAAAATACACTGATCGTATCACCACCGGGATTCGGCAAGACAACACTGCTCAGGGATCTGATCCGGCAGCTGTCCGATGGCAATGCTTATGGACCGGGACTTAGGGTAGGCGTGGTGGATGAGCGTTCAGAGCTGGCAGGTGCTTACCGGGGAAGACCTCAAAATGATCTGGGAATGCGGACGGATGTTCTGGATGCCTGCCCCAAGGCTTTGGGAATGCTTCTATTGTTACGCTCCATGTCTCCGCAGGTCATTGCGGTGGACGAACTGGGAGAAGATTCGGATATCCGTGCATTACATAAGGCAGCTGCCTGTGGCTGCCGTCTGCTGGCCACGATACACGGAACGGATGAGAAGGATGCGGCCAGACGTCTTGGAATCGATGAGATCTGTCGGATGTTTGACAGGATCGTGATCTTAAAGGGAAGGGGACTGATGGAATGCAGATGCTTGGAGGGGGACTGATCCTCATCGGCTGTCTGGGCCTGGGACTGTGGTATAGGCAGCAGATGGTGTTGAGACTTCATTTTACCAGGGAGTTAATCTGCATTTTAGAGCAGTGGATCAGCGAGATCCGCTACAACAGATCATCACTTCCGGAATGCTGCCGGCAGATCGGCAGACAGCGCAAGGACTGCCTGGGAGAGATCTGCGACAGTGTCTACCGCGAATATGCAGCTTCGGAGGATGCCGGTTTTTTAGAATTTGCGCAGGAGAGCTTCCGGCACAGGTTAAAGACTCTGCCCCTGAAAAAAGAGGATATTGAGCAGTTTCTGCTTTTTGTGGGAAACGAGGGCTATGTGGATGAAGCCATGCAGATCCGGGCAATGGAACTGTCCAGACAGAGGCTGGAACAGACCGCAGAGACGCAACAGCGGGAGCTGATACAGAAATGCAGACTTTCGGTGGGGCTGGGGGCGATGAGCGGATTGCTTTTGTTGATACTGTTAGTCTGACACGGATCAAAGGATAACAGAGAGAAGAGAAAAGGACGGGGAAAGATGGGAATAGGACTGATCTTTAAAATCGCAGCGGTAGGGATCCTTGTAACAATACTCAGCCAGGTCTTAAAACACAGCGGCAGGGAGGAACATGCCTTTCTGATCAGTCTGGCGGGGCTGATTCTGGTACTTAGCTGGATCGTTCCTTATATCTACGATCTGTTTGATACCGTGCAGACTCTGTTTTCGTTTTAGGAGGGAAAATGGCAGAGATCATTAAGATAGCATTACTGGGTATTACAGGGGTACTGTTTGCCGTACAATTCAGGCAGCACCGTCCGGAATATGCGATGCTCATTGGATTTGCCTTAAGTGTACTGGTGTTCTCTTATGTGCTGGACCTGGCGGGAAGTTTGTTGGATGAGTTCTTAGGTCTGCAGCAATATTTAGGAGAGACACAAGGGTATCTTGGTATTTTAATGAAAGTAGTGGGGATTACCTATCTGTGTGAGTTCAGCGCCGGTATGTGTAAGGATGCCGGGTTCACAGCGGTAGCGGATCAGATTGAGATCCTGGGAAAATTATCGGTGTTGTTTGCCGGACTGCCGATTTTACTTGCGGTGATCCGGCAGATCTACGGCATCCTGTAGGAGCGGTTATGCAGATGGACATGATGTGGCAGGAATACGGCATGGACGAACTGGAGAAGGGAATGCAGCAGCTGTTTCCCGACTTTCGGATATCAGCGGCGCAACTGCTTGGACAGTTATTACAGGGGGATGTACTGGGAGCGGCAGGGACCCTTTTGCAGGAAGTGACGCGGGGAATGGGGACTTATGTCTCCGGCATAAAAAATATACTGATCTGGCTGATCGTGTTGGGAATCCTGTCCGCGTTGCTGATTCATTTTGTTGAGGTTTTCGATAAACATCAGATCGCGGACTTAAGCTTTTATTTTATTTATCTGCTGATGGGAGTGATCCTGCTGCAATGTTTTTTTGATGTGCTGCAGACGGCGAGAGACATCATGGAAAATATCATACTGTTTGTTAAACTGATGGTGCCCACCTATCTGCTGGCGGTGGGAGTGGCTTCGGGTCCCACTACGGTAGGTGCCGGATATCAGTTGATGCTATTATTGATCTATGGAACGGAGAAAATATTACTGGGAGTGGTACTACCACTGATCTACAGCTACGGCCTGCTGAATCTGATCAACGGGATCTGGGTGGAGGAGAAGCTGGCGCTTCTGACGGACCTGCTGGAAAAGGCGATCGGCTGGATACTGAAGGCGTCCTTAGGAGTGGTCACGGGGATTAGTGTGTTCCAGTCACTGATCACACCGGTATTAGATTCTGTGAAGACTTCCGCAGTGGAAAAGGCACTTTCCGCCCTGCCGGGGATCGGAAATGCGGCGGATGGGATTTTAGAGCTGGCGGTGGGCTCCGCGGTAGTGATCCGCAACAGTATCGGTGTGCTGCTGTTACTGTTGTTAATTGCTGCATGTGCCGTTCCGCTGTTACAGATTCTGCTTACTGCGGTTTTCATCAAAGGCGCTGCAGCTTTTATGGGGATCGTCAGTGATAAGCGAGTGACCAATTGTACGGATCGTATGGGTAATGCCGGGATGTTATTGTTCCGCACTGCGGGGACGGCGATGCTTCTGTTTTTGATCACATTGGCACTTCTGGCAACGGGAAGCAAAGGGGTGTGAGCAGATGCAGTGGTTATACCGGGTCGTGGGACAGGCGGGGATTTTTCTGATCTGTGCCCAGACAATCGTTCATTTCAGACCAAAGGAAGCTTATGAGAAATATTTAAAGCTCTTACTGTCCGTGATGCTTTTGATCCAGCTGCTGCAGCCGGTTCTGAGTGTTTTCGGCGGGGGCGCGGATCAAAATGTACAGGCACAGGTGGAGGAATTTACAGAAGAAATGCAGTCGGTACTGAACCGGGCTTCTGAGCGGGCAAAACAGTCGCAGGAAGACATCGGGAATACGGCAGCTGCCGTGGTGCAGGAAGCAGAGGAAGCTCCGGAGGGAAAGCCCACGGAACAAAAGAAAATGAGTACGGAAAATGCAGAAGATGACGGGATCTGTGTGGAAATTCCACAGGTCAGGCTGGAATGATGGAGAAGTCCGGCGGAATTCATGGAAAACCACGGGGAAAAGGATCTAAGTCAGGGAAAAAGAAAAAGAGGTGAGAAACAGTGGGAGAATTCTGGGAAAAGATTACAGGCAGCATAAGTGCAGGCAGTTTTGCACCACCGAAATGGTTCCGTCGGGATAATCTGCTGATTTTGGTGCTGTTGGGCGTTCTTTTGTTTATCATCGCTCTTCCGGTGAAAAAAGAAGATCCTGCGGCGACGGATACAGGCACGGAGATCACAGAGCAGTACAATGCCGGAATTTTAACGTCCTCCGGACAGCAGAACGTGGCACAGCAGGATACGGTGTATGTCGGGACGCAGGCAGTGACGGCAGGCAGTATGGAAGAATATGCTGCCTATCTGGAAGAAAAATTGAAAAAAATGCTGGAATCCGTTCGGGGGGTGGGAGAGGTGGAGGTCATGATCACGCTGGAATCCTCGGAGGAAAGAATCGTGGAGAAAGACATGACCGCAGAACGCTCCCAGACAGAGGAACAGGATTCCGCTGGAGGAACCCGTACCGTGAGTTCATCAAACACCGGATATCAGACGGTGTATCAGGAGGGCAGTCAGGGCTCACCTTTTGTAGTGAAGACGATCACCCCCAAAGTGGAAGGGGTTCTGGTGGTGGCGGAAGGAGCCGGAAAGGGCAATATGACCGGCGAGATTACGCAGGTCGTCCAGGCACTTTTTGGCGTGGAAGCCCACAAAGTCAAGGTGCTGGAAAAATAAACCGCAGGAAACATATCCGTCAGGGCGGGTACATACAATAGAGTATAAAATCAAGAAGGCAGATACAGGCCTTTGGAAAAGGGGAACGCAGTGAAAAACTTAATTAAGAAAAATCAGCTTATGATTACCGCACTTGCCATTATGATAGCCATTGCAGGTTATCTGCAATTTGCGGGGACCAACCTGGAAAAGGAGTATCTGACGTCGGACAATACAGAAGATCTCAGTGCAGTGGATTCTACGGATATTGTCACAGATATAGAAAGTCTGGATTCGGATGTGGAGATCGTCATGGAGGATTATCTGGATGAGGATATGCAGGTGGCGGAGGCAACACCGGACGAGGGGGAGATCCCTGGCGAGGCGGTACTGACCGGAACCAACGCAGTGGAGGTGTTGTCCGCGGCGAGACTGTCCAAGGAACAGACCAGAGCCCGGAATAAAGAGACTTTGCTGGAGATCATAAATAGTACGGAGCTTAGCGATGCCCAGAAGCAGGAAGCAGTGGATAGTATGGTACATATGACGGAGATTGCCGAAAAAGAAGCCGCGGCGGAGGTGCTGCTGCAGGCGAAGGGATTTAGTGAAGCGGTGGTCAGCATCAACGGGGATGCTGTGGATGTCGTGGTCAATGCAGCGGAACTGTCCGATGTACAGCGGGCACAGATCGAAGACATTGTAAAAAGAAAGACGGATATCGCGGCGGAAAATATCGTTATCAGCACCATTACACAGTGATATTTTTGTGTACATAGGGAGAAAATTATGTTATGATACCAAGGGTTACAAGCTAAAAGGCTACGCAAGCTTGCTTGCAGGAGCCTTTCTGGCTTAGAAACCCGTACCACATGAGCAGGCAGCCATTTTCGAAGAAAATGTGCGGACTGCGAATGCGGTCTGAGTAGCTATTTTCGAAGAAAATGTGCGGATGAGGAATATATATATGAAGAGAGTCTTTTTAATTGTACTGGACAGCTTCGGTATCGGTGAAATGCCGGATGCCGGAGCTTACGGTGATATCCATGTGAATACTTTAAGAAGTGTATCCAAAAGTTCCTATTTCCATATGGATCATATGAGAGACCTGGGGCTGTTTAACATCGACGGTGTGGAAGTCGGAGAGAAGACAACGCATCCCACGGCAGCTTATGCCCGTATGACAGAGCGTTCCCGTGGAAAGGATACTACCATCGGACACTGGGAGATCGCAGGTATTTATTCTCCCAAGCCCCTGCCCACCTATCCGGACGGATTTCCCGAGGAGGTACTGGAGGAGTTCCGTATCCGTACCGGCAGAGATGTTCTGTGCAACAAGCCTTACTCCGGCACACAGGTCATTGCAGATTACGGGGACGAGCATGTGCGCACCGGCAAATTGATCGTATATACTTCTGCGGACAGTGTGTTCCAGATCGCCGCGCATGAGGATGTGGTTCCCGTGGAACAGTTATATGACTATTGTCGTATTGCCAGACAGATCCTGCAGGGAGAGCACGGTGTGGGGCGTGTCATTGCCAGACCTTTCATTGGTGAGAGCGGACATTATACCCGTACCCCCAGAAGACATGATTTTTCCCTGCTGCCTCCCGCAGTTACCATGTTAGACCAACTGAAGGCTGCCGGCAGGGATGTTATTGCTGTGGGCAAGATTCAGGATATTTTCGTAGGCAAGGGAATTACCGAGCATGTATACACTTCCGGTAATGCGGAAGGTATCGAGCGGACTCTGGAATATCTGGATAAGGATTTTGAAGGACTCTGCTTTATTAATTTAGTAGATTACGATATGCTCTATGGTCACAGGAGAGATGTGGACGGCTATGCGAAGGCACTGGCTTATTTTGATGATAAGCTGCCGGGGATTCAGGCGCATATGAAGCCGGAGGACATTCTCATGATCACAGCAGACCACGGCTGTGATCCCGCCTATAAGACCACCACGGATCACACTAGGGAATATACACCGTTTATTATGTATGGTGCCCCTGTGACACCGGGCAGCCGCGGAACGAGATCGACCTTTTCCGATATCGGAGCTACGGTACTGGATTACTTCGGAATCATCCCGGAATTTGAAGGGGACTCTGTATTAAAGGCAGACCTGTCATAGAAAGCAGATTACCGGAAGCTGCGAAAATAGATTTTAAGATATATTTGGAGGATTATAGTAGTGAGTAACAATTATACAGAAGAGATCAACCGCCGTCGTACTTTCGCCATTATCTCTCACCCGGATGCCGGTAAGACGACCCTGACCGAGAAGTTCCTGCTCTACGGAGGAGCCATCAACCTGGCGGGAAGCGTAAAAGGTAAGGCAACAGCGAGACATGCGGTGTCCGACTGGATGCAGATTGAGAAGGACAGAGGTATTTCCGTAACCTCTTCCGTGCTGCAGTTTGAATATGACGGTTATTGTATCAATATTCTGGATACTCCGGGACATCAGGATTTCTCCGAGGATACCTACCGTACCCTGATGGCAGCAGATTCCGCAGTCATGGTCATCGATGCATCCAAGGGCGTCGAGGCACAGACGAGAAAGCTGTTTAAAGTCTGTGTCATGCGTAAGATCCCCATTTTCACTTTTATCAATAAGATGGACCGTGAAGCCAGAGATACCTTTGAACTGTTAGACGACATCGAGAAGGAGCTGGGTATTGCCACCTGCCCCATCAACTGGCCTATTGGCTCAGGTAAGGCATTCCAGGGTGTCTACGACCGTGAGAAAAAGTGTGTGATCGCTTATTCCGATACCGAGAAGGGAACGAAGGAAGGAACATCCACCGAGATCCCCATTCAGGATGAAGAGCATCTGAAGGAACTGATCGGAGAGGACGCAGCGGACAAGCTGTTAGGTGAGGTGGAACTGTTGGACGGCGCCAGTGCAGAGTTTGATCTGGACGAAGTACAGAAGGGTAACCTGACCCCGGTATGTTTCGGATCTGCATTGACCAACTTCGGTGTGGAGATCTTCTTAAAGCACTTTCTGAATATGACCACCACACCACTGCCCAGAAAAGCGGACATCGGCATGATCAATCCTACGGAGCATGAGTTCAGCGCTTTTGTATTCAAGATTCAGGCGAATATGAACAAGGCACACAGAGACCGTATCGCATTTATGCGTATCTGCTCCGGCAAATTCGATGCAAATATGGAAGTACGTCATGTGCAGGGCAATAAGGTGATGAGATTATCCCAGCCCCAGCAGATTATGGCGGACGAACGTAAGATATTAAATGAGGCTTATGCCGGAGATATTATTGGTGTGTTCGACCCCGGTATTTTCTCCATTGGAGATACCCTGTGTATGCCCAAGGAGAAGTTCCAGTACGAGGGTATTCCTACCTTCGCACCCGAGCATTTCGCCAGAGTGCGCCAGGTAGATACCATGAAGAGAAAACAGTTTGTTAAGGGCGTGGAGCAGATTGCCCAGGAAGGTGCCATTCAGATCTTCCAGGAGTTCAATACCGGTCTGGAAGAGATCATCGTCGGCGTAGTTGGTGTACTGCAGTTCGATGTATTGAAGTACCGCCTGGAGAACGAATATAACGTGGAGATCCGTCTGGAAAACCTGCCTTATGAGCACATCCGCTGGATCGAGAACAAGGACGAGATCGACCTTGCCAAATTGTCCGGAACTTCCGATATGAAGAAGGTTAAGGACATGAAAGGGAATCCTTTGCTTCTGTTCGTTAATTCCTGGAGCATCGGCATGACCCTGGATCGTAATAAAGGACTGGTGCTGACGGAGTTCGGACGCAACTGATACCGGAAATATACCTGAGAGAACGAGATAACACATGTGCAGGGGATAGAATGCGGGAAATGTTTCAGGCAAGATTTAAAAAATTATATATCGCACTTTTCATGCTGCTGTTTTTGACGGGATGCTCCTCAGAGGAGATCCTGTCGGAAGTGCCGCAGACCATTGTACTGCCCGTAGAGGAGATCGACAGTCTGCCCGGACAGGAAGCGGAGGAGACGACCGCAGAAAGCGATAATACAGAGAGCTGTTCCCTCTTAGAGGAGGGAGGCTCTCGTTTTGCATACGAGAGTCTGGACGCACAGGAACAGATCTGGTACGGAGAGATCGAGCAGGCCCTGGGAGAGATGACCGATACGGTAAAACTGTCCACAGAACCCATCGAACAGGGACTGGACGAGCACGATATCGACCGGATCTTCCAGTGCGTGCTGATCGATCATCCCGAGATCTTTTATACTACGGGATACACCTACACCAAATATTCCAGAGGGGACCGGACGGTAGGGATCGATTTTGCCGGGACCTATTCGCTGCCTGGGGAAGAAGCAGTAAGAAAGGCGGAAGAGATCCGTGAGAGGGCATCGGAATGGCTTTCAGATATCCCGCCGGATGTATCGGAATATGATAAAGTAAAAGCAGTCTATGAGAAAATCATATTTTTCACGGATTATGATCTGAATGCTTCGGACAATCAGAACATTGCCTCGGTATTTTTAGGAAATTCTTCGGTCTGCCAGGGATATGCCAAAGCGACACAGTATCTGTTGAACCATCTGGGAGTGATGTGCACGCTGGTACAGGGAACGGTGGACACCGGGGAGGCGCATGCATGGAATCTGGTGCGGGTGGACGGTGACTATTATTATGTGGATACGACCTGGGGAGATGCCTCCTATCGAATGGAGGATGGCAGTGGGAAGGAAGAATTACCGGAGATCAATTATGATTATCTGTGTGTGACCACGCAGGAGCTGCTTCGCACCCACCGCATCGAAAGTGTGGTAGCCATGCCGGAATGCACTGCCACGCAGGCAAATTATTATGTCATGGAAGGCGTATATTTTACGTCATATGATGCAGAACAGATGCAGAGCATCTTCGACAGGGCATGGGAGAGCGGCAGGACGGAGATCACATTAAAATGCGCGGATGAGGAATGCTACCGGGAGATCTGCAGGGTGCTGATCGATGAGCAGGAGATCTTTTCCTATATGCCGGAAAACAGCAGTACCATTGCTTATGCGCAGAATGGCAAACAATTATCCTTGACTTTTTGGGTGACAAATGAATAAGGATTTGGTATACTGTAACTAATTAGTTATTATTAGGAGGATCAGCTATCATGGAAAAAGAAATAGATAAGAAGAACCTGGTATTAAAGGAAGATGAGAGCATCGGTACGGTACAGATCGCAGATGATGTAGTAGCAATGATCGCATCCCTGGCAGCTACGGAAGTAGACGGTGTCAGCGCCATGGCAGGCAATATCACCAACGAACTCATGAGCAAGGTAGGAATGAAGAACCTTACCAAGGGCGTTAAGGTGGAAGTACAGGGCAAGAATGTGACCGTGGATCTGGCAGTGACCATGGAGTACGACTACAATATCCCCACCACCTGCCAGGCAGTACAGCAGAAGGTGAAGAATGCCATCGAGTATATGACAGGACTGACCTGCTCAGATGTAAACATCCGCATTGCCGGTGTGAACATGAAGAAGGACAAATAAGAGGAACTACAGGAAGATATTATGGGAAGACACGAGCAGAGAGAACAGGTTTTCAAACTTTTATACCGTGTGGAGTTTCATACACCGGAAGATATGCCGGAACAGATCGCATTGTTCCGCGAGAATAATGAGGAAGTTTCTTCCTGGCAGGATGCGGATGTCATCGCAGCCCGTTTCGAGAAGATTAAGGACAAGATCCCGGAACTGGATAAGCTGTTGAATGAGAATACCGAAGGCTGGGATACCACCCGTGTGGGAAAGGTAGAACTCGCAGTGTTACGTCTGGGCGCGTATGAGCTGCGCTATGATGACGATATCCCGGACGGGGTAGCAATCAACGAGGCAGTGGAGATCGCCAAAAAATACGGTCAGGAGAGCTCCGGCGGATTCGTCAATGCGATCCTTGCCAAGATTATGAAATCCGGTGAGTAGGATACAGAATGTAATCAGCGTAAGACAACTGAATACGTACATTAAAAATATGTTCACGCAGGATTACTTTTTACAGACGGTGTTTGTAAAAGGTGAGGTAAGCAACTGTAAATACCATCCCTCTGGACATATTTATTTTACGTTAAAGGATTCTGCCAGTGCCCTGAACTGTATTATGTTTGCGGGAGACCGCAGGGGCCTTTCGTTTCGGCTGACGGAAGGGCAGCAGGTGATCGCGAAGGGATCCGTGAGCGTATTTGAGCGTGACGGCAGATACCAGCTGTATGTGAAGGAAGTAACCTTAGACGGTGCCGGTGCTCTGTATGAAAAATACGAACAGTTAAAACGGGAGCTGGCGGAAGAGGGAATGTTTGCCCCGGAGTATAAGCAGCCGATTCCGAAGTACATTCATACCCTTGGGGTGGTGACGGCGGATACCGGCGCGGCGGTGCGGGATATCATACAGATCGCCACCAGACGTAATCCTTACGTACAGATCATATTATATCCGGCACTGGTACAGGGAGCTTCGGCAGCTCCTTCCATTGTGAATGGAATCCGGGCACTGGAGAGACTGGGCGTGGATGTCATGATCGTGGGACGCGGCGGTGGATCCATAGAGGATTTGTGGGCGTTTAATGAGAGAATGGTAGCACAGGCGGTATTTGACTGTACAGTGCCTATTATCTCGGCGGTAGGACATGAGACCGATACCACGATCATTGATTATGTATCGGATCTGCGTGCACCGACACCGTCCGCAGCAGCAGAACTGGCGGTGACGGCAGTAGGCGACATCGATCAGGAGATCCTGAACGGACAGGAGAGGCTGTACCGGCAGATGGACCGGGTATTGCGGCGCAAGAAGCAGCAGGCGGAACAGATGGAGATGCGCTTGAAATATTTAAGCCCGGCCAACCGCATCCGTGAGAAGAGGACTTACAGCATACAGCTGGAAGAACGGTTAGAGAACCGGATGCAGACGATCCTGCGGGACCGCAGACACACCCTGGAGCTTTATATTGAGCGGATGAAGGCGGTCTCGCCGTTAGAGAAGTTGAACAGTGGCTACTCTTATGTGGAAGCTGCGGATGGGAAAACTATCCGTTCTGTGACACAGGTGCGTGAAGGTGACAGCCTGAGGATCCGGGTAAGTGATGGCATGATCGATGCCAAAGTGGAACAGGTGCAGCAGGGCGAGAGATTCACCGTGTGATCCAAGGAAGAGGACCATGGACGGAGGTATTAAATTTTGGCAGGAAAAAAGAAAACAGAAGAACAGGAACAACGCAGTCTGGAAGAGAATTTTTCCGAACTGGAGGAGCTGCTTGAACAGCTGGAAGCAGAGGATATTTCTCTGGAGGATGCGTTTACGGCATACAGTAAGGGGATGAATGTTCTGAAACAATGCAATGAACAGATCGACCGGGTGGAGAAGCAGGTCATGAAGCTGAACGAAGAGGGAACACTGGAGCCTCTGGATCCACAGTAAAGATACCGGCAGGAAGAGGAAGGACGGCATTGACATGGAAGAAACGATATTCAGACAGGAATTACAGAAGAGAACGGCAGCCATTGAGGAACTGTTGAAGGAATATCTTCCGGCGGAGGAAGGATATCAGAAGACAGTCATAGAAGCTATGAATTACAGTCTCATGGCGGGAGGAAAAAGACTGCGTCCCATGCTGATGCAGGAGACTTACCGGATGCTCGGCGGCAGGGATGATATCATTGAACCTTTCATGGCAGCGATCGAGATGATCCATACATATTCGCTTGTGCACGATGACCTTCCGGCTATGGACAATGACGAATACCGCAGAGGACGCAAGACCACCTGGTCTGTATACGGCGATGGTATGGGAGTGTTAGCGGGTGACGGACTGCTCAATTATGCCTTTGAGACTGCATTCCGAGCTTTTCCGGCATATGCCGTGGGAAAACCGGTGGATGAGAACTATCCGAGAGTAGCTGCGGCACTGAATATTTTAGCCCGTAAGGCGGGAATCTACGGCATGATCGGCGGACAGAATGCAGACATTGAGGCAGAGGAACAGACGACGCCCCTGACTACGGAGCAGATCCTTTTTATTCATGCCAACAAAACAGCAGCCCTGATCCAGTCGGCAATGACCATCGGCGCCACCCTGGCAGGTGCCACGGACGAGGAGATCGCGGCACTGGAGCTGTGTGCCTACAATGTCGGCATTGCATTTCAGATCCAGGACGATATTCTGGATGTGATAGGTGACAGCAAGGAGCTTGGTAAAGCCACCGGCAGCGATGCACAGAATCATAAGCAGACCTATGTGACATTACACGGACTGGAGGAATCCGGCAGGGAAGTGGAACGGCTTACCGAGGAAGCGGTAGCGGTTTTGGATGGTTTCTCGGGAGAACATGAATTCCTGAAGGAACTGTTACTGCATCTGGTCCACAGAACAAAATAGCAGAGGAAAAGCGAATGTTACTGGATAAAATCGAAAAAGCAAATGATATTAAAAAGATAGATAAATCGGACTACGGGGAACTGGCGGAGGAGATCCGGCAGTTCCTGATCGAGAAGATCAGTGTTACCGGAGGACACTTAGGCTCCAACTTAGGAGCGGTGGAACTGACCATGGCACTGCATCTGGCACTGAATCTCCCGGAGGACAAGATCATCTGGGATGTAGGTCACCAGTCTTATACCCACAAAATATTAACGGGCCGCAAGGACGGCTTCGATGTCTTACGCCAGTTCCATGGCATGAGTGGGTTCCCCAAGAGAAAAGAAAGCAACTTTGATGCATTTGATACCGGACACAGTTCCACATCCATATCCGCAGGGCTGGGACTGGTGAAGGCGAGAGATCTCAAAGGGGAAAAGTCTACCATTGTATCCGTGATCGGAGACGGTTCTCTCACCGGAGGCATGGCGTACGAAGCATTGAATAACGCAGCCAAGCTGGAGACCAATTTTATCGTTATCCTCAATGATAACAATATGTCCATCTCTGAAAATGTAGGCGGCGTATCCAAATATCTGAATAATATCCGTACGGCAACCGGCTATCTGGATCTGAAGGAAGGCATTTATAATGCACTGAAGAGTAAGCCGGGTGGAGACGGTATTGTAACTCGTCTGCGTCGTGCCAAGAGCAGCTTTAAGCAGCTGGTGATCCCCGGTATGTTTTTTGAGGACATGGGAGTGACTTATTTAGGCCCTGTGGATGGACATGATATCGAGGGACTGATCAAGGTCATTGAGGAAGCCAAAAGAGTCAAGGGGGCAGTGCTGATCCATGTGCTGACCCAGAAGGGCAAGGGATATGGTCCTGCTGAGAAGCATCCCGCCAGATTCCACGGAGCAGAGCCTTTTGATATCGAGACGGGAATTCCTTCCCATCCCCGTACCGTGGCGAATTATACAGATGTATTTTCCACTGTTATGTGCAAGCTGGGACAGCGGGATCAACGGGTGGTAGCCATTACGGCAGCCATGCCGGACGGCACCGGGCTTAAAAGATTCCGTAATATGTATCCCGACCGCTTTTTCGATGTGGGTATTGCGGAAGAGCATGCGGTGACTTTTGCTGCAGGACTGGCAGCCGGTGGCATGAAACCTATCGTTGCGGTGTATTCTTCTTTTTTACAGAGAGGTTATGATCAGATCCTACATGATGTGTGCATTCAGAATCTGCCGGTGGTATTCGCCATAGACCGTGCCGGGTTGGTAGGCAGCGATGGCGAGACCCATCAGGGAATCTTTGATTATACGTACCTGTCAGGTATCCCTAATATGCATATCTGTGCGCCGAAGAATAAATGGGAACTGTCGGATATGATGAAATTCGCTGTGGCACTGGAAGCCCCTATTGCGGTGCGCTATCCCAGAGGGACAGCGTATGCGGGGCTGTCCGAGTACCGTGCCCCCATCGAACTGGGCAAGGCAGAGTGGATCACGAGAGAGGGCGGTATTGCGCTGTTCGCCGTAGGCAGTATGGTGAAGACTGCGGAAGAAGTACAGACATTACTGCATGAAAAGGGTTATCGGGCAAGCATTATCAACGCCAGATTCATCAAACCCATTGATGAAGAGGCAGTGCTTTCCGCCTGCGAGGATCATGACATGATCGTGACCATGGAGGAAAATGTGTTAAGCGGAGGCTTCGGGGAAAAGGTGCTGACCTGCTTAAACGATCATGAGAAACAGATAAGATGTGTCATGGCGGCAATACCGGATGCCTATGTGGAACATGGCAATGTAGAACTTCTGAAAAAAGAGATCGGACTGGATGCAGCAAGCATTACAGAGAAAATACTGGAAAAGTTATAAGAGTTATACCAATAGGAGACGTATATGAAAGAACGACTGGATGTGATTCTGGTAGAGCAGGGTTATGCCCCTTCCAGAGAAAAGGCAAAGGCAATCATAATGTCCGGCAATGTCTATGTCAACGGACAGAAGGAAGACAAGGCAGGCACCGGCTTCGATGTCAGCAAGATTAAACTGGAAGTCAGAGATCATACCATGAAATATGTCAGCCGCGGAGGCCTGAAGCTGGAAAAGGCAATGGAGCAGTGGGGCTTTTTACTGGACGGCATGATCTGTATGGATATCGGTGCATCCACCGGAGGTTTTACAGACTGTATGCTCCAGAACGGTGCTACGAAGGTGTATTCCGTAGATGTGGGACAGGGGCAGTTAGCCTGGAAGCTGCGTAACGATGAGCGTGTAGTATGCATGGAACAGACCAATTTCCGGTATGTGACCCCGGAGGATATCCCGGATGCCCTGGATTTTGCCAGCGTGGATGTGTCCTTCATTTCCCTGACCAAGATACTGATCCCGGCGAGAAATCTGCTAAAGACCGGAGGGCAGATGGTATGCCTGATCAAACCTCAGTTCGAGGCGGGCAGAGGTAAGGTTGGTAAAAACGGCGTAGTGAGAGAGCCCCAGATCCACGAAGAGGTGATCCGTAAGATCATCGATTACGCGGACAGCATCGGCTTTGAAGTGCTACATCTGGAATATTCCCCCATCAAGGGACCGGAAGGTAATATCGAATATCTGCTGCATATCCGTAAGCCGGAAGGAATCTCCGAAGAAAAACTGGCGTTGGCCGAGCACGAGGCGGAAAGCTTATTGCAGACCATTGTGGAAGGAAAAACAGGACTTTCCTATACCCCGGAGTGGGATGCCGTCATCAAAGGAATCGTAGACAATTCTCATACCCTGTAACAGACAAGGAGTGCGAAGTTATGAAGCATTTTCTGATATATACCAATAAACATAAGGATCAGGAACTTGCGACCACGAAGCGGATCCGGGATTATTTGGAATCGAAGGGTTGTACCGTGAAGTTAAAGGTCAAGGAAGCCGACTGGAAAGAGGAGACAGATTCCGGGGTGGAAGAGGAAGCGACGGATATTCCCCTGGATGTGGACTGCATGATCGTACTGGGCGGTGACGGCACGGTGCTGCAGGCAGCCAGAGAGACGAAAAAAATTCTGGTGCCCATCATCGGAGTGAATCTGGGAACCGTGGGCTATATGACGGAGATCGAACTTTCCGGCCTGGAGGAATCTCTGGATCGTCTGATCCGGGATGATTATAAGAAAGAACGCCGGATGATGTTGAACGGCAAGGTCTGCCGTGCGGACGGCACTGTGTCGGAGGGCTGGGCACTGAATGACATTGTCATCTCCCGAAGCGGCACCTTACAGATCATAGAATTTAATATCTATGTCAACGGACAGCTACTAAATCATTACAAGGCGGACGGAATGATCGTGACCACCCCTACGGGATCCACAGGATACAATCTGTCGGCGGGAGGACCGTTAGTAGAGCCGAAGGCCAGACTGATCACTCTGACACCGATCTGCCCCCATAGTCTGAACCAGAGAAGTATCATATTGTCTCCGGAGGATGAGATCGTTATAGAGATTCCGGGAGGCAGAGAGGGTAAGAGCCAGACCGTGGAAGCCAATTATGACGGAAGCCACAAGGTGACCATGTGCACGGGAGATCATATCCGTATCGTGCAGTCGGAAAAAATCACGGAATTCATCCAGCTGAACCAGGTCAGCTTCCTGGATGTGTTACATCGTAAAATGAGAGATTCCTGACGAATTGTCGCAAGAAAGGCATGAGGTTAAGATGAAAAAGACCAGACATCGCAAGATCGTGGAGATCATAGAAAAAAGAGATGTGGAGACCCAGGAGGAACTGGCGGGTTATCTGAAAGAAGCGGGATTTACGGTGACCCAGGCCACAGTGTCCAGAGATATACGGGAACTGAAGCTCTCCAAGGTACCTACCGGAGGCGGCAAACAGAAATACGTGATCCTCAGACAGGATGACAGCCACATGGGAGACAAATATATCCGGGTATTAAGAGATGGATTCGTCTCTATGGATATGGCACAGAACATTCTGGTGATCAAGACGGTATCCGGTATGGCCATGGCAGTGGCGGCAGCACTGGATGCACTGAAATTCTCCGAGGTGGTGGGATGCATCGCCGGAGATGATACCATCATGGTAGCGGTGCGTACCGTGGAGGATACCCAGATCCTTATGGATAAGATCCATCTGATGATAGAGAGATAGACAGGGGGAAATACATGCTTCGCAGTTTACATGTGAAAAATCTGGCTCTTATCCGGGAGACAGAGGTGGAATTTGGAGAAGGACTGAATATACTGACAGGAGAGACCGGCGCCGGTAAATCATTGCTGATCGGATCGGTGAATCTGGCGCTGGGAGGAAAGTTCGAGAAAGACATGCTCAGACGGGGAGAAGAGAGCGGTCTGGTGGAACTGGTCTTTGACTGTGAGGAAGAGAGGCTTGCGGAAAAGTTAAAAAGCATGGATCTGGAGCCTTCGGAGGACGGCACGGTGATCTTAAGCAGAAAGCTTTCCTCCGGGAAAAGTATCTGCCGCATCAACGGAGAGACCGTGACGGCGAAGCAGGTTAAGGAACTTTCGGAACTGCTGATCGATATTCACGGGCAGCATGAGCACCAGTCGCTGTTAAATAAGAAAAAACACATGGAGATCCTGGATGCCTATGCCGGAGCGGAATTCGCGGAATGCGCAGAAAATGTGGCTGTGCTTTATCATGAGTGTGCTGCACTGGAGAAAAAGATCGCGGAGGAGACACTGGATGATGCATCCAGAGGCAGAGAACAGTCTCTGGCAGAGTTTGAACAGAGGGAGATCGCAGATGCCGGTTTACAGCCCGGCGAGGATGAGGAATTAGAGCAGGCATATCGCAAGATGACGAACAGCCGTAAAATTGCGGAGAGCCTGGCGGAGAGTTACAGACTCAGCGGCGGTGATGCGGAAGACAGCGCCGGGAATTCCCTAAGCAGAGCCCTTCGTGTGCTGCGCAGTGTGACCATGTATGATCCTGCACTGGAACAGATGGAAGAACAGTTGGCGGAGGTGGAGAGTCTTCTTGCGGATTACAATCATGACGTATCGGAATATATGTCGGACCTGGAATTCGATGAAGCGGATTTTGGAAGTACCGAAGAGCGGTTGAACACGATCAATCATCTGAAGGGGAAATATGGCAATTCCATTGAGGAGATCTTGAAGTACAAAGAAGAAAAGGAAGCTTATCTGGAAAAACTGGCGGATTATGATGCCTATATGCAGAAGCTGCATACGGAATGGGAGGAAAAACAGACACTGCTTACAAAAGCCTGTGAAGAACTGTCCAAAATCCGTCAGAAAAATGCAGCTGCGCTGACGCAGAAATTAAAAGCTGCGCTGATAGGCCTTAATTTCCTGACAGTGGAATTCGATATTGCGGTAAGATCCGGTCAGACCATTACTGCAAAGGGCTATGATGATGTGGAATTTCTGATTTCCACCAACCCCGGAGAAAGCCTGAAGCCATTAAGTCAGGTAGCGAGTGGCGGTGAACTGTCCCGTATCATGTTAGCCATTAAGACTGTACTGGCGGGACGGGATGAGATCGATACCTTGATCTTCGACGAGATCGACACCGGTATCAGTGGCAGGACCGCGTGGAAGGTAGCAGAGCAGCTGAGCGTCCTCTCAGGGGCACATCAGGTTATCTGCATCACACATCTACCCCAGATCGCAGCCATGGCGGATGTGCATTTCGTCATCGAGAAGAGCAGTACGGATGACATGACCATCACGGACATTCGGAAAGTGGCAGACGAAGAAAGCCTGGCGGAACTGGCGAGACTTCTTGGCAGTGATGCTCTTACCGAAGCAGCGCTGTCTAACGCAAAAGAAATGAAAGAACAGGCCAATGCGTTTAAAGAAGTTCGTTAAGGGAAATGCTATAAGGGAATATCGGAATAAGAAAAGGATGAAGAATGACTTCATCCTTTTCTTTTGTACAAATTCAACCAAAATAAGTCACTATATTTGTGGATTAAATTGATTGAATTTGACTGAATATGAAGATATAATAACAGCATAAGAACACGAAAGGAAACAGACAGGAGGGATTTAAATGATTTGTACTGTGACATTCAATCCGTCACTGGATTACATCGTATCCGTGGATGATTTTCAGCTGGGAATGACAAACAGAACCTCATCAGAGCTGATTCTTCCGGGAGGAAAGGGAATCAACGTCTCCATTGTCTTAAAGAATCTGGGTCTGGATTCCACGGCATTTGGATATGTGGCCGGATTCACCGGAGACGAACTGATCCGACGATTGAACGAATTTGGTGTAGATTCCGACTTCATCAAAATCGGTCATGGAATGACCAGAATCAATCTGAAGTTAAAAAGTATCGACGGAACAGAGATTAACGGCTGCGGACCGGACATTGATGCAAAGGCTTTGGAACAGATGATGGAGAAACTCGACCGATTAGGGGAAGGCGATGTACTGGTACTGGCGGGAAGCATTCCCTATACTATGCCGGATGATATGTATCAGAGGATCCTCAAGCGGATTCAGGGCAGAGGAGTACTGACGGTGGTAGATGCCACCAGAGATCTGTTGGTCAAGGTGCTGCCGTATCATCCGTTCCTGGTAAAGCCCAATAATCACGAACTGGGAGATATCTTCGGTGTGAAGCTTTCCACCAGAGAGGAAGTCATTCCTTACGGTAAAAAGTTACAGGAGATGGGAGCACAGAATGTACTGATCTCTATGGCAGGCGAGGGAGCCGTATTAATCGCGGCAGACGGACAGTGCCTGGAAGCTCCGGCTCCGAAGGGAAAGTTAGTCAACGGTGTAGGCGCGGGAGATTCCATGGTAGCGGGATTTATCACCGGATGGCTCGAAGAGAAGGATTACGCACATGCCTTCTGCATGGGAATCGCCGCGGGAAGTGCCAGTGCTTTTTCCGAAAATCTGGCAACAAAAGAAGAAGTCATGCAGGTATTGAAACAGGTAACAAAGTAGGGGTTTTTGACCTCGACATCATAATAAAAAGTAACTATAAAAGAGAGATAATAAAAATAGAGATAATAAAAATAGAGATAATAAAAAGAGAGGATGGGTTACAACATGAGAATCACGGATTTATTGGACAAAAGAAGTATTTCCCTGGACGTGGCTCCTGCTGACAAAAAGGCAACACTGGATATGGCAGTGGAACTTATGGCGAAGAGCGGGAAACTTTTGGATGTGGAGCAGTACCGTGCACAGGTCTATGCAAGAGAGGAAGAGAGCACCACGGGGATCGGCGAAGGCATTGCGATCCCTCACGGCAAATGTGATGCAGTGAAGACTCCCGGACTGGCAGCTATGGTCATTAAAAACGGTGTGGATTATGATTCCTTAGATGGCGAACCGGTGACACTGCTTTTCCTGATCGCTGCACCTAATACCAAGGACAACGTACATCTGGATGTACTGAGCAAGCTGTCCGTTATGCTGATGGATGAGAATTTCACCTCATCTTTAAGAAATGCCAAAAGCGTAGAGGAATTTTTACAGATCATCGACGCGGCAGATGAGAGTGCCAAGAGTATTGACGACAGATTAAACGATACCGGCATTACCACCGAAGAGAAAAAGAGCTTTAAGCTCCTGGCAGTGACTTCCTGCCCGACCGGAATCGCGCATACCTATATGGCAGCGGAAGCACTGGAGAAGGCAGCAAAAGCAGCAGGCTGCCAGATCAAGATCGAGACCA
Source organism: uncultured Lachnospiraceae bacterium (assembly GCA_945929965.1). GTDB lineage: Bacteria > Bacillota > Clostridia > Lachnospirales > Lachnospiraceae > Acetatifactor. Next base: position 23,606 of record CAMEOT010000026.1, read on the forward strand.
GAGGTTCTGCCGGTGCGAAAAATGTACTGACCGCGGAAGAAATCGCCGCAGCAGACTGCATCATTGTAGCAGCCGATGCGAAAGTTCCCATGGATCGTTTTGACGGCAAAAAGGTCATCAGCTGTCAGGTATCCGACGGTATCAGTAAAGCAGATAAATTAGTACAGCAGGCAGTAAGCGGTGAGGTAGAAGTATTCCACGGAGAGAGCAGCGAAGCGCAAACAGCTCTAACCGGCAAGGAGAGTACCGCACATAAGATATACACTCAGTTGATGAATGGTGTATCCCATATGCTTCCCTTCGTCGTAGGCGGCGGTATTCTGATCGCCATTGCTTTCCTGATCGATGGCCTGAGCATTGATATCAATGCATTACCCGCAGACCAGAGAAGTAACTTCGGTACCATCACTCCCGTAGCGGCAATGTTTAAAAACATCGGTGGCGTGGCATTCGGTCTGATGCTTCCGGTACTGGCAGGCTTCATCGGTATGGCGATCGGCGACAGACCGGCATTAGCACTTGGCTTTGTAGGCGGTATGCTGGCGGCAAACGGCAAGTCCGGATTCCTGGGAGCGCTGGTGGCTGGATTCTTAGCAGGCTACCTGATTCTCGGTATTCGCAAGATCTGTGATAAGCTTCCCGATGCCATTGAGAAACTGGCGCCGGTGCTGATCTACCCGGTAGTGGGTATCCTGATCATGGGTCTGGCAATGAATTTTGCAGTTGAACCTGTGATGGGCGGCATTAATACCGGATTGAATAATTTCTTAAGCGGAATGGGTGATTCCAGCCGGGTTGTACTGGGTCTGATCCTGGGCGGCATGATGGCGATTGACATGGGTGGTCCTTTCAACAAGGCAGCATATGTATTCGGAACCGCAGCAATTGCAGCAGGCAATTATGACATCATGGCAGCGGTTATGATCGGAGGTATGACTCCTCCCTGTGCCATTGCACTGGCAACCCTGTTATTCAAGAATAAGTTCACCAAGGAAGAGAGAGATGCAGGTCCTACCAACTTTATTATGGGTCTGGCATTCATCACGGAAGGTGCCATTCCTTTCGCGGCATCCGATCCCTTACATGTACTTCCTTCCTGCATCATCGGTTCTGCACTGGCAGGCGCTCTGTCCATGGCATTCCACTGTACACTGATGGCTCCTCACGGCGGAATCTTTGTATTCCCAGTAGTGGGAAATGCCTTGATGTATCTGGTAGCACTGGTGGCAGGCACGATCGTATCTGCATTGCTGCTTGGAGTCCTGAAGAAAAAAGTGGCTTAAGAACAGTATAAAATTTAGAATCAAAAAGGAGAAAAACAATGAAAGAATTCAAATATGTTATCACAGATCCCGAAGGTATTCATGCACGTCCCGCAGGAGAACTGGTAAAGGCAGCCAAGGAATTTAACTGTGCAGTTACCCTGACCAAGGACGGCAAGACCGGAGACTGCAAGAGAATCTTCGGTATCATGGGTCTGGCAGTCAAAGCCGGCAATGAGATCACCCTGACCTTCGATGGTGAGGATGAGGAGGCAGCCTATACAGCAGTTACTGAGTTTGTAAAGGCAAACCTCTAAAACAGAGCAAGCGGAATCGGCAGGAGAGGAGAAGAGCCATGGAAGTCTACCAGGGAAAAAGCGTATTCGGCGGAATCGCCATCGGCAGAATCAATGTTCATAAAAAGGACGAACAGCAGGTAAAACGTGTCAAGATCGAAAATTCCGACCGGGAGATCGAACGTTACAGACAGGCAAAACAGACAGCTATGGAGCAACTGCAGGGGCTGTATCAGAAGGCTTTGAAAGAAGTAGGAGAAGCCAATGCCGCTATTTTTGAGATTCACCGGATGATGTTGGAAGATGATGACTATAACGAATCCGTTGAGAACATTATTCGTATGCAGCAGGTGAATGCGGAGTACGCAGTGGCGTCCACCGGAGATAATTTTGCCCAGATGTTTGCATCCATGGAGGATGATTACATGAGAGCAAGATCTGCGGATGTCAAGGATATCTCGGAGAGGGTATTAAGCGTACTGGGCGGAAGAACAGCGAGTACGGTAGCTTCTAAAGAGCCGGTGATCATCGTGGCAGACGACCTGGCTCCCTCCGAGACAGTTCAGCTGAACAAGGATCTTGTACTTTCCTTCGTGACCGTACACGGTTCTGTGAATTCCCATACAGCGATTCTCGCCCGTACCATGAGTATTCCGGCACTGATCGGCACCGATATTCCTTTAAGTGAGGCAATTGACGGAAAACTTGGCATTGTAGACGGACGCTGCGGCTGCATCTATGTGGATCCCGATGAAGAGACTTTGAGCAAAATGCAGAAGTTAAAGCAGGAAGAGCAGGAGAAAAAAGAACTGCTCCAGACCCTGAAGGGAAGAGAAAATGTCACTATTGACGGTAAGAAGATCATGCTCTATGCTAATATAGGTAACAGCAAGGATCTGGCGGCGGTACTGCAGAACGATGCCGGCGGTATCGGACTGTTTCGAAGTGAATTTATCTATCTGGAGAGAGAGACCTTCCCCACGGAGGAAGAGCAGTTCCAGATCTACCGTACCGTGGCGGAGACCATGGCAGGTAAGCCCGTGATCATTCGTACTCTGGACATCGGTGCAGATAAAAAATGTGACTACTTCGAGATGGAACCGGAGGAGAATCCAGCAATGGGATGTCGGGCCATCCGTATCTGTCTGACCAGACCGGAGATTTTTAAGACCCAGCTGCGCGCACTGTTCCGCGCCAGTGCCTTCGGCAACATCTCTATCATGTATCCCATGATCATCAGTGTGGATGAAGTATACCGGATCAAGGAAATCGTGGCAGAAGTGAAGCAGGAACTGACAGAGCAGGGCGTGGCATGCGGAGAACCGAAGCAGGGCATTATGATCGAGACTCCGGCAGCGGTTATGATGAGTGAAGAACTGGCAAAAGAAGTGGATTTCTTCAGTATCGGCACCAACGATCTGACCCAGTACACCCTTGCCATCGACAGACAGAATCCGAAGCTGGATGCATTCTACGATCCTCATCATCCCGCAGTGTTACGCATGATACAGATGGTGGTGGACAATGCGCATAAAGCAGGTATCTGGGCAGGCATCTGCGGAGAACTGGGTGCGGATCAGACACTGACCAGACGGTTCCTTGCCATGGGTGTGGATGAATTATCCATGTCTCCCGGAAGTATTCTTCCCGTGAGGAAGATCATTCTGGAGACAGATGTGACAAAAGAAAGAGAAAACAATAATCTATGCTGACAGAACAACGTTATGACATTATTTTGAAATTACTGGAAGAGAAAAACAGCATTACGGTGGCGGAAGTCAAGGAACTGTTAAATACTTCCGAGTCTACGGTACGCCGTGACATCACAGCACTGCACAATGCCGGGAAGCTGGTGAAAGTATTTGGAGGTGCAGTGGCATGTGACCGCACCGTCGTGACCCACGAACCTACCGTAGAGCAGAAGGCGGCAGTCAATGTGGAAGAAAAACAGCTGGTGGCAGCAAAGGCAGCATCCCTGATCGGACCGGAGGATTTCGTCTATCTCGACGCAGGAACCACCACGGCGTGTATGCTTACGTATCTGACGGAGAAGAGTGCGACCTTCGTGACCAATGCGGTAGCCCATGCCAAAGCTCTGGCGGCGGCAGGATTCCGTGTCTATCTGGTAGGTGGAGAACTAAAAGGTTCCACCGAAGCTGTGGTAGGCAACCAGGCATTGGTGAATTTACAAAGCTACCATTTCACCAAGGGATTTTTCGGCACGAACGGTATTAGCAGACAGAACGGTCTGACCACACCGGATATGAATGAAGCTATGGTGAAAAAGACCGCCATGGGACAGTGCAGAGAATGTTTTATTCTGGCGGATCATTCCAAATTCGGTAATGTCAGTTCGGTGACTTTCGGTTCTTTTCAGGGCGGTATGATCCTTACGGACAGCTGCCCCCAGGAGTATAAGAACAGCAGCAATGTAATCATATGTGGATGAGTTGGATAAAACTGTAAGATACGTTTTCCCATGGTTTCAGGTTAAAAATACAAATGCGACGCACACTATACCCTATACAGCAGTAACACAGAATGCAGTGGGGGAATGTGTATGAAGCTTTGGATCACAGAGACGGAAAAAGTAAAAAGGCAGGCAGGTGAAGATGCAGTCGTTATTTTGCAGCACTGGAAAGCAAAGGTGCGCAGATTGCGGATTTACCGGGCCTGCCTTTGCGTTATGCTTCTGTTGGCAGGCGCAGGGCTTATGGGATATGGCTATTATCTGGTGGACAGCAGTATTCCGTCCATTCTGCACGTGAGGGCGGGATCGGAAGAAGCGCTGGAACTGGATATTCCCGCAAAAGGTGAGATATTGAACGTCAGCAGGCAGGGACAGAGCAATATCCCGGAAGGTGCGGTGAGCGTGGACTTAAGCCGGCCGGTGACCATGAAGACAGGCAACCCGGACACGCTTCAGATGCAGGTGAAGCTGTTCGGGATCCTGCCACTCAAACAGATAGGCATCCGGGTGATCGAAGATCAGGAGCTGATCCCGGTGGGAGTGCCTATCGGAATCTATGTGAAGACCGAAGGGGTACTGGTGGTAGGTACCGGTGAGTTTCGCTCTGCGGGCGGAGAGAAAGTATCACCGGCAAAAAATATTGTAAAAAGCGGTGACTACGTGCTGAAGTTAAACGGTGAGGAAATTACCGAAAAAGACGATCTGATCTCGCGGATCGAAAACGGTGACGGTGCAGAGCAGATCCTAACGATCCGCAGAGGGGAAGAATGCTTCGATGTGAAGATCTGTCCGATGCGTGACCAAAGCGGAAAATATAAGATCGGAGTCTGGGTACGGGACAATGCACAGGGAGTGGGTACTATGACTTATATTGACAGCCGGGGGAATTTCGGAGCCTTGGGGCATGGGATCAACGATGTGGATACCAGTACCCTGATGGAGATGAATGACGGAACCCTGTATCAGACCGAGATCATTTCAATCCAGAAGGGGACTGCCGGGCATCCGGGGGAGATGACGGGAATGATCGTCTATAATGATGACCGGATCCTTGGGGACATTACCGGCAACAGCGTCCGTGGGATTTTCGGTAAGTGTAATAACAAAGCCCTGGCACTAGGCACGGAAGAAGCACTGCCCATCGGATTAAAACAGGAGATTGAAAAAGGCCCGGCACAGATTTTGTGTACTGTGGACGGCACCACCAGATATTACAATATCGAGATCACGGATATACACTTAGATCATGACAATGTAAACCGGGGAATCGAACTGAAAGTGACCGACCCGGAATTGATCGCTCTGACCGGAGGTATCGTCCAGGGCATGAGCGGTGCACCCATTATTCAGAACGGGAAATTCATCGGAGCAGTCACCCATGTCCTTGTGCAGGACAGCACCAGAGGGTATGGGATTTTTATTGAAAACATGCTGGAGAGATAGAACCAACGCAGGGTTGCTGTCCGGCACACAACATGGTAAAATGATACAAGTAAAAAGGTGAAGAAGTTAAGGGCGGAAAGTGGGACAATGCATTGACTTTTACGGAATTTGTTCAGCACTATCACATACAGTTAAATGAGCAGCAGATGCAGGCAGTACAGGCCACAGAAGGGCCGGTACTTCTGCTTGCAGTTCCGGGAAGTGGTAAGACCACCGTATTGGTCAGCAGACTGGGCTATATGATCTACTGCCTGGGAATAACACCGGAGTCGATCCTGACGGTGACCTATACCGTGGCGGCAACGAATGATATGCGCAGGCGTTTTGCGGGGATGTTCGGAGAGACGGATGCAGAGCGGCTGGAGTTTCGCACCATTAATGGCATTTCCCAGAAGGTGTTGCAATATTTTGCCCGGCGTACCGGGAAAACACCGTTTCAGGTGGCAGATAAAGAAGCTGTGGCTGTCATCAAACAGTCTTTTTTGGAAGTGACGGGTAAATATGCCACGGAGAATGACATCAAAGAGACACAGTTAGACATTACCTATGCGAAGAATATGCGTCTGACCCAGAAAGAGATTGGGGAAATGGATACAGATGTGGACAATTTCCCGGAGATATTTCGTACATATAATAATAAACTCCGACAGATGCAAATGATTGATTACGACGACCAGATGATCTATGCCCTGCGGATCCTGGAGCAGTATCCGGAGGTGTTAGCGCATTTCAGGGAGCAGTATCGGTACTTCTGCGTGGACGAAGCACAGGATACTTCCAGAATACAGCATGATATGATCGATTTATTGGCGGCGCAGAGCCGGAATCTGTTCATGGTGGGAGATGAAGATCAGAGTATCTATGGATTCCGGGCAGCATACCCGCAGGCGTTTATTTCTTTTGAGGACAGGCACCAGGGAGCGAGGCTTCTTCTCATGGAGACCAATTACCGCAGCAGACAGGAGATTGTCCGGGCGGCGGATGCCCTGATCCGGCGGAACAAAAACAGGCATCCGAAGAAGATGACCGCAGCCAGGGAAGCCGGCGGCTGTGTTACAGAGATCAAGGCGGTGTCCAGACAGGGACAGTACAATTATCTGCTGAAGGTGGCGCAGGACTGCGAGCAGGAGACGGCGGTATTGTACCGGAACAACGAAAGCGCACTTCCCCTGATAGACCTGTTGGAACGAAAGGGACTGTCTTACCGGGTGAAAAATTCGGATATGACCTTTTTTTCCCATCCGGTGGTCAACGATATCTGTGATTTCATTCACTTATCCTTAGATCCCTGGGATGGGGAGACATTTCTCCGGATTTATTATAAAATGGGTGCCGGCATCAGCAAAATGGCGGCAACGGAAGCGGTGAATGCCAACACCAGGAGGCTGACACTGTTAGACACGGTGGCGGAGATGGACGGAGTGTCCGTCTATACCAGAAAACAGTGCAAGGCACTGGCAACCCATCTGGACAATATGCGTTACGAGCCGGCGGGAAAGGCTATATACCGGATTCTGAATTATATGGGCTATCAGGAATTCATGGATAGCCACGGGTTGGACAGCGGTAAGGCGGAGATTTTAAAGGCACTGGGGGATCAGGAGAACAGCCTGTTTGATTTCCCAGCGAGACTTAAGACACTGCAGGAGATGATAAGAGAGGGCTGCGGGAATCCGAAGAGCAATTTTATCCTGTCCACGATCCATTCCAGCAAGGGACTGGAATATGACAGAGTGTATCTGGCGGATATGTTGGCGGGAGTGATCCCTTCCCAGATCCCACAAAGGGGCTGTGCACCGGATAATACCTATGAGGAAGAGAGAAGGCTTTATTATGTGGGAATGACGAGAGCAAAGGAACAGCTGTATGTGTTTACCTTTGGTCCGAATCTGACCTCAGCTTTTTCCAGAGAAGTGTTTGAGAAAACGACGTCGTTAAATGCTGTAAGAAGGACCGGTACGGCTGTCGGAACCAGAGGCTCGTTGCTAAAAACACCGGACAAAAAGGTGCAGAAGCTGTCTCCTAAAGAGGTGGAAGCCTGTATCTGTGCCTGCGGACCCGGACGAAAGATTCTGCATCAGAAATACGGAACCGGCAGGATCGTATCTGTATCCGGAGACGGCAGCATCGCCAAAATCCTGTTCGAGGGCGAAGACAGCACCAGAAAAATATCCCTTCCCATTGCGTTTGCGGGGAAGATCCTTACGTTAAAATAATACATATGATGCCAGGGTCAAAAGGTCTAAGCCCACATGAGCTTGCTCATAAGTGGGTGAAAGACCTTATGACCCGCCCCGATATGAGCATAAAAGTGGGATGATAATCCCACGATATGCGAATAAAGGGTAGAATTGTGAGAGTGCGTAGCACGGAACAATTCGTAGGCATCAAAGTCGGGGAACTTTGACACCGACATCATACATATCAGAGAGGACGAGTTATGTATACAATTGTAGTCGCAGACGATGAAGAAGAATTACGCAGAGCTATCATACGGAAAATCGACTGGGAAAGCATCGGCTTTCGGGTCGTGGGAGAAGCGGAAAACGGTATTGAAGCACTGGAACTGGTAGAACGGGAAGAACCGGATCTGTTACTGACGGATATCCGGATGCCCTTCGTATCCGGAATTGAACTCGCCAGACAGGTGAGAGAGGTGCGGCCGACGACGCAGATTGCTTTCTTGAGCGGCTTCGATGAATTTTCCTATGCCCAGCAGGCAATCCAGTACAATATCATCAGCTATATGCTAAAACCCATCACTATGACGGATCTGACGGAAGAATTGAAGAAGATCAAGCAAAAGATCGACGGGATCTTTGCGGAATTCGATGCGAGAAAATACGATGACCCCGGGTTACAGCAGTTTTTTATGCCGCTTCTTCTGGATGACTATGTGAATTTTGACAGCGTCGAACGGGAAGAACATCTGACGGAGCTGGCGATCCGAAACGGATTTTTGAAAGATTGTAATAATGACTTTCATTATGCAGTGCTTGCAATTAAGGTAGAAGATCAGGAAGGACAGAACCGGACCAGTCTCAAACTGGTACATTCGGTGGATATGATCCTGCAGAAATATATGAAGCATTACAGTTTTGCGATGGACGGCAGGATCATTGCGGTGCTGGCAGCAACCCCGGCTTCCTTCGAACGGTATCTGCATATTGCGGTAGGAGAGATGACACAAAGTACGGAACGTATTTTGGGGATGCATTGCCATATCGGTGTCAGCCGTGTCAGGGAGCATCTTGGGGAATGTCATGAGGCATACAGAGGTGCCATGAGTGCACTGGGGTATTGTAAGCCCGGAGAGAGCAATATTCATTATATTGCGGATGAAGAGCGGGACAACACCATGGATATGGAACTGTCAGCGGAGTGTGTGACACAGATGGAAAGTCTGATCCGGGGCGGCTCCAGAGAAGAACTGGAACAGTATCTGAAAGATGTTTTCGACAGACTGGAGACCGGACAGGATGCTGCCTTAAAATGCAAATTCCTGATCTTCCAAATGTCTTCGGCACTGATCCGTATCGCTTATACAGTAACGGATGACAGCGCACTGTTCCAACGGTTTGCCATGCTGGAAGGCCCGGTACGGGAATCCAGAGATCGCTTCACTGCGTTGTGTCTGGAAGTCTGGGAACTGGTCAATGCAGGCAAGAAAAAGAGCAGCCAGATTCTGTGTGAGAAGGCCATGCAGATCATCGACAAGGAGTATGGGGATCCGTCTCTGTCACTGGTAGGTGTCAGCAGCAGTATTCATGTGAGTCCTAATTACCTCAGCGCCCTGATCAAAAAGGAGACCGGAGCAAGTTTTGTGGATCTGTTGACAAAAAAGAGAATTGAGACGGCGAGAGAACTGGTACTTGGCAGCTCCATGAAGATGCGTGAGATCGCGGAGCGCTGTGGTTACAGCGACCAGCATTATTTCAGTTACTGTTTTAAGAAATACTGTGGAGTATCGCCCAATGCTATGCGACAGGAGAAAGAATAAGATATGAAGAAACGAAAGATATCCCTTTCTTTTATCATTACAATACTGGTGGTAGGTCTGGTCACATTGTTTTTGCTATGGTCGACTTTTTACTTTTTTTCTCTTTATGTTGAAAGCATGAAGCAGGCGGCACAGACAAGCAGTGAGCAGGCAGTGACTCAGGCATCCAACGCCATCTCCAATTACATCGGGGATATGCAGGAGATCATGAGCCTGATCGAACAGAGGATGACAAGAAACGAAGGAAATACGGATCAGATGCTGGAGACGTTGTGCAATGTCCGGTCGGATCTGGTGGCGGTCTATATCTATGATGAACAGGGGACACTTGTGGATTCCCATACGGGAGAGCATACCTTAAAAGAACATTACCTGAAGGATCTGTCATATATTCCACTGGATTCCTATGAGCAGGGGGTGCTCTATCTGTCGGACCCCCATGTGGAATCTCTGTTACAGAATTATTATCCCTGGGTGGTATCGGTATTGCAGGAGATCCCGGGAGCAGACGGAGAGAAACTTCGGGTGGTCATAGATATCCGTTTTTCTAAAATATCGGATTATGTGGACAATGTAGGAATCGGCCAGCACGGGTACTGTTTTATCACGGACAGTAAAGGAGAGATCATCTATCATCCCCAACAGCAGCTGTTGTACTCCGGGCTGAAGACGGAAGCCACGGACGGTCTGGATCTGAGCCACAACGGTTCTTTTGAGACAAAGGAGCTGATCTGCAGCGTCCGGACACTCGATAATTGTGACTGGAAGGTGGTGGGTGTCAGCTACATCAGTGAACTGGTGACAGCCAAAGAGATGGAGCTTGTGGGAAATATCTGTGTGATGTTAGCCATCATTCTGTTCGCTACCATGGTGATAAGCTTCCTGGTCTCCAGACTGGTGACCAATCCGGCACAGCGTCTGATCCGGGCGATGGAAGAGTTCGAGAGAGATGCAGCGGGGTATGTCTACCAGCCGGTGGAAGGTACCTCGGAGATCGAGGCACTGTCCCAGTCCTATGAACATATGGTAAGAAAGATTCAAAAATTGATGAATCAGGTGCGTCAGGAAGAGATCTCCTTACGAAAAACGGAATTGAAGGCATTGCAGGCACAGATTAATCCTCATTTCTTATATAATACGCTGGATGCCATCGGGTGGCTCTGCGAGGAAGAACGATGCCAGGATGCCGTGGAGATGGTCAATGCTCTGGCAAAGCTGTTCCGCATCAGCATCAGTAAGGGACACGAACTGATCACCATTGAAAAAGAAGTGGAGCATGCCAGAAGTTATCTGAAGATCCAAAACTTCCGTTATAAGAATCAGTTCTCCTATGAGTTTTTGGTGGAGGAGGACTGCCTGCAATATTATTGTAATAAGATCACGTTACAGCCCATTATTGAAAATGCCATCTATCATGGGCTGGACCGTATGGTGGATGAAGGGCATATTTTGATCCGGATATACAGCGAGAACGATGATGTGATCTTTAGGGTAGAGGATAACGGTGTCGGCATGTCCGAGGAACAGTGCCGGTCGATTCTTCACAGGGAGCCGGGAGACAATTCCGGCATCGGTATCAAAAATGTCAACGACAGGATCAAGATCTATTTCGGAAAAGAATACGGTCTGACCATAGAAAGTGAACTGGATGAAGGCACCACTGTGATCATACGGATGCCGAAGGTGGAAGAGAAAGCAGCGGCAGGATGGGAGAAAGTATGAGAAAACGAAAAATCAAAAAAATACTGACCCTGCTTCTTATGGGCATTTTATTGCTCATGAGCATGGGCGGCTGCGGGAAAGACACAGAGACCGGGAAGACCCAGGTGGCTATGATCGTGAAGTCCACGGAGAGCGCTTTTTGGAAAAGCGTTTTTGCAGGTGCCCGGGCGGCAGCTACGGAATACAATCTGAATGTTACGTTTGATGGTCCGGCATCGGAAGAGGACTGTGAGACCCAGAATGAGATGGTCCGTCAGGCTATGGAGGACGGGGTGGATGTGATCATTTTTTCTGCCGTGGATTACAATGCCAATGCGGAGATCATCGATCAGGCTGCCCAGAGAGGAATTAAGATCGTCGTCATAGACAGTGATGTTAACAGCAGCATGGTAAGCTGCCGTATCGGAACGAACAATTTGCAGGCGGGTGTGAAAGCAGCGGAAGCCGCACTGGCTGTGGAGGAGGACGAATTGTATATCGGCATCGTGAATTACGATGTCAATTCCGCTAACGGACAGCAGCGGGAGCTGGGATTTCGTCAGACGGTGGAGCAGGACCCCAGAGTAAAGGAGATTACCACCATCAATGTGCTGTCTACCACGGAGGATGCCAGGGCGGGAGCAAAGGAGATGCTTCTGACGGATCAAAGGATCAACGTGGTGGTGACCTTTAATGAATGGACAAGCCTCGGCGTGGGCTGGGCAATCCGGGATCTGGACAGGGGAGACCGGACACAGGTAGTGGCATTTGATTCCAACGTGGTCTCCGTGGGAATGTTAGAGACTGGGGAAGTGGATGCGCTGATCGTGCAGAATCCCTATGCTATGGGATATCTGGGAGTGGAGACGGCAGCGAATCTGTTAGGTGGTCAGACGGGCGGCTCTAGTGTGATAGATACAGCCACCACCATCGTGACCAGAGAGAACATGTATGAACGGGAGAGCCAGAAGATATTGTTCTCCTTTGAAGAAGAAGGATATTAGAAAATATTGTAAAAGGGTTCTTTTAGGTATAAAAATATACGGTAATGTTATGTGAAGTGTAAAAAAGTGTACAAAGCATGAACAAAATATGTACAGAATAGTATAATTTCTAACCCCATTCGTAAAATTTTGCATATCTTTTTTGTACAAGATGCCATATAATTACCTCATCAAGAGATGAAACACATACATTTTCATCAAAACAAGGAGGTATTTCATATGAAAAAGTTCATGTCACTGCTGTTGGTCGGCATTATGATGCTCAGCCTCGTAGCGTGCGGAAAGAGCGGCGGAGGAAAGGGAGAGTTGAATGTAGGAGTATTCTATTACACCTACAGTGATACATACATCTCCAGTGTACGTACCGCATTAGACAGCGCTCTTACCGAAGCAGGCATCAAGTTCCAGAACTACGACGGCAACAGTAACCAGACCACCCAGAACGAGCAGATTGATACCGCTATCGCACAGGGTACCAACCTTCTGATCGTCAACATCGTAACATCCGGTTCCGTAGACGCTTCCCAGGCTATCGTTGACAAGGCAAGCGCAGCAGGAATCCCTGTTATCTTCTTCAACCGTGCGGTTGAGTCCGATGAGGATGAAGGTAAGGTATTAGGCAGCTATGACAAGTGTGCATTCGTTGGAACCGATGCTCCTGAAGCAGGTCATATGCAGGGTAAGCTGGTAGGTCAGTATGTAGTAGATAACTTTGACACTATCGACTTAAACGGCGACGGCAAGATCAGCTACGCAATGTTCATGGGTCAGTTAGGTAACGTAGAAGCAATCTACCGTACCCAGTACGGCGTAGAAGATGCAGATGCAGTGATCACCGCAGCAGGCAAGCCCGCTCTGGAGTACTTCGATGCATCCAATACCGATAAGTACCAGGTTGACCAGGACGGTAACTGGTCCGCAACCGCAGCTAACAACTACATGACCACCAACCTGTCTCAGTACAATGAGTCCGCTGGTAACATGATCGAGCTGGTTATCTGCAACAACGACGGTATGGCTGAAGGCGTTATCTCCGCTCTGAACGACAAGGGCTACAACTTAGGCGATGGCAACTGCACCACCATTCCTGTATTCGGTGTTGATGCAACTGACGCAGCTAAGCAGCTGATCGCAGATGGCAAGATGACCGGTACCATCAAGCAGGATGCAGAAGGTATGGCAAACGGTATTGCTTACCTGGCTAAGAACATCCAGGGCGGTAAGGAACTGATGGCAGATACCGACAGCTTCAACATCTCTGAGAAGGTTAGCAACAAGATCTACATCCCTTACGCTACTTACACCGGAGAATGATCTGAATAACAAGTAAATAAAAGAAGCGGCTGCTGCATCAGGCAGCGGCCGCTCTTTATGTATAGGAGGATGCGTATGGGACAGGAAGTATTGCTTCAGATGACAGACATATGCAAGGAATTCCCCGGCGTAAAGGCACTGGATCATGTATCCCTTACCGTAAAAAAAGGAACGGTACACGCGCTCATGGGAGAGAACGGCGCCGGTAAATCCACCTTAATGAAGTGTCTGTTCGGCATTTACAGTAAAGATGCAGGCAAAATCGAACTGGAAGGCAAGGAAGTTAATTTCAAAAATTCCAGAGAAGCACTGAACAACGGAGTGGCCATGGTTCATCAGGAACTGAACCAGGCACTGAAGAGAAACGTCATGGATAATATCTGGCTGGGCCGTTATCCCATGACAGCAGGTATCATGGTCAACGAGCATAAAATGCTGGAAGACACCAACAACATTTTTGAAGAACTGGGGATTGCTGTAGATCCCAAGAGAATCATGAGTACGATGCCGGTATCTCAGCGACAGATGGTTGAGATCGCCAAAGCGGTATCTTACAACAGCAAAATCATTGTATTCGACGAACCTACTTCATCCCTGACGGAAGAAGAAGTGGAGCATCTGTTCAAGATCATCAATATGCTTCGAGACAGAGGATGCGGTATTATTTATATTTCTCATAAGATGGCAGAGATTCTGAAGATTGCAGATGAGGTAACTGTCATGCGTGACGGTACCTGGATCGCAACAGAACCTGCCAAAGATCTGACCACAGACAAGATCATCAAACTCATGGTAGGTCGTGAACTGACCAACCAGTTCCCTCCGAAGACCAATAAGCCCGGGGAAGTAGCACTGGAGGTAGAACACTTAAGTGCGAGATACTCCTTATTAGAGGATGTATCCTTCCAGGCAAGAAAAGGCGAGATCGTGGGACTGGCAGGGCTGGATGGCAGCGGCAGAACAGAGACGTTAGAGAATATCTTCGGCGTAGCCACCAGAAAAGACGGTGTGATCAAATTAGATGGCAAAGAGGTCAGAAACCGCAATGCCAGAGAATCTATTAAAAACGGTTTTGCACTTCTGACGGAGGAGCGTCGTGCCACCGGTATCTTCGGAATCCTGAATATCCGGGAGAACACGGTAATCTCCAGTCTGAAGAAACATAAAAAAGCAGGATTTTATCTGAGTGATAAATCCATGGAGAAGGACACCGCATGGGCTATTGATGCCATGCATATCAAGACGCCTTCCCAGAAGACGAAGATCCGGTCACTGTCCGGTGGTAACCAGCAGAAGGTTATCCTTGGCAGATGGCTTCTCACAGAGCCGGAGGTGCTGATGCTGGATGAGCCTACCAGAGGTATCGATGTAGGTGCAAAATACGAGATCTACCAGCTGATCATCGATCTGGCGAACAAGGGCAAAGTTGTCCTGATGGTATCTTCGGAGATGCCGGAACTGCTGGGTGTATGTGACAGAATTCTTGTCATGAGCGGCGGTAAGCTGGCAGGAGAAGTAGATGCCAAAAATACGACACAGGAAGAGATCATGTCTCTTGCTGCAAAATATGTATAGGAGGATATGCGTATGAATCCCGGCAAAGCAATTCAGAATAAAATTAACGGCGTAAAGCAAAATTTTGCAGACTACAAGAAGCTGGACAGCAGAGACAAGAAGACCTACTGGAAAGAATTTTTCCTTAACAATGCCTTATACATCCTGCTGATCGTAGCAATCATTTACACTTACATCCAGAACTCCAATTTCCTGTCAGCGGCTTCCATTGTCAACATTATCAGCCTGTCCGCAGCGAACCTTCCCATTGCCTGTGGTATCGCAGGATGTATCGTATTGACCGGTACCGACCTGTCTGCAGGACGTGTGGTAGGACTGACCGCATGTATCACGGCATCCCTGATGCAGTCCGTGTCTTATGCTACCAAGATGTTCCCGAATCTTCCGGTACTCCCTATCCCTCTGGTAATCCTGATCGTACTGTTAGTCGGCGGTATCGTAGGATGGGTCAATGGTTTCTTCGTAGCGAAGTTCCAGCTGCATCCCTTCATCGTAACGCTGGCTACGCAGTTGATCGTATATGGCTTACTGTTAATGTACATCATGATCAACGGCAATAACGGACAGCCTCTGTCCGGTCTCGACCAGCACTTCAACGATGTGGTAAAAGGAAGCGTGATCTCCTTCAATGCCGGCGGTGCGAGAATTGCCATTCCCAACTATGTATGGCTGGCAGCCTTGATCGTTATCATCATGTGGTTCATCTGGAACAAGACCACCTTCGGTAAGAACATGTTCGCAGTAGGTTCCAATCCCGAGGCAGCAAAAGTATCCGGTGTTAACGTAATGAGAACCACCATTTTAGTTCATACACTGGCAGGTGCCATGTACGGTCTGACCGGTTTCATCGAGTCCTCCCGTATTGGCTCCAACACAGCAAATACCGGATTGAACTACGAGTGTGATGCTATTGCAGCCTGTGTTATCGGCGGTGTCTCCTTTGTAGGTGGTACCGGTAAGATCAGCGGTGTCGTACTTGGTGTATTCCTCTTAAGAATCATCTTCGTAGCACTGAACTTCCTGTCCATCAACATGAACATGCAGTACGTGATCAAGGGTCTCATCATTCTGGTTGCCTGTGCAATCGATATGAGAAAGTACCTCGTAAGAAAGTAAGAAAGTAATGACATAAGACTCACCCATAGAAAACATCCGTGACTGCTTGCAGGTAAAGGATGTTTTCTATATATTGACATGGAAAGAGACCAGAGTCAAAAAAGTCTGACCCCGCAACATTATAGAAATTTCTTATGACAGATTAGAAAAAGGAAAAACTATGAATCAGGAACAAGTGACAACAGAGAATACAGAAGAAAAGGCAGCAGAAGTCACCGCATCGTCAGAAATAACGGGACAGACGCAGGAGGCGGTCCGCCCGAAGGGAAAATGGTTCGGCCGCGGTATCTATGGAAGTAAGGATGTCCCTATTCGTATTTTGGACGGACTGATCGCTGCCATGATTGTGGTGATCGTGGGACTGATCGTTTTCTTTGCTGTGCGTGGCGGATTTAATATTATCTATGATACGGATGGCGGAAGTGAAGTGGCGGCCCAGAAGGTGCGCTATGGGGAATTTCTCACCGAGCCCGAGACTCCCTACAAGCCGGGGTATACCTTTGATGGCTGGTATACGGAAAAAGAAGGAGAGACGGTGCTGTGGTATTTTCAGTCAGAGAAAGTCACCGGCGATATGACTCTGAAAGCGCACTGGGTTCCCGCACAGATTACCGTGAAATTCGACTATGATGGTGGCACAGATGCCGACGGCTCTGATATGGAATCCAAACAGGTGACCTTCGGAGAGAACTACGGCGAACTTCCCACTCCGGTAAAAGAGGGCAGTACCTTCGCCGGCTGGGAGTACAGTGGTCAGATCATCACCGCAGACACCGTTGTCCAAATGACCGGAGAACATGTATTGACCGCAATATGGAATTGACTTGAAAGTTAATTAAGAAATGCTATCAAATCCCCGTAGCCCGCATTGGGGCTA
>CAMEOT010000027.1 GCA_945929965.1 uncultured Lachnospiraceae bacterium
TGTGAGCAAGCTCCCAGATCGCTGTTTTCGTTTTGACTTTGCATGGCTCGTAACTTTCAAGTTAGTAAGAAATGCATAATACCACCCGGAAGGAAGTATATCACCAAACTTCCCGGGTGGTATTCAAGGAACAATCAATGATCGCTGCAGTGGGTTATTTCGTCTCGTCAGCAGCTTCTGCCTCGTCCGTCTCTTCCTGTCCGTATGCACCGATATGGAACAGCTGCTGTTCACCGGAGGTTGTGACATGGACACCCTTCTCCTCCAGCTTCAGGTCTTTTACATACATGGTCTTGGTCGTCTGGGGAAGTGTTGCAAGATCGATCTCAATGGGCTCCAACAGATGTGCGGGATCAGCCTTGTAATGTACTTCGGACAACTCTGCTTCAAAGATACCCTGTACCTTGTCCTCATTCAGATATACAATAGGAACGGTAGCAGATACGACTTCACCGGCTACCAGAGCCTGAAAGTCCAGAGCCATATATTTCTTCGTCAGAGGATCAAAATCAATATTCTTCACCAGAACATCTACATTTTTTCCGTCCAGTTCCAGATAAGCCTGCGTGCCTTCTTTCGCGTTTTTAATGAAAGCAGCTGCATCCTTCTCTGTGAATTTCAAAGATACGTTTTCCTTCATTTCTTTGCCGTACAGGACACCGGTGATAAAACCGTCTCTTCTTAATTTCTTTGCCTTTTCCTCAGGATTTCTTTTCTCAGCTTTTAATGTCAACATAACAATTGCCTCCTCTATCTCTACGTTGGTTTGGTGTAGATGAGAGCTTGTCGGAAGTTCTTTTCACACTATGGTTATTATAGCACATATAGAACAAAGTAAACAGTAAAAATGTCACAAAAATAAGGAAGAAAAAGTAAAAATTACAAGCAAATTTCAAAAAATGCCAAGGAAAGTGACAAGAAAGTAAATGGTTGCACGAAGCAGTAAAATAGGGTATACTTTTCGCAAATACATTTGCATTTACTGGGAGGACACAAGGATGGATATGAATATTGTATGCCTGGATCTGGAAGGAGTACTGGTACCGGAGATCTGGATCGCATTTGCGGAGGCCAGCGGGATCCCGGAGCTTAAGAGAACCACCAGAGACGAGCCGGATTACGATAAATTAATGAAATGGAGAATTGGAATACTGAAGGAGCACGGTCTGGGTTTAAAGGAAATTCAGGATACGATCGCGAAGATCGACCCGATCCCGGGCGCGAAGGAATTCTTAGACGAGCTGCGCTCTATTACCCAGGTCATCATTATCAGCGATACCTTTTCGCAGTTTGCCGGTCCCCTGATGAAAAAATTAGGTTATCCGACCATTTTCTGTAATTCACTGGAAGTAGCCGAGAACGGAGAGATCACTGGATTTAAGATGCGTGTGGAGAATTCCAAATATACAACGGTGAAGGCTTTGCAGTCCATCGGCTTCCAGACCATCGCCAGCGGTGACAGTCATAACGATCTGGGCATGATCCAGGCCAGCAAGGCAGGCTTTTTGTTCAAGAGTACTGAGCAGATCAAAAAGGATCATCCCGAGTTGCCGGCATATGAGACCTATGATGAATTGATGGCAGCGATCAAGAGAGCATTATAATTAAAGACATCATCCAAAAGGATAAAAGGAAACGGAAAAAGGAAGAGAAAAGAGAAAGAGGAAGCGCAGGTATCGGCGAGGGTGCCTGCGCTTTTAACTCCGACACTATACTAATTTGGAATGAGGTAATCATGGGAATGGCTCAGGAACAGACACCCCATAAGCGCAGAGTGCGGTATAAGGGAAAATATCCTAAAAAATACGAGGAAAAATATAAAGAATTACAGCCGGAAAAATACGGGGATACCATAGCCCATGTCATCAGCAAGGGCAATACGCCTGCAGGTATGCATAGATCCATTATGGTACAGGAGATCTTGGATTTTCTGAAGATCCAGCCGGGAGAGACCGGATTTGACGCGACACTGGGGTACGGCGGACATACGAAGGCTATGCTGGAACAGTTACAGGGTCGTGGTCATATCTATGCCACAGATGTGGATCCGGAAGAATCTGCCAAGACGAGAAAACGTCTGGCAGAGGCCGGATATGGAGAGGATATTCTGACGATCAAATTGCAGAATTTCTGTACCATAGATGAAATTGCAAAAGAGGCCGGCGGATTTGATTTTATCCTGGCGGATCTGGGAGTATCCTCCATGCAGATCGATAATCCGGAGAGAGGCTTTTCTTTTAAGGTGGACGGACCCCTAGACCTGCGACTGAATCAGACACAGGGTATCAGTGCGGCCGAGCGCTTAGATACGATCAGCAGGGAAGAACTGGCGGGAATGCTCTATGAGAATTCCGATGAGCCCTACTGCGAGGAACTGGCGAAGGCGATCACCGATGAGATCCGCAAGGGACACCGGATCGACACCACGACGAAGCTGAGAGAAGTGATCGAGAAGACACTGAATTTCCTCCCAGAAAAGGAGAAAAAAGATACGATCAAGAAGACCTGTCAGAGAACGTTTCAGGCTCTGCGTATTGATGTGAACCGTGAATTTGAAGTATTGTATGAATTCATGGAAAAGCTGCCGGGAGCCTTAAAACCAGGTGGAAGAGTCGCCATCCTGACGTTCCATTCCGGTGAGGACAAGCTGGTGAAGCAGGCATTGCGGGAAGGCTGCCGCAACGGTATCTACGCAGACTATGCCAGGGATGTGATCCGCCCTTCCGCGGAGGAATGCGCGCAGAACGGAAGAGCCCGTTCCACGAAAATGCGCTGGGCGATCCGGGCGGAAGAATAACAGACTGACAGATAGAACAAAGGAGGTGTGAGAATGACTGTCATGGAATATATCAATACACACAGGGAAGATATGGAACCCTGCGAGTGCGTGATCCTGCCGGACGGCAGTGTAGAGGAACCGCAGCCTTCTCATATCAAAAAGCTGGAAGCAATCTCCGGTGAAGATAAGCTGACATTGAACAGCCGCATGGAGAAAAATATGGAGCCCATATTTTTCATGGTGGAGTATACCGGCTGTATGTTAGTATGGAGCACCCGTGTTGTGGTGCCTTCCCATCCCACAGCGGCACAGGAAGAGACACTGGAGAACCTGTATTTTGCGGCGATGCTTGCTCCGGGTTATCACAGGGAACAGGCAGGACCGGCCTACGAGGAATGTGTGAAAAAGCAAAAGAACTGCACTAGACAGGCACTAGAAAGGGAACAGTAAAATGGCGTTTACCCATCTTCATGTCCATACAGAATATTCTCTGCTGGACGGATCCAATAAGATTAAAGAATATGTAGCCAGAGTCAAGGAACTGGGCATGAACAGCGCGGCGATCACCGACCATGGTGTTATGTACGGTGTGATCGATTTTTATCGTGCAGCCAGAGAAGCGGGGATCAAGCCAATCCTGGGCTGTGAGGTGTACGTGGCGCCCAATTCCCGTTTTGACAAGGAATTGACCGGCGGTGAGGACCGTTACCATCATTTGGTACTGTTAGCGGAGAACAATACCGGCTATGCGAACCTGATGAAGATCGTCAGCCGCGGTTTTACCGAAGGCTATTATTATAAACCCCGTGTGGATATGGAAGTATTGCAGGAGTTCCATGAGGGTATCATTGCGCTGTCTGCCTGTCTTGCGGGAGAAGTGCCCCGGTTTATTTTAAAGGGCATGAAAGAAGAGGCTAGAATGGCAGCCCGTAAGTATGAGGCATGCTTTGGCAAGGGCAACTATTTTCTGGAATTACAGGATCACGGCATCCCGGAACAGCGCACAGTAAATATGGAACTGCTCCAGATGAGCAGAGAGCTGGACATTCCCTTGGTGACCACCAACGATGTGCACTATACCTATGCCGAGGATGCGATCCCTCATGACATCCTGCTGTGCCTGCAGACGGGCAAAAAGCTGGCGGACGAGGATCGTATGCGCTACGAGGGCGGGCAGTATTATGTCAAGAGCGAAGAGGAAATGAAGGGACTGTTCCCCTATGCCTGGGAGGCAGTGGAGAATACCCAGAGGATCGCGGACCGCTGTAACGTGGAGATCGAATTCGGCGTGACAAAGCTGCCGAAATACGATGTGCCGGAGGGGTATGATTCCTGGAGCTACTTGAATAAGCTTTGCGATGACGGACTGGCGGAACGCTACGGCGACGGTGATCAGCCTGCCGGAGAGACCGGGCAGACTCTTCGGGAGCGCCTGGATTATGAGCTGGGTGTTATTCAGAGAATGGGATATGTGGACTACTTCCTGATCGTGTGGGATTTCATCAATTATGCCAAGGAGCACGGGATCCCCGTGGGACCGGGACGAGGCTCTGCGGCGGGAAGCATCGTGGCATATTGCCTGAAGATCACCAACATCGATCCGATCCATTATAATCTGCTGTTTGAACGGTTTCTGAACCCGGAACGTGTCTCCATGCCCGATATTGACGTGGATTTCTGCTTTGAACGGAGACAGGAGGTCATCGATTATGTGGGCAGAAAATACGGTAACGACAAGGTGGTGCAGATCGTCACCTTTGGTACCCTGGCGGCGAAAGGTGTCATCCGCGATGTGGGACGAGTCATGGATCTGCCCTATGCTTTCGTGGATTCCATTGCCAAAATGGTGCCCAATGAACTGAACATTACATTAAATAAAGCACTGGAGATGAACCCGGAATTCCGTAAGCTCTATCAGGAGGACGAACAGGTACATCACCTGATCGATATGTGTAAACGACTGGAGGGATTACCCAGACATACCTCCATGCACGCGGCGGGCGTAGTCATCTGTCAGAAGTCGGCGGATGAATTTGTGCCCCTGTCCCGGGGCTCCGATGGTTCCATCGTCACTCAGTTTACCATGACGACACTGGAAGAGCTGGGACTTCTGAAAATGGATTTCCTGGGGTTACGTACCCTGACCGTGATCCATGATGCGGTTCAGTTTATTGAAAATACCACCGGCAGACACATTGATGTGGATGCCATCGACTATAATGATCCGAAAGTACTGGCTTCCATCGGCACCGGCAGAACGGAAGGCGTGTTTCAGCTGGAAAGTGGGGGGATGAAGAGCTTCATGAAGGAACTGCGTCCCCAGAATCTGGAGGATGTGGTGGCAGGTATCTCCCTGTACCGTCCCGGCCCTATGGACTTTATCCCGAAGTATATTCAGGGTAAGAATCATCCGGATGCCGTCACCTATGCCTGCCCGCAGCTGGAACCGATCTTAAAGCCCACCTACGGCTGCATCGTATACCAGGAGCAGGTAATGCAGATCGTTCGCGATCTGGCGGGATATACTCTGGGCCGAAGCGATCTGGTGCGCCGTGCCATGAGTAAAAAGAAGCAGGCTGTCATGGTAAAAGAGCGGGCAAACTTCATCTACGGTAATCCGGAGGAGAATGTCCCCGGCTGTATTGCCAACGGCATTGATGAACAGACCGCAGGACAGATCTACGACATGATGATGGACTTCGCCAAGTATGCGTTTAACAAGTCCCATGCGGCATGTTATGCGGTGGTGGCTTACCAGACGGCGTATTTAAAATACTATTATCCCGTGGAATTCATGGCGGCGCTGATGACTTCCGTCATCGATAATCCGAAAAAAGTATCGGAGTATATTTTGAACTGCCGGAACATGAATATCGCCATTCTTCCGCCGGATGTGAATGCGGGAGAAGCTGGATTTTCCGTGACAGATGGCAAGATCCGCTATGCCCTGACGGCCATCAAAGGCGTGGGACGTCCGGTCATCGACAGCCTGGTGCAGGAGCGTAAGGAGAGAGGTCCCTTCACAAATCTGAAGGACTTCATCACCCGTATGTCCGACAAAAAAGAGATGAACAAGCGGGCAATTGAGAACCTGATCAAAGCAGGAGCCATGGACGGACTGGGTGGCACGAGAAAACAGTTCATGAGCGTCTATGTGCAGATCGCGGACCATATTGCCCACGATAAGAAAAACAACCTGGCAGGGCAGATTTCCCTGTTTGATATCGCCGGCGAAGAAGATAAGGAAGAATTCGATATCCGGATGCCGAATGTAGGTGAATACAGTAAGGAAATGCTGCTTGGCTTTGAAAAAGAGGTTCTGGGCGTCTATGTCAGCGGTCATCCTTTAGAGGAATACCAGGAGCTGTGGCAGAACTGCATCAGCAATACCGCCGGAGACTTTGCACTGGATGAAGAGTCCGGAGAGGTGGAACTGGTTAAGGATCAGGCAAATGCGGTCATCGGCGGACTGATCGCGGATAAAAACGTAAAATACACCAAGAACGATAAGATCATGGCATTTTTAAATGTGGAGGATCTGATCGGAAATGTGGAAGTCGTGGTATTTCCGCAGGTGTATGAGCGTTACAGCACGCTGCTTGTGGAAGATGCGAAAGTATTTATCCGGGGCAGAGTGTCGTTGGAGGAAGACAAGGACGGCAAGCTGATCTGTGACCAGATCATCAGCTTTGAGGATGCACAGGCAGCCAGAGCGGCGAACCAGCCACTGTTTCCCAGAAATTACGGAGGCCGGGGAGGCAACATACGTAACGGAAGCTATGGTAACAATAACGGATACCGTAATCCCGCAAACAGCAGCGGACAGTATCCGGTCGGCACCATGCCAGGCGGACAGACAGGCCGAACAGTGGAACAGACACAACCCGGTCAGCGGCCGCAGGACGCCGGAACCGGGCAGAAAAAAGGGATGCCGGCGGGAGCCTGGATCCAGTTTGCAAACAGAGAAGCCTATAAGGAGCGCGAGCAGGAACTTCTGCAGGCCATAGCGGATTCCGAGGGCGATGATGATGTGGTGATCTTCCTGCGGGATACGAAAAACTACAAGATCCTGCCGTCAAATTTCCGTGTAAAAGCGGATGAAAAACTGCTGGAAAAATTGTGTACACTGTTTGGAAAAGAAAATGTTAAATTTATAACGAAACCTATTGAAAACCGTACCAAAATAGATTAAAATAGGAAGTCGAGAAGAGAAAATTATTCGTTCGTTTACTTAGGAGGTAACAGTCATGGCAAAAGAGATTAAGACGATCGGCGTACTGACCAGCGGCGGTGATGCACCGGGAATGAACGCTGCTATCCGTGCAGTTGTTCGTACAGCCATTGCAAGAGGACTGAAGGTTAAGGGTATTAAAAAAGGTTATCAGGGTCTTTTGAATGAAGAGATCATAGATATGGAAGCCAAGGATGTGTCTGACATCATCCAGCGCGGTGGTACCATTCTTGGAACCGCACGCTGTCTCGATTTTAAGACTGCCGAGGGTCAGCAGAAGGGTGCTGAGATCTGCAGAAAGCATGGTATCGACGGTATCGTTGTCATCGGCGGTGACGGTTCCTACCGTGGTGCGCAGGCGCTGTCCAGACTGGGCATCAATACCATCGGTCTTCCCGGAACCATTGACCTGGATATCGCCTGTACCGAGTACACCATCGGCTTCGATACCGCGGTGAACACTGCAATGCAGGCAATCGACAAGGTTAAGGATACCTCTTCCTCTCACGAGAGATGCAGTATCATCGAGGTAATGGGTAGAAATGCCGGATACATCGCTCTGTGGTGCGGTATTGCCAACGGTGCCGAGGATATCCTGCTTCCCGAGAAGTACGATTACAACGAACAGAATATTATCAATAATATCATTACCAACCGTAAGCATGGCAAGACCCATCACATCATCATCAATGCCGAGGGAATCGGACATTCCACTTCCATGGCACGCCGTATCGAGGCAGCTACCGGTATTGAGACCCGTGCTACGATCTTAGGTTACATGCAGCGTGGAGGAAGCCCTACTGCGAAGGATCGTTACTATGCATCTATCATGGGTGCTTACGCAGTAGACATCATGCTGGAAGGCAAGACCAATCGTGTCGTTGGTTACCAGCACGGTGAATTCATCGATTTCGATATCGAGGATGCACTGCAGATGGAGAAGGGTATCAACGATTATCAGTTTGAGGTATCTCATTTACTTTCCATCTAATTTAATTTAACAGTTCAGACATCATGAATAGAAAATATGCGTGGGTGCTTGCACACTACGCATATTTTTCTACTCATGATGAGCGGAGCGCACTCTTATGAAATAAAAGATGAGCCGCTGGCGGCGTTGACTGCGAAGCAGGCACTTTTATGAATAAGAGTGTCTGAACGGATACGAAGACAAAGGCGTTTCCCATTGCGTGGAAGCGCCTTTTTGACTATAATAAACTCATCCATAGAAAGCAGCACGAAAAATCGCATTATTATGAATGTATGGCAGGGAGCAGACAGATATGATCACGAGCAGCAACAATGCAAAAGTAAAACAGGTCGTGCAGTGGCAGACGAAGGCGAAGGAACGGCGTAAGGATCACGTATTTTTGGCGGAGGGCGTCAGAATGTGTGAGGAAGCCCCGGTAAAAAGTGTAAGAGAGGTCTATCTCACAGAAGAATTGGAGCAGAAGCTTTGGCAGAATGCCCAAAACGGCGATACTACATTCTGGGATAAGCTTCAGCAGACCGGCTATGAGACCGTATCTCCGGAAGTATTTGCAAAAATGGCAGATACCCAGACTCCCCAGGGTATCCTTACAGTGTTGGAGCAGCCTTCCTATGATCTGACACAGCTTCTGGAACAGCCGGAGCCTTTATTTTTGATTTTGGAGAATTTACAGGATCCCGGGAACCTGGGAACCATGATCCGTACTGGGGAAGGAGCTGGAATAACGGGTGTTATCATGAATAGTCAGACCGTGGATATCTTCAATCCCAAGACCATCCGTGCCACCATGGGCTCCATATTCCGGGTACCGTTTGTCTATGTGCCGGAGTTATCCCCAGTGCTTACGCAGATGCATGAAAAAGGGATCCATACTTATGCGGCCCACCTGAAGGGTAAGGAATATTACGATAGCTTTTCCTTCCGGGAGCCCACCGCATTCCTCATTGGCAATGAAGGAAACGGGTTGACCAAAGAGATCTCCGACCAGTCCGGGCAGTACCTCAAAATCCCCATGGAGGGTAAGGTGGAATCTCTGAATGCCTCCATCGCTGCGGCACTTCTGATGTATGAGGCGCACAGACAGCGAAAACTGTAGGCATAGTAGCGGTTCGGGGCTATATGATATTTAGGTAGGAAAACAGAACAGGAGGACAATGTATTATGAAGATTGGATTTATCGGATTGGGAAATATGGCAACGGCAATGATCGGCGGCATGCTGCAGAAAGGCATTGCAAAGCCGGTGGACATCATCGGTTCTTCTAAGACAGAAGCAACAGCAGAAAAAGTCAAATCAAAATTTAATATTAACACATCGACCGATAACAAAACGGTAGCCGCGCAGGCGGACGTCCTGTTCCTGGCCGTAAAGCCTATATTTTTCCCGGAAGTGATCGCTGAGATTAAGGATACTGTGAAGGCTGATACCCTGATCGTCAGCATCGCAGCAGGCAGGAATCTGCAGTATCTGAAGGATGCATTTGGCAGACCGGAGCTCAAGCTGATCCGTTGCATGCCTAATACGCCGGCCCTGGTACTGGAAGGCTGCACCGGTGTCTGCGCCGGTGAGAATGTCACAGAAGAAGATTTAGAGCAGGTGCTTGCTCTGCTTCGTTCCTTCGGCATCGCCAGTGTCGTGCCTGAGAGACTGATGGATGTGGTCGTGGGAGTCAGCGGAAGCTCTCCCGCATATGTATTCATGTTCATCGAGGCTATGGCAGATGAGGCAGTGGCAGCCGGAATGCCCAGAAAACAAGCCTATGAATTCGCAGCACAGTCCGTACTCGGAAGCGCCAAAATGGTACTGGAGACCGGAAAACATCCCGGCGAGCTGAAGGATATGGTATGCTCTCCCGGAGGTACCACGATCCAGGCAGTCAAAGTGCTGGAGGAGAAGGGACTGCGCGCCGCTGTGATGGATGCTATGGACGCCTGCATCGAGAAGTCGAAATGTATGTAGTGACGGATAGCGTGATAACGCGAATTGGCCGCAAATATGCCCAAATCCCATAACTTGACAAAAATTTTGTCATCTGCTATGATATTTCGCGTAACAAATTTAACATTTTTGTAACAAACCGGTGAAAATATTAAGAAATACATCATATACTATTCACTGGTAGAGCCGCAGGTATACCACCCCCGTCCGGGGAATTTTCCTGTGGGAAAGGCGTGTATCAAGATGACAAAAAGCAGAAGAATGCTGGCTGTATGTGCAGGACTGCTCTGTTCTATCTTCCTGAGCATGCAAATGAGCATGACCGCACAAGCAAGCAATACCAAAAACTATGTCAATGATCTGAACGGTGGTGTCGCATCGATCTTAGATCCCGGTTCCAGAAACAGTACCGAGGTGATCAATGCCACAGTAAAGGAACTGAATCTGACATTTCCCTCTGAGGATGAGATCGGTTCCGGACTGGTCATGGCAAACGTAAGAGATGCTGTGAATGTACGAAGCGAAGCCAGTGAGGATGCTTCCAAGGTCGGTAAGTTATACAAGGACTGTGGAGGTACAATCTTAGAGCAGAAGGACGGATGGACTAAGATTCAGTCCGGAACCCTGATCGGCTGGGCGAAGAATGAATACCTTCTGTTCGGTGATGATGCCAGAGCACTGGCAAATGATGTGGGACGAATGATCGCACAGATCAATACGGAGACTCTTCGTGTGAGAACAGAAGCCAGTCAGGATGCAGGAGTATTGGGACTGGTTCCCAAGGGTGACATCGTAGATGTCGTGGACAGCAGCAATCCCGAATGGGTCTGCATTGATTATGAAGGTACGGACGGCTATGTGTCCGCCGAATATGTAACACTGGATTTCCAGATCGACTCCGGTGAGACCTTAGAGGAGATCAAGGCAAGAGAAGCCGCAGAGCGTGAAGCGAAGCGCCATGTGAACTACGGTGAGTACACCACCGATGCGGATACCACACAGCTGTTGGCAGCACTGATCCAGTGCGAGGCAGGATGCGAGAGCTACGAAGGACAGCTGGCAGTAGGTGCTGTTGTTATGAACCGTGTACGAAGCGGCGCTTACCCGAGTAGCATTCATGGTGTGATCTATGCGTCCGGACAGTTCACTCCGGCATTGAACGGTAAGGTAAACACCGTATACGAATCCGGCAAGATCAACGCAAGCTGCATCAAGGCAGCGGAAGAAGCCATCTCCGGCGTATCCAATGTAGGAGATCTGACACACTTCAGACGTAACAACGGCCGTGACGGAATCGTGATCGGTAATCATGTATTCTATTAAAATGATGTCGAGGTCAAAAGCCCCCGACTTTGATGCCTACGGATTGCTCCGTGCTATGCACTCCCACAATCCTTCCCCTCTATTCGCATATCGTGGGATTATCATCCCACTTTTATGCTCATATCGGGGCGGGTCCTAAGGTCTTTTACCCACCTATGAGCAAGCTCATGTGGGCTTAGACCTTTTGACCCTGGCATCATTAAAATTACAAAAGAGGCGGTGTCCCAAAGGGGATGCCGTCTTTTTGACTAAAAAGACATCCCAAGACAGCACAATAACCATAAGTATCGTGCGAAGGTAGCAGTTGCCACGCACATATATTTGTAGTACACTGGATACAACTACAAAACCAAAGGAGTGATTACATGAGTGAAATGGTAACCTTGTGGCTTGTGGCGTTGATCGTATCGATCGGTGTGGAAGTTGCTACGCTGGGACTGACGAGCATATGGTTCGCCGGAGGCGCAGTGGTGGCAGTGATCGTTGCCGCATTTCATGGACCGGTCTGGTTACAGATCCTGTTATTTTTTGCAGTATCTCTGCTGCTGTTATTTTTCACCAGACCTGTCGCTGTCCGGTATTTCAACAAGGACCGCGTAAGGACGAACGTGGAAAGCATGATCGGCAGGCAGGCCATCGTGACCAGTGAGATCGACAATCTGCAGGGCATAGGACAGGTAACGGTAGGCGGTCAGGAGTGGAGTGCCAGAACCGAAGCGGACGGGATGAATTTACAGCCCGGGACCGTGGTGGACATTGTGGCAGTCAGCGGAGTCAGGCTGATCGTCAAAGTGGATCCCCAGATGGCAAAAGTGACGGAAAACCTATCGGGACCGCAGTCGTAAGAATCGTGTAGAACCAATACATGAGGGAAAAGCGCGTACAAAGGGTACGCAGCGTACATAAACGTACGCAGAAGGAGGAAAAATGTTAGCATTGATCATTATTGTCGTTTTAGTATTATGGATCTTCGTATCCTGTATCAAGATCGTTCCTCAGGCACAGGCCTATGTCATCGAGCGTCTGGGTGCTTATCAGGCTACCTGGAATGTAGGATTTAATTTGAAGATCCCGTTCGTCGACAAGGTTGCCAGAAAAGTCAACTTAAAGGAGCAGGTAGCGGATTTCCCGCCCCAGCCTGTGATCACCAAGGATAACGTAACCATGCGGATCGATACCGTAGTCTTCTATCAGATCACCGATCCCAAGCTGTTCACCTACGGCGTAGAGAATCCTATGATGGCAATCGAGAATCTGACTGCCACCACCCTGCGTAACATCATCGGTGACCTGGAGCTGGATCAGACACTGACATCCCGTGAGACCATCAATACCAAGATGCGTGCAGCACTGGATATCGCCACCGATCCCTGGGGTATTAAGGTCAACCGTGTAGAGCTGAAGAACATCATTCCTCCCGCAGAGATCCAGAATGCCATGGAGAAGCAGATGAAGGCAGAGCGTGAGAGACGTGAAGCCGTAACCCGTGCCGAAGGTGAGAAGAAGGCGAAGATCCTGGAGGCAGAAGGTGCCAAGGAGTCTGCGATCCTCCGTGCAGAGGCAGATAAGCAGGCAGCCATCCTTCGTGCGGAAGCTGAGAAGGAGAAAATGATCCGTGAGGCAGAAGGTGAAGCCGAAGCCATCCTGAAGGTGCAGCAGGCGAATGCCGACGGTATCAAGATGCTGAAGGAAGCGGGTGCAGATGCCGCAGTCCTGAAGTTAAAGAGCCTGGAAGCATTCGAGAAAGTGGCAGACGGTCAGGCTACCACAATCCTGCTTCCCGCAGAACTGCAGGGCATTGCCAGCGTAGCAGAGACCTTCAAGGCAGCAGCCGGCAAAAAAGCAGAATAAAAGTCATACCGAATAGAATCAGACAGATCAAAGAGGATCTCTTCCGGAATGCCGGTAGGGATCCTTTTTTACTCTAAGAATCAGAAAACGTAGCATAAAGTGCATGCTGCGAGGGGTTGAAAAACGCCGAATAATGAAGTATATTGATTACATATAGCTAAAAATACAGAGGTCAGAAGCCTCGGAAAAGAGGAGTATTATGGATTTAAAGGGACGCGATTTTTTAAAGTTACTGGATTTTACACCGGAAGAGATCGAATATCTGCTGGATCTGGCAGCAGACCTGAAAGATAAAAAGAAAAAGGGAATCCCTGTAGATACTCTTCGAGGCAAAAATGTGGCTCTGATCTTCGAGAAGACCAGTACACGTACCAGATGTGCTTTTGAAGTGGCAGCGCATGATCTGGGAATGGGTACCACTTATCTGGATCCTACCGGATCCCAGATCGGTAAAAAAGAAAGCATCGCCGATACCGCCAGAGTACTGGCAGGTATGTTCGAAGGTATCGAATACCGTGGATTTGGACAGGATATTGTAGAGGAACTGGCAAAATACTCCAAGGTTCCCGTATGGAACGGATTGACTAATGAGTTTCATCCCACCCAGATGCTGGCAGACCTTCTGACGATCCGTGAGCATTTCGGACACCTGAAGGGAATCCGCATGACTTACATGGGAGATGCCCGTTACAATATGGGTAACTCTTTGATGGTAGCCTGCGCGAAGATGGGTATGCATTTTACCGCATGTACCACTGCAAAATATTTCCCGGCAAAAGAGCTGGTGGCAGAGTGTGAAGCAATTGCGGCACAGACCGGCGGCAGCATCACCCTGACCGAAGATGTGAAGGCAGGTACCAAGGATGTGGATGTCATTTACACGGATGTCTGGGTATCCATGGGTGAGCCGGACGAAGTATGGACCGAGCGTATCAAGGAATTGTCCCCTTATCAGGTGAATAAAGCGGTGATGGATAATGCCGGTGAGCAGGCGATCTTTATGCATTGTCTCCCCGCATTCCATGATCTGAAGACCAAGATCGGTGCCCAGATGGGTGAGCGTTTCGGCATCACCGAGATGGAAGTCACCGACGAAGTATTTGAATCCGGACAGTCTCTGGTATTTGAAGAGGCAGAAAATCGTATGCACACAATCAAGGCAGTGATGGCGGCAACTTTATGAGTATGAAAGCAAAGATATTGGAGCTCCTGCGGGAAAAGGGGACTTACGTCTCCGGACAGGAACTCTGTGAGCAGTTCGGAGTATCACGGACTGCCGTATGGAAAGCAATCGGACAACTGAAGAAAGAAGGCTATGTCATTGAGGCGGTACAGAACAAGGGGTACCACCTGGTGGATCAGGCGGAGGAGGTCTATAACCAGGCCGATATCCAAAGCAGATTGAAGACAAAGTGGGTGGGACATCCCTTACTGTTTTTCAACAGCATTGATTCCACCAATATCCGTGCCAAGCTGGAAGCGGAAAAGGGAGCAGAGAGCGGATTGTTGGTCGTAGCGGATCAGCAGACTGCCGGACGGGGCCGCAGAGGCCGCGGCTGGGAGAGCCCTTTGGGAAGCAACATTTACTATACGTTAATGCTCAAACCGGATTTCAATGCGGACTGCGCACCGATGTTAACGTTAGTCATGGCACTGGCGGTGGCTAAGGGTATTCGGCAGACTCTCGGACGCGGCAGTGAAGAAGGTGCGGCAAAGGTAGGCATCAAGTGGCCCAATGATATTGTGGTGGATGGAAAAAAAGTCTGTGGTATCCTCACGGAGATGAGCATGGAACGGGCTTATATCCACCACATTGTCATCGGCGTGGGCATCAATGTGCGCAGGCAGGAATTCCCGGAGGAGATCCGGGACCGGGCAGCAGCCATCGAGGAACAGTGCGGATTCCGGATCTCCCGCAGCCAGCTGATCGCGGACATCATGGAAGCTTTTGAGGAGGATTATGAGATCTTCTTACAGACCCATGATCTGAAAGGGCTCAGAGACTCCTATGCGAAGCTCCTGGTGAACCGGGACAGAGAAGTCTGCGTGCTGGATCCCAAGGGAGAATTCCGCGGTACCGCCCGTGGGATCAACGATCAGGGCGAGCTTCTCGTAGAGAGACAGGACGGCAGCATAGAGGAAGTCTATGCCGGTGAGGTGTCTGTGCGTGGGGTATACGGCTACGTGTAGCATCTGAGGCAGCGGAGCGTGATGCACCATGAACCAGAAGCAGATTTAGAATAAAAATAACAGGATAGAAAATTATGGACGAGAACAAAATTGTACTCTGCGGCGCCAATGCCTATGAGAAAAAATATTACTTTAACGAAGAACAATTCAAAATGATTCCCGAATCCATCAAGGAAGAACTGCACATCATCTGCGTGCTGTTCACTGAGGAAGTGGGAGGCGTGTTTACCATCGCCTTTGAAGAGGACGGCAACGTGGTCATGGAGACTAACGCGGATGACGATGACATCTATTACGATGAGGTCTCATCCGGACTGCTGATCGCTGAGATCCGTCGGAGCAGACAGGAGCTTTTCGAATCCTTAAGTCTGTACTACCGTGTATTTATCAAAAAAGAAGATGTTTCGGAACTGTTGGATGAGGAGGACGGCGAATGATATTTGTCATAGACGTAGGTAATACCAATATGACCATGGGTGTCTTCCGTGGGGAAAAACTGGCAGCCACCTTCCGGATCATGACAAAGACTCCCAGAACTTCAGATGAATACGGGATCATGATCACACAGCTGTTGAAAAGTAACGGAATTAAGACCTCGGATATCGAAGGAGCCATCATCGCCAGCGTCGTGCCGGATGTGATGCATTCCCTGACCAGTTCTATCATCCGCTATCTGCATACGAAGCCTATCATCGTAGGGCCCGGAGTCAAAAGCGGTATTAAGGTAGCTACGGAAGATCCCAGAGGTATCGGTGCGGACCGTATCGTCGATGCGGTGGCAGCCTATGTGAAATACGGCGGACCTGTGCTGGTACTGGATTTCGGTACTGCCACCACGTATGACCTGATCACGGAGGACGGAAGATTTACCGCAGGTATCACAGCTCCCGGCATCCGCATCAGTTCCGAGGCCTTATGGAAAGAGACGGCGAAGCTGCCGAATATCGAGATCCGCAAGCCGAAGACTATTCTGGCACAGGAGACCATTACCAGTATGCAGGCCGGTCTGATGTATGGTCAGATCGGACAGACGGAATACATCATTCGCAAGGTAAAGGAAGAGAGCGGCCTTGCCAATCTGAAGGTGGTAGCCACCGGGGGATTGGGACGTGCTATCGCAGACGAGACCGACAGCATTGATATCTATGACAGCTCTCTGACGCTGGATGGACTGCGGATCATCTACGACAAGAACCGAAAGTAGTATCCGGGAAATAAATTAGGATACCGGACCACGGAGAGATTATGAAGAAATTACAGATTGGCAATGTGACCCTGGATAATCCCATCATCCTGGCACCTATGGCAGGCGTATCCGACCTGCCATTTCGTCTGCTCTGCCGAGAAATGGGAGCAGCACTGGTGTGCATGGAGATGGTGAGTGCCAAGGCAATCTATTATAACAATAAAAATACTGACAGCCTTATGGAGATCCATCCCGACGAGGTACCTGCTTCCTTGCAGCTGTTCGGTTCTGATCCGCAGATTCTTGCGGAGATGGCAAAACGCATCGAGGAGCGTCCTTTTTCCATTCTGGACCTGAACATGGGATGCCCGGTACCAAAGGTAGTGAATAACGGCGAGGGCTCCGCACTGATGAAGGATCCGAAGCTGGTGGAGCAGATCCTGACGGCGTTAGTCAGAGCCATCGACAAGCCGGTGACCGTGAAGATCCGGAAGGGGTTTGATGATGACCATGTCAATGCCGTGGAGATCGCGAAGATCGCGGAAGCCTGCGGTGTGGCAGCGGTAGCGGTGCATGGACGGACCAGAGCCCAGTATTACAGCGGACAGGCAGACTGGGACATCATCGCACAGGTGAAGGATGCGGTGAAGATTCCCGTCATTGGTAACGGCGATGTGGACAGCCCCGAGAAGGCGAAAGCCATTCTGGAGCAGACCGGCTGTGACGGCGTCATGATCGGCCGGGCGGCGGAGGGCAATCCCTGGATCTTCCGGGAAGTGGTATCCTACCTTACAGACGGCACGATCCCCGCGAGACCCACGAACAGGGAGAAGCGGGAACTGATCCTGCGCCATGCGGCATTGCAGCTGGAATACAAGGGCGAATATACCGGCGTCCGGGAGATGCGCAAGCATCTGTCCTGGTATACCGTAGGAATGCCCCATTCCGCCCATTTTCGTCAGACCATCAACACCATGGAGAAAATGGACGAACTGATCCGGGGCGTGCATGACATATTCCCGGATGAAGACCGGGAATAGCACTGAGCCCGGCTGCATACACTGTAACATGGACATTATTTTGTATCTCTATCCGGTGAGACAAACCGTGGAACAGGGAGCACGGGCAGCGGTGTGGAAGTCACAGCCTGTGCAGAAGGGAAACGCTCCCCGGGGAAAACTTTTTAAAATATTCCATGCACTGTGGAAAACTGCAAAAACGCAGAAAACTACGGAGGCGGTGACTGTTCGCCGGACGGAATATCTATTCCGGGATTACCGTCTGGTCAGGGCGGCAGTGACGGGAGCGGATGGCACGGAACAGAAACAGACGGAGCAAATACTCCGGGAACAATTGCAGGAACTGACAGAGGATCCGGACCACACATACATTGTGTGCCGTGAACCCCTGTCTTTTTATTACGGAAGGGAATTTCGGGAATATCTGCAGCAGGAATGGGTGGAACATCTGCTTGTCTATGGGGAAAAAGCAAAAGGTGAGCCCCTGTGGCGGGATCTGATCGTGCTGGGGCACAATCCTTTTCTGCCGTATGTCATTCTCGAATATGCGCAGGAACTTCACAGCATGAAGTGGTACCTCACGGCGCGGGAATTCCGGGAGGACGAGGAGAGGCTTACCTGGGAGCTGGAAGACGAATATGGGCTGATCCCGGAGATCCGTCTGCTACCGGAAGCGGCAGATTACGACAGAGTGCGGCTGGAGGCGACGGCGCCCTGCGTGGTGCTGGATTTTTGCGACAGCAACAAAGTCTATGGCGGCGGGCTGGCAGCGGGCAGCGTCTGGCTGGATTTTCCGGCATCGGAGGAAAAGGAACGCCGTGTCACGTCCGGATGTCCGCAGATCCGTTATTTTTCCATGAAAAAAGAGTGGAAAGACCCGCGAAAAGCCTTGGAATACCTTGACACCATCAGTAAAAATGGGTATAATAACTCGGTTGATTAGGCAGTTATGTTGCCGGGAGTGTCGGTAGCGCAAAATATAGAAAACAGGAAGGTGCGGTATCATGCAGGAAAAGAAAAACATTTTGACCTACGAAGGCCTCAGAAAATATGAGGATGAGTTACATGATCTGAAAGTGGTAAAACGTCAGGAAGTGGCTCAGAAGATTAAGGAAGCAAGAGAGCAGGGAGACCTGTCCGAGAACGCTGAGTACGATGCAGCGAAGGATGAGCAGAGAGACATCGAAGCCCGTATCGAAGAGCTGGAGAAGATCCTGAAGAATGCAGAAGTCGTAGTCGAGGAGGAAGTAGATCTGGATAAGATCAACATCGGCTGCCAGGTCAAGATCCTGGATATTGAATACAGCGAAGAGCTGGATTACAAGATCGTAGGTTCCACCGAGGCCAACAGCTTAAAGGGCAAGATCTCCAACGAGAGCCCCGTAGGTAAGGCACTGATCGGCCATAAGGTCGGCGATACCGTTGAAGTAGAGACACCCGCAGGTGTTTTCTCATATAAGATTCTGGAGATCCAGAGAAGTAACGTTGAGTAAGTAAGACAGAGTAAGGAGTGGAAAAAAGTGGCAGATACACAGAACACAAATGTACAGGAGCAGGATATTCACCAGCTGCTTAAGGTAAAGCGCGAGAAGCTGGCTAACCTGCAGCAGGCAGGCAAGGATCCTTTTCAGATCACCAAATATGATGTGACCCATCACAGCACCGATATCAAGAACAATTTCGAAGAACTGGAAGGCAAGACCGTCCGTATCGCCGGACGTGTAATGTCCAAACGTGTCATGGGTAAGGCATCCTTCTGTAATGTACAGGATCTGCCCGGCAACATTCAGGTATATGTAGCAAGAGACAGCATCGGAGAAGAGTCCTATGCGGATTTCAAAAAGTATGATGTGGGCGATATCGTAGGTATCGAGGGCGAAGTCTTCAAGACCAAGACCGGCGAGATCTCCGTACATGCGTCCCAGGTAATACTGCTGTCCAAGAGCTTACAGATTCTGCCTGAGAAGTTCCATGGCCTGACCAATACCGATATCCGTTATCGTCAGCGTTATACCGACCTGATCATGAATCAGGATGTTAAGGATACTTTCGTAAAGCGTTCTAAGATCATCAGCGCCATCCGCCGTTATTTGGACGGACAGGGCTTCCTGGAAGTAGAGACCCCCATGCTGGTATCCAATGCCGGCGGTGCGGCAGCAAGACCTTTCGAGACCCATTACAATGCGCTGGATGAGGACGTGAAGCTGCGTATCTCCCTGGAGCTGTACCTGAAGAGACTGATCGTCGGCGGCATGGAGCGTGTCTTCGAGATCGGCCGTGTATTCCGTAACGAAGGTCTGGACACCAGACACAATCCGGAATTCACACTGATGGAGCTGTACCAGGCATACACCGACTATTACGGAATGATGGATCTGACTGAGAACATGTTCCGCTATGTGGCACAGGAAGTATGCGGTACTACCGTGATCCCTTATGCAGAAGAGACCATCGACCTGGGCAAGCCTTTCGAGAGACTGACCATGGTAGATGCTGTCAAGAAATACGCAGGCGTTGACTTCGACCAGATTCCCGATACCGCTGCAGCGAAGAAGCTGGCAGACGAGAAGGGTGTACACTACGAAGAGCGTCATGCCAAGGGCGATATCCTGAATCTGTTCTTCGAGGAGTTCGTAGAAGAGCATCTGATCCAGCCCGTATTCATCATGGATCATCCGGTAGAGATCTCTCCTCTGACCAAGAGAAAGCCGGACAAGCCTGATTATGTAGAGCGTTTCGAGCTGTTCATCTATGGACGTGAAATGTGTAATGCTTATTCCGAGTTAAATGACCCCATCGACCAGAGAGAGCGTTTCAAGGCGCAGGAAGCTGCACTGGCAGCAGGCGATGAGGAAGCCAATACGACCGATGAAGATTTCATGAACGCACTGGAGATCGGTATGCCTCCTACCGGCGGTATCGGTTACGGTATCGACCGTCTGGTAATGCTGCTGACCAACTCTCCTGCGATCCGTGATGTTCTGCTCTTCCCGACAATGAAGTCATTGGATAAATAAATGGCTTAAAATCAAGGGTTTCAGCGATTACAAGTTGTGATTTACTACGAATTTACTACAAATTTGCTACGCATAATACCGTATAATACTTGATAATACGTTTTGTGCGACATTCAATTTTAATATTTTGTACTTTAAGGACACTTTCCAAGTGAGAATTTGGAAGTGTCCTTTTGTTATGGTCAAAAATAAAAATTGGAGGTAAATACAATGAACAGTACAGCGTTAGGAGCAAAGGAAACAAAGAAGGAAAACATTATTTTCATCAGCGATGCACATGAGAAATTCTACTATGAGAAGTTAGAAGAAGTAAGGTATCAGGATGTGTACCACAAGGCACTCTGCTATTGTCTTGGCATCAGTGACGATACCAGAAGAAACATTAAAAGTATTTACGATTTTAAGACAGGCTGTGTAAAAACAGAATGTTTGCACGAAGGCTGGCAGACCAGCGGAAGTGTAAAGGTGGTCAGAATGGCATTTAATCTTTACTGCAATGGGACACCGAGCGTGGATGACTACAAGGACACCGAGGAACAGATAAACGAGTGCAGGCAGTATTCAGTGGAGGAATTATTCTGCTGTGCCTATGCACCATATTTTTGGCAGGCGATACAGATTCGTTATCCGGAGTATGTGACGTATAACAAGAAATTGTACGCCCTGTTTGGAGGAGCAGACTAATGTTGAAAGTCAGATTGATGGGTACGAAGAACGATATTACATGGTTCGGAAAGATTTTGAAGCGTAACCCGAAAATAGAAGTTACCGAGTTTTCAGATTTATACCCGAATAAGGGTACAAAGAAGTTTTACAGGGCTTATGTGGAAGTAAGCAAAAGAAACATAGCAGAAAAATAGCAGGAAGAAAAGGAGAATTTCATTATGTGTAAAATAATCGCAATCGCAAATCAGAAAGGTGGAGTTGGTAAGACCACCACAACAAGCAATTTAGGAATCGGTTTGGCAAAGCAGGGAAAGAGAGTGCTGTTAATTGATGCGGATGCGCAGGGCAGCCTTACAGCAAGTTTAGGTTTTAAGGAGCCGGACAAGCTGGAGATCACTCTGGCAAATGTGCTTGCAAATATCATCAATGATGAGGAAATGGATACGGATTACGGTATCCTGAAGCATGAGGAAGGCATTGACCTGATGCCGGGGAACATTGAATTGTCCGGTCTGGAGGTATCACTGGTGAATGTGATGAGCCGTGAGGTTGTGTTGCGTTCCTATGTGGAAATGGTAAAAGATAGATACGATTACATACTGATTGATTGTATGCCTTCCCTTGGTATGATTACCATAAATGCCTTTGCCTGTGCAGACAGTATTCTGATACCTGTGCAGGCGGCATATCTGCCCGTGAAAGGTCTGGAACAGCTTATTAAGACCATTGGAAAAGTAAAACGTCAGATTAACCCGAAATTGGAAATTGAAGGTATTCTGTTGACAATGGTGGACAGCCGGACGAATTATGCAAGGGACATCAGTGCCATGCTTGTAGAGAATTATGGAAGTAAAGTGCGGATATTTGAAAACAGTATTCCGATTTCTGTAAGAGCAGCGGAAATTTCAGCAGAGGGTGTCAGTATCTTTCAGCACGATCCGAAAGGCAAGGTTGCAGGTGCCTACCAGTCATTGACAGAGGAGGTAATCACCTCTGCTCGTCCAGAGGGACTCACACTTTGCAGAGCAAAGCAGGGAGGTGAGCGCAATGAATAAGAGAGGAAGTGCAGACAAAATTAAGTTAAGCAGTTTTGACGATTTGTTTGGCACACAGGAAGCGGGTACAGGTACAGAACAGGTGCAGGAGATACCACTTTGTGAGCTGTATGAGTTCAGAGGACATCCGTTTAAGGTAGTGGATGATGAGAAAATGCAGGAAACCGTGGAGAGCATTAAGAACTATGGTGTGTTGATGCCCGGTATTGCAAGACCGAGAGCAGAAGGCGGCTATGAAATCATTGCCGGGCACCGTAGGAGACATGGCTGTGAACTGGCTGGACTGTCTACAATGCCGATGTTTGTCAGAGATTACACGGATGATGAAGCCACAATCATCATGGTAGACACGAATATTCAGAGAGAAGATATTCTACCAAGTGAGAAGGCAAGAGCTTATTCCATGAAGTATGAAGCCATGAAACATCAGGGGAAAAAGGGTGCCGGAAACAGTCTGGATGAAGTGGGAGAAGCTGCCGGGGAAAGTGGCAAGACGGTTCAGCGGTATATCTGGCTTGCCCGGTTATCTGATGAACTGTTGGAAATGGTTGATAAGAAGAAAATCGGTCTGGTGCAGGGCGTTGATATATCGTTTCTTACAGAGCAGGCACAGGAATGGGTGCAGGTTATCATGGAAGAAATCGGAACAAATATTTCCACTGTCCAATCAGCAAAATTGAAAGAGTATGGGAAAAAGGGAGAGCTGACCATGCCGATGGTAAGGCTCATTCTGACAGAGGAAAAGCCAAAGGAAAGAAAGGTTACATTAAAAGCAGAGAAAATCAGCAGGTATTTTCCGGAGGAGTATTCGGAAAGCGAAATCGAACATGTCATTATAGAGCTTTTGGAGGAATGGCAGAAGAAACAGTAAAGGAGGCGGTAAAAATGGGCGGTACAATCAAGTTCGATTATTATTATGGAATCGAAGCAGATCAGTTCTCTTTTTATCGTGTTCCACGGCTGTTGATTAAAGATGAGCGTTTTAAGGGGCTTAGCAGTGATGCCAAGCTCCTGTACGGTCTGATGCTTGACAGAATGTCCTTATCCATGAAAAATGGGTGGCTTGATGATGAAAACAGGGCGTATATTATATATACGGTAGATGCAATTATGGAGGATTTAGGCTGCGGAAAGGACAAGGCAATAAAAGTCCTTGCAGAATTAGATACAAATAAAGGTATTGGTCTGGTGGAGAGAATCCGAAGAGGGCTTGGAAAGCCAGATATTATTTATGTGAAAAATTTTGTTGTTTCGCAGGAAACAGAGGAACAGCCTGCTAAAATGCAAGCGGATAGTGATACGCTTGCAGAGGTCGGAGATGCCGATTTGCAGAAGTCGGAAAAACCGAATTCAAGAAGTCTGAGAAGCCGACTTCAAGAGGTCGGAAAAACCGACTTCAGGAACTCGGAAAATCAGACTTCAAGAGGTGGGCAAAACGGACTTCAAGAGGTCGGAAATTCAGTCCCTATTTATACTAACTA
This sequence comes from uncultured Lachnospiraceae bacterium, assembly GCA_945929965.1. Lineage (GTDB taxonomy): Bacteria > Bacillota > Clostridia > Lachnospirales > Lachnospiraceae > Acetatifactor. The sequence goes on from CAMEOT010000027.1 coordinate 23,728, forward strand.
TAATCAGACTAATCAGAATTATACTGATATGAGTTATATCAATCCTATCAATCAATCGGAGAGTGAGCAGAAAAAGCCTGATTCGATGGATGGGATGGAGGATGTAAACGCATACATAGAGCTGATTAAGGAAAATATTGAGTACGAGCATTACATGAAATATGCTGTCTGGCAGGACAAGGCATTGTATGAGGAACTGTTTGAGGTTATCTGTGAGATTGTATGCGTAAAGCGTACCACAGTAAAAGTTGCAGGAGAGGATTATCCGTATGAGCTTGTGAAATCCAAGTTTTTGAAGCTGGACAGCGGACATCTGGAATATGTGATGGGCTGTATGAAAAATACCACTACGAAGATTGCAAATATCAAGTCGTACATGGTGACGGCATTGTATAATGCTTCCTCTACGATAAATCATTATTATCAGCAGGAGGTGCAGCATGATATGTATGGAGGAGGATGGCATGAAAAAGGTATTGTTTGAGATAGTGGTTCCGGCGGTTGTTCTGGCACTCTGGATGATTACCTGTTATCCGGTATGCTGCAAAACAGAAGGGTTTGATTATTTCCTTTACTGGATACTGGTGGGATGCCCTTACGGTATCCGGAAAATGTGTCTGTATCTGATGCCAAAGAATTTTGGAATTGCCGGAAGCATGGGTGTATTTGCACTTAATTGTATAATTGGTGGTTTGATAGGTGGCATTATTGTGATAATGAGAATTGCAAAGATTTTTACGGAGATAATAAAAGTGATAGGCGGACACTTCTGGACACAATGTCCAAAGGAATAAAAGGGCAACAAAAAAGGCATTGTCGGCTAATCATCCACAACAATACCTTTATTTGTCATCCGGAACATACTCCATGATATCTTCAATCCGGCAGTCAAGTATCTGACACAGTCTGTTCAGAATAATGGTTTTTACTACCATGTTCTGCCGGAGCCGTTGAAGCTGTGCTTTGTCAATGCCATAATCTTTGATAAGCTGGTACTGACTGATGTTCTTGGCTTTCAGCGTTTGCCAGAGAGGGTCATATTTAATCATACAGGCAACTCCTTTCCTCTCTTGTATTTTAAATGGAGAAAACCTATAATAATATGGTGCGTGTATGCACCATAAATATGCAGATTAAATAGAAAAATAGATGTTAAAATAAATGGTCGAACAGTAACAGGAGGGATTTATATCTTGAAAAAAAGCTATATTACAGAAGCCGAAAAAGAAAAGTGCAGACAGGTTGCTGATGCATTTGCAGAGCTGTATGAGCTTGAAAATATACTTGTTATGGATGCCGGAAGATATGGCTTTGTAAAATTGCAGTATTATACAGAAAATCAGGGATTTGATAATGTCTATACTTTTACGGACTGCCGGAGTCTGTTTGAAGATCTCTGGGTGGAATGGCTGGATACAAAACTTTATCTGATGGCAAAGGGCACATCACTTTTGGAAAAAGGATATAAAGGTATATTTGAAAGCCTTCCGGAAGAAAAGAAAAAAGAGCTTACGGATAAAAAAGCTGATTTTGCCCAAAAGGCAGGAATAGAATTATAGGAATAACAGCGTCAGGGCAGTTATGGGTCGAAAGATTTGTAGCTGCTCTTTTTTATTGCTTTTGGACATTGTGTCCAGAAGCGGGAAGGAGAAAGCCGGATATGGAATCAATGAGAGATGTTAATCGTGTAATGGAACGGGAGATAGCAAAGGGGAGCAGCCCTTTGAAGTTAGACCATATTGAGTTTGGAGAATATTCGTATCAGGAGATATCATCAAAGGAGAAACTACTGGAGGTATTGTCATATCTGCTGAGAATAGGAGATTTTAGCCAGTATGCCGGGAAAGCTGTTATCAATAATGTTTATATGAACCTGCAAGGCAGGAAGCCTGTATTCAAGAGAACTAAGACCGCAATGCAGAGGAATAATATTTTTGCAACAATCAAAAGGTATGCAAATAAGTTAAAGCCGGAGTATAATGGAGATGTATATCTGGAAACGGTCAGATGTTATTTCACAATACCGGAAGAAAATCTGGAAAAGTGCCGATATACATATCGGGGAAATGAAACATACGCATTTCTGCTGTCGGACAAGTACATCTTGGGGTTATATACGCATTGTCTGGTAGCAAGGAAAGAAGCTGCAAGTACAGAGGTGCAGGCGGAAGGCTTTACGGAAAAAGAGTATGGGATGGTAAGACTGGAAAATGTGAGGGATGTTTTGTTCCAGGCGTTGCTGCTAGATGATGTGAAGATTGATGGTAACAAGATACATTCAGAAATCTATACACTGTTCTTTGTAAAAACAAAAGTATAATGTAATTTATTAAAGAATGAAAAGGATAGGTAAAATATGGATAATACGAAGAGAGAAAAGACCGAATTAGAAAAAACTATATATCAGGATATTCAATCTGAAATTCGTAAATTTTATGATAGCGAAGGTATAGAGTATAAATGTAAAGAAGAACCAGAAGATACTATAATAGATTTCTTCTCATATCTGTTTAGATTGATTCCTGTGACTAAAAGAACAGTACATTATTCTAAGGAATTATTGAACAGAATTAATTTGAATGAAATATCAAAAGAATATGTAGAAATTTTGAAAATGTTTGAGAATGCATTTTCAGAGGGAAAGGATATGAATATCTTTCTTTCAAATAACATAAAAAAGTCACGAGAAACAGATTTTTGGCGATATACATGGCATTTGTTTCATTTGCACATGAGTGATAAGTTTGTAGCAGATAAAAAACAGATGAAGAATAACAGAAGTGATACACAATTATTGTGCATAATTGATTTCCATGATGTGTATTTCATAGATGTAATACCGCATCCAACAAAAGCAGAAGAATATTTTAATATACAGAATTTGGAGATAATTGTAAAAAATGGTTGGATGGAGAAGATCGGTTTTTTTGAAATAACTGATATGATTCCGGGAACATTGGAACCGAAAATAACAGAGGATAAAGACATATTTAAGCTATATAGTGAATGTAGTGCGAATATAGTATTTGAATTTCAGGAAAAAGTCTATTGTTCGCTCGAACCAGTAAACTGTACGAGGAGACCATATGTAGCCATAAATGAAATGGCAAAAATCAACAGGGCAATATACAAACTTAACAGTATGGAAGGAACATATATAGGATTTCAATTAAGTTGTAACGACCAAGGAATATTGGTGGGACTTGTTGGGTTCAAGACACCAGCAGGAAAGATAAACCTTTACAATATTTTTTAGAAAATGAAATTCCAATAGTATGCTTATACGGAAATGAGATGTATATACAACGTTCAGTATGATAAATATTACAATAATTTAACATGAAACAAAACAGCGCCAGGGCAGTTATAGACCGTAAAGGTTTATAGCTGCCCTTTTTGCGTTCATGGACTTTTGGACACAATGTCTGGAAGCAGAAAGGAGAGCTTATGAGATATTTACTGCACAGGCTGTATGTTCCACCATAGCAGGGCATACACTCAGGTAGCAATGATCGGAGGTACTTATGCAGGAGGAAGTAACACAGAAAACGATTGCTCTTGTAATAAAGACCGCTAAATTAGATGCTAACGTGCTGAAAGCTGCCATGCGTATGTATTTGAACCACCGCAGGCAGAAATCACAGAACACGCATGGTAAGACTTCTGTGAAAAAGCTGGTTGGCGAGGGTGTGGGAGTGTCGTCTATCGAAGTAACTGACAGCAACATCAAAGCCTTTGAGCGGGTAGCTCGTAAATACAATGTTGATTTTGCAGTGAAAAAAGATAAGACCTGCGAACCGCCCAAGTATTTGGTTTTCTTCAAGGGCAGGGATGCTGATGTGGTTGCACAGGCATTCAAGGAATTTGTTTATGGTAATGAGAAGAAGAAAGGCAGAGCTTCCGTAAGGGAGAAGTTAAAGCGTTTCAGGGATGCAGTATCACAGGATAAGAACAGGGAACGGAGCCGGGAAAAGAATAAAGACAGGGGGCATAGCCTTTGAGTAATATTGTGCAGGGCATAGCCAAAGACCTGAAAGCTATTCCGGAAAATCTGAAAGCAAAGCTGAAGGGGGCTGACACCAAGAAGCTGGTGCTTTTAAATATCCCGTATATTCTTGTCGGATATTTCTGTGACAAGGTGGCATGGCTGTGGAGAGTATCACCGGGGAATAATGCTTCCGATAAGATGATGGCAGTCATGAACAGTTTTGATATCCTGTTTTCCAATCCTCTGCCCAGCTTCCATCCAAGAGATTTGCTGATTGGGACTGGATGCGGCATAGCACTCCGGCTTGTGGTGTACTATAAAGCCAAGAATGCCAAGAAATTCCGGCAGGGCGTTGAGTATGGTTCCGCAAGGTGGGGAAACGCCAAAGACATAGAGCCATATATGGATTCTGTGTTTGAAAATAATGTCCTTTTGACACAGACAGAAAGACTTATGATGTCCGGCAGACCAAAGCAGCCAAAGTATGCGAGAAATAAAAATATTCTTGTTATCGGTGGCTCCGGTTCCGGTAAGACACGCTTTTTTGTGAAGCCCAATCTGATGCAGATGCACTCATCTTATGTTGTTACTGACCCGAAGGGGACGGTGCTTGTGGAGTGCGGAAAGATGTTAAAAAAGGGTGGCTATGCAATAAAAGTCCTCAATACCATAAACTTTGCAAAATCCATGCATTACAATCCTTTCGCCTATATTCGAAGCGAAAAGGATATTCTGAAACTTGTAAACACGATTATAGTCAACACCAAAGGAGAGGGACAGCAATCCGGTGAGGACTTCTGGGTGAAGGCTGAAAAGCTCTATTATACGGCACTCATCGCTTATATCTGGTATGAAGCTCCGGAGGAGGAGCAGAATTTCGCAATGCTGATTGATCTGATTGATGCCAGCGAAGCTAGAGAGGATGATGAGAATTTCAAAAATGCTGTTGATTTGCTCTTTGAGGAGCTGGAGGCGGAGACCCCGAACCATTTTGCAGTAAGGCAGTATAAGAAATACAAACTTGCTGCGGGTGTAATAAGATGAAAGAGACTTTTTAGTACATATTAGAAATTCTCTTTGAGCTTATTACTTTTAGGTTCAAATACAGAGGAAAGGAGCAGAGCATGAGTAGCGAAAAAATAATCGCATTGTATGAGAGACTAAGTCGTGAGGATGAGAACTTGGGGGAGTCGTACAGTATTCAAAACCAGAAGAAGTTGCTAGAAGATTTTTGTAGAGAAAAAGGGTGGACTAGGTTCAGGCACTTCACTGATGATGGAATATCCGGTACAACCTTTGAAAGACCGTCCTTTAAGGAAATGATTAGCCTTGTGGAAGATGGAGAAGTGGAAACGATTGTGTTAAAAGATATGAGCCGATTAGGGCGAGATTATCTTGTGGTCGGTCAGCTTCGAGAGTTCTTCCGTAAAAAGGGAGTACGGCTGATTGCCATTAACGATAACCATGACAGTTCCAACGGAGATGATGATTTTCTTGTGTTCAGGGATGTTATGAATGAAATGTATGCAAAAGACATCAGCAAGAAAATCCGGTCTACCTTTAAATCAAAAGGTAAGTCGGGCAAGCATGTGGCAAGCGTTACTCCATACGGTTATCTGAAAGATGAAAATGACGGTAATCACTGGATAATTGATGAAGAAGCTGCCGAGGTGGTTCGTCTGATATTTAAATGGACTATTGATGGTCTGGGTCCTTATCAGATAGCTAATTTATTGCAGGAGAAGAAAGTGGAAATACCGGCAGTACACATGGCACGCTTCGGGCAGGGTAACAACAGGCACAAGCAGGTAAAAGACCCGTATGGGTGGGGTTCATCTACGGTGGTCGGCATTTTGAAGAAAAGGGAGTACTTAGGACATACCGTAAACTTCAAAACGCAGAAGCACTTTAAGGACAAAAAGAGCCATTATGTATCGGAAGATAACTGGGTAATCTTTGAGAATACGCAGGATGCCATTATAGACCAAGATACCTTTGATACGGTGCAGAAGCTTCGGGCGAATGTACGAAGATATCCGGACGGATGGGGCGAGCATCATGTACTTACCGGTCTTATGTATTGTGCTGATTGTGGTGCTAAAATGTATGTTCACAGAACAAGCAATGGTAAGAGAATTGCACAATATACTTGTTCGGCATATACCAAAGTTCCGTGCGGTACGCTATGCAAGACACAGCACAGAATTAACGAGTCTGTGGTGCTGGAACTGATAGGGGATATGCTGAAAGCAATCTTTGAAAGTGCCAAGTATGACAGAGCAGAGTTTTTGGAGACGATAACAACCGCACAGTCCTCACAAGAGGATGCAGAGGTAAAAAAGGTCAAGGCAAGGATTAAAGTGGCTAGAAATCGCTGTGAGGAGCTTGAGAAGCTAATCTGCCGTATCTATGAGGATAACATTCTCGGAAAGTTGCCGGATAGCAGATATGAGGTTCTTGATAAGCAGTACGCAAATGAAAAATCGGAACTGGATGCGGAAATCATGGAGCTTGAGAAGAGGATTGCAGAGTATGACGGAAACAGAAATTCAGCAAGCCGGTTCATGGCACTGATTGATAAATACGAGAAATTTGAAGAACTTACACCGGCAATGGTTAATGAATTTGTTGATAAGGTGCTGGTGCATGAGAGAGACAGAAAAGGGAGTATTCAGACCACGCAGGAGATTGAGATTTATTTCAATTTCGTAAGTCGGTATGTACCACCGGCAATGGAAGTGGAACTTACACCGGAAGAGCAGGCGGAGATAGACCGAATTAACCGGATTAAGGATAAGAGGCATCAGCAGTATCTTCGCAGAAAAGAAAGTGGCTGGCAGAGAAAATATGAGGAGCGTGTGAAGAGTGAAAAGCGTGAGAAACTGCAAGCCATGAAAGAAGAAATCCGTAAGCAGGATAGGGAGAACGGAGTGTATGCAACGGTGGGAAGCCTTGCATTAAAACCGACAGTCGGAACACCTGAATAGGATTTCGGAAAAAGCACTTGAGAGATAATCTTGAGTGCTTTTTTCATGCCCAAATTTCAAAAGGAAATGCAGGGCATACCGAAGAAGTTGAACAGTGCTACCGGCTATTTGGTGGCAGTTTTCAACTCCTTCGGAGCAGAGTACAGAGGTGCAACCTTTGTCGGAGTTGAGAGGCAGAGCCTTCATCAGGTCAAGGGCGGAAGCCTTGCCCAGTTTATTGTCGTTTCGACAATAAGTACTGGGTATTACTTGTCGAAAAAATCTCAAGTAATTGGCTTCGCCACGGAAGTTAGTTGAAAGGAAAAAGAAGAAATGAGCAAAGAGAAAATGAGAGCTTCAAGGCACAACGGAAGAAGCGGAAAGCATGGTGTTTATGACGTAAAGCACAATGACAGAAACTTTGATGTAGCCAACAGTGAGCATATTGATGCCGAGAGAACGAAGCTGAATGTTTACTGGGACTGCTATCAGGGTTACTGTTTGAACGGTGATACATCGGAAAGGAAAATGACTTTCACGGAAATTGAAAAAGCATATTATTTTGAGCATTACGGAGACCATGTGGATGCACAAAATGAAAGAAATGAGAAAGCGGGTCACGCAGAACGGAACAGAACGACAGATGATGTTCTGAAAAATAATAAGACCTGTCCGGAAGAGAGTATATTGCAACTTGGTAATATTGATTGTTCAGTGACACCCGATGTATTGGCAAAAGTGGTGGCAGAGTTCTTTGAGGAATTTGAAAAAAGATATGGTAGCCATGTTCACATTCTTGACTGGGCATTGCACTTGGATGAAGCCACTCCTCATGTTCATGTAAGACAAGTCTATGATGCCCTGAATAAATATGGGGAGCTTTGTCCACAGCAGGAAAAAGCACTGGAAGAGTTGGGGTTTGAATTACCTGACCCGACAAAAAAGAGAAGTCGATTCAATAACCGGAAGATGTGCTTTGATGCAGAGTGCAGGAAGCTGTTTTTGGATATTGGGCAGAAGAACGGTGTGGAGCTTGAATATGAACCGGAATATGGTGGAGCAAGCTATTTGGAGAAGCAGGACTATATCATAGAAAATCAGCAGAAGAGAATTGCCAAGATGCAGGCGGCTTTGGATGACATTACCTTGAAGGTCTTGGATATGGAAAATATGGTGGAGCAGATAGCGGATGATGCCTATGAAAAAGCGTGTGAGGTCGTAGCTGATACAGTGGCAGAGCATACCAGAGCAGAAGATATAGCAGAGCTTCGCAGTTATAAAAAATGGCTGACTTCGGATGAGCGGAAAACTCCAAAAGACAAGAGAGATTTTGTGGGGAAGTGCCTTGACAATTTGGAAGCACGCTTTAGAAAAATGGCACAGGCAGTTGCAAAGAAAGTGCTGGGAGCCTTACAGAGTCCACAGATAAAGGAACAGAAAAAAGAAGAAATAAAGGAAAGGGCGAGAGTGTCTGTCAGAGAGAGGCTGGCAGAACATCAGAAGCAAGTGGAAATGGAAAAGCAGAGAAAAGCGGAACTTCCAAAAGTGAAAAAGCAGAAAACGGAAGAACTTGGATAGGAGGCTGTTATGAATGTTTTTGCAGTGGTAAAGGATAATGTTACCGCAAAAGATGTGGCTATGAGATATGGCATAAAAATCAATCGGAGCGGGCTGGCTTGTTGTCCGTTTCATAGGGATAAGACACCCAGTATGAAGATTGATAAGAGGTACTACTGTTTTGGTTGTGGAGAAACCGGAGATGCTACTGATTTGGTGGCAAAATATTTTGGACTTGCACCAAAGGAGGCTGCAATGAAGATTGCCTCCGACTTTGGTCTAAACTATGATGCAACCAACCGTCCATTACCAAAACCGGCAGTACCGCAGAAATCGAAAGAGCAGATATTGGATGAGGAACAGAAGAAATGTTTTAGGGAATTATCCGACTATTATCATCTGCTAAAGGAATGGAAAATAAAATATGCACCGAAGAGCATGGATGAAGAACTGCATCCGCTCTTTGTGGAAGCCCTGCAGAATATCAGCAGAGTGGAGTATCAGCTTGACACTCTTCTTGAAAAAGATATTCCTGACAGGGCTTTTGTTATTTCAGACATAGGAAAGGGGGTAAAGAGCATTGTCGGAAGAATTGAAGAGTATCGAAGAAGTGAGAGAGATGCTGGAGTGCACACAGCAGGGAAATGTAAGGCAGACTGCCGGTAATTATCGTACAGTTTTGCTCCATGACCCACATTTAGGCGGAGCATTCCGTTTGAATATGTTTACCGATAAAATCGACATTACAAGAGATTTGGGCTGGTATCGGGAAAGTGAAAATCTGACAGATGTTGATTTGAAATTCTTGGTGCTGTACTTTGAAAAGAATTATGGTCTGGCAAATGAAAAGAGAATTGATGATGCAATCAAGGTAGTGGCAAATGAAAACCGTTATCATCCGGTGCAGGACTATCTGAATGCCCTGCAATGGGATAAGGTGGAGCGTATCAGATATGCCCTGCATTACTTTTTGGGGGCTGAAATCAGTGATTATACCTATGAAGTGTTGAAACTCTTTATGCTGGGAACAATCGCAAGAGTTTTCCGCCCTGGCATTAAGTTTGAGGTTATGCTGTGTCTTGTCGGTGGGCAGGGTGCCGGTAAATCCACTTTTTTCAGATTTCTCGCCATGAAAGATGACTGGTTCACGGATGACCTAAAGAAAATGGATGACGAGAATGTATACCGGAAATTGCAGGGGCATCTGATAGTGGAGTTCCCTGAAATGGTAGCAATCCTGAATGCGAAGAATGTAGAGGATACCAAGTCCTTTATGAGCAGGCAGAAGGATACCTACAAAACACCGTATGACAAGCATCCGAAAGACCATAAGAGGCAGTGCGTATTTGCCGGTTCGTCAAATTCTCTTGATTTCCTGCCTATGGATAGGTCGGGGAACAGAAGATTTCTTCCTATTCAGTGCAATGTGAATGAGGCAGAGGTTCACATCCTTGATGATGAGAAAGTATCAAGAGAATATATAGCACAGATGTGGGCAGAGGCAATGGAGATATACAGAAGTGGTAATTATATGCTGAAACTGCCTAAAAAGACGCAGGAAGAGCTTTGTGAGTATCAGAAGAGATTTATGCAGGAAGATACCAAAAAGGAGCTTATTCTTGATTATTTGGAGCATTGCAAGGGCAATATGGTGTGTTCCCGATTGCTTTATGCAGAGGCACTGGGGAATGACGGAAGTCCGGCACAGTGGGAAATTCGGGAGATTAACGATATTATGAATAATTGTAGTGGCTGGATAGCATTTACTAATCCGAGATATTTCCCAAGCCCATACAACAGACAGAGAGGATGGGAAAAGCCCGACAACAAAGAGAGTGAATTTCAACCATTAACCGAAGAACAGATGCAACAGTTATCGTTGCCGGAAGAGTGGATGAAGTAAAAACTGCCCGGTAGATTGTCGGTCTGTTGTCGCTTCCGTTGTCGGGTTCGTTGTCGGTTCTATATTTCTATAATCCTTATATTTCCTACATTTTTTAGGGATAGATACAGTTCTGACAACGAAAGCAACGGAATATTTGAAAAAAAGAATAAAAGCAGAAAAGTAACTATAAATGATAAGGTTTAGGAGTTTTTAGGTGTCCGTTGTCGTTGCCCGTTGTCGAGAGATAGAGGCACTTCCTTATCGGGCATTAACAAAAAAGGAGAACAAACAAATGGAGAATAAAAAAACAAACACACCGGTAGCATTAAGAAAGCAGATAGGCGGTACAACCTATGTAGTCAGGGTGCATTTCAATGAGGATGCAAAGGAAAGCATGAAGGACAAGATAAAGAGGCTGATTGCTAATGAGGTCAGGGCTTCGTAGCACACTGCATAGGTCAAAAAGCATGTAGAATAATAGTATATATCATGATATAATTGATGGTGTTCGAGGAGAACGAAAATCTTGCTAATGTAAGTCAAGTACTTTTTTAAAGTTTTTGATATAAATTTT